>NZ_JCAUAO010000010.1:0-190000 GCF_059691995.1 Paenibacillus sp. J22P169 | reverse complement strand
AGCACGACCAAGCAAAATAACCCGCATTATCGCCCTCGGTCAACAGCATGTTCGTGTGTGTCCACTTCCAAATTCGATCAAAAACATCCTTGTGACCCAACTGCACAGCGATCATCATGCCGTAGGACATGCCTTCCGTCCGCACGTCCAAGTTACCTGTATCCAGCAAATACGCTCCGGCATCGCCCGCTTCGTAATAAATCCTTGTGTCCTCATCGCCGTGGAACACTTGGTTCCACATGTCCGCAAGCTTGGCTTGTATCGCTTCTTCCGCATAGCCATATTCAGCGAATAAATTACGGTAGCCTCCCAAAGTCGAGGTACCTGTCGCTTGTTTGTCCATTATTATTGCCTCCTCATGAAATGAACCCCCGAGACATGTGAGATGCCGGGGGTTCACCGCTCGTTTTGTTATCCTTTTACGCCACCAACCGTCATACCTTTAACAAAGTACTTTTGCAGGAACGGATAGACCATAATGATCGGAACGCTTACCACGATCGTCATCGTCGCACGAATCGATGTTGGCGTCACTAAGGCTGCGCCTGTATTCGCACTGCTGGCGAATACGTCTGCGGCGGATTGCGACGTCTGCGTATTCGTGTTTTGCAATATTTTCATCAACTCATACTGCAAGGTACTCAAGTTTTCCTTGGACGAGTTGTACAAGAAGACATCAAACCAGGAATTCCATTGGCCTACCGCGCTGAATAGGGCAACGGTCGCCAAGACGGGAACAACGAGCGGAAGCACAATACGCATGAACATCGAAAAATCATTAGCACCGTCAATACGAGCCGCTTCCATAATGCCATCCGGCAATCCTTCGATAAAGGAGCGAATGACAATCAGATTGAACACGCCGATCATGCCCGGAATGATATACACCCAGAAGCTTCCAACCATACCGAGATCACGAATCAGCAAGTAACCTGGGATCAAGCCACCACTGAAGTACATTGTGAAAATAAAAGAAATCGTAACAAACTTACGAAGCACATACTCTTGACGCGACATCGTGTAGGCCACCATCGCCGAACAGAATACCGTTACGACTGTGCCAATCAACGTCCTCATCACGGAAATGAAGAAAGCATGCACAATGGCGGCTTCACTAAACACATATTTGAAATTATCTATCGTCCACATTCTTGGGAATAGATAAATCCCTCCGCGAACCGCATCATTGGCATCATTGAGAGCTACGGCAAGCGTGTTGATGAAGGGATATAGTGTAACCACGACGAGACAGCACATAAAAATGATATTAAAAATATCGAACAGACGATCACCTACACCCGTACTTCGCCTGCTCGAGCTTGATTGTTGCGTAGCTTCCATAGCTGATACCTCCTTATGAAATGGTCAGAATTAGAATAATCTAGCTTCACCGGCACGTTTAGCGATTTGATTCGCACCGATTAAGAAGATAAAACTAACCACTGTCTTGAAGATGCCTGCCGCCGTTGCCAACGAGAAGTTCCCCAAGTTGATGCCGTAATTGAGTACGAAAATATCAAGATTTTCTGCGTAATCTATGTTCATCCCATTTTTGAGCAGGTACTGCGGTTCAAAGCCCGACTCAAGAATGTGACCTAAATTCATAATTAGCAAGATGATAATAACCGGTTTAATGCCAGGAATCGTAATATGCAAAATGCGCTGCAATCTGCTGGCTCCGTCCATTTCCGCCGACTCATAGAGTGCCGGATCAATCGTTGTCATAGCCGCCAAATAAATGATCGTGTTCCAGCCTACGTTCTTCCAAACCTCAGATGCACCAAGGATCCCCCAGAAATATTCGCCCTTACCGAGCCATAGAATGGGTTCACTAATCACATGCAATTTCATTAACATTTCATTGATAATACCGCCGTCCGTAGACAACGCACCCGAAACAATACTCGCTGCCACAACCCAGGAAATAAAGTGAGGCAAATAACTGACCGTCTGTACAAGACGCTTGAAAATAACACGACGCAACTCATTGAGAAGAATAGCTAATGTAACCGCTGTAACGAAACCTAGCACGAGATTAATCGTACTCATCGCAAGCGTATTACGCATAACACGAATGAATCCATCATCCTGGAATAGGAATTTAAATTGATCAAAGCCAACCCATTCCTGCTCGGAGAACTTCTTGGCAGGGCGATACTTTTGGAACGCGATAGACCAGCCCCAAAGTGGAACGTATTTGAAAATAAAAAGCCAAATTAGAAAAGGAAGCGACATGGCCATCAATACTTTTTGTTTACCCAGCCTTTGAAAAAACAAAGCTATTCCCGTTGATTTCCCGGATAGCTTTTGCCTGCTCGTTAGGGAATTTTCAGTTAAGCTCTCCATAGAAAATCAATCTCCTCCATCACTGCCTTTTATCTCTAAAAGAAAGGGCGCCTGACACGAACCACGTGCGCTCGTGCCGGCGCCCTCTTAACACTTATTTTGCCCAGTTACCTGCAACGCGATCTTTAACAACTTTCGTAATAAATGCTTCATAACCTTTAATGTCTAGCTTGCTTGCTTGTGCCACATAATCCGTCCATACTTTCTCGAATTTATCAGGTGACGCTAGAATCATTTCTGGATAAGCCTTCTTCTGAAGATCACCCATTTTTTGCTCAAAAATTTGTTCAGGTGTCCCTTGACCTTTGTTGATACTCCATGCAGGGTACCAAGGACGCTCATCTGGCTTGCTAAACATATCCGTAAATACTTTCGCATTGTATGCTTTCAGAAGTGCTTTATCGCCATCGGTATAGTTCTTCTCAGCAACAGTTGGCTGTTTGTTCGGATCGAAGGCATTATCCCCTTTGACAACAGAGAAGCTGCCATAACGCGGCCAATTGTAAGCGAATTGCTTCAAACCGAAATCTTCATAGAACTTAGGATCTTTAATTTTTGCAATTTGCTCATCCGTACGGAAGAACTTGCCTTTGTCGTCCACTTCATACGTTTGACCTTTAATACCCCATTGCGAAAGGATTTGATTCTCGTCCTTCAGCATGTTATCAAAGAATTGAATAATGCGAACAGGGTCTTTTGCGCTCTTGGAAATGGAGATACCACGGTTATTTACGAAGGAAGGCGGATCTAAGTATTGGTCCTTAACGCCTTTGTCGAACACGATTGGCAGGGCAACATAGCGCTTGTCATCTACGCCAGCTTTAGCCAAGTTGTTACGAGCATCGCCCACTTGCCAGTCATATGCGAAGTAACCAAGCACGCGACCAGAAGTCAATTTCGCCAAGTATTGGTCTTTGTTCATTGTGAATGATTCTTTATCGAATAGACCTGATGTATTCACTTCATTGAGCTTTTTCACCCAACGTTTCGTTGTTGCTTCATCAATCGCATTGCTCTTCGCTTCGTGCGTCTTCAAGTCAATCAGAAGTCCGCCATCATTCGGATAGCCAGCTAGATGGAAAGCAGGGTTCGTAATCGTGAAGAAGTTCGTGTCATACGTCATGACGGAGAACCCGATTGTGTCCTTGCCATCCACTTGTGGATGTTTATCTTTATAAGTCTTAATGGCATTAAAGTACTCATCAAGCGTCGTTAGCTTCGGATAGCCAAGCTCCTTCAACACGCCGCGTTGGATCCAGAATGCACCTTGGTCTACGTTCGGGTTAGCGATAAAGCCTTGGTTGGCACTAAAAGGAAGGTGATAAATTTTACCGTCTTTTTGTTTCATTTTGTCGAAATAAGGGCCATATACACGCTTAATGTTCGGACCGTATTTGGCAATTAAATCATCGAGTGGAATGAATGCGCCTGCATCCATGAACTTGTCAATTTCACCCTCTGGCTGAATAACATCCGGAAATTCATTACCGGCGATCATGACACCAGATTTCGTTTTGGATTCCCCAACAAGGTTCTCAACTTTGAAGTTAACCCCCGTTTGCTTCTCCAACTCTTTTCCAATTGGTGTTTCATTGGTGTTGATGTTCTTCCCAGCGTTGAACAAGAAATAACTGAATGTAGCCGGTTTAACGTCTGCTGCTGCAGCTGTACCACTAGGAGTGCTTGGTGCTGCGGAAGTTACGGGATCTGCTGTCTTAGAACTGCTGCATGCGCTAAGCGAAAGCGCTAACAATGTACTCATGGTTACTAATTGTAGTTTCTTCATTCTGAGTGAAGCTCCCCTCTCAACTCTTTCTTGTAAGCACTTTCATTATATAAAACCGCCGCCAGCTTGATTACCCAGTAAAGTTTAGAATCTTCTTAGTAAAGCATAGATTCGCTTTGGCCCGTGCTGGCCTTCACGGGTGTTACAATTTTGACGATCGTACCCGTACCGCCCTCACTAATAATCTGCACAGCCATCGCGCTGCCATAATACAATTTGAGCCGCAGAAAAGCGTTCTTCATGCCAACGTGCTCGCTGACGTCTTCCCCATTCATCATGTAGGCGTTCAATAGCGCTACCTTCTCCTGCGGCATCCCGATCCCGCTATCGGAAATCGTAAAGTGCAGCTCATCGCCGACTCGCGTTGCTTTAAGTTCAATTAAACCATGCCCTTGCAAGGGTTCAATCCCATGCAGACTCGCATTTTCAATGAAAGGGAGTAAGGTCATTTTAGGGATTTTGCAATCATACACAGAATCTTCAACCTCAAAGCGGTAGCTCAACTTGTCACCGAAACGGTATTTCTGAATTTCTAGGAAGCATAATATCAAGTCTAGCTCATCACGGAACGTGACCCAATCTCCGCCCCATTCCAAGGATCGGCGAAATATTTTAGCCATATTCTTAATGATCTTGGCCGTTTCATTCTCTTGCTTAATCAGACTGCGCATCCGAATCGTTTCTAACGCATTGAACAGAAAATGAGGATTAATTTGGCTCTGCAAAGCATGCAGCTGCGATTGCCGCTGTTTCAGCTCCATGTCTTTCTTCTGAATGTCTGCGATATAGACATCATCAATAAGACTCTTAATTTGTACCGTCATCCGATTGAATTCTCGCATCAGCTGTCCGATTTCATCCTTCGTTTCCGGTTCATTAATGAGATCGAAGTGCTGATTTTTCACCTTTTTCATATGGACAAGAATGCGAACTAGCCGTTTATGGAAGGAAGACGAAATCCAAAAAATAATTAAAGTAGGCAGCAAGAAATTAACGAGTGCCAAATACACAACGAATTGCTTCGATTTACGCACAGCATCCAACACATGTTCATCCGATACGAGAACAATACGCCAATTCTTCAAATAGTTTGTCGTGTAATCCCGCTCCAACTGAATCGCTTTTTTCGGAATCGCGATGCTGCGGAAGTTGATTTTCCCGCGAACCCAGTCCAGCTTCGTATCAGTGGCATATTGAATATCCCCTTCGCCATCGAGTAAATAGAGATTACCCTGCAAAGCTTGGTTGCTGAACATCAATTCAATCGCATCGGGGCTCATTTGAATTTTTAATACTTTACTGTACGTGTTCGCATTGCTGAAATTGTTCATTTGCCGGATGACGCTAAGCCCGCTGAACATACTCTCATTGTCCCCGCTTCGCATAACGAGCGGATATTGTTGCCCCTCCGAAGTCGCCTTCTGCAGGTTCCGGTACCAGTCCGTATTGCGAATAGTCTCTGTCAGCGGATGCAGGCCTCCTGAATCAATAATCGTCGGATTGGCTGTATACATCTCGATCGATTTTATTTCGCTATACACCGAATTGTATTTATTAATCATCGTCCCTAGCTGCGCATTATAGGCCCAGACATAGTCGATGGTTTCCGCGTAATTCTGCTCCAAGGCAGCGTTCAAGATACCATCTGTATAGAAAACGGATGAGATACCTATGGCATTATCCACTTTGGCCCGAAAATCATCTTTCAATTTATCCAAATTCAAAGAAATATCTACAGTCTTCTGACGTTGAACGTTGTGCGTCGTCACCTGATAGAAAATTACATTGGTCAATAATATCGGAATAAATACGCATAGGAAATAAAGGATCAACAACTTATTGCGCATACGTACATTATTTAGTCGAAAGAGGTGTTTTCTCATGGCTCTGGCCGCCTTGCTTCATCAGTAGTCTCTTGCGATATTCAGAGGGAGGCATATCTTCCAGCTTCTCAAATTGTGCCACGAAATAGTCCGCATTATTGAAGCCTACCTTCTCGGCAATTTCATAAATGCGCAAATCCGTTTGACGGAGCTGCTTCTTCGCTTCGCTAATCCGGATCGATAGAAGAAACTCGTTAAAGTACATGCCGTACTTTTTCTTAAATAGCTGCCCCACATAAACGGGGTTCATATAGAACTCAGCCGCAATGCTTTTGAGATTAATGTTGTCTTGATAGTGTTGCTCGATATAGCTTTTGATCTTGTGAATACTGCCCTTCGTCTGCTCCCCGCGCAATTGTTCTATCATACGAGAACTCTCGATCATAAAGGAAGTGAACAACAGCTGCAGCTCGGTAAAAGAAAGGGGTTGCGCATCCCAGCTCAGCATAGGTTTGAGATTGACTAGCAGCTCCGTAGGTCCCTGCATCTGCTGAACGGTTCCCACGATGCTGTGCACGTAGCGATTGATAATGGTACGAATGGCGTCTTTGGCCAGCGACTTGTTCTCGATTGCCGCAAACAACGATGTAATGGACATCTTAATCTGATCCATCGCCTGTTCTTCAACAGCCTCTTGAATCTGCCGAAACAAGCTGGCATCGGGCTCTGAATAGCTCAGGGTCGTCATGGAGACGGCTTCGTAAAACAGGACATCCGTTGCACCCTTCACATACTTGTACTGCAGCAATTCATTGGCTGTTTGAATCGACTCGCTCAGCGATGTCATCTCTTTCACACTTTTACCAAAATAAAGGGTGACACCTGCCTGCAGCCGTTTGGCTAACAAGCTTTGCAGTGCTTCTGCCAAGCGTTCATAGCTGCCACTAAAAAGCTTCAGCACATCACTGCAAATGAGAAATGCACACTGATGGTTGCGCAGCTGGACGATGAAATCATTCGGTACGCCAACCAATGTTTGCAAGGCTTCCGCTACAACGGTGACATCGTCCTGCAGGTTGTAGGTCTCCAAATCTCGCTCATCTGCGAAGCCACGGTTGATTTCAACAATGCCGTATCGCAGCAGCGTTCCTTTGGTCAAGCGAACCCGCGCATCCAGCTCCGCCACTGCTTTGGCCCCCTGATCGCCCCTGCTGAGCTGTTCAAATAAGCCCTTCAACGTTAGACGTCCGCTAATCGCTTTCTGCACACGCTCTTCTTTAATTTGCAGTGCTAGCTTCCGTAAAGTCTCTTCTAAGTCCTCTTCCTCAATGGGCTTCAAAATGTAGTCACTCACACCATAACGAATGGCGGACTGCGCATAAGAGAAATCATTGTAACCGCTTAATATAATAAATTTGCAGGCGCTGAGATTACGAAGCTTCACTTCTTCAATCAGTTTCAACCCATCCATGACCGGCATTCGAATATCCGTGATCACAACATCTGGCTGGCTGGAGGAAATCATTCGCAGCGCATCTTTTCCATTATCCGCTTCAAGGCTGACAGAGTAACCTAAGGACTCCCAGTCTATTAACCCAAGTAAGCCTTTCCTGACGTATTGCTCATCATCAACTAACATCACTTGCAGCATAATGACATTCACTCCCTCAGTTATTAAAATGGAAAAGCGAGCCCGGTGCTTAGCCGGACTCGCGGGGTGTATCATAGTCGATCTAGATTGTTACTATTGTATCCCTTCTGGACACTTCTGACAACATGAGGTTAATTTCATATTTTTTACATGTTCTGACGGCAAATGCGATGAAAAGCCTCTTTGGGTTTATGTTGACCATCAAAAAGGAAGGGCCAGTTCTTCCGACCTTTGACCGGAAAATTGTCCAGCCATGTGTAGTCATCCGCCGCACCCCAGAACGTGACTGCCGTAATAATCCCTTGGTACGCCTTAAAAAGCTCAAAAATTTGCTCGTACCGCTCGGCCTGCCGCTCTAGCATCTCGCTCGTTGGCTCCGTTAGATCGGTCCGTCGATCATCGAACTCAAATACCGACAGATCGAGCTCTGTAATTTGCAATTGTACACCAAGCGAAGCATAGAGCTCAATCGAAGCGCGGATCTCATCGATGGAAGGACCATGAATGTTCCAATGTCCTTGCATCCCGATGCCATGAATGGGCACGCCTTGATCCTTCAAGGATTTGACGAGCGCAGCAATTTTCTCCCGTTTCACAGGGTTCGTTTCATTGTAATCATTGTAGAACAGGAGCGCGCTAGGATCCGCTTGATGTGCGAAATGGAAGGCGTTAGCGATATAGTCCTCGCCAATGATGTCGAGCCACTTGGATTTGCGAAGCGTAATATCTGCGGTGTCCTCGATCGCTTCATTCACAACATCCCAGGCGTAGATCTGACCACGGTATCGCTTTACGACGGTCTCGATATGCTGCTGCATCCGAGTCAACAGTTCTTCCCGCGTTGCTTGTGCTCCTGCAGGCCCCTCGAACACCCATTCTGGTGTTTGATTATGCCACACTAGCGTATGACCCCTAACCTTTTTCCCCAGGTTGGTCGCAAAATCAACGATCGCATCTGCCGCGCCGAACGTATAGCGGTCCGGATCCGGATGAATCTCGGCAAATTTCATTTCATTTTCGCACGTTAGGCTATTATAATGCCGTTTCAGCAGCTCGGCTTGTGTTTCAATGGTTTTGGAGCTCACAGCAGCGCCAATATCGAAATATCGCGCAAATTTCTGATACAGCGAAACATTCTCTTCCTGCTTGTAGGTCACGTTATAGCCTCCTTCGTTTCTAACAGAACCGTCGTTTATTTAGTAAATCGTCCGTCCCAACTCATCAGAAATCCCCGATTTTCTCGCAAAATACGTATTAATCACATCTCGCCATTCCATCGCATGCTCAGCCTGCTCCTTGAGACGCTGCAGCACATGATCATAACGGACTTCATCGATCTGCTCGTGTAATGACGTCCATGCAGCAACTAACCCAGCCGCCTCATCGACGCCTTCAAAGTGAGTATCGTACACGTGTTGAATGACTGTTTTGCCGGATTTCAACCGGTAGGTGTAAGGGACATGATGGAAAAATAGCAAAAGCTCATCCGGACATTCCGCCAACGATTCGTATCGCGCTGCCTGCGGCTCATGGTATTGCGCCGTGTAGCCTGTTCCCGATTTCACAGTGCGATCGACACCTATACTATGACAATCCGCAAAATGGTAGGTCCCCCATTTGGCATATTCATATCCATCCACATTCGGTCCATAGTGGTGACCTGGATTGACCATCCAGCCTACGCCAAGCGGTGCTGTGTATTTCTCATAAATGCTCCAAGAACGGAGCATCATGTCCGAAAGCGTTGCAACCATCTCTGGCTGCCGGCTGAACGTCATCTTGATCCATTCCTCAGCAATGGCTTCGGAAGTAAGACTAGGATCCCAGGCCAATCGGCCGTATCCGTATAGGTTCGCTTGCGCTAGCACATGTCCCGTCCAATTCCAATCATCTCCGATATTGGACACCGCTGCGAAACCGCCGTGCACCCGCCCAAATAAAGCGCCGCTAGCAATTTCAGCTGTTGTCGAGCCTTCCCCTTGCGCATACGTATCAAAGTCGATGACTTCTTTCCACTGTGGCACCAGGAAGCAAACGTGTTTCTGCTGCCCTGTGTACTCCTGCGTCACTTGCAGCTCCAGCATTTGATTCGTGCTGCGCAGCCCTCCGAGGAGTGGAGATACCGGCTCGCGCACTTGGAAGTCCATCGGACCATTTTTGATTTGCAAAATGACATTATCTTTAAATTTCCCATCTAACGGCGTGAAATGGTCAAAGGCTGCCTTCGCGCGATCGGTTGAACGATCTCGCCAATTCTGCAGGCAGTTGTACACAAAGCAGCGCCAAATGACCAGACCGCCATGCGGCCAAAGCGCATTTGCCAGCATATTAGCACCGTCTGCATGATCGCGGCCATAAGTGAATGGCCCTGGGCGGAATTCGGAGTCTGCCTTCACCAAGAAACCGCCGAAATCAGGGATGTATTGATAGATCTCAGCCGCCTTCTCCTCCCACCAGAGGATGACGTCGTTATCCAGCGGATCAGCCGAAGTCAATCCGCCAATTTCCATCGTACTTGCGTAGTTCACACTGAGAAATAAAGTGATGCCATACGACCGGAACACCGCAGCAATCTGTGCTACCTCAGGGAGAAACGCCTCTGTGATCAACATCGTTTCCTGGCGATGCACGTTCACGTTATTGATCGAGATCGCATTGAGACCTACGGATGCGAGCAGGCGAGCGTAGGCTCGAATGCGCGTGTGATTCTTGACGATGTCATTATCCTCGAAGAAAATGGAGCGACCCGCGTATCCACGCTCAATGCTGCCATCCATGTTATCCCACTGATTCATCATCCGCAGGCGATTCGCAGGATTCTGAACAATGGCGAGTTGCTCAAGCGATTCCCCGCACTGGATTCTGCGAAGCAATTCGAACACCGCGTATAGCACACCTTTATCGGAGCCCCCGATGAGGACGATATAGCTGTGCCCTGATGTTTCTACCGATTGAATCAAATAACCATCTTCCTCTATGTTTGCTACTCGCTTAGCATCCAAAAGATGATCCAGCGCAGTCGTCTGATCTTTGACGCCAAGCAGAATCGCATGTGATTTCGTAGGTGTTTCTGAATATACAGGCGCGACACCGAGCAACGCTGATATTCCTTCATGGAGCTCGTGCGCAGCCGTCTGAAAGACTTCGGATATCGTATAGGTGACAATTTCCTGACACCACGTTCGGTAGGTTTCCAATAATGCGGCCTCATTCAGTTGCTCGTATCGAAGCCAACAAAGATCTGTTTCTTGCTTATGTGTAGGCATGATGCACCACCCTTATTTATGTATGGTTTCTAAAATAAAGCGCTTTCGCGAGTTATTATATCGTCTGAACATCTCAAATCATACCCTATGAAGTTTAGGTTTTACCCTACAGATTAAAGGAGTTTGATGAATAAGTTAAAAACCATAAACGAGAAACGTTTACGGTTCGCAACGTATAGATATTTAATAAGGCTAGGAGGAATTTCAATCATTCTCTGCGTTCTTCACGAACTGGCTTAACATGGGAGGGAACTTCGCCATCCTTTAAAGGAATATACACAACATCAAAGGCTCCGCGATATCCGAACAACGGCCCAAAGACCTTATTGCGCACCTTGACTTCAATATGAAACTTGCTATCCGCCTCATCGAACCATTCACACACATCAGCATAACCAGAAAATAGCATCGGAAAACGAAAGTTAATTGGTCCCTCGTAGAAATACTGCGGACCGGAATGAAGACGCACACCGCCTTGTTCGGAAACAGACATATCGATTTCAACCGCTAGATGCTGATGTGTGCCTAAGTAATCAATGATTCGATTTCGCTTCTCACTATAAATCATCGTTGCATCAAAACGACGTTTCTTTTCCACAAAATCAAAAGTCCTAATCCAGGTGACTGTTTCACGCCCATAACGATCCACATACGCATAGTTTTCAATGGTAAATGGAATGTTCTCACCTTTCTGAGGGAATAAGATATTTCGCCATGCTCCCAGCGTCAAAAAAGGCAGTGTAAATAGGCCTCCGTACCACACTTTGGTCATGACCCCTGTACCGATCGCAGCGACACCATCCTTGCTACTGAAGCCAAAACGTTTTTGAATGGACGGATGCAAATCTGCAAATCTATTCCCTAATACCCTTTTATAGATTGAACTCATATCTTCACTCTCCTTTGCTGGCTCGTTCGCTACTCGGCTTCCGCAAGCAATTCATAGCATCCGGGAGATCCAATCGATTTGCTAGATTAATCACCGATAAAGCAATCATGGCAATACTCAGGGTAACCGGGTTAAAAGGCTCTATATAGACAGCGGGCCTGCTCAATGCGCCGATACCCAAACCGATCAACAACACGATGTTCCACAGGTGTAAGGCCCTGCGATATTTCCGGGAAAGAAGTACGAATAAGAAACCAAAACCTACCTCAACTAGTCCAGCTAGGCATACAACCGTTCTCTCATATCCATGTACCCAGGGTATCCCTTGCAGCATGGTTATTTCTCCTGAGTTTGGATATAAAAGTTTGGGAACAACCCCCTGATACACCCAAATGACGAATAAGCTAAACATAGAGCACATATCAAGCACAGCGCGGCGAAGTGAATGCTGGGGGGAGATCCCTTTCTCTACCCAAAGACGCAACACGTCAAAACTCCAAGCTGTGGCCCAGCCCATCAGGGGACGGAACAGACCTACATCCAAGCATTTGCCAATAAATCCAAACCTTGTTCGATAATCATATCGGGTTAAAAAGCGTATGCCCTCCGTTGTAGGGATATATCGCCAAAAGCCCCCTCCATCTGAGATTAAGGATAAGGGGTGCCCTGAACTGAACTTCAAGCTAGATGTCAGGACTCCATCCTTTTCTTGCGTACCAACTGTTTCTCCTTCGCCTGAAATGGCAATACCAAACCCAATTTTGGTTCGGTACACGAAACGCTGTGATTCTTCATCCTGATCCTTCGGAAGGTAGGTAATTTCAGAAAATCGTAAATCCCACTGTTGGTGAAGCTCGGGGGTTTGGGTATAGATCCAAAGTTTCTCTATAGGGACATGAATAAGTTGTTCGACGTAAATCGGCTTACTTTTGCGCATAAACATCACCTATTTCATTTGTTTACTACATATTTTCACCGCATTCCTTATTTTACCTTTATTTATGAAAGTTGGAAGGATAAAGCTACACTCGCGTATACAGATTGTGAAAAACAAAAAAGCAGATCAAGACTGAGTGATCAGCCTTTAATCTGCTTTCGGATATACTAGTTATTTCACCAAAGTACCCTTCGTTACACCCAACTGATTCGTCGCCTTCAGGGAACGCCACACTTGTGTGCCATTAATTTGTCCATCAATCGCTCGGCGGTACAAATCAAGAATCTCTGTTACTTTCTCCGGTGTTTCTTCCAAGAACTCTACACGGAACGAGCGGATGCCCAAGTCCATGAAGTGGTTTAAATACTCCGCACCCGATTGATCTACCGCGTTGTAGACGGTATTCCGGCAGCCTTCATCAACACGCACGGGATGAGACATCCCCACACGGTCCTGCAAGGACACACGTTTCTCCTCGCATGGACGACCACAGTTCGTAAAGTCAGTTCCTTCACTCAGGAACGTACAGTACACACAGTGTTCGGTGTGGAACATCGGCATGTGCTGGTGAATGACTACTTCAAGCTTGGATGTCTCCGCGCGGCGAAGCAAGTCAACCATCTGCTGAATGTTCAAGTCATACGAAGGCGTAACCTTCGAAAGCCCGGCAGCCAAGAACAAATCTGCGGCCTTATGGTTGGCTACATTCAATGAGAAGTCACCGATCAGCTGCGGTTGCGGTGCATCCGGATTCTCTAGGCGATGCTTCAAGAAATAGAAGGCTGCGCCTGTATTCCGAATAAGAACCGCATCTGGCTTAAGCTTGAGTATATTGTTAAAGTAGCCTGTTTCCCCTGGCATATGAATCCGCGGTGTCACTAGCGCGATCTTGCGACCAGCGGTATGCACAGCTTCAACTGCGGCAGGGAACTGCTTAATGAATTCAAAATCAGCGTAGATTAAGCCAACGTCCGTCGTTGCCAGTACTGCCTTCACTTGATCCAGGTTACGGCAAAGTGCAGTCAACTCGACCGCGCTGCGATCCGCGAGTGATAATGCAGGTGCATTAACAGCTGTAACAGCAGCGTGGTGCTCGGTCACAGAAACCGGCACGTCGTCATACACGCCGACTTCGCGCTTGATGTACGCGCGCGGCTTCTGCCGCTCGTCTTCCATTAACTCGACAGCCATGCGGCGCATGCTGTTCAGCTCACGCATCGGCACGATAAGCGCACCGTCAAGCTGGACATCCAGCTCACTGAGCTCATAAATCGTGCCGCCAAGGCGACCGAACTGCTCGGTGAAGAGCTGTTCGTCCATTGGTCTTTTTTCCGCTTGAACCAGCGGAAGCTCGGACTGTACGAAGACGGTGTGACCGCCTTTCACATCCGTCCACCAGCTCTTCAGCGTCTCACCAAGGACGCCGCTCACCTTCACGCTTACCGGGAAAGTACGGTAAGGCTTATCCGTCTCAAACGTCTGACGTAGACGTTTGTCCAGCGCTGGATCGTTCGTCTTCCAGATGCGATCGCCTACGTGCAAACGTCCAAGCTCTACATCGTTGCGTCCCATGACGATTTCAATGATTCCACCCTCAGCTTCGCCTTCGAGTTTCTCACCTTTGCGGCGCAAATCGTAGATGCGCCCGCCTTCTTCCTTCTTCGTCGGATCCCCCGCGTCGAATACGAGACCATCACCGCGCTTCAGCGGCGCTTCTAGCTCACAGATCACGCCATCGCGCAGAATCTGCTTGATGCGGCCTACGAAAACCCCGCGGCTCTTCGGAAACGTGCCGTCAACTAACTGCTTGTTGTTGGTTCCTTGAAGGAACCCAACCGTAAATCCGCGTGAGAAGCTTTGCTGTAACTCACGTACTTCCTCGCGTGATGGACGCGCATCCAGCCCATCGAAATAACGATCAATCGCTTTGCGATATTTGCTCACAACATTGGCTACATATTCAGGGGTCTTCAGACGCCCTTCAATTTTAAAAGAACGAACGCCTGCTTCGATTAGCTCAGGTACGATTTCAATGGCCGCCAAATCCTTCGGCGACAGCAAATAGGTGACGTCGCCCATCGGCTTTTGCACGCCATCTACCATCAGATCATACGGCAAACGACAAGCTTGCGCGCACTCGCCACGGTTAGCGGAACGGCCTCCCCACATTTCGGAGGTTAAGCATTGTCCTGAATAAGACACACAAAGGGCACCATGCACGAACACTTCCATCGGAAGCTTCGCTTGATCGCCGATTTGCTTAATTTGTTTCAGGTTATTCTCACGACCGAGAACGACACGCTCAATATCGAACGGTTTCGTAAATTCAACAGCCTCTGGCGATGTAATCGTCATCTGCGTTGAGCCGTGAATCGGGAAATCCGGTGAGATTTCACGAATCATTTTAACCAAGCCCAAATCCTGCACGATCACTGCGTCCACGCCTGCATCAACACATGCTTCAATTAACTGCTTCGCATCGTTCAACTCTTCCTCGAACACGAGAATGTTAAACGTCAGGAAGCCCTGTACACCATATAGATGAAGGAACGACATAATATCCGGCAGCTCAGCCATCGTAAAGTTATGCGCTCTCGCTCTCGCATTGAATTTCTCCACACCAAAAAACACGGCATCCGCCCCATTGGCAACAGCCGCTCGCAAACAATCCCAATCCCCCGCAGGGGCCAATAATTCTACATCTTCTCTGCGTATCGTACGCATGGCAGCAAATCCTTTCAATATCAATCCTCGGGTAACCCTCAAAGTCTTCTCTTTAGTGTAACAGAAACGATAGGTAGGAATCTAGGGCAGGAGATAACTACGCATAAAGCCAATATCCGACAATACAATGCGTTTCCATGCCTTTAGAAGTTAACAAACGTACCCATGAATGCTATAATGGCAAGGATAGTGACCTTTCTAGCAATCGAGGGATCCTTTTGAATTTGTCGAAAATTCGTGTACGTCTACTACTGATCGGGTTAAGCCTTGGCTTCGTAGTCATTGTGCTAACCCTTCTATTTTTGCCAAAAGTCGAGGAAACTAAGCTTCTATACGCAACGAGCGGGGATTCTTATGATACCGCCGCCTATAGTAATTTCCAGCAAACCTTACAAGCAGGCGTTCAAATTGATAGAGAGAGTTTACCCCATCTCTCATATCGTCAGCTTCGTGAGTACGACGCTTTGTATTTGGATCCAGGATTAGCCCAAGATGCTGCATGGTCGAAACAAGCAGATAAGCTCATCGATTTCGTGAAGCAGGGCGGCCATTTACTGTTGGAAAATGAATTTGCAGATCGCTTTCCGCTAGATTTCATTGGTGCTGCACATCTTGTTGATTTGAAAAAAGTTCCAATTGGCAACTTAGCTTTAACGCCTCAGACTTTAGATTCACTGACGCTCGGCTATCCACAAGTGTCTGTTAATTTACAGGGCATTCAGCAAACATTTCAATTGTTTACACAAAGCTATCTCAAACATAATGCCATTGATGATATGCCTGGATTTAATCTTGGATATGGCTTTAATCCATCTACGGGGCAATCCGTTATCAACATGTATAAGGCATTCGAATCGAAGCAGCCAGTCTCCCTTGTCTTGCACAATCGTGTGGGCAAAGGTGCCGTACTCATCAGCAGTAATTTCCTGCCGAACCGGTACTTCCCTACGGGCTTTGATATGAAGAGCGGCTCTGATCCGAAGTTAGGCTTTGCCCAGCTCGCTGAGAAATACCAAGCGGCAAGCAAGCCAACATCAGGAACGACTTACTTCAATAAAAGAGCGATGCCGATCGAGCCTTATTTTAACTTTGCTTGGGCGGCGGCGAACATGCAGTATCGCAGTGAGTTGCTCGCGTATGTTGCTAAGGAAACGCTTGGATTCAGCGTTCGCAAAAGTCTAGGGCCATATGGACGGCCTGCGATGGCGTTTCAGAACCATTTCGAGGCGATGCCGGCAATCGAGCAAAAGGACGGCATTGCCTGGGCGGAGAAGCTGAAGGAGTATAACGAGGTTCCCTCGTTTACACTCGTGCGCAATGCCTTCTACTGGGGGCAATGGCGCGAGAGCGTGACGGTGCAGCTCAACACAGGAACGAACACGAAGCCGTCGTTCGTCGGTGAGCTGCCCGGCTCCGGCTACGCGAGCGGACTGCACGTGATGGCTGCCGGCATTCCCTTAAGGCAAGCTGCATTTCCCGATTATCGCGACCTTCAGAGCGCGATTGAACTGCCCTACCGCGCGTACCCGGCCGCCGCGGATCTGAACGGCGACGGCCGCACGGACTTGCTGGCCGGCAGCAGTGATGGATTCGTATATGTCTACACGAATCAAGGTCCAGATGCAGCGGCTTACGTAAGCGAGCCGCTGCCGAAGGGCATGGCGCTGCCCGACACGTTCGGCGCGCCGGCGAAGTTATTGCTGGAGAGCGGCGCACCGCTCCAGCTCAGCCCTTACAGTGCCGTTCACGCCGCCGACGTGAACGGGGATGGCCGCACGGACCTCGTCGTCTCCGACGAGTCCGGCGCCGTACAGCTACTGCCGCAGCTCGCTAGCGGCAAGTTCGGTAAGCCCGCGGCCGTGCACGTGGGCGGCAACCAGCTGCAGCTGCCCGGAGGGCCTGCAGCCCCATCCGTCGCCGACGTGAACGGCGACGGCAAGCTCGACCTCGTCCTAGGCGCAGCTGATGGACGAGTATGGCTGTATCAGGGCCGCAGCGCAGCGGCCCTGGATCTAAACCAAGGCAGCGTGATTGCAACGCTGCCGAACAAGGCCACGCACGCCGCGCCAGCGGTGCGTGATATGAACGGCGACGGCCGACGCGATCTCGTGGTCGGCAGCAGCGACGGGGACCTGCAGGTGTTCCTCCAAGGCGCCGACGGCGCTTGGACGGCACAAGGTCCCCTCGAAGGGACAACCTTGAACCAGGTCGGCAACCATGCGTTGGTTGCTGGACATTACTCGGTGCCTTTATGGTTGGATCTCAATCACGACGGAAACGACGATCTCCTAGTGGGTGGTATCGAATTCGGATCTCCTGTGTCGATCGATGACCCGCACTTTCCTTATAAAGCAGAGTTAAACGAGTTCATTCAATATGCACAGAAGAATCATTTACAACTAAATCCGCATACATTTGTGCATAATTTTAAGAGTGCTGATGACGAGAGAACTGAGTTCAACCTGCATCAACAAGCTTTTGAGAAGCTTGGTATTCCTTGGTTACATCCAGGGACGAATCAGCACACCTGGCGCATTAATAATCCAGATCATGATCAGACTTTTCTTACAGAAAAAGGGCAAGGCATGTGGTACAACTTCGGCTTCTTACCTTCCGAATCACCTGTGCTCGCCCGTCCAGAATCGATTTGGTCGCTTCCGTTCCTTTTACAAGATGAGCAAGGAAAGACTGATGCAACGATGCTCATACATGCTCCTACACCGGTCCTTAGGCCAGCAGGTGACTATGCGAACACCGATGTGTTCGAGTCGATGGTGAAGCTTGATATGCCGATTGATTATTTCGAGCATATTGAATACCATTTTCCTGACCCTCAACTGGTTGCCAATTTAACGGAATTTGCTGATTACTTTGACAAGCTTCGCACGAAGCATGATTATAACTTTATGTCCGAAACACAGATGGCCAAATCTTTCTTAACTGCTATGCAAAGTGATGTGAAGATCAGCCAAACCTGGGGTTCCTTCCTGTGGGATCGATTGAAGGATCGTCTCAGCGGAGGTAATCCGCACTTCCACGCTACGTTGTCGCCTGAGGCTTCAGGTGTTTCTCGTTTAGCTGAAGAGTATGCAGATACCTTAGGTGTCATCATTGAAAAAGGGGATAAGCTCGCCTTATATTCCCTGCAAAGCGATTCCGACATCTATACCACGATCGAGAACAAGTTTTATCTAGGATTAGCGAAGAAGACTGAAGTTCGTGTGGGCCCATCGTCGCAACAGTTCCATGTTGTCCGTTCGAATATCCCTTTTACCCTTACGGATGAAGGAAACACCTATCAGTTGAAGCTTGAATCCGCTGGTCTGCAACAAGTGAAATTCTTTAGTCCTGACGAGCTTACGTTCAATCCTTCTGAGGATGTTACACTTACTTATGATGCACCAACGCACACATACACACTGACCCGATACGGTGACGTGACGACACTTACTTTTACAGGTCCTGTCAAGCCTGCACAGTAATTAACATTTACTTACTTTATATTTGAATCAGGAGGCTTTCCCCCATGTCTAATTTGTTAGAAGAGCTAGAGCAGCATATTCGCGAGCGTTACGAAATTGCCGAGGACGATGACGATTTCGATGTTGATGTTCATTTGTTCGATTATGGTTTTATTGATTCCGTTGGGGCGACTGCACTTATCGCTCACATTGAGAAAACGTACAGCCTGCAAGTAACGAACCAAGATTTGATGCTCTATCCGATGAACACGGTGAGTGAGATTGCCGAATTTATTTCCAAGAAGACTGCGAGGTAACTGATTCATGAATACTTGTAAAATTTCATTAGCCGGTTTAGCAGAAAGCCAACACGGACAAGTCAAATATGCCTCCGCTTTCGCAGATGAGCATATTCAAGATATCGCGCTAATCGATGGTCACATTCACATTACTCATAACTCTCCGAATGGAGATAAGGGCATTATTGAACGCGTTGAGCGTCTCATCGAGCGTTTCTCCCACGGTGATTTCGGCTTCAAAGAGAATATCCTGTTCGAAAACAAAGTCGACACGCCTTATGAAGGTGACATTATCGCTGAATTGGTCGAACGCAAAGCCATTAAGGTGCTCGAGCCAGGTCTCTTCATTTTCCGTGAACCTTTCTCCAGCTTAATGCGTTTCCTTGACTATTCATTCGTAACGAAGATTGCGAAGCGTTTTGAAGGGATGCAGGAAGAGCAGTATCCAGCTGTGATTCACAGTCATACGTTGAACAAAACGAATCACTTCACTTCGTTCCCTGAGCACATTCATTTCGTCACGCATCTGCGTGAGGATCTCGATGTCATCGAGTCATTCTCCCAGTCTATCCGTGAAGCTGGCGGTTGGGATCAAGAGAAGCCTTTGGCCATGGACAATAACATGGTTAAGCCCAATTTCATGATGAATCCTTCCACATGCTATCACTGCTATGAAGGGCTTGAGAATGAGACACTAGAAGGCGACGGCATTGTCGTGACCGCTATTGCGAAATGTCATCGTTTCGAGTCCAAAAATCACTCCGACTTCGGTCGCCTGCTCGATTTCTCGATGCGTGAAATTATTTTCGTCGGTAAGCCTGATTTCGTCAAAGAAAACCGCTTGAAGTCGATCGAGTATTTGAAAGAGTTGGCGGTAGAGTGGAACGTAGACAGCATGTTGGAAATCGCGAACGATCCGTTCTTCACGAACGATTTCCAAGTAAAAGCCTCTTTCCAACGCAACCAGGAGATGAAGTATGAGCTTCGCTTGACGATTCCACATGTGAAGAAGTCAATCGCTTGTTCCTCCGTCAATTTCCATAGCAACACATTCGGAAATGCGTTTAATATTAAAATGGGTAAACGTAACGCCGTTACGGGCTGTGTAGGCTTTGGTATTGAGCGCTGGGCGTTCGCGTTCCTCGCACAGTACGGTCTCGATGAGCAGCAATGGCCTGCCACGTTCCGTGATCAGTTCCACGCTTGGCAAGAGAAAGCTTTGTAAGTCTTACATCAATTTATCCCAGGGTTCTCGTGGTATAAGAACGAGTCCTTGGGTTTCATTTTAACCACTACGAAGATAATGAGTGATTCTATTGAAAGCAACCGCTGCTTTTCTCAAAAAAAATAGCTTTGCACTCGGCCTCCTGCTCGCCATCGTCGTCTCCGACCTGCTCATTTCTTGGTGGAACCCGATGGCGTCTTCGCGCCGTTTTTACAAAAACGACTTCACCAAAACGCTCTACCACCATAGCTGGTCCCATACGGGTCCGGTTTTCTTCGGTAATTCGTCCGTTACTGGCGCTTATATCGAAGAGAAGTCCGACGCTCACTTGATCGAGATGGGGCTTTCTTATGGGAAGCTGACTGATCTGAAGGGCATCCTGAAGGACGACCTTTATCAGGTGAAGGATGAACTTGTCATTGGTATCGACGTGCATACGATGCTCGACGCTCTGGAAACAGATCCAACTTATCAGTGGTTCAAGCCTTGGTACCAGCCTTATGTGTATACGTACCGCGATTACTTCCGTGATTCGGGTACCGAATTTGCTCGTAATTTAAGCAAAGGTAGCCTGGCCTATGAACCGCGCTGGATTGATAAGGAGCTGTACCCAGGACGCAAAGACGACGCAGCGCTCAAAGTGAAGTGGGACGACTACGACAAACGGTTCGGCGCCATGACCTTGAAAGATTTCCAAGACAATCTGGACGCTTTACAGTGGGTTCTCCAATATGCCGATGAACATGAGCTCGCGCTGCGTGTGATTTGGATGCCGTGGAACAAAGGCTACGCTGATCCGCCCTATGTGGCTTCCCTGAAGGAAGCGGTCAATAGCCAGCTTAAAGCTGCTGACGTTCCGACATTAGATCTCATGCATACTTTTGATCCACGTTATTTCCACGACCTTGTTCACCTGAACCGGGAAGATGGCGCGCCGCTATTTACGAAGGAGGTTGACACATGGTTAAATTCCTTAGGAAAACCGTCGAAATCCTCATCTACCTCGTGATGCTTTACTTGGTTTTCATTTATTTTACCGGCAAGGGATTGTTCATCTACGAGAAGTTCTAAGATCTAGCAAGCGAGGAGTTCTTTAGCTATGTTTTATATGCACATGAACGCGATGGTCGCGATGAGTGGCATGATTGCCGTTCTGATGCTCACCCGCAAGTGGGCGGATAATAAGCGCATTTTGATGATCATATTCAGCCTGTGCTTTCTACTGTTGTTTAGTAAGAAGCTTGTCGTTTTCTACGCTGCTTTTACGATTATTAATTATCTCGGGTTTGTGTATCTGTGCCGGACGACGATTTGGCGGAAGGCTACCTTTATTTTCGGTATCGCCGCGAATATCGTTGGCGTCTTTCTCGGTGTTCGTTTTTTCGTTATGGGTGTTTTCACCAGTCCCCTCTTTGATGCCATTATTTATTTAGGTCTCATTTACAACGTTCTCAAAGTGATTGATTCGTATTATTTCGCTTATTTCTTTGGAAAAGAAGGCGAAGTGCCGGCCATTGATTATGCTAACTATCTGTTGTTCATTCCGACCTTTACCTCCGGACCGATTCTGAAATTCCGCGACTTTATGGCCGACAGCAAAAAGCCCTACACCGTAGATGCTAAGCTGTTTGAAGACAGTATTAAGCGTATTATCTTAGGCTTATTTAAAAAGATCGTCGTAGTCACCTGGATGACTGGGGTGTTCGACCACGTCCTGAAGCAGGAGCTTCACACGCATCAATCGTTATTTCTGCTAGTCTGGTTCTATGCACTCATTTATTTTGATTTCTCCGGCTATTCCGATATGGCGATTGGCTTTGGCCGATTAATGGGCTATACGATGCCTGAGAACTTCAAAAAGCCTCTCTTCTCGCCTTCCATGACGCAGTTTTGGCGCAATTGGCATGCGACGCTGGGTGATTTTTTCCGGGATCACATCTTCATGTTCTTTTCACGTAAAACGCCCTCTACGGGGCTCACAGCCAGCCTATCCATCCTGATCATGGTGCTGATGGGCTTATGGCATGGCTTTACGTGGCTGTACTTCCTCTACGGGCTGTATCATGGCATCATTATCGCGATCGAGAATATCTTTAAACTCACGACCGTGAATAAGAAAAAGGTATCCAAAGCATACTTCTACTTCCGATGCTTCGTTACACAGACACTGGTTACGTTCTCGGTCATTATTTACAGCTCCAACTACGATACGGTGCTTCGAATCTATAAAGGCTTGCTTCATTTTACTGGATGATAGTGGTATAATTTGATCTGATTGTTTTATCAATTATGGAGGTGTAATCGAATGAAGTTAGGCGTTTTTATGGTTCTTTTCGGTGGAAAACCTTTCGAGGAAGCACTGGATTATATTGCTGCGAAAGGCTTGGACGCTGTTGAGATTGGTACCGGCGGCTACCCAGGTACTGCGCATTGCAACCCAGCTGAACTACTTGCTGATGCAGGGAAACTAAAGGCTTTTAAACATGCTGTAGAATCCCGCGGTTTGACGATTAGCGCACTTAGCGCACACGGTAACCCTCTTCACCCGCAAAAACACATCGCGAAAGAGTTTCACGATGCTATTATACAAACGATTGAATTGGCTGAACGCCTAGAAGTACCTGTGGTTAATACGTTCTCAGGCTGCCCGGGTGACCATGAGGATGCCAAATATCCGAACTGGCCGGTAGCGCCTTGGCCGAACGATTTCCAAGAGATTTTGGACTGGCAGTGGACGAACAAAGTTATTCCTTACTGGAAAGAAACAGGTAAATTCGCTGCTGATCGCAACATCAAAATCGGTCTAGAACTTCATGGCGGTTTCTCCGTTCATACACCTGCTACACTTCTTCGTCTTCGCGAAGCTGCAGGTGAAGTGATCGGTGCCAACCTAGATCCAAGTCACATGTGGTGGCAAGGTATTGACCCTGTTCAAGCGGTTCAAATTCTTGGACGCGCTAACGCCATTCACCACTTCCACGCGAAGGATACATCGCATGATTACAATAACACGAACCGTTTTGGCGTGACGGACATGCAGTCCTACACGAACATGCTGGATCGTTCTTGGCAGTTCCGCTCCGTTGGCTTCGGTCACGATATGAAGGTATGGGCAGACATCATCAGCGCATTGCGTCTGGTTGGTTATGACTATGTTGTCAGTATCGAGCATGAAGACGGCTTAATGTCCGTTGACGAAGGCTTCTCCAAAGCCGTTCAAAACCTACAACAAGTTCTCATCAAGGAACCTCTTGGTGAAATGTGGTGGGTGTAATTTAAACAAACCAAAAAGCCCACAGGCTAGAGATCTTCCGATCTAAAGTCCTGTGGGCTTTTGTTTGCTTCTATGTACTACCAGCCTTTGATCATGACAACGTCCATGAATAGGAAAACGAGTAGTGCAACAGTTCCAAATCCAAGTGCAAACAAATTTCTTTTAGGGTTAATCAATTGTCTGATCACCGCAATGGCAATAATCACTGTGAAGATCAACACATAGATGTCAAAGCTAGTATACGTACTTGTTGATGCTTCAGCTGCTTCTGCGAATAACATGGTGAAACCTCCTTATAGTAACTCGGTGCAAGGCACACGTCCTGCTATTTTAATACTATGTTAGCTCGATTGGACACGAGATGCAAGTAGTTGCATCGATGTGTAACAAGTTTGTCACCTTTTGTTTGGGATTAGGCCTATTTGACGAGGCTACGCAGGCAGATTTCTTTAATATCCCTTGTACGTATAAAATGTCCATCTGCGCGACTATTTATTACTCTGCTCCTGCCTAGATTTCCGCGAACAACAAAGCCCGTACGGAGAATACCGTACGGGCTTTGTTCGATTGGAACTGAAGACTATTCTTACACGGCTAGCGCATCTCGGTGATCTTCATCTTCCGGAATTTCGGTCAATCCGGCGTAAGCTAGCTCTTTCTCTTGCCATGCTAGAAATCGGAATGGATCAATTCCCAAAGCAGATACAATTTCCTGAAGCTCTAACGTCGGTTTCATTATTAGCCTCCATAACATGAATTAGATTAGAACTGCTATATCTCTCATTCATCTAGTCAATGGTTAAGGTAGAGGGAGATGTTCACTGTTACTTACTATTATTATAGGCCTACTTTCATCACGATTGATAGAGGGTTAAATTGTCGAAGCCTGTATCATTCAATTAAGTCTTAGCAAACTTTTAGGTATTTTAGTCACTTGCGAAAAGAAAAAGCATGGAATTGGCAAATGAAACACCCAATTCCAAGCTTTTTTGTTCGTTTTTAGCTAACGGAGCCTTCTAGGACCTCCATACGCTTCGCATAGTCTTCCGAACGCACGCGATCCCGTTCAAGGATCGGCTTCAAATATTGGCCGGTATACGACCCGGCCACCTTCACGACATCCTCTGGCGTGCCTGACGCCACGATCAAGCCCCCGCGGTTACCACCTTCGGGTCCTAGATCGATAAGGTGGTCCGCCGTCTTGATGACATCGAGGTTATGCTCGATGACCAATACCGTTTCACCGCTCTCGACGAGGCGGTGGAGGACCTTCAGGAGACGATCGATATCATGGATGTGGAGCCCCGTCGTGGGCTCATCCAGAATATAGATCGTCTTGCCTGTACTGCGGCGGTACAGCTCCGCCGCGAGCTTCACACGCTGGGCTTCGCCGCCTGACAGCGTGGTTGCTGGCTGGCCGAGGGTCATGTAGCCTAGGCCGACATCGAGAAGTGTATTCAGCTTACGATGAATACGCGGCAAGTTCTTGAAGAACTCGCAGCCGTCCTCGATCGTCATCTCCAACACTTCCGAAATGCTCTTGCCTTTGTACTTCACTTCCATCGTCTCGCGGTTGTACCGTTTGCCTTTGCAGATTTCACAAGGTACGTAAACGTCAGGCAGGAAGTGCATCTCAATCTTGATGATGCCGTCGCCGCGACAAGCTTCACAACGACCGCCCTTCACGTTAAAGCTGAAGCGCCCTTTCTTATAACCCCGTACCTTAGCTTCGTTCGTATTCGCGTACACATCACGGATATCATCGAATACGCCTGTGTATGTCGCTGGATTGGAACGTGGTGTACGCCCGATTGGAGACTGATCAATGTCGATGACCTTATCGATATGCTCTAATCCGACAATTTCTTTATGCTCACCGGGACGAACTTTCGCACCGTTCAAATCACGGGATAGCGTTTTGAACAAAATTTCGTTAATCAACGTACTCTTCCCTGAACCTGACACGCCAGTTACACAAGTGAATACCCCTAAAGGTACTTTGGCAGATACGTTGCGCAAGTTGTTCTCTTTGGCGCCTTTCACTTCGATCCATTTGCCATTCGGCTTGCGTCGAACCGCAGGAATCGGAATGAAACGCTTGCCGCTCAAATACTGACCTGTTAAGGAATTCTCATCCTTCATCAGCTCTGTTGGTGTACCTTGAGCAATAACCTGTCCACCATGGATTCCGGCCCCAGGACCGATATCAATGATGTAATCGGCCGCCATCATCGTGTCTTCATCATGCTCAACGACGATGAGTGTGTTGCCTAGATCCCGCATATGCTCAAGCGTTTGGATTAGTCGTGTGTTATCCCGTTGATGCAGACCAATACTCGGCTCATCGAGGATATACAAGACGCCCATGAGGCTCGAACCGATTTGCGTAGCCAAGCGAATCCGCTGCGCCTCTCCACCTGACAAGGTACCTGCCGCACGGTGCATCGTCAAATAATCAAGTCCGACGTTCACGAGGAACCCTAGACGTGCTCTAATTTCTTTGAGGATCAAATTCGAAATCGTCAGCTCACGCTCATTCAGTTGCAGACCCTTAAACCATTCTTCCGCTTCTCCGATGGAAAGGGAAGTTGCGTGCGAGATGTTCTTACCATTAATCGTTACGGCAAGTGTTTCAGGCTTCAAGCGGTGTCCTTTACATTTCGGACAAGGCTTCGTGCTCATGTAAGTCTGAATATGCTCGCGAATGCCCTCTGAGAAGGTATCCTTGAACCTGCGTTCCAAGTTGCGAATGATGCCTTCGAATGGAACCAGCGCTTCTTTGGATGCGCCCATATCGTTCTCATAACGGAAACGGATTTTCTCGCCACCCGTTCCATACAAGATCACCTTCATTTGGTCGCTGCTGATCTCAGATACAGGTACATTTCGTGGGATCTTGTAGTGCTCACACACAGCCGCAAGAAACTGCGGATAGTAGTTGGACGTACTGCCCGCCCACGCTTCAAATGCCCCTTCTTCGATTGTCAGCTTGTTGTCAGGAACGAGTAAATCTGGATCCACGATCATTTGACTGCCTAAACCATCACAATCCGGGCAAGCACCGAAAGGGCTGTTAAACGAAAACATCCTTGGCGCAAGCTCTTCTACGCTGAATCCACATTCCGGACATGCTAGATTCTGGCTGAACAGCAGTTCCTCTTTATCCATAATATCCACGATGACACGGCCATTCGCTAATTTCAGCGCTGTTTCAAGGGAGTCAGCTAGACGTGTTTGTACATCATCTTTGACCACGATTCGGTCGACGACCACGTCAATCGTGTGCTTTTTATTTTTGTCGAGCTCAATTTTCTCTGAAAGGTCCATGGTTTCCCCGTTAACACGCACCCGCACAAACCCTTGCTTCTGAACATCCACAAATAGCTTAGAATGCTCACCTTTACGTCCTGAAATAAGCGGCGCTAAGATTTGAATCTTCGTACGCTCCGGATACTCCATAATCCGGTCTACCATTTGTTCCACGGTTTGCGCAGTAATCTCGATGCCATGGGTAGGACAGTGCGGCCGCCCGATACGAGCAAACAACAGCCTTAAATAGTCGTAAATCTCCGTTACGGTTCCAACCGTGGAACGTGGATTACGGCTTGTAGTTTTCTGGTCGATTGAAATGGCTGGTGATAAGCCTTCAATTGAATCAACATCCGGTTTATCCATATTCCCAAGAAATTGACGCGCATAGGCAGAAAGCGACTCCACGTAGCGCCGCTGCCCTTCCGCATAAATCGTATCAAAGGCCAGTGATGATTTCCCCGATCCACTCAAGCCCGTAAGAACAACGAACTTATCACGCGGGATGGTGACATCTATATTTTTAAGATTGTGAGCCCTAGCTCCTTTAATAACAATCTGATCTCTAGACACAGATACCCTTCCTCTCCTATGTGAAGCTGAACCATTATCTAAGCATCAGCTTTCATTTCCATAATGGCGTCACGCAGCTGTGCTGCACGTTCGAACTGCAGGTTCTTCGCCGCCTCTTTCATCTCAACTTCTAAGCGCTCAATGAGGGATGCGCGATCTTTCTTCGACATCTTGGCACCCTTCACATCAGCAAGATAGTCGGATTTCTGCTCAGCAACCTTGGTTGCTTCGATCACATCGCGGATTTTCTTCGCAATTGTCTGCGGCGTGATCCCCAATCTTTCATTGTTCGCTTCCTGAAGGGCACGGCGACGATTGGTCTCCGATATCGCTTTCTCCATGGAATCGGTGATCTTATCCCCGTACATGATAACCCGACCATCCGAATTCCGCGCCGCACGGCCGATCGTTTGAATTAATGAACGCTCGGAACGCAAGAAGCCTTCCTTATCCGCGTCGAGAATGGCAACAAGCGAAACCTCTGGCAAATCGAGACCTTCTCTGAGAAGGTTGATCCCGATTAGCACATGGAACGTCCCTAATCGCAAGTCCCGTAAAATCTGCATCCGTTCGAACGTCTTAATATCCGAGTGCAAATAACGTACCTTAATACCAATTTCCTTAAAGTAATCCGTCAAATCCTCTGACATCTTCTTCGTTAAGGTGGTCACAAGCACACGCTCGTCTTTGCGAACCCTGTCGTGAATCTCCGCGATAAGATCATCGATCTGACCTTTGGTTGGTCGAACCTCAATTATCGGATCCAACAGTCCCGTTGGCCGAATAATTTGTTGAATCATGGTCGGGCAGTGTTCTAGCTCATACGGTCCTGGTGTTGCTGATATATATAAAATCTGACTAACCTTCTCCTCGAATTCCTCAAAACGCAGTGGACGATTATCCAAAGCGGAAGGCAGCCTGAAGCCGTGGTCTACCAATACATCTTTCCGTGCTTTATCCCCATTAAACATCGCGCGAATTTGCGGCAACGTGACATGGGACTCATCCACCATGAACAGCATGTCGTCAGGGAAATAATCCATCAACGTATATGGTGTTGCTCCTCGCTCGCGGAAAGTTAATGGACCCGAGTAATTCTCGATGCCTGAGCAGAAGCCCATCTCTTCCATCATTTCCATATCATAGCGAGTACGCTGCTCCAAACGCTGTGCTTCGAGAAGCTTACCTTGCGCCTTAAGCTCATCAAGCCGTTCTTCCAGTTCGCGGCCAATGTTCACGAGCGCACGCTTCATCGTATCCTCGCCTGTCACGAAGTGAGAGGCAGGAAAGATCGCAATATGATCGCGCTGACCAATGATCTCGCCCGTGAGAACATTAATCTCCGTAATCCGCTCAATTTCATCGCCAAATAACTCTACTCGCACCGCATGTTCACTATGTGAGGCTGGGAAAATCTCTACAACATCTCCACGCACACGGAACGTACCGCGAACGAAGTTCAGATCATTGCGTTGATACTGAATATCCACTAGTCGGTGCAAAATTTCCGTACGCGACTTCTCCATCCCAACACGTAAAGATAGCAGCAAATTCCCGTATTCGATCGGTGAACCCAAACCGTAAATACACGATACGCTGGCAACAACAATGACGTCGCGGCGTTCAAATAAGGAGCTTGTCGCCGAGTGACGAAGCTTATCAATCTCTTCATTGATGCTGGAATCTTTCTCGATGTAAGTGTCGGAGGAGGCAATGTAGGCTTCGGGCTGGTAGTAGTCATAGTAACTAACGAAGTAGGATACGGCATTATGAGGAAAAAACTCTTTAAACTCGCTGCACAGCTGTGCGGCTAAGGTTTTATTATGGGCAATAATCAAAGTTGGTCGGTTTAGTTTCGCTATCACTTGTGCAGCTGTGAACGTCTTCCCTGTTCCCGTTGCACCGAGCAGCGTCTGATGCTTGTTGCCGGCTTGTATGCTCTGGACGATCTCCTCAATAGCTTGAGGCTGGTCCCCTTGCGGAAGAAAATCTGATACAAGCTCAAATTTCTTAGAGCTCATGACGAGTTCACTCATTCATTATCACCCTCATTGTCGAAATAAATCGAACTTTTATCCTATAAACTTTCCCATTCGACATTCCGATATAGAAGTCTATGGAACTTTGTCGTACATATATGAAGGATTGCAATATCTATCCAACATAAGAATGTTTGTTCTCGTTTTTCCATTATACTATTTTTGAATCATGGATGCAAACAGCTTTCTCTGTTTTAACCTTACTCAAGGCGGCTTTCACGTGTTTTGGAACCTATTCTTTTTATGCTAATTAGGAGTGGTACAGTCATGGATTTGACAACAGTATTAGGATTACTATTAGGTCTGGCAGGTTTAATCGGCGGGTATATGTGGGACGGCGGTCATATCAACTCTTTGATCATCCCCAGCGCAATGCTTATCGTGTTCGGCGGAACCTTCGGTGCAGTCGCTGTCAGCTTCCCTGGCTCTATTTTAGCCAAAATCCCCAAAGCACTCGGCATTGCCTTCATGCAAGTCAAAAGAGATCCTGCAACAACCATTAATGAAATTGTTGATATGGCCTCGATCGCGCGCAGAGAAGGTGTACTTGCCCTAGAGCAACGCGCTCAAGAGCACGAGAACCCGTTCCTGAAGGACGGATTGCTCATGGTCGTAGACGGAACAGACCCCGAACTGACTAGACAAATTCTTGAACTTGAAATGGACGCCATTGAACATCAAGTTAATAATATGGCTAAGGTATTCGAAGCCGGTGGCGGATATGCGCCTACAATGGGGATTATCGGTACGGTCATGGGGCTCATACACGTTCTCGGTAATCTAGAGGATCCTTCCGCACTCGGCCCTGCCATTGCCGTTGCATTTACAGCTACTCTCTATGGTGTTATGAGCGCCAACTTAGTTTACTTGCCAATCGCTACCAAAATTAAAGTCCGTGGTAAAGAAATGGTCAATGAAATGGAATTAATGCTAGAGGGTATTCTTGCCCTGCAGGCTGGTGAAAACCCGCAATTGATTAAGAAAAAACTGAACTCCTTCCTCCATGATAAATCGAAAAAAGCCGTAGAGGAGGATGACGTTAATGGCGAGGCGCAGTAAGAGACAAGAAGAGCATGTTAATCATGAAAGATGGCTCATTACTTACGCTGACTTAATTACGTTGCTGCTTGTATTTTTCATTATTATGTATGCGATGAGTAAAGTGGATGTTCAAAAGTATGCCGTTTTGGCGCAAGCCTTAAACCTACAATTCCAAAAAGCTGACTCCGTCTTGGATAAAAACCATGGCATCAGCGGCTCCATGACCCCTAAACAAGGTGATGCTGAAAGCAAGGACCAGGATTTCACGCATCGGAATCAGGATGAAGAAAAAGAAGAGCATGACAAGACGAAGACCGAGGACAGCGAGAAAGAAAAACGTGAGAAAGAGCTCCAGGATCTTCTGAAACAAGTGCAAGCATATATTAAGGATCAAAACTTAGAAGCGCAAGTATCCGCCACTGATACGGAACGCGGTGTGGCGATCACGCTCAACGACTTATTCCTGTTCGATTTGGGGAAAGCCGATCTGAAGGCGCCATCCTTCCCGATTCTGCAAAAGCTGGCTTCGCTTTTCCCGACCTTGAAGAGCAAGGTTAGCATTGAAGGGCATACGGATGATTTACCCCTTGCACCGGGCTCTCCCTATCGAGATAACTGGGGGTTGTCGTTTGCCCGCTCCCTTTCCGTGCTTCGCTATTTCAGCGACACGGCTAATCTAGACGACCACAAATTTATTGCCACCGCTTATGCGGATACGATGCCCAAAGTAGCTAACTCAACGGATGTGAATCGCAGCAAAAATCGCCGCGTGGAAATCATTGTGTTACGGAACGATATCGCTCCGACTACGCCAGTACAATAAGCCGTCATACGCTGCTAAGGCATAAAAGCCCTATTTTCACTGCAAAGTGGAGATAGGGCTTTGCTGTTTGCTGTGTTCCTGCTCGTCTGCTCTGGTAACAGCATGGCTTATAGTAACTGTAAAAACTCCAGTTAATTGCGGTTTTTAGTGCCCCATATTTAAAATAACTGGAAAACATGTAGTTAATATTTCACAATTTGTAACACCTGAGTCTAATGGTACGATTTAGCTGTACTAAATCCATTTATTCATCAAATCTTTCAATATATGTCTGAATTAACTTCATAAAAACCATCTATTGCTGTCGCAAGAAGGGAGGCGGAGGTACATGTACATTCTCAATCATATTGCCATCCATTCACGCAAAAAAAAAGAGCCGCCCTTTCCGTAGATTTCTCTACTTTGAGGGCAACTCTTCTCACAATGACTTCGTCGAATTATTCGGCAATAAGCCCGTTAATTTGCTTCGCAAATAGCTGAACAGGTGCATCGGACGCTGCTCCAAGAAGTACAGCACATCCTGATCCGGTGCCAAAAGAATGCCCAACTGATGATGATCACCGTCGAAAATGCCTCGCTTCAGGAAGCGAACTTCACCTTGATCGTTCAAGACTTCCAATCGGCAGAATGCAGAGTTGAGCCCCATAGCCGCGTGTAAATCTGTCTTCGTCTTGATTTTGTAACCATTAACCTTGTGGATGATCTCACCAACGCTGATGCCTAACTCCTGAGCCGGACTGTTCGGTACAACCGATAGCACCATGAGACCGCGCTCCGAGTGGATGTAGAATGGCATCTGCTTCGCTTCTACCCACTGGTTATAGAGCAGCAGCCCTTCGTGAAGGGCGATGCTGAGGATCGCTCCTAGCAGCACTAGCGGCGTCCAGTAATGCATAGCAACAGCTACCCCAAGCAATAGGAGGCCATACAGATACAGTAAGTTAGCGCTGTGACGCGCTTGTCTCTTCGGCAGCTTGGAAATCGTCAGCTCTGTAAAGCCAATCATCGCTGGGAACGCAAGCATCGTCCAACCAGCGCTCAAGTTAGAGGCAAACAACGTTTGCCAAGGCAAGCTCAGCTCACTCCCGCCAGCCATCGGCACCAAGAGAAACAATGGAACTGGCCAGAAGCCTTGCAGCTGCTGCCCGCCAATCATTTGCCCGCGCTTCCCTTCAAGGAACAGCGGTGTCGCCATCCGCGCCCCCTGGTAACCAACGAGCACGCCTTCCAAGAGATGAAGCACGCCTACAATGACCAGTAGGGATGGGATATCCGCTATTGCGATGGTTTCGAGAAGCGAATACGACTCGCGTAGATGCTCCGCATTAGGGAACCAAGAGAAGATCACTTGGGCAATCCCTAGAATCCCTACTGCATAAGCTAAGCACAGGAATCGAATGCGGAATATCATCAGTACAACGGTTATCACCCAAAGTACGATCACGACATCCAATTGTAGATTTACACCGACGAACAGGAGCAGAACAGAGGCTCCCAGCCCGCCTAACCAACCCCAAAGCACCACGCGCCAAGTTTCGTTTAATAAAGAATGAAGTCGTGTATGAAACAGCTTCCGTTCTAATTGAATTTGCTTTCTGTAATGCAGAACAATAAATAAAACACCTATATAGTAGAAAGGATTCGTAAACAACTGCCCTACAGCCAGCAGCATTCTGTCCAATAATTGAAACCACACATCCATACGAATCTAGGCTCCTTGATAAAGAAATAGGAAGGCCGCCTAAGCAACCTTCCTACACTATTTCGACTGTTAATCCCTATTTCCTGCCGCTCTGAACAATTTCCATTAACTAACGGTCATTATTTCCCAAGCTGCTTCTGAATTTGAAAGACGGCCGCTTTCAATTGCGAGTCGTTCTTCGGATCACGAATTTGCGCTAAAATCGCTTTTTCGATTTTGGCCGCTGTGTCCGTATCGACCTCACCCGTAACTGGCAAGTCATTCGTCCGCTGGAACGCTTTGACGGCCAAAGCTGTCTTGTCGTTGAAATAGCCATCTGTTCGCTCTGGATTGAAACCAATTCCTGCAAGCATCAACTGCAAATTCTTCACATCATCGCTGTTGCTGTCTTGTTTCAGCACTTCTTTCTTCGTAAGCGGTGCTGCTTTGAAGTAGGCTGGTTGCTCTATCGGGATATCTGGCGTAATACCTTTTTTGTGGATCCAGTTACCATTCGGTGTTAGCCACTTGTAGACTGTCATCTTAATGTTGCTGCCATCGCCCATTTCCTTCTCGAACGTCACTTGAACCGTTCCTTTACCGTAGGACGTTTCACCAACAATTTTACTGCCTACCGCCTCTTGGAACGCACCTGCTAAGATCTCCGATGCACTAGCGCTTCCTTTGTTAATTAACACCGTAACCGGATAATTCTTTCCTTTACCTGTAGAAGGTGTCGGCTCTCGCTTGCCGTCCCTATTCTCCACTTGGAGGATGGAAGCCCCACTCTTCACGAAGGGATTCACGATATCGACAACGACGTTCAATAGACCGCCTGGATCATTACGAACATCGATGACAAGTCCCTTCATCCCTTTGCCCTCGAGGTTTTTCAGTTCTTCTGCAAAACGAACTGCCGTGTTTGAGGAGAACTGACGAATCTCAATTTTGCCAATCTGATCCTGCATCATTTCGCCGTAGACCGTTTCAACATCAATATTGTCTCGGACCACGATGACTTGCACTGGATCTCCGGTACCTTGGCGAAGTAAATCTAACTTAGCTTGTGTACCCTTCGGTCCACGGATTTTCATGACCGCTTGGTTCAAGGTAAGCCCGTCCAATTTATCCCCGTTTACGGAGAGAACGACGTCTTTCGATTGAATGCCTGCCTTTTCCGCAGGTGAGCCCTTGATTGGTGATACGATGACGAATTTACCATCCTCAAGCGATACCTCTGCACCGATGCCTTGGAAAGAGGACGTAATGCTCTCATCGAACTGTTTCGCTTCCTTCTGATCCATATAAACGGAAAAAGGATCCTCTAATGATTCCAACATCCCGTTAATCGCACCGTTCACCAGTTGATCATGATCAGGCTGTTTCAAATACTTACTTTCGATTAGCTGAAACGTTGTTGCGATTTTGCTTAAATCCTTGCTCGAAAGACCAGACGAAGCAGATACTGAAGTTGCTGCACTCCCTGTTGTTTGCTCCTTCTGCCCCCACGTAAAGGATGGATCTACAATCGTTAACGTGACAATACTGCTTGCAAACATTGCTAACAGAACAAATACAATGACCGTACGACCTTTAAATTGCAAAATCGGTTCACCACCTTTTTTCCTAAAACCCTTTTTTGGACTGGCCTGTTAGTAGTATATGACAAGCCTTCCCTCTTTTATGAAAAAACTCTTATCGCAGAAACGGTTTAGGATCGGTAGGCACTTCATTTTTCCTAACTTCAAAATGCAAGTGATTGCCCGTTGACTGTCCGGTGGAGCCCACGCCAGCAATTTTCTGGCCGCGCTTCACGACATCGCCTACTTTCACATAAATCCCATCGTTCATAATATGACCATACAACGTCCATAGTCCGTTCCCGTGATCCACGATGACACAATTGCCGTAACCGTTCATCCATGAAGCATAAATGACAGAGCCGTTCTCTGCAGCTAAGATTGGCGTACCTTTCGCCGTCCCTAAGTCGATACCTTTATGGTTCTCAGCTCGCCCTGTAACGGGATTAATCCGCGATATGAAATCAGATGTAATTGGCGCTTGTGCAGCCAGTGGATATCCAAGTTTGCCACCCGCATAGGTAAAAGGTGATTTGGCATTCTCCGCCGCCCGCTTCTTCGCTTGCAAATCTGCCTCTTGCTTCGCTAGCTGCGTAATCATTTTATCGCTTTCTTCCGAAATATCCTCGAGCTCTCTCTCTTGCTTGGTTAGGGAAGCAATCTTCACTTCCTTCGCCTTCTCCTTCGCTTGCAGATCATCCCTCAGCGCATCCGCCTCCGCATAAAGCCCCTTTACATTCTCAAGCTGCTTCTCGTTGTCTGCCTTTTTCTGCGTAACGGTTTCTTTGTCTTTCATATTCGATTCTAGTATTTCTTTATCTTGATTAACAATAGATTTCAAAGCTTCAACACGATTCAAAAAATCTGAGAAGCTCGTTGCGCTCAACACCACGTCCATATAGGAAACGAAGCCGTTCATATACATCAAGCGAACGCGGGATTTCAGCATATTATCGCGGCTTTCTACACGTGCCTCGGCTTCATCCAATTGCTTAGCACTGGCTTCCAGAGCCTGCGACACTTGATCGATTTGTTCATTCAATTGTGTCAATTTCTTGCTGGCTTCATTAACTTGCGACACGAGGGCATTCATATCCTTCGTCGTCTGATCTTTCTCCGATTGAACTTTTGTGATTTGACTTTGGGCGTTGTTAGCTTTCTGCTGCGCTTCTGCCTTCTGCTTCTTGAGCTGCGACAACTGTTGGTCGATCTTATCCGTTGCCGATGCGGCATAGCTCGCTGCATGCGGGATGGCAAGCGATATCGCCATTCCTAATGTCAACACGACAGGTAGAATCTTCTTCTTCAAGCACGTAACCTCCCCATTTTCAAGCGTTTGATGCTGCATGTATGGTTTGAATCTCTTACGTTCTGAGTCTAGGAATCTATATTTCTAGGAGTCTATGAATCTTTGAAAATGAAAAAACGAAGAAAAGATGAAAAAGGAGGCAAGAGGAACACTCTGCCCCAGTTTCATTCAAGCTTTCCACTAAACGCGGAGGAATTTGCGGACGGAGATGAGGGAACCCCATACCCCAATCACGATGCCTAGACCAATGAGAAGCACAGTCATCGTTGGCGCAATATTTTCGAACGGCGTTAATTTAATCATCAATAAATTCAAATTCAATGAGCTCAAATTCAGCAATTTCCAATAGCCTGCAAGAATAATGGCAGTTGGGACAGCTGAACCAATGAATCCGAGCAACGCACCTTCAATAAAAAACGGCCAACGAATAAAAGAGTTCGTCGCACCTACGAGCTTCATAATCGAAATTTCACGTTTTCTTGCCAAAATCGTAATTTTGATCGTATTGGCAATCAAGAATACCGCAGTAAAGGAAAGCAGTACAACGATACCAATTCCAATCCAACGTGCAATCTTCGTCACTTTAAACAACGCTTCTACGGTTCCTTTACCGTAATTCACCTTGTAGATAGGCTTAGGATCCTTGCCAACGTTAAGCGCTGAGATCTGATCAGCAACAATCGCCACATTCCGCGGGTCATCCACTTCGATCGTGAACGCATCGTTCAGCGGATTGTTATCCCCCTCGAAGCCATCTAAGAGTGCCTTTCCACTATCCCCTAACTTTTCGCGCAAGTAGACAAGTCCCTCTGCCTTCGAAACGAACTTAATCGTCTTCACTTCAGGGATCGCCTGGATTTGCGTCTGAAGCGCTGTGATTTGATCCTGTGCGGTATTAACCTCCAGGTACACGTTGATCTCAACCTGTTGCTCAATTTGAGTAGCTACATCGTTCACATTTAAGGTGATAAGTACGAAAATACCAAGAATAAATAGGGAAATCGCTATGGAGCTGATCGACGCGAACGTCATCCAACCATTTCGCACGACATTTTTCGTACCTTCTCGTAGATGTCGAGAAACTGTACTAATCTTCATAGCCGTATTCCCCCCGTATCTGATCGCGAGCAATAAGGCCATTCTCAATTGCAATCACGCGCTTACGCATCGTATTTACAATTTCTTTGTTATGCGTAGCCATGACGATGGTCGTACCGCGGAAATTAATTTCCTCCATCAATTTCATAATGCCCCATGACGTTTCAGGGTCCAAATTTCCTGTCGGTTCATCGGCGATAATGACGGAAGGACTGTTGATTATTGCCCGGGCAATGGCCACACGCTGCTGTTCGCCGCCGGATAACTGCGATGGGAGGGAGTTTGCTTTGTCCTTCAGCTTAACGAGCTCAAGAACTTCCATGGTGCGTTTCTTGATTTGCTTCTTAGGTGCCTCAATAACTTCCATGGCGAAAGCTATATTTTCAAAAATAGTTAATTTCGGAAGTAAGCGATAGTCTTGGAAAATAACGCCGATATTTCGACGTACATAGGGAATTTTACGTTGTTTTAGTTTTTCTAAATTAAAACCATTCACGAAAATTTGACCTTTCGTGGGTCTTTCTTCTCTATACATCAACTTCATGAAAGTAGATTTACCTGCGCCTGAAGGTCCAACCACATAGACAAACTCATTGCGGTCCACTTTTACATTAATGCCTCTTAATGCATGAGTCCCGTTGGCGTATGTTTTCCATACGTCCTGCATTTCGATCACAATATCACATCCTAATTATATAGATAGCCTATATCCATTCGACACAAAAGGTGAAAATCCTTCTAAATCCTCTTTGAAATTCATGGGGAATACCGTCATCATACCATTGCATTGTACCTAATTTTAGCCAAATCAGGATTCTGTACTAAATTGGCATCGAGATTGATACATATAGAGAGACAGGCCGTATCACATTCGTATGTAAAGGAGTGGCTCTTCATGACACGCTCATTCAGAAACCCCATCCTCTATTTCTCGGTCGCTCTTGGTTTGTTCATCACGTGCAGCACTGCACTCTACATATATGGCTCTCAAACTACCTTCCCTGCGAATGTCACGATTGCCGGCTGGCGCGTAGGCGGAATGTCTTATGCGACTTTTCAATCTGAATCCGAGCAACGCCTGAAGCGACTGTCCGCTTTCCCTGTCCTTTTGCATACATCTTATACCGAAATCCCCGCCAAAGAGCTCTCCCTTGGACAGCTAGGCATTCGCTATGACAGGAGCCTCCTCACACAATCCCTACAACATTTAACTAGCGGATCACCTTTCGAGCGTGTCAAAGCGCGATGGACCCTGCGGAATGCGAATATTCCTTTGAATGTCTCGGTGGATCCCACGCAACTTACGGCCACTATCAAGGAAACCTGGAAAGAGCTATATACGAAGCAGCCGGTTGCCGCCAAACGACTCATCCAATCTCACGATCAAGTTGCCTACGAACCTGAGCGAAATGTGCTCAGGATTGATACCGCGCACTTGCAGGAGCAGCTGCAAAGCATCGCCCCTAGCCTCGGTACCCTAACGCATACCGCACCATTGGGGCTCTCGTTACCTGTGTACGAGCTGAGCCCGACCGTCACACTAACAACCTTAAAGCAGCAAGGCATCGATGGCAAAATATCCGAATTCACGACCTCGTTCCCCGTATCAGGCGAAGGACGGGTTCACAATATACGGGTGACCGCTACTTCCATTCAGGATTACTTGATGGCACCAGGTGATATCTTCGATTACAGCAAAATCATTGCACAGACAGAAGCCAAATTTGGCTACAAGGAAGCCCCAGTTATCCTCAACGGGAGCCTCGTTCCCGGGATCGGTGGCGGCATCTGCCAAGTCTCCTCAACGCTCTATAATGCCGTTCTGCGCAGCGGCCTTGAAATCGTAGAGCGACGCAACCACTCTCTCCCCGTCAGCTACGTTCCGCTTGGGCAGGATGCTACATTCGCAAATGGTTATATTAATTTTAAATTTCGCAATAATACAAACAGCTACGTCTGGATTCGTACAATAACGACGGATTCAGCTGTTACTGTGAAGCTTTTCGGTCACCAAACGCCTGCCATCACCTATGACATTGACTCCAAGATCGTGGAAACGATTCAGCCCCCGATCAAATATGTGAACAATCCGAGCTTGAGCCCTGGCTTAGAACGCCCAATCAGTACAGGAAAGGTCGGGTACAAGGTAGAGACCTATCGGACGAAACGAGAAAACGGAACTGTCGTGAGCAAAGAGTTAATCTCGAAGGATCAATATTCAGCTGTGCCTACAGTCATCGCGGCCAACCGTAAAGATCTCCAAACGGATGACCCTACACCTAAGCAACCTATGGTGGAAGATGGCGTAAGCACGCTCGCTGTACAATGATAACCAATAAATGTGATGAAATCATGAAGGTCATGTGACTGTAGTTACTACGTCATCATGACTTTTTTATTTTATGATAAGATTATCGAAAGAGTATTGAGGGAGGCATAACGATGAGCAAAGTAGATTATTTCAAAGAATTAAACTATCGCCTGCGCGGACTTCCTGAGAAGGAGCGCCAAAATATACTAAAAGTGTACGAAGAATTATTTCAAAAGGCCGTGGAAAATGGCAAGCATGAAGACGAGGTTTCACAGTCTCTCGGCTACCCGCGAGTTCCGAACTGGGATGCGCAGAAAGAGGCCCCTCCTATACAAACGGAAGCTTCAAAACGTACAACGAGTACGTTCGAAGCTGAAGAGTTGAAAACGGAGGAAGCATTTGATCTAAACGAGGAACAACAACAAGATACAGAGATACCGTATGTCAAACAATCCGAGCCGGCCATCGGACATAAGAATCCTGTACAAGCCCCTGAGGCTTGGGAGCCGCCTGCCTATACGCAGCCGCCTCAGCCGAATTACCCACCTGTGTACAGTACGCCTTATCCGCCCCCCTATCCAACAGCTAAGCCAGAAACGGGGATTAAGGCGATCATTATTTCGATTATGCTCGGATTCTTTAATCTCATGTTCGTAGTTGGCCCTTGGGTTGGGGTTTGCGCTGCGTTAATCGCGTTGTTTGTTTCGGGCTTCGCCCTATTGGTCGCTCCCATCATCGGCGTGCTTACCAGCTTAGCAGGAACGACGGGTAGTGACTTCCAATTCATTTCATTTTCACTCCTGGCCTGCTTTGGCTTAGGGATCATCATTACGACGCTTAGCTCCTGGCTGCTAAAGCAGTTTTTCAAGCTTAGCTGGAAATACATCCAATTCAACGCCAAATTGATTAAGGGGGCTTAAGCCATGCAACTTAAAGTGAAATTTTTCTTAGTGACTGGCTTTATCTGCCTAGCGATAGGCCTGATTGGAGCAGCCGTATCCTTCCAATCCTTAGACTTTGATACTGGAGTCTCAACCATAGATGTCGAGAAGAAAATAGCCGCAGCTAATATCGATACCCTCATTATTGAAAATGATATCTCCGGGGTCACCTTCGTTCCTAGCAATTCGGATGAAATTAGCGTTCGTCTCGTTGGTGCTGCACGATCCGAAAATGCGCAGAATTGCACAGTCGAGGCCACAACAGAAGGTACGAATACATGGCGAGTAGACGTGTGTACGAATAAAAAAGCTCATATCGACTTCGGCTTTGATCTCACTGAATTTAAAAGCTTATTCAGCGGTCAACGCCTTCGTTTAACCACAGAAGTCAGTCTGCCCGACAAGCTTTACAAGGCCATTACCGTTAGCACAGACACAGGCAGCATCAACTTCAAGGAAGTGAAGGCGGAGAAGCTAACCGCAAGTACAGATACGGGAACCATAACGGTTGACCGCTACGAAGGAAAAACATTAAATCTGCAAACCGACACAGGCAGTATTCACCTTAATGATGGTCAGGGCAATGTGAAGCTCAAAACCGACACAGGCACCATCACAGCTAAGCTCCGTGAGCTCGGTAATACGGTTACCGCTGAATCAGACACTGGAACAGTACGCCTACAGCTAGATCCTGCACCTACAGATGCAAGCTTCGATCTAAGCACAGATACGGGCAGTGCCACGCTGGATGTGCCAGGCGTGAACGTACAACGGACCAGCCACAATAAGGCCAAAGGTTCTATCGGCAATGGCAGCAAAAAGGTTACGGTTCGGGCCGATACAGGCTATGTTGAGGTAAAAGGTAGATAGTACTCCTCTTTTTTTCAAATGCAAAAAAGCTCCTCTCGAGCATCCAATGGATGACGGGAAGAGCTTTTTTACGATAAAAACTTATTGCTTTTCAAACCGTTTTCTATGTCAAATAGGTCTGAATCTTCTCCAGAAGCCGATTCCAGTCAACCGGTTTCGTATCGAAGTCATCGCAGCCCGCTTCAAAAGCCATCTCCCGATCCGATGCCATTGCATGAGCGGTTAGCGCGATAATGGGAATTCCCTTCGTCTCCGGCGAAGCTTTAAGTAACCGAGTCGCTTGCCAGCCGTCCATAACAGGAAGGCTCATATCCATGAGAATAAGGGAAGGTGCTTCGGTCCTCGCTGCATCGACGCCCTGCTGTCCATCTGTAGCCATGATGACCTCATATCCTTTGCGAACTAGACGGCGAGACAACATGTCACGATTCATTTCGTTATCTTCCACCAATAAAATTTTAAACATGGTCGTCCGCTTCCTCTTTAAGTCGAATATAAGGTTGACCCCCGTTGTTCTGATCATTTCTCGCGCCAGCCATGAGGCTGCGGATTTCATGCAACAGCGATTCGCGCTTAAAGCTTCCTTTTTGGATAATATTCTTCACGTAACCGTTCAATCGCACTCGATCCTCTGAGGCAATATCCTTCGCGGTAACCACGACAACCGGAATCCATTGCCAGTCCTCACGCTTGCGAAGCTCCGTAACGAATTCGAAGCCATCCATGCCCGGCATCATTAAATCGAGCAGAATCAATTGAGGAAGCGCTTGTGTCATCATGTGCAAGGCCGCGCGTCCATCTTTTGCCTTTGAGACCTTGAAGCCTTCCCTTTCCAACATTTGCGTCATCATGTGACTGGTTGTTACATCATCTTCAATGACGAGTACAGCGTTGGTTTGCCGCTCAGGGATATGCTTATCCAACACGGAAATTAATTTATCGATATAGACCGGCTTGGTCAGAAATTCGGCCGCTCCGAGCGCATATCCCATATTCTTATCATCGGTCATCGACATCATCATGACGGGAATGCCGGATAGTTCTGGGTCATTTTTGAGCGTGGTCAGTACGGTCCAACCATCCATACCCGGCATGAGCACATCCAGCGAAATCAGGGTAGGGCGCAGCTCTCTAGCAAGTCGAATGCCCTCTTCTCCATTTTGGGCCAGAGCAACGGTACAGCCTTCTTTACTGAGAAAACGCTGCATCAGCTGCAGCACAGCAGGATCATCATCAATGACCAAAACCGTGCGATTTTCCTGCGTTGTGAGTGGGCTATTCTCTATAAACAGCTCATCGCTGCTACCCGCTCGATTCTCCTGCAGGGGCAACCAAGCGGTAAAAGTCGTGCCTTGACCGTACATACTATCAACGGTAATGTGACCGCCCATCATCTGGCACAGCTTCTGAGAGATCGCAAGTCCAAGCCCCGTACCTCCGTATTTCCTTGTTGTCGAGGAATCCGCTTGTTTAAACGCTTGAAATAAATGCGCCATCTGCTCCGCGGTCATGCCAATACCTGTATCTTTGATGCTAAAGCTAATGCCTGACCGCCGATTAACCATTTCATAACCAGCGGTTAGCCAGATCGTGCCATCCTTGGTAAACTTACCTGCATTGCTCAATAAATTGAATAAAACCTGCATCAACTTCGTGACGTCCGTTCTCATCTCGCCCTGAGGGAACACGACCTCCAAGTGGTTGCCACCTGCCTCCAGAAGCGGATTCACCGTCGTCAACACATTGCGAATCAACGTCGGAATATCACATACTTCCAAGTAAAGATCCATCTTACCCGCTTCGATTTTGGAGAGATCTAGAATGTCATTGATCAACGTCAACAGATGCTTGCCGGCGTTGTGAATTTTGCCCAGATCATCTGCAAATGCAGGTTCATTCATATCTTCGGCATCTTCTTTGAGCATCTCACTATATCCGATAATGGCATTCAGCGGAGTGCGCAGCTCATGACTCATATTCGCGAGGAACTGACTTTTGATCTGATTGGCCTCAATGGCTTCGTCGCGAGCTTTGGATAGCTCAGCCGTACGCTCTTTCACCAATTCCTCTAATTGATCGTTCAATTCTCTTAGTTCTTGATTCACATAATAAATCTCTCGGGTTTTCTGCTCAGCAATCTGTTCGGCTTCCTTCCGTGCTTTCTTCTCCCGTTCCAGTTGCCTTCGAAGAACATCTACTTCTAGCATGTCTTGCATTTATTTCACTTCCGCTTTCGACAAAATAAACCGGGCTGCGGTTCCTTCCTCCAAATTCTCACGCACCATACTCAGCTCCTCGCCGTAGTGCTTCATGCATCCATTAATCAACCCTTCCGCCAAATCGGCAAATGGTCGTGACGAACGATACGTCATGATCAACGTGTCAGGTACTGATGTGTCATATTCGAACGCAGGCAGTTCGGCCCCTGGATAGAGTTTACGTACTTCAACGTGAATATAGCTGTCTACCTTTTGCAAGAAGCTGAATACTGTACTGTTTTCTTGAAGGAATTGCGGGTGCATGTCAATAAGCTGTTTAAACAGATATTCACCAAAAGTGATGATTAAGTCGGTAATGGGGATGCTTGTCTGCTGGCTCAACTGCACAATAAGTTGAATCATTTCCTTGTGATCATAGGTGCCCACAGAGGTGTAGCTGCCGCCTGAAGGCAATTCGGAGCCCTCAATAATTTGATCCACAACATTCAGAGAAAATTTATTTTCGACCATCTCGAGAAAAGATGTGAATACCATGCCTTTCATCCTAACACGCTCCTATTTTCTAAGTAGAATAACTCTCTTTTCGCACTATGCGCATGAAGGCATCCACAATTTGGGGGTCAAAATGATAGCCACGCTGCTTCTGAATTTCCGCTAAAGCTTCCTCGGAGGACCATGCCCGTTTATAGGGGCGCTCGTGCGTCAAGGCATCATAAAAGTCAGCAAGTGCCACAATGCGCCCTGCAAGCGGAATGGCTTCTCCCCTTAATCCGTTCGGGTATCCTGTACCGTCCCATTTCTCGTGATGAGTCAAGGCAATCGTATGGGCTAGTTGCAAATCCGCGAACTGACTTCCCTCCAGAATACTTGCGCCAATCGTCGTATGCGTTTTCATCTGATCGAACTCTTCGGGACTGAATCTGCCTGGTTTTAATAAAATATCATCCGGTATGCCGAGCTTTCCCAGATCGTGTAGAGGCGTGGCCCGCTCAATAAGCGTTGCCTCGTGCTCGGATAAACCCAAAGAAGAAGCAATCTCCTTCGCCATCTGACCAACGCGCTGCGTATGCTGCCCCGTTTGGTCATCACGGAATTCAGAGGTTCGTCCAAGCAATTGCAAGATTTCCAGCTTGGCTTGCTCCAGCTTAGCTGTCCGTTCCTGTACGCGTCGCTCCAATAGCTGATTCTGGTCTTGCAGCTGCAAATGATAGAATCGCGTTTTCAATAAGTTATTGATCCGTAATACCACTTCTGTTTTATCTAAGGGCTTTGTAAGGAAGTCATGTGCGCCCAAATGCAGCGCTTCGGTCTTAGCTTCCTGTGTCACATCGGCTGTAAGCACTAAGATCGGTAGAAAATGACCTTCCTCCACCCGTTCCTTCAATAGTTTCAAAGCTGCAAAGCCGTCCACGTCTGGCATATGTAGATCTAATAAAATAATATCCGGCTTAACCTCGTCAAATAGGGCTTCTAGCTGTCTAGGATCCGTTGTACAGTGTAAATTGGAAAAACCCGCACGGCTCAGTATTCGCTCTAACAAGCTGATATTGTAGGCCTGATCGTCGATAATCAGGAAACTGGCGCCTTGCATCCAAATTTTATCCATGTATGCACCTCATTCCATCCTTGCTTTTAAGTCTCATTTCATATGCATATTTTACCATATATATCACGCTATGTGACTTTGAAATGTCGAAACTTATAATAAAAAGTTAACATGGATGATATTTACTCGAATTGTAAATATTTTGTCGAAATAAAGGAATTACAGAGATTACCAAGAATATATACAAAATAATACAGAAAGTAGGGAAATTAACCATATGTTAAAAAATTTTCAAATGAATATTCAGATGAAGATTGTGACAACATCACTGCTTTTACTACTTATCCCCATTCTTATCCTCGGCAGTATCAGCTATTACGTTTCTTCCAACGTCACGAATGACTTGATCGAAAAAGACTTAAGGAATGCTGTGCAAATGTCCATCCAACTGATTCAATCCTTCGATGATTCGGTAAAATCGGGCAGTATCACCCAAGAAGAAGCACAAGAGAAAGTGAAAATATGGATGCTTGGTCCCAAAAACGAAGGGAAACGACCTATCAATCCGAAGATTGATTTAGGTGAAAATGGGTATTTCTTTGTCCTTGATAACAAGGGGACCGAGCTTGCACATCCCTCGTTGGAGGGCCAAAACATTTGGGATAAGAAATCGAATGACGGTCAACTTTTCATACAAGAAATGATTCAAAAAGCGGAAAATAACGGAGGTTTCACCACCTATATGTGGCCTCTGCCCGGCGGTTCCACTAAGGAAGCCATGAAAATTACCTACGCAGAGAAGGACCCTCGTTGGGGCTGGGTTGTGGCGGCCGGCTCGTATTTACAAGATTATAATGCCGGACAAACCCATATGTTGAATACGATTGTTATTACACTGGTCGTTTGTTTGCTGATTGGCCTTGTGGTTCTCATCCTCTTTGCGAGGCATATCTCGAAGCCCCTCGTTCGGGTGGAGCGCCAAGCCAGTCAGATTGCGACAGGAAACTTGGCGATAGCGGATTTGAATGTGACAAATCGTGATGAAATCGGCAAGCTAGCCGGATCTTTCAATCAGATGAAAGCTTATATTAAGCAGCTCGTATCGCAAGCAAGCTTGAGCTCGGGTGCTTTAAATGAAGAATCCAATCAAGTATCCCATGCGTTGGATCAAATGGTTCAAGCCGCGAACCATATCTCCTCTGTCATGCATGACGTAGCAACCAGTACCAACAAACATGCCCTTAGTGTTGTTGAGAGCTCATCCGCCATGAAAGAATTATCCGATAGCATTCAGCAGGTCGCTTCCAGCTCATCCTTTGCCTTCGATTTGTCTGAAAACACAGTCTTAGAAGCAGAGAAGGGCAATGCGTATATCCAACAAACGAACGTGCAGATGCAGACCGTTAGCTCCACAATGGAAAGCCTGTCTGGCATTATCGACTTGCTGCGTGAACGTTCCCAGCAGATCGGTGAAATTGTTTCGATCATCTCTGACATCTCGTCACAAACGAACCTGTTGGCCTTGAATGCTTCAATAGAAGCGGCGCGCGCCGGAGAACACGGCAAAGGATTTGCGGTAGTAGCAGGCGAGGTTAAGAAGCTTGCAGAGCGCTCTAAGCAATCCTCGGAGCAGGTGACAGAACTTATTGAGGGTATCCAGAGTGACATCCTTGGGGCTGTAGAGACGATGCATAAAGGGGATCAAGAAATCTCCTCTAGTGTAGGGACATTGCTGGAGACCGGATCCGCTTTTGAAAGGATTCACAGCGCTGTTAAGCAGGTGCTAGGCCAGGTACAGCAGGCATCATCCGAAGCAGAGCGCATGGCAGCTACGTCCCAACAGGTAACGTTATCCTTATCCGAAATGGAGAATTCCGCTAACCAGTCGGCAGGCACTACACAAACTATTTCCGCTTTGACCGAAACTCAACTATCCAGCATCGACGGTATCGCAGCTTCTATTAAAAACTTAAATGAGATGTCTGCCCAACTACAGCATGTCATTCAACAATTCAAGGTATAAGCGGTAACGGGAAAAGCGAAAAACGAAAAGCCCAATGCATAAACCAAAAAAGCTCTTCTCCATCATCCATGATGGGAAGAGCTTTTTATATTAGCAAGACACCCTATTTGCTTTTCTCTAAAAAGTCATGCAACCACTCCTGCGATTCCGCCAGCACTTGCTCTGCGCGACCAATGGCCTCGCTCACTTGATTGCTCGCCGTACCACCGTAAACATTCCGCGCATTCACGACTTGCTCAGGTTGAAGCACAGCAAAAATATCGGACTCGAACAGCTCGGAGAAAGTTTTGAACTCCTCGATGCTCATATCGAGCAAGTATTTTTTGTTTTGGATGCAGTAGAGCACCGTTTTGCCGATGACTTCGTGGGCTTGACGGAAAGGAAGACCCTTGTTCACTAGGTAATCTGCGATATCCGTTGCGTTCGAGAAGTCTTGGTTCACGGCTTGGCGCATACGCTCCGTGTTCACCTTCATTGTAGACACCATCGGTGCAAACAATTGCAGCGCACCTTGCAGGGTACGAACCGTATCAAACATGCCTTCTTTGTCTTCCTGCATATCCTTGTTGTACGCCAGCGGCAGCGACTTAAGTACGGTCAGCAGACCGACCAAGTTGCCGTAGACGCGGCCCGTTTTGCCACGGACAAGCTCCGCTACGTCCGGGTTCTTCTTCTGCGGCATGATCGAGCTGCCGGTGCAGAATGCATCATCGAGTTCGATGAACGCGAACTCGGTCGAAGACCAGAGCACCATTTCCTCGCTGAAGCGAGAAAGGTGCATCATGATCATGGACGCGTTAGAGAGGAACTCCAGGATGAAATCGCGGTCGCTGACCGCATCTAGGGAGTTCTCGTACACGCGTCCGAACCCGAGCTGCTCCGCCACGAAATGGCGGTCGATCGGGAAAGTCGTGCCCGCGAGCGCGCCAGCGCCGAGCGGCAGCATGTCTACGCGCTTGTAGCTGTCCTGCAAGCGCTCAAGGTCACGCTGGAACATGCTGACGTAGGCCATCAGATGGTGCGCGAACAGGATCGGCTGCGCACGCTGCAGATGCGTATACCCAGGGATAATCGTATCAAGATTAGCCTTCGCTTTCTCAAGCAAAGCTTCCTGCAGCTTGATCAGCAAGCCCACGAACTCAACCACGCGCTTACGCAGGTAGAGATGCATGTCCGTCGCTACCTGATCGTTCCGGCTGCGGCCCGTGTGCAGCTTACCGCCGACAGGACCGATCAAGTCGATCAAGGTTTTCTCGATATTCATGTGAATATCTTCGTTCTGAATCGTGTACTCCAGCTCGCCGCGGCGAATCATGCCTTGTACTTGCAGCAAGCCGTCTTTGATTTTCTCCACATCGTCAGCAGGAAGAATCCCGCATTTGCCCAGCATCGTCACGTGCGCCAAGCTGCCTTCAATATCTTCCTCAGCAAGCTCTTTATCGAATGTAATGGATGCTGTATATTCTTCGACCAATTGGTCGGTTTTCTTCGTGAAACGTCCACCCCAAAGCTTTGACACCGTGCATGACCCCTCTCGTATTAACCTACCTAGAAACCCTTATAGGACATCCTTATGGACAGCCCAAAGGCTTTCCACAAAGGGAAAGCCCACGGCTGAGCAGCTATTTGAATGTTACTTCTTTGCGTTTTGTTCCACGCCGGAACCAACCTTCAAGCGCAGTGCATTCAAGCGGATAAAGCCTGTAGCATCGCCTTGATCGTAAGCTTTCGTTGGATCAGCTTCCATTGTAGCGATATCTGGGTTGTAAAGGGATACTGGGCTTTTCACGCCAGCACCAATCACATTACCTTTGTACAGTTTCAAACGAACCGTACCCGATACGTTCTTTTGGCTCTCGGACACAAGCGCTTGAATCGCCAAACGCTCAGGAGCGAACCAGAAACCATTGTATACAAGGGATGCATATTTCGAAATTAAGGAATCACGAAGGTGCATCACATCGCGGTCCATCGTGAGGGATTCCATTTTACGGTGAGCGGTGAATAGAATGGTACCGCCTGGAGTCTCGTATACGCCACGGCTCTTCATGCCGACGAAACGGTTCTCAACCATGTCTACACGGCCAATTCCGTGTTTGCCGCCGATTTCGTTCAACGTTTCCATCACTTGAAGTGGGGAAAGCTTAGCTCCGTTGATCGCTACACAATCACCAGCAGCAAACTCAAGCTCGATGTACTCTGCTTGATCTGGTGCATCTTCTGGCGCAACGCTAAGCACGTACATGCCTTTGTTGTCGTCAGCTGCTGCATCGAACCATGGATCTTCCAACATGCCGCTCTCGAAGGAGATGTGCAGCAAGTTACGGTCCGTCGAATATGGCTTCGCTGCGGATGCCGTTACCGGAATGTTGTGCTTCTCCGCGTATGCGATCATCTCTGCGCGACCTGGGAACTGCTCTCGGAATTCTTCCAAACGCCAAGGCGCGATAACGGAAAGCTCAGGCGCTAGCGCCGCTGCTGTAAGCTCGAAACGCACTTGGTCATTCCCTTTACCTGTTGCACCGTGAGCAATCGCTGTTGCGCCTTCAGCGCGAGCGATCTCAACCATACGCTTCGCGATCAATGGACGCGCAATGCTCGTGCCAAGCAGGTATTGCCCTTCATAAAGAGCAGCCGCTTGGAACATCGGGTTGATGAAATCCTTCGCGAACTCGTCGCGTAGATCGTCGATGTAGATTTTGGATGCGCCAGTTGCCAGCGCTTTTTCCTCCAAGCCGTCCAACTCATCCTTTTGCCCGATATCCGCTGTGAACGCAATGATTTCCGCGTCGTAAGTTTCTTTTAACCATTTGAGGATAACTGATGTATCCAAACCGCCTGAATAAGCGAGTACGATTTTTTCCTTAGCCATGTCTACTCTTCTCTCCGTTTCTACTCTCACTAATATGAATGAAATTTATATCATTGTCGCGGCCATAATAGCCTTTTGCGCATGAAGACGATTCTCTGCTTGGTCGAAAATAATGGAATGCGCGCCGTCGATAACGCCTTCGCTCACTTCTTCCCCGCGGTGTGCAGGTAAGCAATGCATGAACAAGTAATCCTGCTTCGCATATTTCACCAAAGCTTCGTTAACTTGGTAGTTTTTGAACGCGATTTCCCGCTCTTTTTGCTCCGCTTCTTGACCCATGCTCGCCCATACATCCGTATAGATGATGTCGGCATTTTCAATCGCTTCGCGTGGATCGTTCGTCACCAACAGGCTGCCGCCGGTTTGCGCCGCATTTTCCTTGGATTGACGGATCACTTCTTTATCGGACTCATAGCCCTCTGGGGAAGCAACCGCGAAATCCATCCCTAACTTACTAGCGCCCATCATCAAGGAGTGAACCATGTTGTTGCCATCGCCGATATAGGCGACTTTAATGCCTTTCAAACGGCCTTTTTTCTCCAAGACGGTTTGATAATCCGCCATAACCTGGCAAGGGTGCGCATGGTCGGTTAAACCGTTGATAACAGGCACCGTCGCTCCGCGTGCCAAATCAATCACCTTGCGGTGCTCGTAGGTACGAATCATAATCCCGTCTAAGTAACGGGACAACGTTTGAGCAGTATCCCATACCGTCTCTCCGCGACCCAGTTGCAGATCGTTTTTGCTCAGGAAAAGCGCTTGACCTCCAAGTTGGTACATCCCCACTTCAAAGGAAACACGCGTACGCGTGGAGGATTTCTCAAAAATCATCCCCAGCGTTTTACCCGCCAGTACCGCATGAGGCTCTCTTGCTTTCTGCTTACGCTTCAGCTCGATCGCATAGTGAATCAAATATTCAATTTCTTCCGGTGTATAATCAACCAAAGCAAGAAAATCCTTGCCCTTCAACTGGGCAGCCAGTTCTTCCTTGACCATGCTGTTCATGTGATCCAACCTCTCTACAATTAACTTCGGTTAGACGCCGCTGATTGTGGATGCCTTCTGGGAGAGGACACCGCACACCACATCTAACGCTTGATCCAAATCTTCTTGCGGTATTGTTAACGCCGGCACCAAACGAATCACGTTAGGTCCTGCTGGAATGACCAGCACACCTTGCTTGTGGATCTCGCTGATGATTTCGGCACTTGGCTGTGCACATTCAATACCAATGAGAAGGCCAATGCCACGGATGCTTTTCACTAGCGGATTGCCCGCCAGCTTGCTCTCCAACTTCTTCACTGTGTATTCGCCTAACTGAGCTGCACGCTCCGGCAATTGATTGTCTAAAATAGTGCTTAGTGTCGCATGAGCCGCTGCTGTTGCAATCGGTGTGCCGCCGAACGTGGAACCGTGACTACCTGCGCTGAAAGCTTCAGCCAAGTACCCTTTGCTCAGCATCGCACCGATCGGGAATCCACCGCCAAGACCTTTGGCCAACGTGAAAATATCCGGCTCTACCCCATAATGCTCATAGGCAAAAAGTTTACCTGTACGTCCTACGCCCGTCTGGATTTCATCCGCGATCAGGAGCAGATTATGCTCTTTGCATAGCGCAGCCAATTGCTTCACGAACTCTGGATCGGCTGGCAATACGCCGCCTTCCCCTTGCACGAACTCGAGCATGACCGCACACGTCTTATCGTTCACGAGACGGCGCACGGATTCGATATCGTTATAATCAGCATAGACAAAGCCTTCTGGAAGCGGAAGGAAGCCTTCCTTTACTTTGTCCTGACCGGTAGCTGTTAATGTAGCAATCGTACGCCCATGGAAGGACATGTTGAACGTGATGATCTCGTACTTACCGTTGTTCAGCACCTTTTGGGAGTAGCGACGTGCGATTTTAATCGCAGCTTCATTCGCTTCCGCTCCCGTGGAACAGAAAAATACAGCGTCCGCACAGCTGTTGTCTGTTAATAAACCAGCCAACTTTTCCTGATTCGGAATATGAAAAAGATTGCCCACATGCCAAAGCTGATCCAACTGCTCGATCAATTTCTCTTTCACAGCTTTTGGTGCATGCCCGAGAGCCGCAACCGCGATCCCGCTCATCATATCGATGTATTCCTTGCCAGTGTCATCCCAAAGTCGGCTGCCCTCACCCTTCACTAGCGTAATTGGATATCTGGCGTACGTTGGAAATAACGAGCTTTTCCCTTGTTCTGTCATGTACATTCCCTCCTTATGGGGTTATTAAATTACCGTACAATACGTGTGCCGATGCCTTCGCCCTTCAGCACTTTACTTAACACGTTCGGCTCCGCACCGTTCACGATAACCACTTCTTGCACTTGCCCTTGTATACAAGCAATCGCTGCACGAACCTTAGGGATCATGCCGCCATAGATGTCGCCACTTGTGATCATTTCTTCAATCTGCGCTACGCTGACGACTGGAAGCACTTGCTTCTCGCCATCCACAACTTTCATGATGCCAGGAACATCCGTCACAACAACCATCTGCTCCACACCAAGGTGAGAAGCGACAGCACCAGCCGCTGTATCCGCGTTGATGTTATACCGTTGTCCGCCATCTGCACCAAGTCCAACTGGCGCGATAACCGGAATGTAGCCCATGCCTACGATGCCTTGGATCAGCTCAGCATTCACTTTCGTTACATCGCCTACTAAGCCAACTTCATGGCTGTTAGCAACGGGCTTCGCTTCGATCAAATGTCCATCCACACCGGACAAACCAAGTGCTTTCGCGCCCGTCAACTGAATCCGGCGTACGATTTCTTTGTTAATTTGGCCTGATAGCACCATTTCCACGACATCTAGAACTGCCTCAGAAGTTACCCTTAGTCCGTTCACGAAGCCAGACTCGATACCCAACTTACCTAACGTATCCGAAATCGCAGGACCGCCACCGTGCACGATGACAGTGACGATACCCTCTTCCTGAAGTTGACGCATGTCTTCAAAAAAACTACTAGGCAGCGCCGCAAGCGTGCTGCCTCCGCATTTCATGACAAAGCAATTGTTCTTCACTGCTCTTTTTCCCCCTTACGTCCGATAAGCCGCATTAATTCGCACATAATCATAGGTCAAATCGCAGCCCCAACCCGTTGCTTTGCCTTCGCCCATATGTAAATTCACATGAATTTGAATTGTATCTGTTTTCAAATAAGCCAATGCCGCTTCCTCGTCAAACTTCACAGGACGCGATTGCTCTAACACTGCGATATCACCTAGGCGAATATCGACTGTGTTCACATTCACCGGCTGCCCGGAGTATCCGACAGCTGCAATGATCCGACCCCAGTTCGCGTCAGCGCCGTACACGGCAGACTTCACAAGGCTCGATCCGATGATCGACTTGACGATCTTACGAGCCGCATCGTCGCTCTCCGCGCCAATAACCGTCGTCTCGATCAGCTTCGTCGCGCCCTCGCCGTCACGTGCAATCGCTTTGGCGAGGTATTCGCCAACGTATTGGAAACCAGCCGCGAAAGCATCCCAATCCGGGTGCCCCGGATGCAGGGTGTCGCCGCCGGCAAGCCCGCTCGCCATCACCACGACCATGTCGTTGGTGCTTGTGTCTCCGTCAACCGTGATCATGTTGAACGTATTATCTGTAATCCTGCTAAGCAACAGCTGCAGGTATTCGCTCTCAATCGCGACGTCGGTTGTCATGAAACCGAGCATCGTCGCCATGTTCGGGTGAATCATCCCCGAACCCTTAGCTGCTCCGGCAATGTGCACCTCTTTGCCGCCAACCATAACACGGACGCACGTCATCTTCTGCACGAGATCCGTCGTCAGGATCGACTGGCAGAAATCTTCGCCGCCGTCTAGCTTTAACTTCGCAGGCAGCTGCTCGATGCCGCTCAACACTTTGCCCATCGGCAGAAGCTCGCCGATAACGCCAGTGCTCGTCACGCCGACGTGGTGCTCCGCTACGCCTAGTGCCTTCGCACTTGCGGCGCGCATTGCGCGAGCGTCGTCTTCGCCTTGCTGGCCGGTACACGCGTTAGCATTACCGCTGTTCACGATCATTGCCTGCAGCTTGCCGCTGTGGGCAATGCTTTCTTGCGTCACACGCAGCGGTGCCGCTTGGAACGCGTTCAGCGTGTACACGCCTGCTGCCGCTGCTGGCACATCACAAAGGATCGCGCCGAGATCATAGCGCTCCGTCTTCTTCAATCCGCAGTGCAGTCCGCCTGCACGAAATCCCTTCGGTGTTGTTACTGTGCCCTCTGGCACGACAGTGAAGCTTACTTGGTCCGACATGGTCGTCTACTCACCTATCCTCATCTTCTAGTTATGGATATACCGGTGCGAACAACAACCCTGTCGTTTCGTCCCAGCCTTGCATAATATTTAAATTCTGAATCGCTTGACCTGCAGCGCCCTTCACGACATTGTCGATGACCGACACAATCGTTACACGCCCTGTACGCTCATCCACAGCGAAGCCGATATCACAGAAATTCGAACCTGTTACTTCTTTCGTTGACGGATATTTCCCAAGCGGACGAATCCGTACGAACTTGCGTCCTTCGTAGTACTGACGATACTTCTCGACGAACTCCTCAGCCGTATACTCACCTGTTAGCGTTGCATACATTGTCGCCATGATCCCACGCGTCATCGGCACAAGATGTGTCGTGAACGTCGTCACAACCGGTTTGCCTGCAACACGACTCAGCGCTTGCTCAATTTCCGGAATGTGCTGGTGTTTGTTTATTTTGTAAGCCGATAAATTCTCATTCACTTCTGCATAGTGCACACCTAGGCTAACACCGCGACCCGCACCGGAGACACCCGATTTAGCATCAATAATAATCGTCGACGGATCAATCCATCCCGCTTCAACCGCAGGAATAAGTCCTAGCAATGTTGCTGTTGGATAACAGCCTGGGTTCGCGATCAGATCGCTGCCCTTCACTTCGTCCCCGAACACTTCGGATAGACCATAAATCGAACGTGTCAGCGCTTCTTCAGAAGCGGCCGGTTTTTTGTACCATTTTTCATAGTCGCTAGCTGACTTCAATCTCAAATCCCCTGAAATATCGATCACCTTCAGGCCTGCTGCAAGCAGCTTCGGCGAAAGCTCTGCGCTCACACCCGCTGGTGTGGCCAAGAACACAACGTCCGCTTTGCCAGCGATCAGATTAACATCAAGGACATCGAGGATATCCACAACCACTTCCTGCAAATGTGGAAAATGCTCCGCCAACGGCGCTCCTGCATTCGATGTTGAAATCACGGATGTAATATGTACAAGTGGATGCGCCTGCAAAAGACGAATCAATTCCGCACCACCATACCCTGTTGCTCCAATAATAGCCGCTCTAATGCTCTGACTCATTCCCATGCCCTCCCGATGTTCCGAAAATATATGTATTATTATACATTCGTATACATAATAATTCAATGAATTTTTTTGCGTGCTTCGTTTGCCAAAAATCGCTTTCCAGCAAGGTATTTCAAGGCTTTGGACGACTTGCGAACGCGAAATTTATATTAACTGAATAGTCTGACTATATAAGGTTATATGCACATTATGCATCAATTACACGCAAGTCGTGCATAAAGAAATGATTCATCTCTGCCATCGCCTTGTTGCTTGCCCTTTGTTCAGCCTTACTCATTATCCCAAACTCTACAGTCAGAAGGCAAATTATGTTAGTCGGTCTCGAGTTATACACATTTGTACACAGGCATTGTGTATAAGTTGGGGGATTGTACACAAATTGCCAACAAGTTATCCACAAAAAAGACCATCAGGCAAATTTCCCCCTGACAGTCCTCTTCTGTTTAATCAAGTGGCAAGCCCTCTCTTCCACTACGCATGGCGTTTAAAGCCTTCACCCAACACTTCATTCGTTTCGCTCAAAATCACAAAAGCCTGCGGGTCCACCGATTGAACCAGTGTTTTCAGGCGACTGACTTCATTCTGTTTCACGACGACCATCATAACTGTCCGTGATTCGCCAGTATAGCCACCTGAGCCGCTGAGCTCTGTTAAGCCGCGATCCAAATCGTACAAAATCGCCTTCCGAATAGCATCCGTATGATCCGAAATAATAAAGGCCACTTTGGCATAGTTGAAGCCGAGCTGCACAATATCAATGGTCTTGGTGGTGACGAATAAGCCGATCATTCCGTACAGCGCATTCTCTGGGGTGAACACCAGCGCAGAGCTGATAATGACGAGCCCATCGAATATCGCGACTGAGAAGCCAAGGCTTAAGCCTGAGTATTTATGCAGCATTTGAGCAGCCAACCCCAGTCCACCTGTGGAACCACGGCCTTTGAAGACGATCCCCAATCCCAAACCTACGCCTATCCCGCCATATACAGCAGCTAGCAATGGGTTATGCGTTGGCACGCCTAAGTGGGTGGTGACGAGTACGCAGAATGGGAAAATAACTGAGCCCACGATGGCTTTAATGCCAAATTTCTTCCCTAGCAACCATATGGCTAATAGTAAAATGGGGATATTGAGCGCCCACTGTGTGTACGCTGGGTTTATTTTGGTGACTTCCTGCAAAATAGTAGAGATCCCCGAAACCCCGCCTGTTGCGATTTGGTTCGGGTTCAAAAAACTATTAAAGCTCGCTGCCATAATCAGCGATCCGACAATTAGCAATATGTATTCGAATGCCGTGTGACTCGGACTTCCGATCTGTATGCGTGGTTCTCTTCTGGACACGAGTGGTCCTCCTTCGTTCGTTTACATGAAAAATCCTACACCCATCAGGTGTAGGATCAACGTTTATGACGCGATGCATGCATAGGCCCTGCAAATCAGCTTGCTTGGCATGCATGATTTCGTGTGATGTTGTGAAAATGTATTACTCTGGCTTCCGAATTTGATGACGCAGGTACGCATCGATAAAGGCATCGAGGTCGCCGTCCATGACCGCTCCAATGTTCCCAGTCTCTGCCGAGGTTCTATGATCCTTCACCATGCTATATGGGTGGAAGACATAAGAACGAATCTGGCTGCCCCACGCAATATCCGACTGCTCGCCGCGAATCTCGGCCAGGTGCTTCAATTGCTCTTCGATCTTCCGCTCGTAGAGCTTGGAACGAAGCATCTTCATCGCTTTCTCGCGGTTCTTGATCTGCGAGCGCTCTTGCTGACAGCTCACCACGACGCCAGTCGGAATGTGCGTAATCCGCACAGCCGAGTCCGTGGTGTTGATGTGCTGACCGCCGGCGCCGCTTGCGCGGTACGTATCGATCTTGAGATCCTCGGAGCGGATCTCACCTACGTCGGTGTCGTCTTCGATCTCTGGCATCACGTCACACGATGCGAACGAGGTGTGACGACGGCCAGAGGCGTCGAACGGCGAGATCCGGACGAGGCGATGCACACCCTTCTCTGCCTTCAAGTAGCCGTAGGCGTTGAAGCCTGTGATCTGCAGCGTGACACTCTTCACGCCGGCTTCGTCGCCGGGCAAATAGTCGAGCACCTCGACTTTGTAGCCCCGCTTCTCCGCCCAGCGGCGGTACATGCGCAGCAGCATCTCTGCCCAGTCCTGCGACTCGGTGCCGCCGGCGCCTGGATGCAGCTCAAGGATCGCATTCAGCCGGTCGTACGGCTGATTAAGCAGCAAGCCAAGCTCGAAGGATTCGAGCTTCTTAACGAGCGCCGCGATGCCTGTTTCGATGTCTTTAACAAGACCCGCATCGCTCTCTTCTTCCTCAAGCTCGACCATCACTTGAATATCCTCGAACGCATTCGTGAAGCCTTGGAACTCATCCACGACACTCTTGATCACGTTGAGCTCAGCAATCGTCTTCTGGGCACGTTCATTATCGTCCCAGAAGTCCGGTGCGCCCATTTTTTCCTCATAATCCCCGATCGCTTCTAGCTTATGATCTAAGTCAAAGAGACCCCCGTAATTCAGTTAGTCGCTTCGCTGTTTCTCTTAAGTCTTGTTTCACTTCTGGTTCTAGCATGTCGTACACCTCGTTTATTCTGCTTGCATGTACCTAGACAAGTTGTTTAGTCGCTTACATGCCTTGCCCGTGGCACTGCTTGAACTTCTTACCGCTGCCGCATGGGCATGGGTCGTTGCGCCCGATACGCTGCTCTTCATCACGTACGAGCGGTTTTTTGCCGCCTGCTTCATTCTTCGTATCAACAGCCTGACCTTCTGCTACCGCTTGGCGCTCCAGGTTGCTCTGTACGTGTGCTTTCATGATGTACATCGCGACTTCTTCACGAATGTTATCGATCATCTCTTGGAACATCTCGAAGCCTTCGAATTGGTACTCACGCAGTGGATCTGTACCACCGTATGCACGTAAGTGAATACCTTGGCGCAGCTGATCCATCGCATCAATGTGATCCATCCATTTGCTGTCTACCGCACGCAGCGCTACAACTTTTTCAAATTCACGCATGAACTCTGCGCCAATTTCCGTTTCACGCTCATCGTATCGTTTGCTTACAAGATCTTTAATTAGCTCGATGATCTCATCTTGCTCTTTACCCCAAATGGCTTGATCTGTGATTTGAGCATCGTCATGCAGCAGGTTGTTGTTCACAAAGTTCGCAACCTCTTGCAGCTCCCACTCTTCTGGAATTGTTTCCTCTGGACAGTGTGCTTTCACGATGCGCTCGATTACGGCGCTGATCATGCCCTCGATGACCTCGCGGATATTCTCGGACTCCAGCAGCTCGCGGCGCTGTTTATATATAATTTCACGTTGTTGATTCATAACATCGTCATATTGAAGGACGACTTTACGCACGTCGAAGTTGTTACCCTCAACGCGTTTTTGAGCGGATTCCACTGCACGGGAGATCAATTTGCTCTCAATCGGCTGATCTTCTTCCATCCCCAGACGATCCATCATCGCCATAATATTCTCAGCGCCGAATCGTTTCATCAATTCATCCTCTAGGGAGAGGTAGAACTGCGAAGAACCTGGGTCACCTTGACGTCCTGCACGTCCACGCAGCTGGTTATCAATCCGTCTGCTTTCATGACGTTCTGTACCTATGATATGCAAGCCGCCAGCATCATGTACGCCTTGACCAAGCACAATGTCAGTACCGCGGCCCGCCATGTTGGTTGCAATCGTTACGGAACCCGGTTGACCTGCACGTGAAACGATTTCCGCTTCTTCGGCATGATACTTGGCATTCAATACTTTATGTTGAACACCTTTCTTCTTCAACATCTCCGAAAGTTTCTCAGAGTTCTCAATTGATACTGTACCAACAAGCACTGGCTGATTCAGCTTATGGCGTTCTAGGATTTGCTCCACGACGGCTCTGAACTTACCGTTCTCTGACTTATAAACCACGTCCGGTAGATCCTTACGAATCATAGGGCGGTTCGTCGGCACGATAATAACTTCAAGCCCGTAGATTTTCTTCAACTCTTCCTCTTCCGTCTTCGCCGTCCCCGTCATCCCCGCTAGCTTGCGGTACATACGGAAATAGTTCTGGAACGTAATCGTAGCGAGTGTCATGCTCTCATTCTGAACTTTCAGCTGCTCTTTGGCCTCAATGGCTTGGTGCAACCCATCACTATAGCGACGGCCTGTCATAATACGGCCTGTAAATTCATCAACGATCATAACTTCTTCTTCTTGAACAACGTAGTCCACGTCACGTTTCATAATGAAACGAGCTTTGAGCGCTTGTGTGATGTGGTGGTTGATGTTTACGTTCTGATGATCGAATAAGTTCTCAATACCAAAAGCTCGCTCACCTTTCGCAACGCCTTCTTCAGTCAACGCGACAGCACGTACTTTGATATCGATCGTGTAGTCTTCTTCTTCTTTCAGCGTCGAAACGAAACGGTCAGCTGTAAAGTACATATCTGTCGATTTCGCGGCTTGTCCAGAAATAATCAATGGCGTTCTCGCTTCATCGACTAGAATGGAATCCACCTCATCGATAACCGCGTAGTATAGCGGACGTTGAACCATCTGCTCTTTGTACAGCACCATGTTGTCACGCAGGTAGTCAAAACCGTATTCGTTATTCGTTCCATACGTAATATCACAAGCATAAGCTGCTTGCTTCTCTTCATGAGACAAGTCATGCAAGTTAACCCCAACGGTTAAGCCGAGGAACTCGTAAATTTGACCCATTTCGCCGCTATCCCGCTGTGCCAAATAGTCATTGACGGTTACAACGTGCACGCCTTTACCAAGCAAGGCATTCAAATAAACAGGAAGTGTTCCAACAAGTGTTTTCCCTTCCCCTGTTCTCATCTCAGCGATACGGCCTTCATGCAGCACCATACCCCCGATAAGTTGAACGTCATAATGACGTTTCCCTAACACACGCCAAGCTGCTTCCCTAACAACTGCGAAAGCCTCTGGCAATAAATCATCGATTTCTTCGCCTTTCTCAAGGCGTTCTCTGAACTCTGTTGTTTTGCCTTTTAACTCTTCATCGGACAGTGGCTTAATGCCAGCTTCAAGCTCGTTGATGTAGTCAACGGCCTTGAGCATCCGTTTAATCTCCCGTTCATTGGAATCACCAAAAATTTTCTTCACTAGTCCTAGCATCGGTGAACCCCTTTCCATTGCGTTCGTATCCTTAAATTGTACCACTTATGACAGTCTTGTCGCAACAAACACGCACTCTCTTCCTTATAAAACCTATAGAAATAGGACTTAAAAACCATACTTTCCGTATTTCTTAGTATGAAATGGAGAGGCTACTAACATGCATAGCAGAGACGATGACTTCATGCTTTAAAGGAAAGAGCTTAATCCGATGACATCGAATTAAGCTCACTTGATCATTTTGTATAGGAATGTTGATTGAATGTATTAGGCCATTTGTTTATGCATTACATTACATTGCTGGTTCGATTAAACCGTACTTACCGTCGTCTCGTTTGTAAACCACATTGACTGTGTCTGTTTCCATGTTCGAGAATACAAAGAAGTTATGGCCCACCATATTCATTTGGAGGATCGCTTCTTCCACGTCCATCGGCTTCAGGTTGAAGCGTTTGTTACGTACGAGTTCAAAATCCTCTTCTTCCTCAATATAGGAAGCTGCTGCAACTTCTGCTTTGAACAAATCACGTTTGCCGCCATCTTGGCGAATTTTACGATTCGTTCTTGTCTTATGCTTACGAATTTGACGCTCTAATTTGTCCACAACCAAATCAATGGATGCGTACATGTCTGTGTTGCGTTCTTCTGCTCGCAGTAGCACGCCTGTTAAAGGTATGCTTACTTCGATGGCCTGAAGACCTTTAACCACACTTAGCTTTACTTGTACATCGGATGTAAGGGGAGCTTCAAAATACCTCTCTAGTCTATTCAACTTCTTGTCGACGTAGTCTCCGAGGGCTTCAGTAACTTCAAGGTGTTCTCCGCGAATGCTAATTTCCATAGTTAAACATCTCCCTTCCTTCTTACATTATACTACATTCCACTCCATCTTCATAATTCCTTTAAATTCCGAACTAAACTTTTCTTAATAAAATATAAAAAACACCCCAGAGTAGTTCCCCAGGGTGATCTTGTTCGTTGGTGTATGCAATGGCACGGGCACGTGCCAAATAATTATAGTCTGCTTACGTTTGCAGCTTGTGGTCCGCGTGCGCCTTCTACGATGTCAAACTCAACAGCTTGACCTTCGTCCAGCGTTTTGAAGCCTTCGGACTGAATCGCTGAGAAATGTACGAACACATCTCCACCATCTTCGCGCTCGATGAAACCATAGCCTTTTTCTGCGTTAAACCATTTCACTTTACCTTGCATAACGTACACAATCCTTTCGTTTTTAAAAATATAAAAAGAGTTTAAATAAAATGTAAGCCCTTTCTTTTTGACTATACCATCTATCTGCTTGACCTGTCAATTTCTAACTTTCAATAAGAATGAATATTTAGAAAATTCAAGTATATACATGCCGTGGATAACTGCAGAATTTGTAGAATCCTGTCATAATGGGCTCCTTTACATGTTATTAACAAAGTTATGCACAGGTTTATGCACATTGTCCACAGGCTAGAGAGCAGAGATTATGGATAACTCGAGATGAATCGGCTCGTTTATTCACATGGTGGGGCCAGATCGGATCGTTTATCCACGGATTGTTGGAGGAGGTTGAGGAAAACGGGGGATAAAAGAAAAAACCTTCTGCCGCGGCAAAAGGTTGATGTGGATAGACTACTTCTTCTTGTCGAAGAAGTAACTTTCACCGTCATAATTATTATCATACGCATTCCTCTGGGTCTTTCCGTTGTCGATTTTAAATAATTGAGCGCTAGCCTGATCACGGAATTGAGTGAGCTTTTGAAGAAATATGGGATCTAGACTCACGATCGCTTGAATACGAGCCTTGTACCTATCCTTATCACTCGCTGAGGCGGCTTCCGAGGCGTTAATTAACTTCTGCATCATCACGCCGCGCTGCTCCATAAACTCGGAAAGTTGCTCAATATCCATCGAAACGAGCTGAGTAAGAGCCTGCTCTGTTCGTTGTTCTAACTCAGAAACCAACTCATCCATGCGAAGCTCCAGCAGGTGCGGCAGTCGCTGTGCTCCCTTTAGCTAGCAACGCGGCTTGCATCCACATTTCTTTCAATTGAATCAAAAAACCTAACACTTCTTCAGCTGGTTCAACTGATTTTTTCAAATTTGCTTCAATTAGACGATGAGTAAAGTACTCATATAATCTCAATAATTCAGTCGCAATTGGGGCATTACGATCAATCGTTATGCAGAATTCGCTAATAATGTCCTGTACTTTGATGAGATTCGTATTAGCTTCTTGATAGTTGTTAACTTTCAAGGCTTCAATACTTGCCCTACAAAATCTAATTGCACCATCACAAAGCATAATTAATAATTGCGTTGGGCTTGCTGTTTGAACAGTATTTTCCATGTATTTATTGCGCTGGGCTTGAATCATCAGTAATCCCCCTAGTTAAATCGTTGTAACCTATTCTAATTTAGCTAAATTGTGAAGTAAGCTGCGAACTTTGTGCTTGCATTTGCGAGATATACGTTTCCATCGCAGTAAACTGTCTATAGTAACGAGTCTGTAATACATCCAATCTTGATGTCAAGTTATCAATGCGTGTATCAATGTCTTTCATACTTTTGCCCATGACATAAGTATTTTCCGGGCTTGTACTAGCCCCAGCCTTAGATGTTATGGTTTGCATGAGTGCATTTGCTCTATCATATAATCGTGTTGCTAAGCCATCGCCTAAATCGGAGTCAGTCATACCATCATTTGCGTTAAATAGAGCCATGACTTCATCTGGTTTATCTGTAATTGCTTTTTTTAGTTTAGCTTCGTCTAAATATATTTTACCATTATCCATATAACTACCGGAAACTGAAGTACCAGCCAATAGACTCGTTGAAATTCCAATCTCGGACAAACTCTTTGCAGCGCCCGTCGGTAAACCCTGTATGATACTAGAAAAAGACGTACGGAAGTTATTAAGACCACTTGAAAGTAAGGCGTCATTTCGCAACATACCGCTCTTTGCTTTCTCTTCCCAAGCTTTGATCTGATCTTCCTTCATGGCCGAACGCTGTTCATCTGTTAATGGTTGGAAGTCTTTATATTTCTTTTCACTCATCTTCGTGTTTACGGTCGTGATCAACTCGTTATATTTATCAACAAAGGATTTAATGCTATTGAACACGGTATCAACATCACGTGTTGTTGTAAGAGTTACATCTCCGGCTTTTTTCGCAGTAATGTTCATTCCGTTGAAAGTAAAGGTATTTGAATCATAAGTTGTTGGAATGTTATCGATTACCACATCCGCCTGTTTACCTGTAACGGAGATCTTAGAAAATTGAGCGTTTGACGAGGCATCTAGTGCGAAAGTAGTTGAAGCTGCTGGTGTTCCACTAGTTACATCCTCAATGGCTAGGGTTCCTCCTGTTGGATCAAAGAAGGTAAGTTTTTTATCAGTCCCCAAATATGCACTTACTCCTGCTTGGCCGATTGCTGAACTATTAATAGAATCGATTAAATTACTCACCGTCGTAGTATTGTCAATCGTAAAGTCCGCTGTCTTGCCTCCAGCAGTCACCCGAATTTTTTGTGGTGTAGTAATTGTACTATCGATAAGTGCATTGATTCCACTAGTGAATGGCGTGCTCACTGCGGTCGTTTTCGCTGGAGTCCCTGACATTGCAGCCGTTGATAGCCCAAATACATCCTTCAAAAAGTTAGTTGCAACCGTAGGACCTTTCATCTGTAAATTGAAGTCCCCGACAGCGCCTGTATTCGAAGAAGTGAAAAAGAAACGTTTCATATTTGTATCATAATTCATGCCAACGCCAGTCACACTAGACTTAGCATTCACTTGTGAAACAACACTTGCGATGGTATCTGTTTTATCGACATTAATCGTAACAGAACCTTTTTTACCGCCTATTGTTAGAGTTGTCGGCCCAGTAAGACCTAAACTTGCTAAATCTGCGCTATCACTTGTTGCACTGAGTTGGCTTGAGTTCACTTTAGCCGCTTCCGCTAAGCTATTTATCTTAATCGTGTGCATCCCATCTGCCGCTGCGGACGTTGAGATCGCTGATAAAACAGTCTCATCTGATGAAGAAGCTTTCTTACTCAAGAAGGATGATTGCAATTTCATATTAAAGGCAGAATTACGAAAATCCATAATTTTGGCATTCATGGCTCTATATTCATCCCGTTGCCATTCAAGAATCTGCTTCTGTTGCTTTAATTTATCTTGAGGCATACGAGCCGCCTTCATTAGCTTGCTTACCGTATCATCAATATCGATCCCCGTCCCTGAGAATCCATTTAAACGCATAACCATTGGTAAAAATCACCATCCTTAATATGTGCAATAACTAACTATCTACGTTCATCGATGATAATTCCAGCCATTTCCCAGAGCTTTGCTACAAAATCCAAGCTCTTTTCTGGTGGGATTTCTCGAATTGTTTCCCCTGTGCTTTTATCTAGTACTTTCACCGAAATAAGTTTCGTCTTCTGATGGATAGAGAACTCCAATGAAGTCGTTCTTCCTTGAACAGCTTTAATCGCATGTTCCAACGCTTTTACGACTTGAGCATCACTCACTGTGATATTATCCCCATGAAGCTCTGCTTGCTTCAATTCATAGGCGTTATTGATTTTAGCAGTCACAAGTTCAGCTCCAACCGCCGGGTTTACCTCATCTAACTTTTGTGGTCTTGCCACTGACTCTGTAGGCTTATCCGAGCCGGACGAACTGCTCATTCCACTCAAAGGATAATTCATGCTCATGGTACTAACCTCCATCTGAAGTTAACTATATACAATTATTATCGGTTTAATAATAAGATAGTGTTAGTTAATTTTGTAGAAGAAGCAAAAAAAAGGCCCTAGAGAAAACCTAGGACCTTTAATAAAATTAGATTAACGAAGCAATTGTAGAACACCTTGTGGTTGTTGGTTAGCTTGTGCAAGCATAGCTTGTGCAGCTTGAGCAAGGATGTCGCTCAGGAATATCAGCATATATACATTTTATATTGGAATAACCGCTATCAATTATTAATGTTTTTTTCATCCCTTGCTGGAACACCCCGTACAACACTGAACTCTCTAACTTCCTTCGTAACAACAGCACCTGCTGCGACCAAACTGCTTCTTCCAATATGAATGCCCTGTATAATTGTTGCTCCTGTCCCTATATGAACGCCATCCGCGACAGTGATCCCACCAGACAACGTTGCTCCAGGTGCAATGTGTACGTGATCTCCTATCTTACAATCATGGTCAACAGATACCTTTGTGTTCACGATCGAATTTACCCCAATCACACTAGCTGTTTGAATGATCGCTCCAGCCATTATTTGCGCTCCTTCTAGTAGCCGTGCGCTCTGACTGATTATGGCTGATGGATGAACTACAGTTGCGAATGTGTAGCCTTTACTTTTAAACATTTTAAAAATCTCTTCTCTTTTTGCTGTGGATTTAACTGATCCCAGCCCATTGACCAGCAAAACTTTATCGGGCTGATATTTAAATATGTCAGCATCATTACTTAATACTTGTATACCACTGTCTACATTCTGTATAAAAGATACATCCGGAGCGCATATGCCAATAATTTCAATAGATTGGATATGTAACGTATCGATCAATACTTTTGCATGACCGCCAGCGCCCAGAACAATGACAGGGGACCTCATAATCTCACCGGTTCAGCAACCTCATAATCTGTGTCGGCTTCTCTCCCCAGTAAACTCCAATAATGTATTGGGGCAACGCCGTCGCCTGGCCGTTTAATCATTAAGTTCTCTTCCGAAAACTTTTGCCCTTTAAAAATTGGTTTCGAAGCAAGAATGCTTTTTCTAGCGATTGCCATGTTTTTATGTTCAGAATCTGCAGGTCTTTTTATAGTTGATCCTAATGCCATTTCAACTTGACGAATGGATTGAACCATCAGTTTGAGCTCATTCGGCTCTAAGGAAGCTTTGTGATCAGGCCCAGGCAAAGTCCGATCAAGCGTGAAATGTTTCTCTATGACCATAGCCCCTCTTGCCACAGCAGCAACAGGAATTGCAATTCCGGGTGTATGATCTGAAAATCCAACAGTCAAACCAAAGGCTTGTTTTAACGTATCCATAGCCCTAAGATTTACTTCAGCAAAGGGAGCTGGATACTCCGTTGTACAATGAAGAATTGTTACGTTCTTACGCAGTGCTGATTGTCCTGCTTCTGAACTGTATGCGAGCTCAAACGCACGAATGGAAGGTTGTTCCTGGTAATTCATATAACCAAATGCCAAAACACTCAGCGCTTGCTCGATTTCACTCAAATTGCTCATGCCAGTAGAAATAATAATGGGCTTCCCTGTCTGAGCTATTTGTAATAAAAGAGGAGCATTCGTAAGATCACCCGAAGACACTTTAATTTGCGATAAATTAAACGTTTGTACAAGTAAATCCACACTATCATGATCAAACGGGGTAGATAAGAACTCGATACCCTTATTTTTGCAATAGTTGATCAGGTATTGATGGGATTCTTCATCGAGCTCTAACTTTTTAATCATTTCATATTGCGTTTCATTGCTGTCTGTGTTTTTGTTCTGATACTCTGCCTTTGCTGCATTACGAGTTACCAAGTTGTCAGCTTTAAAAGTTTGGAACTTTACTGCATCAACATCAGCCTCAACAGCGACGTCAATCAATTGGACCGCCATCTCCAAGGATCCGTTATGATTAACTCCAGCTTCAGCAATAATATATACATGACTATTCTGCTTCATTGATTAGTCCACCCTAAAAAACGTTTTTTTCAAAAGCTCACTGTAATCGGGAATACGCTTTATAATCGAAACAATTTTCGCTGAACTATCTCCATCCCCATAAGGATTGAATGTATTTGAACAATCAAACTCAAAAGCTTTACGAATGGCAATTTCAATATCATCAACTGCAGATTTGCAATTAATTACCGATGGAGCTTGTAACCGTCCCTTCTGTCTGTCTCCAATATTTACTGTCGGTTTTTTAAAAGAAGGCACCTCATATAGGCCGCTAGATGAATTTCCAATAACAACATCAACATTCGCTATCGCGCTAAGATACCTTAGTTGCCCTAAAGAAATGTAGCATTTCGCATTTGTATGTATGTCGACATAATCATCAATCATTTGAATAAGCACACGACCATCTGTATCTGAATTAGGTTTAGTGAAAATAACTCCTACCTCAGGCCCTAACCTATCAAGAGCTTTCAACAATTCACCGAATTGTTCCGCGGCAGGCCTTGCATCAAGAGTCTCCGAATGAAAGGTGACTAGAATGTTTTTATTCTTAAATTGAAAATTCAGTGATTGTTCTAACTCGCTTCGCGAGAGAAGTTTCAGTCGTTTAATCTGGTCGATTCCCGGACTGCCGACAGTGTAAATATGATCAGGATTCTCACCCATTTGAGAAACCCTTCTAGCGGCAGTGTCATTTGTGACAAAATGCAAGTGAGACATTTTCGTTACGCTATGCCGAATCGCTTCATCTATTGCACCCTCAGTTGTATCCCCACCTGCTATATGTGCAACGGGGATTCTCGCAACAAGCGCTGCTTGAGCAGCGGCAAGTATTTCATAGCGATCTCCGAGTACAATAAGAAGATCGGGTTTCAATCTGTCATAAGCATCTGCAAGACTTATTGTTCCTAATCCAATTGATTTCGTAATTGCAACAGGAGTGTCTCCTGACAATAACATTTCGACTTTAGCATGAATCATGAAACCATCTTGCTCGATAACCTTATACGTTAATCCAAATTCGGGCGATAAATGCATCCCAGTGGCAATAATCTGCAGTTCCATTTCGTTGCAATTATCGATTTCTTTCATTATCCAATACAATAATCCATAGTCCGCTCTTGTACCTGTAACTACGCAAATTTTTCTTTTAGCCATTTGTCTCACCTAACATGACACTGCTTGGTATATTAATCAATTGCATTTCGAGATTTTCTGCAACGGTTAGTTCCATCTTTGGAAAATCAGCAAACATTGGCAATTTATGAATTAAGGTCCAAACTGGTCTTGACATAATTCCTTGATTATTTAATTTCTCTAGTAAATAATCGCGCTTTATTACATCAGGCTCATTCAAGAGTATCGTATTAAGCCAATAATTACTTTTCGCAAATTCAGGTTCCACCATGAAAGAAGCACAAAGAATTTCTGCAATAACTTTCCGATAGGAATCAGCCAATGCTCGTTTTTTAATTAAGAACCGATCAAGCTGTTCCATCTGAGCGCAACCCAAGGCTGCATTGATATTAGGGAGTCGGTAGTTAAAGCCGATTTGATCATGATTAAATGCCCATTTATGCGGAACTTTAGCTGTAGTTGTTACATGCTTAGCAAGCTTTGCCAACGATTCATTATTCGTTAAAATGGCACCACCGCCGCCAGTAGTAATAACTTTATTTCCATTAAAGCTTAAAGCGGATACTTTTCCAAAATTGCCTGTATGTTTACCCTTGTAATAAGAACCTAGAGATTCGGCTGCGTCTTCTATAAGTTCAATATGATAACTAGCACATAGTTCCATTAGTGGATCTAGATCCACTGGATGGCCAAAAGTATGCATTGGTACGACTGCTCTAATGCGACGACCCGTTATTTTATTATAACAATCACCTTGTTTAACTTCGGCAATTTCCTTTAAGTAGTCATTTAGCTTTCGCGGATCAAGCCCCAACGTCTTCATTTCACTATCGACGAAGTGTGGAATCGCTCCGCAATAGGAGACTGCATTCGCCGTCGCTATAAATGTTAAAGAAGGAATGAGAACTTCATCATTCTGTTCTACGCCAGCTAATTTCAGACAAATATGTAAGGCTGCTGTCCCATTAACAACAGCAATCGCATGATTAACACCCGTATATTCCGCTAAGTCACGCTCAAATCTATCAACGAATTTGCCGACCGAGGAGACCCAACCTGTATCCAAGCATTCTTTTACATATTCCCATTCGTTTCCGCTAAAATGAGGCTCATGCAAAGCTATAAATTTCTGATCATCAGGTAAAGCCGATGCAATTACCTTCACTAATTCGTCTAATTCATATAAATCTCTCATATGTTGTACCGATCCGCTTTATAAGTCGACAGATTGTGAGGATTTGTAAACCACTCTACAGTTTCCATTAAACCTCTTTTAAACCCTTCACGTCCACCGTACTTCGGTTCCCAGCCTAATACCTGTTTAGCTTTAGCATTATCCGCCCAAAGTCGTTCAACCTCACTCTTTTCCGGCCGAATGCGCATCTCGTCGGTATCGATCTTCACTTTTGCATTCATGACTTCAGCAATTAAATCAACCGTATCACCAATTGAGATTTCATAATTACTGCCGATATTGATTACCTCGCCGATCGACTGGTCTGATTGTGCGACAGAGATAAAGCCACCGACAGTATCTTTTACAAAGTTAAAGTCCCGCGTCGTATTCAGAGCACCCAGTTTAATGTTCGTTAACCCATTTGCAATTTGAGTAATGATAGTCGGGATTACGGCACGAGCAGATTGACGAGGACCGTAGGTGTTGAAGGGTCTAATAATGGAAACAGGCACGCTAAATGAATCATAGAATGACATCGCAATCTGATCTGCGCCAATTTTGGAGGCTGAATAAGGAGATTGCCCTCGTAGTGGATGCTGTTCAGTGATGGGCACGAACTGAGCTGTTCCATAAACCTCGCTCGTTGAAGTATGGACAACTTTTTGAACTCCTAATTCACGAGCTGCTTGTACGATGTTTAATGTCCCCTTCACATTGGTGTCAATATACGTATCCGGTGAATGATATGAATAAGGGATTGCTATTAAGGCCGCGAGATGCAAAACAACATCACAACTCTTCATGGCAGCTTTTACACCATAAGGGTCACGAATATCTCCTGAGAAGACGTCCAGACTCTCTTTTATATCTTGTGGAGCTTGATCTAGCCACCCCCACGAGTTAAAAGAATTATAATATACAAAAGCTCGGACATCATGACCTCTTCGGATCAATTCTTCGGTTAAGTGTGAGCCGATAAAGCCATCCGCGCCTGTTACAAGTATCTTTTTATTGGCTAAATCCATTTCATTCCCTCCATTTAACTTCGTAAACTCAAATAATACTCAAGTAATACAAAGTCAATCTCGTTATCGATATCCAGAGAGCGTGTAGAATCCATTACATAAGGAGTCGACTCGTCGGCAAGAAATGATTTACTCTCTTTAAGCCAGTTGCAATCGGCAATATAGATAGCCCCGTTTAGAATATATGTTGGCGGCAAATCTTGTCTTCTTACATACTCAGCTCCATTGTTACTAATTAATGGTTGCAGATTCCCATCAATTACTTTGTACATCCAGTAAGGAGTCTCGCTCGATTCGCAAACTGATACACAGCAAAGCGCTTTTTTACTGAAACAATACTCAATTGCACCGTCTATATCCTCGACACTTCTAAGCGGTGACGTAGGTTGAAGCAGAATAACATAATCATACTCCGGTAATTGATCCATTGCATGCAACACCGGGTCGATTCCTGGCGTATCATCTTCCGCCAAATGTAGAGGTCTAACAAAAGGAATATCACAGCCCCACTCAGCTGCTACCTTTATTATTTCTTCATCTTCTGAGGATAAAACAACTCTATCTATATATTTTGATTTTCTAGCCTCATCTATGGTCCACGCAATTAACGGTTTGTCTTGAACGACACGAATATTTTTTCTTGGTATCCCTTTCGATCCACCTCTTGCTGGAATGAGAGCCAAAATTTTTTTATTGTGAATCATTCAAAGACCCCTCCGTATTCGTTATTGGCCTTTTGAAAGTCTTCTTTTCGCCCAATATCCAACCAGTATTCTCGAATAGGATAAATAGTTGCCTCGATCTCATTCTCTGATAATGAGGCAAACAGTGAAGGCATATCATAATAAGTATTTCGCGGTATGTATTCGATTACATTTGGATTCAATACATAAATGCCTGCGTTGACATAGAACTGTTGGATTGGTTTCTCTGCAATGTTTATAAATCTATTGTTACTGCTCACTTCAACCACACCATAAGGCACCTGATATTCATATTCTCTGACACACATTGTTGCCGCAGTTTTCTCTTTACTATGAAAGTCCACAAGATGCTTAAAATTTGTTTTAGTTAATAAATCCCCGTTCATAATGACTAATGGAGATTTAGGTATCGAAGGTAACAATGATAGCGCTCCTGCCGTACCCATACGCTGATCTTCTCGAATATATCGAATATCGACGCCCCACTGTGATCCGTCTCCGAAATAATCTTCTATCATTTCCGCTTTATAATTGACTGAAAGATAAAACTTCTTAAATCCGTAGCTTTTAAAATTTTCAATGATTATTTCAAGCATTGGCTTGCCGCCAATTTTCAGCATCGGTTTGGGGCAATCCTCTGTTAGCGGTCTTAACCTTGTCCCTAACCCTCCGGCCATTAATACAACCCAATGATCCATCGGATCAGGTTCCAGAATATGCTTCAAAGTTTCTAAATGAATAATTCTTCCTTCGTTATCAACGATAGGTAAATGTCGAATGGCTTTTTGTCTCATGACTTTCATTGCTTGTTCTTGTGAATAATTCTCGATTAAACAGATCGGATTCCGGTTCATAATTAAACCGACTGGTTCTTGCAAGGATACTCCTCTTAAGATAGCCCGTCTAATATCGCCATCTGTAACCGTTCCAACTAATTTGTATTGACTATCTACGACCAGAGCAATCTGCATTGCAGACGAATCAATAACCTCTAAGACTTTTACAATTGTAGTTTCGAGGGATACAACTATATTGTTCCAACTCATTGCAGTCTCCCTACTCTCGAGATTATTATCCTAATAAATCAACCGATAAAAGCGTTCCCTTCTTCACATCTTGTCTCACTTTCTTTCCGTGCACAAAATCCAAATATTTCGGAGCAAGCTCATTACTTAGCCCTGTCGAACTAACGTCTCTGTTAAGTGCGAGCCAATAAACCCGTCCGCACCTGTAACAACAACTTGTTAATCATGAGATCACTCCGTTGGATGTAGCTTGATTAGTAAGTCTTGAATTGCTTCGAATACAGGGGTAATCGTTCTCATATCAACCTGACACCCATAAATAAACTTACCAAAATGCTGCATAATTAAGTCCGCTTTGACCATATAATCCTTTTCAAACTTAATTTTCCCTATATTCTTCATCAATAATTCTTCATGAACCCGATTCATTGGCTTAAGAAAGGTCGTATAAAACAGGTTCGCTTTGATTTTCATAAATAGTTTATCAAACTTAGGGAATAACTGACCTAAACGAGGTTTATCTTTGTGCTCTTTACAACGGTTCATTTCGTTAAAAAAGTTTGTGGATTGATTATAGCTTTTGCGAAGCTCTTCATAATGCTTCTTCATCTCAAGGGCTTGCTTTTTGGCATAAGCCAAGTTGTAGATATTATCATTATGAACGAACCACTTTGGATCTACAACACGTTCATTCAACTTGGTTCGTATCACTTCTTCGAGTGACATAAACGAAGTATGCTCGATCTTGGCTCCACCTTGCGTTGTATTGATGACCTGCATCGTAGGACGTGCTTGTAAAACAGTCTCAATCTGTTGCTTCATGCTCAGATAGCTTTTATTAGATTCAATTTGTTCACCGTCCACACTTTCAACTAGAACCATATCTTTGCGATCTGAAGGCAGTACGTCTGCCTGTTCTCGGATGACTAGCGCTTCGCTTGAATAGAGCATGTTATTTCTAAAAGCCAAGTTTTGCCCCACTAGAATAACTAAATTTGACTGCAACGCATACAGCAATTGTAAAGCAATGGCTGAAATGGTACTCGCATCATACACGACCTCTAGTGGTTGCTTGGTAATAGCTTCGAGATAAAATTGCGCTACGGGGTCTTGACTCGTTAGCATGTGCAGTTTAGGCCCGTTGAAATACTTCAACACTTCGAACCCTACACTGCTGCCAAAAATAAGAGGAATGTCCGTAATCTCAAGTTCATTTAACTTTTCAAATACTTTCTGATTCAGTTCGCTTGGGTCATACGTACAAGCAGCATCAGGATGAATGCCGTGCGCAAGCAATGCATTGATCGATGTACCCACAGAGAATATGTACGCCAATCCGTTTTCTTTTATATATTTCAGATGTTCAATTTCATCTTGCAACGATGGTCCTGCTGCAACTACAATAACTGGCTTACCCTTGAACACATCTCGCTTCTCAATTAAGACGTTAGGCGTTTTTATTATTTCTTCCAAATTAATCAAACTGTTGAATATCCATCGTTTTTCATAACTTATGTTTACTTGAAGAGATTTTTTTTTCTGAGAGATCAATTCTTTAAATACTTCTGAGAAATATTTAAATTTATCGGGAAATGCTTTCTCGTAACTAGGCAATTGAACAAACAACAATTCCTCATGCATTCCTTCAACAAATTGGTGCAAAGAATTTAGCCCTTGCGCTATGCTTGTTTCCAAAATGATATGCCTACATTGAGCTGGAAGCTTCGGAAGTGAAATCCGAGAAAGAAACTCTTCAAATAATTTAGGGACTGGTTCATATATAGTAAAAGGGATTCCCGGATATTTATTAATCAACGCTTCAATATGGTAACCCAGACCTGTACCGTAAAAAAGAATATGCTTATACTGTTCTATATTGTCGAACTGTTGAATGAATTGTCTGGCTTCCTCGATCGGGTTATATTTACTGTGTAAGTATAATGATTTTCCCTGGTTTTCTATAACTACGGTAGGCTCGGAGCTTTTGGAAGGAATAATCTCATACGCGGCATCCACGGTTTGTTCCTTTAACGTTTCTAATTGACTCCAAATTTGGGCGAACCTATTCTTCAGGAACAGAACATTATCAGCTAATATCATGACTCTTTACCTCGTTATCAATTGTATGGGTTACAATTTGCAGCAATTGTTCAAAAACATAAACGATTTCATACTTAAGTATGTCACCTGTTAACACTAAATCCTCATTCTTCAATGCCTCTTCCAAATTAGAGAGCTCCACGTGAAGTGATCTTGACGTCTCTATATATGCCTCACAATTTTGAAATTGTTGTTCATTTTGGATCTTTTGTACACTTTGTACAATCCAAGCTGTTCCTTCTAATAGTTGCGTTAACTTCTCCCAACTTGTCTTGGATGCGCCTTGATAAAATTCATCTCCCAACCTCTTTACTTCAGGAAGCGCGTCTTCAAGATATTGCTTCATGGTAATGACCAATGTTTCCATCATCTGTTTTTCGGTCTGGACCTTAATATGTACGTGCTCGATCTCTTGTATATGTTCAATTAAGAACGCTTGAAAACCTTCATACACTTCCACACCGTTAATTTCCATCAAAACCAGACTTACATCATTCGCGTTTAGAATCTCTTCAATTTGGACTAAACACGGTTCAATCGAGCTGATTTCATTGTGATAGGTAAAAGAATGATCTAGAATAGTAACTAACACAAAGTAACCCCCAGTTAATTAATTAATTAATTATTTCTATTATCGACATTTGAACAGGAATTCATTAGTTCTTATAAAAAGGCTCTGTTATCCTTGCTTGTTAATTTTCGACCAAAAGAAAAACCGCCCAATTTGGCGGTTCATTCTGAACTATCGTTCACCGTTAACTTAATGACCTGACCTGTCATTTATGGTACGGTTCAGCGTAATGTACGCTTAACACAAAGTTCTGTTTGACCAAAAAAATATATTATTTATAAAGACAAAGCCACTCAGATATGGAGTGGCTTCTTCAAAATAACTTTTAGTATTAGTAATAGTGTCTCTTGGAGCGATGGGAAAGGGTCTATAAATAATTTTGTGTAAACTCATTTTAACAGTTGTTGAAGATTCTATTCAATAAAATTGAAATTAAATACTGGTAATCCAAGCGTAGAATCCACTTCTATACTTACATTTTCAAATTCTACTATATGCTTTAAATCTTTTTTTACGATTTCTTTCGTTGGTCGTTCTAATTCCAATGCAAAGGAAAAAAGCTCTAAAAAATCTGCATTTAAACCATGACTATTCGATTTATATTTTATATTATCTACATTTTCTTTTTTAACAAGAATAAAATCCGAATTATTGATAGTCTCGACTATACGTTTCTTTTCTACATGGTTAACTAAATTATCATCATCTCCTTGAAAAGATAAAACCTGTGTATCTCCATCATAATCTTTATACAATGTCTCTAAGTTTAAATTATGTTTATTTTTTATTATTTTTTTCGCTAAATAATCAAATTCGATAGCAAGAGTTGAATTCCCTATATTTTGATACAAAATTCTATTAGCTGATAAATATACTGGCTCTATCCACGCAGAGTTATCTACTATAAATGAAAACAAATTAGGTGCTAACCTATTGCTTAAGTGCAATAAATATGCTCCATGAGAATGTCCATATCCAATAAGCCTATTAGAATTATATATAAAATTATTATCATTTAGAATAATTTTAACTATCTCTATTGCAGTAATGATATCTATTGCTTGCATATAGCTCATATCATTAAACTCTTCTACACTTTCATCCATATTAGCAATCACAGGAAGTGAGATGTTTTTTTCAGACAATATACTTAGTAGAATAGAAGAGTCTTTATTTACTTTATTCAATTCATCTGCTGTTAGATTTATTTGTAAAATTCGTGAATCTCTTAAACGGAATTGATTAGCTGATTGCATATATGAACTACCAAAATAATTACACTGAATTGTTACCATATTGTATTTGTCCGCAAATACTTCTCTCATTTTTTTATAAACTTTAGAATCAATATTACCACCAAACCCCGGGACAAAAATAAGCAATCCTGTATACTCATTAACTCCATTTTGTGGAGTAGAAAAATCAATTCGTAGTTCTCGATTAGAAGTACCTGTGTATATGTTATGATGTGCTGGGATATTAACACTATGTTGTTCAGACATTCTCAGTTCTCCTTGAATTAAAATTATTAATACCTCATTTACTTATGAAACGGTACCCAGTAACAATAATACCACTTTTACACTAACTATATAAAATATCGCATTAAAGAAATTGGTATTATGAGAATATTAAACGTTGAAGTAAATTCGGACAGTTCATATATCGCTTCAAATTTCACTAATAGTCGAGCGGTGGAAGTGCTATGACCCTTTCACCATTCAAACAACTTCATTCTGATGAAGACCACACCCACCACTAACTACATAACGACATCAGAACTCCTAGACATCCTTCTAAGGCATGTTTGAATCCCCCCAAGGCATTCCCGCACTCCTATCAAAACCGTTCAGAAGTCCACACAGCCGTTCTACTACTATTATTTTATTTGTCAAAAAGTATATATCTATTGAAATACTATTTGGCTTAAGAACATCAACTGTCAAAATCTTAAATTAGTAATTTGAAATGTTTCAAATATAAATCAATGTATTTTTAAATATAAAATTAGCCAACAACTCAGCGTGGTTGCAGGCTAATTTGCGGCGAACCGTATCGTAAATGAACAATTATCTATTGCGTTAACCTCCCGTTACTCCAATAAAAAATCAACAACACAGTTTAACAGAGCCTATAAAAAAAGAGACCCTAGATAATCTAAGGTCTCTCTTTTTATTACTAATATTAACGTAGCAATTGCAGAACGCCTTGTGGTTGTTGGTTAGCTTGTGCAAGCATAGCTTGTGCAGCTTGAGCAAGGATGTTGTTCTTAGTTTGTTCCATCATTTCTTTCGCCATATCAACGTCACGGATACGGGATTCAGCAGCAGTCAAGTTCTCGGAAGCAGTTCCCAAGTTGTTGATTGTGTGCTCAAGACGGTTTTGAACTGCCCCTAGCTTGGAACGCTCGCTGGAAACAGCAGCAGTTGCTTTGTCAAGAACTGCGATTGCTTTAGCTGCATCATCTTTAGTGGAGATGTTCAAAGCAGCTTCGCCTTTAACGTCATCAGTTCCATTTGTAACGGAGTTAGTTTTTGTGAAGCCAGTATCGCCAGCTTTAGCTGTGATACCCAAAGCTTTGGAACGCATATCGGAAATCTCAAGGCTCATGGATTGACCAGTGTTAGCACCGATTTGGAACGAAGTCTTGAAATCTTCTTGAATTCCACCATCAGTAATTGCAATCTTCCCTTTACCAGCTGAACCAACATAAGTAGCATCAGTGATGTTCAACTTTGTAAGGACTGTAGTGTCTTGTGCGATTTTAACGCCAGGAACTTTTGAACCAATTTGAGCTGCAATGTTTTTAACAAGCTCTTTTACTTTATCACCGTCAACTGCCTCAGCATTTGCAAGAGATGTACTAATATTTATTCCAATTGCGCTACCTTTATACTCACCATCATTAGCATTGTAAAACTCGATTTGTTGTCCAGCGATCGTCATTCCTTTGCCTACCAGAGCTTTCAATGCAGCATCCGTTGTAGTATCAGCTGCACCTACTCCTGTACCATTCAATGATGCGAAGTCAATAGTTTGTACTTCTTGAGTATTAACTGTCGTACCAACAGATGCTAAACTAGTAGCAGCAGTAAAGCTGGCGATATTCGAGGAAACTGCTGATATATTACCGGCAGCACCATTGGCAGTACCTGTTGTCGTTGCAGATAATTTAAGAAATGCACCTGAAGTAGCTGCGACGAAGTTTCCTGCTAATGCAGTGTTTTTTCCAATAACAGCATTCAAAGCAGCTGCTATCGCAGTATCAGCGGCACCAGAAGCTACCCCTGATTCAGTAATATTGATTGTAATTTCATTCGCTGTTGCATTCGCTGTATCAATTGATGTAGCATTAGCCGCTAGCGTTGTATCTTTTACAAAATTTATTTTGACTGATTGACCATTCATTGTAAAAGTTGCGCTTTTTCCACCATCACCTGACACTAAAGCACCAAAAGTTGCTGTTTGTTTAGCTGCAGTATGAACTGTTGTACCAGAAGCGGTTACAGCTGAAGTTAATCCTGTTTTAGCAAGGCTAACATTGCCATCACCTTGAAGCAACTTTTGAGTATTGAACTCAGTAGTGTTACCTACACGGTTGATCTCGGAAGTCAATTGGTTCATCTCATCTTGAAGCGCGCCACGGTCAGCATCAGTGTTCGTGCCGTTAGCGGATTGGTTAGCAAGCTCACGCATACGTTGAAGAATGCTGTGAGTCTCGTTCAAAGCGCCCTCAGCTGTTTGGATAAGGGAGATACCATCTTGGGAGTTCTTAGCAGCCATATCCAAACCACGGATTTGACCACGCATTTTTTCGGAGATTGCTAGACCAGCTGCATCATCACCAGCACGGTTGATGCGAAGACCGGAAGACAATTTCTCGATGTTTTTAGCAGTTGCTGCACTGTTAGCACCTAATTGACGGTGTGTGTTCAAAGCTGTGATATTGTGATTAATTCTCATTGTTTTCTTCCTCCTGAAGGTTCGTTTGATCCACGTCCATGTGGATCTTATTAGGGTTTCTAAGTAGGTCGGCCGCCCTACTTGTTGCCCGATGTTATATATATCGTCGGTTCTCTCTAAAAAGTTTATAGCGAAATAAAAAAAATGTCGACATTACGTCGACATTTTTTTATTATTTTGTTTTATTAAAAAACTGACTAATTTCCGTTGGGCTAACCGTATGCTTTGAGGCATCTTTATTTGATTCCTTTATCTGTAGAAACAGCTCTTTTCTATACACTTCAACATTCTTGGGAGCACTAATACCAATCTTAATCGTATCGCCGTCCGAGCCTAGTATTACAATCTCAATTTGGTCCCCTATCATGATGGACTCACCTTTTTTCCTAGCCAGTACCAGCATTGTCGTCACCCCTCCACTTGCATGGATTCATTCAAATCACTGAGAATAATATCATGCTTTATATGATAATTAGAGTCATGTAATATAACTTGTTTGGCCACATGCTGTTTCGTATTCCAGACGATTGGAGCGAGAAGATTAGCCGTCATTTTCGAATTTTCATTACTTAATGTAACAACAGTCCAGAGTTGAACGTCAATCGCATTCTCAATCTTCAACTCTTCCTGGACAGACTCAGGAATACTGATATCGTAGTCTTTGAAGAATAGAAAAGGGTCAACTACCAAGAAAGAAAGCTCTTGTTGCTGAATAGACTGCAAATAGGAGAAAGGTGTGCTATTAGCTGGCTGAACCAAAGTAAACTGTGTACATTCCTCAAAGCCAGGTATACCACTTGGAAATGTAATAATGTCTGTTTCTTCAATTTCTAGTTCCCCAAAAAACAATGTGTTTATTTTCATAAGTGGTATCTCTCCCTCAATCTATTCATACGAAAAAAGCTATAGATTTATCTATAGCTTTGATTATACCGCTTTACGTTTTGAAATCAATTTGTGGAGGAATGAACTCAACTTTAGCGTATTGCCGCATATAAATGTCTAGTTTTCCCCGATTATACGAAATTTCTGGCGGATTTATATGTGCATTCACATTTACTCTACCGTCTATTACATTTATATCAACCTTAAACGGTGTATATGTAATATCTACATTGTCAAAAGAAGCTTCGCCATAGTAATCAAACTCTGGATGTTCAAATGTCAATTGTTTGGCAATTTCGGCAATTGGGTTACCCCCCAAATGAATGGCGGCCATTCGATTACCATTTTCCACAATCCGGGCGATTCCTTGTAAAGCAATATTCTTACTTTGGGAATAAATCCTAGTCATTGATTCAAAAATCGGTCCTATACCCAATGCATCCCAAGCTCGACTTTGATCAATTTGTAAATCTCCTTGTTGCTGATGCATCTCTAGCTGTGGACGATCAATCTGCATTTCGTAGGTTGCCTTCGGTTGTCTGATGTCCTGTGTTCCTAAATCGGCATCTATTCCGATGAGAGCAGGTTGTTGGCGAATTTGGAGTTGTGGAATGTTCGACAAATCAACCTCCTCCTAACTATTATTAGCGTAAGAAATCAACTAACGTTGGAACAATGACTTTTGAGCCTGCTGACAAGGAGGCTTGATAGACGTTCTCTTCCATTTTAAGATTCGTGATAACTATCGACATATCTGCATCTTCCGTCTTAGATTGTAAGCTCTGCAGATTAATCCCAATGTCTTGGAGACGAGCTTCGGCTAGTTGAATACGGTTGGTCTTAGCCCCAATATCCGAACGGGCTCCAAGCACTTTAGTCATTCTCTCATCAATAATCCCAATCGAGTCTTGAATTCCTTTACTGTCTCCAGTAGTTAAAGCAGTTGAAAGGTCCTTAAGCATCTGAAACGCGTTATCCTTATCACCAGATTTCCCAAAAATGTCAGTTGCGGTCTTATTCATAGCAATCTGCACCCCTGCACCAATCTCGAACTTAATATCTCCATTATCAGTAACAGCATTCGCAGCATTATCAGGATCAGGAAACGGGGCCTTGTCCGTTACTTGTCCATTGAAAACATACTTACCATTGAACTGACTGTTTCCTATATTCGTTAACTGATTGTATAATTGATCAATTTCGATCTTTATAGCGTGTAGGGATTCGCTTGAGTTGGATCCATTAGAAGCTTCTACTGCAAGTTCGCGCCCCCTTTGCAACACATCGCCCATCTGCCCTAATGCCGTATCACTATAGTCTAGGAAAGACACTGTAGCGTCGACATTTCTCTGGTATTGATCATTAGCAGCTAGCTCACTGCGATACCGCATAGAGAAACTAATCCCCACCGGATCATCAGATGGCTTATTGATTCTCCTGCCTGTCGATAACTGATTCTGTAAATTGTCCATGCGATTCATATTCCCATTTAAATTGCGCAATAGTTGTGTATTTAACATGCCTTGTGTAACGCGAAGTGGCATTCGTTTCACCTCTTATCCAAGTAATAATCTAGCTATTATCTATCTACCTACCGTACCCATCGAATTAATAACCTTATCTAGCATTTCATCAAATGTTGTTAGAGAGCGAGCAGCTGCATTGTAAGCATGCTGGTACTTAATCATATCTGCCATCTCTTCATCTAGGGACACGCCACTGACAGATTGACGTCTTGAATCCACCTGGTCTACAAGAATCTTCTGATTCGAGGTTTGACGTTGTGCTTCTTGCGTTTGGACCCCGATTTCAGATACCACTGCGCGAAGGAATTCATCGAACGTACCACCATTGAGAATAATTTTAGTAACACCAGAGCCATCAAAATTGTACTTTGTATTCTTAATGTTAGCCAATTTTAACGCAAATTCATTATTCCCTTTGACCACATGTTCAACACCACTAGTATCCGTGTAGGTTCTAGCTGAAGCAGCAATATTCTCGACGTTATCTGTTATATTGCTACTAACCTTCATTGTTAGTGCTGCGTTACTAAAATCAGTACTAGGAGTGAAAAAGTCTTCACCTTTTTTAGGTGGCGTATCTTGTAATGTATATCCCTGCTTATGCATAGCATTGACAGAGGTTACAATTGTGGTAACCATCGAATTTAATTGATTCTTATATTCAGTCACATATCTCTCATTGGACAACTTTAGTCCGAATAATTCCCCACTGTTCAGATCTGACTGATATGCTGATGTAACAAGATCCTCCGTAAACTCCGTTGGTGTGCTTCCCACCACTAAATCCTGATTTCCCATTTTAACATGATAGCCACCCGACTCCTCTTGCACAGAGACATTAATAACTTTGGATAGCTGGTCAACTAGTAGATCTCGTTGATCACGAAGATCGTTAGCATTATTACCTAATCCTTCAACTCGGTAGATTTCATTATTGAGATTGGCAATCTGTTTCAGAGATGAATTTACTTCTGTTGTCTTAACTGTAATGTTATCGCTTAAGTCTGAAGCAAGATCATTAAGCTGTTTAGCTGCATGATTGAAAGCATCCGTTACTGCAATCGCACTTTCTTTAACAACCGCGCGCGTTTCCAAATTATCCGGTTGCTTACTCAACTCTTGCCAGGAGTTCCAGAAGTTATCCAGAACCTGACGTAGTCCCGTATCGGTAGGTTCATTTATGATAGCTTCTAGCTTTTCTAATGAATCTTGGCGAACAGACCATTCACCAAAACTTTTATTCTCATTAACGAACTGCTTGTCGAGGAATGCCTCACGAATTCGCTTTACCTCCGTAAACTCAACACCTTGTCCCATTTGACCCGGAATTGTCGAGCGCTGCATACTCAGTGCCTCTATTGGCTCAGAAGCGACCATTTTGACAACCTGACGTGAAAAGCCTGGCGTATTAGCATTCGCGACGTTATGACCCGCTGTAGTTAATGCTGCTTGTTGTGTAAGAATTCCCCGCTTGGATATTTCGATACCGCCGAAAGTTGATCTCATGGTCTCTCTCTCCTATGCTCTACTTGGGTGTTCTGATTATGATTATTACTAGCCTCTTCGATCAAATAAGCCTTGTCGATTACTCCTCTTGATTTGATTGGGATTCTTATACACCACATCATCATCTGGCGGCCCGATAATAAGATCTAGCGAATAGTCGATAAACACCAGTGATTGCTCGATCAACTGCTGATTAATAATGTTACTAGACTTTAATTCCTCTATCGTAACAAGCAGCTTTTGTTGTGCTTCCATAAGCGCTTTCTTTTCTTCAGCTTTAAAAATTACTTTGACCAAATCACCAACTGTTATATTGGGATTAGGATTGTAGCCTCTGGAAATCAAGTAAGAGCCAATAAACTGAATTCGTTGCTGATTCGCTTCAGCTATGGCTCTAACCCACTTGTTTTCCCTGTTAACAATCATATTTAATTGTTCGATGTCATTACTAACTAGAACATTTGTTTTGACTTTGGCTAGTTCAAGCAATGCTTCATGTGCTTCTTGTAGTGCATTCATCGTCTCCAATAAAGGCTGTATCGACATTACTGTCACCTACTTCTGTCTTTTATGTGCCTATTTAAGGTACGGCAGCAATTTCTCTACTATTTTACCGGTCTCTACATGGTAAGTTCCCGATGCGACGGAAGACTTCAGCTGTTCGATTCGAAGTGATTGCGCTTCAGTACGAATTCCTTGTGCACCTAAAAGCTCCTTTGCCTCAGCTGATATTTCAACCTGATCCTTCGTTTTACCCTTCTTGCTTGCAGCTTGAGCGAAAGTCGCGTCTCCTGATTTCTTATACGGATTCAAAGCGCCAATGCGCCCATTATCATTAATTTTCATACCGATACACTCCTATGTTCACTGACCTGAAAAATAAAAAACCGATAATCGTTAGTACTATTATCGGCATCTTCTATATGAAACTTTATATCTGTTCAGACCTATTTCGATTTATCGTTTATTTTTCAAGCGATCACTTATGTTAAATGTAATCCTTTTTTCTTGTTGTTTTCGCTCTTCGTCTCTTCGCTCATCTTCTGCATTATTCCTTGTATCCTTAACAAGCTTCGAACGACATGTTTCACAGATCACATTTTCACGCAGTGGTGTTCCGCAAACCTCACACGGATACGCCATATTCGGTGCATTCAAAATGGAGATACGGCGATCTTTAATGAATTTCGAGATCTGCTTGATGCTTACACCAGTTGCATCACTTAGTTCATTTATGTTGACCGCTTTGTTTTCACGCAGGTACTTCACACATTTCTCATATTGCAACTCTAGGTCCTTCATGCAATTTGGACAAAAATCTGCGTAGCCCTTCACAAATATTTTCCCGCAACGCGGACAATTCGCCACATTCATACTCATTGTATGGCCTCCTCTTCAGTATTCCCAGTATCCACTTTTTAATTCCAGTTTACCGCAATTCGACAGCTTTTGCCTAATACTATTTTTATAAAAATAGGAAATTCCATCGTTTACCTAGCCCAAGTAAGTCCATATATTTCGACATGTGTCGACATATTCTGACTTATTACCATGGCACATTGATTCATCGTACTCCCGGTTGTATACACGTCGTCCACGATATAAATGATAACCGCAGCCCCCACTACGCCTAAATCACGCTGATTCGAAACATCAAACTCAAAAACGTCCGTAAGATCGCCGATCCTCTCACTTCGGTTCTTAAAGCTTTGCTTATCCGTGTGCTTAGAACGATTGAGTAATTGCACGACCGGGAGGCCGACTCGCCGACCTAGCTCTCTAGCCATTTGCTCCGCCTGATTGAATCCACGCTCTTGCATGCGGCGTTCACTAACGGGTACGTAGGTGATGAACTCTCGCACCTGTCCAGATGTCGATGCTGCCTTATCCAGCTTTAGCAGCTGAAACGAATGCACCAGCATATGGCCTATAACCGCCTTCAAGCGCTCGTCTCCTCGATACTTATATCTAGCCAGAAGCTCTTTCATCGTTTCATCATATCGGACGGCACTTCGGCTTCTAGTGAAATGGGTATGCGGCTTCCGGCGACAGTCTGGGCAGAACTCACCCCGCCCACAAGATGAACAGACTACCTTGCGAATCCATGGAATTCGGGAGTAACACGCGTGGCAAAGTCCTAACTCATCTCTTTCTAGGCTCGTCATCTGATTGCATAATAAACAAACTTCCCGCTTAGAACTTAATAGCGAAAATAAAGAGTTCCCTAGCTGTCTCCACCATGGTCTCATGGCATGCCTCCTTGTAGAAAGCCCTGTTTACGTGCAATGCGATTCATCGTACGAATCTGTCGCACGGCTTCTTTTTGTGATTTGGTTATTTCCGCAGCAGCAAAATACACCTTCCCATGCGGGTCATCCTTTGATCTTCCTGCACGACCTGCCATTTGAACAAGTGCTGCTTCATCGAATAACTTCGAGTCTGCATCCAAAATGAACACATCCGACTGGGGCACGGTTACCCCTCTTTCAAGAATGGTCGTCGTGACAAGTATACGAATCTCCCGATTGCGGAAAAGCTGAACCTTCTCTGTGCGTGACAGGTCTTTGGAGGAAGTTCCCTCCACGCGAACGGCTTCCTTGTCCCCTTTTAGCAATCTTCTTAACAACTCTACCATCGGCTCTACGAGCTGGATGTTCGGGACGAAAACAAAAACTTGCGCTCCACGCTCAATGGAAACTTCTAATCGGGATTGAATCGACAATGGGATGGTTTGTGCAGCGATGGACTTTCGTAGTGTGGGAGTAGTCATTAAGAGTGGAACTGGCAGGGGATGTTTATGAAAACGTACGGGCACCCGCACATGGGGGAGACGTCCGCGCTCGGCGGCTTGCCTAACGCGCGTTGGCGGTGTCGCTGACAGCAGGATATTCGTCCCGCTAGGCTTGCATACTTTTTCTGCTGCATAGCTGAGCATCGGGTTATTGTGGTAGGGAAAGGCATCGATTTCATCGATGATGACGAGGTCAAAAGCTTGATGGAACCGCAACAACTGGTGCGTGGTTGCGATGGTGATTTGCCTTTGCTCCCAGCGCTGCTCGCTTCCGCCATACAGCGTGACCACGCTGTATGTAGCGAATGCCCGCTGGATGCGCGGTTGTAGCTCCAACACCACGTCTTTGCGTGGTGTTGCAATGAGGACGCGCCCGCCACGGGCGGCGGTGTAGTGAATGAACGGGAAGATCATCTCTGTCTTCCCGGCACCAGTGACGGCCCAGATGAGGAACTTCCCTGAGCCACTGGGTTGCTTGCCTTGGATGTAGCGCAGGCCCTCCAGGGAAGCATGGGTTTGCGCATCGCTGAGTCCCCAAGGCGTTATGTACGCTTGTAAATCATCAGCAGCCTTCGGCGTAGCAGCTGCATCGCCCGGGCCTCCGAGCACAAGCAAGGAGCAGGAGCGGACTCTGCCCATTGTGAGACACTCCTCACAATAGGGACAGGCTTGTCCACAATGCAAGCAGGGTGACCAGAACATCCTTGCTTCCCCGCTGCCGCAGCGTTTACAAGCGTAATGCGATACCTTCTTAAGCCAGCGTCGCCAGTCACGCTTGACTTGAACGTGTAAGCCATTCGTGAGCGACACATCGCCGTTGAGGTAGGCGAGTTGCAGATAGGCTGGCCAAGAAGCCTCCAACCCTGCTAACTCAGCGCCAGATGCTCCAATTAGCTGCTGAAGTTCGTCTACCAGCAAAGAACGCCCTCTGCATGCTTCTACGAGACTAATATATGTGCTCGAAAGCAGCTTAATTCTGCGATCACGGTTGTCACACCATAGAGAGTAATCTATCATTTTCGATCTTATCTTCTCCACATTCGTTATTCCCAGTGCCGTGGCTTCCCGTTTAACCATTGCTAGTAAATGACTTTCACTATCATTCTTAGATGCCACTTCAATCGGCTTCTTTCTCAGCCCCTCGAGCAGTCGCATCACTTGCCCTAATGAAATAAAAGGTTCGAACAATACGAGGCCGGCGTCGGCTGCGTAGTGCTCGAACCAATATTGGATATCTGTCTGGGCGTGTACCGTAAATCTCCATTCCCATACATGTTCCTTGCGAACGGCATAGATCTGAACCTTCATTCTTCACCGTACTCTCTTTATAACATAAGTATTTGAAAGCGTTTACCATCAAATAACAGGAATCTTCACGAGATCCTCCCTATTACTGAGATGAACAAGTACAACAGGATCTTCGTCATGCTGACTTAGAAAACGATCAACGGCATCATACTCAGACTGAAACCGCAGCTCTAACGCATAAGTTTGGGATAAACGCTCAATGATCTCTCTGGTATCGTCCGACGAACCCTCATCAATAATCGTTGCCTTGACCTGGTTGCCTTTTACACGCGAAAAGAAAAACAACGAGCGAATAACCCACTCAATCTGATTTTGATTATTTTTGGTAACAAGTAAAATAGTAGCCGGTTTCTTCTTAGTCCCTTTACGGGCACCCAATAAGAGATGTAGCACAACAATGCTCACGCCATAGCAACCGAAGATACAAAGCAATCCAATCCACATAGCGGGTCCCTCCCTTACCTGCAGTGTATGCGGCAGAGCAAAGGGGGGTTCCTATAGGCACTAAATGCAACAGCCGTAATTTACAGCGTTACCCAACCATTTTTAATTGCAATAATTACCGCTTGTGTACGGTCATCAACTTCCATTTTTTGAAGGATACTACTTACGTGGTTTTTCACCGTTTTCTCACTGATATATAGGAATTCACCAATCAGCTTATTGCTCTTGCCTTCCGCCATAAGTCGAAGCACTTCTGCTTCCCTTTTGGTCAATGGGCTGTTTGCATTATGTATGTACTTCAATCCGGAATCCTTAACGCCAGTGCCTGTACCAACCACACCAACATCGTCAAGATACGTCATACGTCTTAGTTGGTTGATAAGCTTACCTGTTACCTTAGGATGAATGTAGGCATGTCCTGCAACAACAGAACGAATCGCATTAATCAGCGACTCTGCTTCCATATCCTTCAACAAGTAGCCAGAAGCCCCTTTGCGTAGCGTTTCAAACACATAGCTTTCATCATCATGAATGGAAAGAATGATGACTTTGATATCAGGAAAGATTAGTTTAAGACGTTCTGTTGCAATTACACCGTTCTCAAGGGGCATATTGATGTCCATGAGCACGATGTCCGGGGTGATTTGATTACACAATTCAATGACTTGGATGCCATCGCCACACTCACCGATAACTTCCATATCATCTTCCATATTAATGATTCGTTTAACACCTTCACGAAAAAGTTGATGATCGTCTGCAATAACAATATGCACATTGCGTTTATGACTCGCCGTGTTGTCCATTCTAGTTTTCCTCCTTGTTCTCTCCAACGCCGCCGATAGGGATAAGCATCGTAATTTTTGTTCCTGAATCTTTCTCGGACTCCAGAACCATCGAACCTTCTAGCAGCTCTACACGTTCTCGCATTCCCAGTAAACCAAAGTTATTTCCCTTGGCTATTCTTTGTTCTGTTAGCGGAACATCAAAGCCGACTCCGTTATCCACCACGTAGATCTGCACTTGATCTGGTTCTAAGGTGAGTTCAACAGACAAGAAGGTTGCTTTGGCATGTTTATTTACATTCGATAACGCTTCCTGCACCAATCGGAAAATAGCAATCTCCAATCCGGACGGTATACGTGTCTCTTTCCCGACCAGGTTGAATTGTGTGTGGATCCGATATTTATCTTCGAAATCCTGCACATATTTCCGTAATGTAGGCACAATCCCTAAATCATCGAGCGCCATTGGCCGGAGGTTGAAAATAATCTTTCGAACCTCCTCAAGGCCATTCCTGACTTGTCCCTTTAAATCGATTAACTCATCCTTCACCGCCGAGATATCTTCCTTCACGAGCATGCGGTGGGCAATCTCAGTCCGAAGCACGACGTTAGCCAAGGTTTGAGCCATACCATCATGAATTTCTCGCGCGATTCGTTTGCGTTCTTCCTCCTGAGCTAAAATAATCTTCAGCCCCAGCAGTTGTCGATTCTTCGCAGACTCAATAATACGCGTTAACTGATTGAGATCTCCTGATAAGTATTCCAATGCCACATTCATCTGAGAGACGATCGTCTCGGCGCGTTCTACCTGTTTGTCCACATTCTTCATGCGAACCTGAAGGTCGTTGCGGCGGATCTTGAGATTATTCTCTTTTTCCCGCGCAACGGTTAGCTGTAATTGAAAAGCGATAGCGGCTTCATAAGCAACCTTGATATCTTCTTCACGATACTTGTTGAAATCACGACTAACTTCCGTGAGTCGGATCCGCGACCGCTTGTATTCTTTTTCTAACATATCCACGAGATCAATCGTGACACCCGTCTCATGCTTAATGTCATTGAGCTCCCGAGCAAGCGACTCTTTCTCTAAGCGTGATGACTCAGCAATTTCAAATAATTGATACTTGCTGCTTTCCATGACGTTAATGGCGTTGGTTATGACCTTGTCTATAGCGTCTGGTTGCACATGAAACGAGCTCCTTTTAATAAAACCTTATAATAGTAAGTTGTCTACCCCATATTGTAGCATAGTTCTTCCCGTTTGCCGTGTACTTCTAGTACTATTTATTCAATAGAAATTCCGTAATTCTGGGGATCCCAGCCTACTTTGAAGCCTAATCTCTCTGAAATTAGCCGTAATGGGACCATAGTCACATTATTCATGATCGCAGGTGCCACTTCTGCCGTGATTCGGCCGCCATTTACAAGCAGGTCAGCTTGATCAATCCACAGGTCAATTAGTTTATCCCCACGAAGGATGGTTACCTTACGTTCTTTGTCATCCCACTTCACAGTTCCACCCAATGCTTCTGTGACGAAACGAATCGGAACCAAGGTATTATCCTTTACAATCGTCGGTGCTTGCTCCAAAGTCATTGGCTTGCTATTCAAGGTAGCTTGCTTTTTGTTTACTGTCAGTTTAATTGCGTTTTTCGGTAAAGCTGGCAGTTGCCCTTTATAAATAAATGAAATATCGTCAATATTAATTTTCCCTTTAGCGGCTCTTTCATCCTGTCCATTGGCCGGATTTGCGACATAAATGCTTTTGACTAGAAGGGGAGCCTTCAGATCCGACACATCCGCCGTCACCTTGCGCCAGCCTGTCCAGTTCATATTTTCCGTAAAGCTCACATAATTCAACTTGCCGTCAGCATCAATGACTTCTGCACGAACCCAATTGAAGCTACCGTCGCCTAGGACTTTAGCCGTAATAAATTCTGGCTCACCTTCAATTGGCGCACCGTTACCATTATTAAATTTAGCATAAGCTGCTTTCGTTCCTAGTCCTTTAGAGAAGTCATAGGCGATCTCTAAGTTCTTATTCCCATTGTTTTGTGTAATATTGACTGTAGAAACAACCTCAGCCGGATATTTGTCCCCTGTTGTCATGACAGCAAATTTATCTAAGTCGTACCAAACTTTTTCCTGACCCACAGGTAGTGTGACCATGGTGCTATACCCATCGTATCGAGCGATAACCTGGGCCGTTTGTGCTCCCGCTGTGCTGTCTACGTGCAGTACGCCGTTGGTGATAGTCCCCTTGATACCACTAAGCTCCCAAGTCGCTGATGCCGCGGGTAATTCTCGCGTTGCTCCACTACGTGTTGTCACTGTAATCGGAAGCTTGAAATCTCCACCCTCCGTCAGTGAGAAAGCCCCCGAGCTAAAAGCCATCGATGTAATCTGATCTCGTCCGACAACTTCGACATCCATGGTTGCTGAACCTTTACCTGATTTAGCGACAATCTGCGTTTTCCCAGGCATAGTCGGCGTATAAACGTTATCTTTGAACGAGCCATTCGCCATCGTACTGCTCCATTGTGGAACAATCCCTGTAATTGCAATTGGATTATAATAATCATCATATGCTTTAAATTGATAAGTGCTGGATTCATTCATGAATAATAAGGATTGCCCTTTTAAAATAAGACCTTTCAACTCACCCTTCGGTGCCGTCGAATACACACCCAAACCATTTGCAACCGCTCGTTGATTGCCATTCTGCGTTTTGTTCACTAGCTTCGGATCTACATCACCTAATGGCCTAGACACCATCTGTGTTGAACCACCGCCATCAAGGACCATTCCTCGCCATACACCTGCATCAATCATGAATTGCTGCAGCTCTGGGAGCGTCATTCCGGCACTGCTACCGCTTCGATCAGCCGTTATAATATAGGCTTTCTTCAGATCCTTGGAGTAACCCACAGCCGTACGTGATACTGGACTATATCCGTTAAAATCATTAATATTCCGCGTAAAATAGCTCGGCTTCGCCTCATCTACCAGCAATGTGCTGCCGCCGATGAGCATTTTGAAGTTTTTCCAATCGTAAGTCTTGGATGCATCATGTGGAACCATGTCATATTTCGTCGTGACTCTATCGCCAACCTTTAGATGCTTTACAATAAATTCTCTAGCCAAACCGGAACCTCTTAGGATATACCCGTCTGCTGGCGCAATCATTTTCACATTCGTATCAACTTGGATTTCCTTAACGATATCATTCTGGATGAGAGCCTCGGTCGGTACGTGTGTGCCATCCACAGCGCGCTGTGTCATCGCCCAAGCACTTGTATAGAGGAAAAGCCCGTCTGCAATCAGCGGCACGTCATTATCGTCCCAGTAGAACGTTTTGTTCACGCCTCCAAGCTCGAAGGATGTTCCATCCTTTGCCGTAACCGTACCCTGGAAATCAAAAATATCAATGATAGGCTGATTCGTCTTCGTAATAGCAAATGAGTACAATCCCGAAATCTTCGCTGGTGTCGCCATCACCTGACCATTCGTGATCTGTGCGCCCTCCGGTACTCCCTCCGCCTGCGTATTGTAAAAATCACCGTTTACCCCAGCTACAGCGCCCGTATCCTTTACCATGCCGAGCACACTCTGGTTCTTCGTGAACTGGTTGTTCGTTCCTGCCATTGCGTCTATCTTCACGTTCGGGTTCGTCAGATCAACCTCGATCACATTGGCGTTCACCGATACTTCCTTATTACTTCGTGTTGTCGTCCATACGTAGTTCTTCATAATTGCGCCTGATGTAATCGTCTCCTGCGTGCTTAATGTCAGCTTAGTGCCCGCCGCGTTCACCGTAGTTCCTGACACCAGCTGCCACACTATGGCGCAAGCCAGCGCAGCTACTCCTACTTGCCTCTGTACCTTCACGTTGCAATTCCACTCCTCTTTGTTATCTAAGTCTAGTATCTATCACTTTAGCGATACCTATATAGACTCTTAAACTATGGAAAAAGTTACGATATTCTCCATGTTGTATTCATATGTCATAGAAATGCACTAAAAAGGCAAAAAAAGAGCACAACCCGCTCGGGTCTGCTCTCTGCTTGAGATGCTTATATAACCATTAAATTATTTTCTTTAATTTAGCCTCTTGTTCAATCGAACGTGCTGAGAGTAGCTCAATAATCCTGTGTTGTTGCTCTTGAACATTTTCCAACCGCTTCACGATCTCATTGGTTTCTAGCACGGCTTGTTTGATTTGGGATTGTTCTAGTTCTATTCTGTCTAGTCGTGAATCTACTCCACTTAGGCGTATTTCGATAGCATCTAACTTTTCAAAAACTGGTGATAATTCTGCTCTTAGCAACGCGGTAAGTGATTCCTTCAATTCATTGTCCATAATATCGCTCTCCCTTCGTATACCAACGCAGAACTTATCTTTCTGTTTATCATAACATAATTCCCTATGAATTAGCATCAGATGACATATACATATACTACCATAATAATTAACAACAGAAAACATATAATTTTACTACAGTGAACTATTTGTGTGAAAAATGCACAAACAAAAAGCCGCCCCCAAAGGACGGCTTCTCTATATTAATGCTTAAGCTCTAATGCTTGCGTTCTCAACGATTCTGCTTTATCTGTACGCTCCCAAGGAACATCTAGATCATTACGACCAAAGTGACCATAAGCCGCTGTTTGACGGTAGATAGGACGACGAAGATCAAGCTCTTTAATGATACCCGCTGGACGAAGGTCAAAGTTACTGTGAATTAGCTCAACAAGCTTCTCTTCACTCACTTTAGCCGTACCGAACGTATCCACAGCAATGGATACTGGGCGAGCAACACCAATTGCGTAAGCCAATTGAACTTCACATTTCTCAGCAAGACCAGCTGCTACGATGTTCTTCGCAACATAACGGGCCGCGTAGGCACCGGAACGGTCAACTTTTGTCGGATCCTTACCGGAGAATGCACCGCCGCCATGACGAGCATAACCGCCGTACGTATCAACGATAATTTTACGACCTGTCAAACCAGCATCCCCTTGAGGTCCACCGATAACGAAACGGCCTGTTGGGTTAATGAAATAGTTTGTTTTCTCATCCAACAAGTGTGCTGGAACGATTGGCATAATGACATGCTCTTTAATATCTTTTTGGATTTGCTCCAAAGTTGTATTCTCATCATGCTGTGTGGATACAACGATTGCATCTACACGAACAGGTTTGTCGTCGATGTATTCAACCGTTACTTGTGTTTTACCATCTGGACGCAGGTATGGAAGAGTGCCGTTCTTACGAACTTCTGTCAAACGACGAGCCAATTGGTGAGAAATAGAAATCGGAAGAGGCATAAGCTCAGGCGTCTCATTCACGGCAAAACCGAACATCAAGCCTTGGTCACCAGCACCAATCGCTTCGATTTCTTCATCAGACATGTTACCTTCTCTTGCTTCAAGGGCTCTGTCTACACCTTGTGCAATATCAGGAGATTGCTCGTTCAACGAAACGAGAACCGCACACGTTTGGGAGTCGAAACCATACTTCGCGCGTGTGTAACCAATGTCTTTAATAGTTTGTCTAGCGATAGCTTGAATATCTACATATTCAGACTTCGAAGTGATTTCACCAATTACCAAAACCAAACCAGTTGCTACAGATACCTCACATGCTACACGAGCATTCGGATCATTAGCTAGAAATGCATCCAAAACCGAGTCAGAAATTTGGTCACAAATTTTATCTGGATGACCTTCTGTTACGGATTCGGATGTAAATAAACGACGTCCACGAACTTGAGCCATAATATTCATCCTCCTACATTACATTTAGTATGTTTGAAAAGCTTCTACTCGATGCCTCTATAAATAAAAAAATTGGGCCCGGCTTTAGCGGCAGCTTTTCTCGCCAAACGGAATCCCTCTTTTTGCGCTCATGCGCTGATAAGATCAATGAATTCCGCACTCTGGAACAATGGATAAATCATGAATAAGACAACATTAAAATGAACCTTCCCCTAATGGAAAAGGTTAAATTAAATATTGACCTTCAATTAACCATCCTACTTTATTTGTCGTCTATTGTCAATTGTAATTTTGTAACGAGCATTACAACCTAAAGAACAAACAAAGAGGTCAGCGACAGCTGGCCTCTTTGTTTGTTCTTTAATAAGTAAAATGATTACAGAGTAAATAAAGTTTCTTCCGCTCTTTGAATTAAACGCTGCGTAATTCGACCGCCTACGGCACCAGCATCTCTGGATGTAATATGCCCCCAGTAGTCTTCTTTCATAGAAGAGCTGTGAACAGATCCGAGTTCTGACGCAAATTCTGTATCTGCATTCAGCGACGACATTTGCTTACCTACGGGTAAGCCAAGTTCTGCAGCAATTTCATACTTTAGAATATCCAATGCCTTTTTCGATTCCGGAACCACTTTACTTCTAGCCATAACCAAACGCCTCCTCAGAGTTTAAGTTGTGATCATGCACGTGGTAAGCAGCTACCTTCTCTGCTAGGTACAATGATTAGTATGGCTAGAATCGTAAAGGCAACACGGATAAGAAGTTGTCAGTTTGGGTAAAATTATGGAGCAAATAATTATTGCGTAACCTTACTACCATCTGCATTCAAAATTATATAGCTACCGCGCACCATGACAAAGATGTCCGCCGTATTCTTCGGCGACGGCTTAATACCCCGGCCTTCTGTCGGGAAAATCAAAAGATGATTCAATGCAACTTCCGTCCCTGCTGCTAGATCCTTGCCTCCCGTTACATCCGGGATGCCGTTTTCATCATTGCTCACCGCTAGCACTCTGCCGGTTCGCACGATAAATTCCGCACCAGCGCCAGCGTACAAGGTTTGTCCATTTTGCAATTGGACAACTTTCATGCTCGCTGCTGCCGCTGGGGTAGTGCTCGTGCCTCCGTTGCTCCCGCCAGCATTCCCTGCGATCGCGGAGGCTACAATCTCTTTCACCTTCACTTCACTTAAGGTATTTTGCTCAAAATAGCTCTGTGTGATTAGCGGGTCTGTTGTACCAGGTGCTGGGGCCTCGGCTTGTGAATCCGATACAAAAATACACAATAAAAGAAAACAGACGATATTAAATAAAGTAAGCTTTTTGATTCTCATGATGTCACTCCTCTTCCTATGTAAGATAATTTGACAATTGTTGCAGGTATTCCTCATGTTTTATTGAATATTTTGTTTATCAACTAACTCAATTTCAATAAAAAGGGAATGATAGCATGAAGAAATTTTTTCTACTGCCAATTGTTTTACTTCTTTCATCAAGCATTGCAACAGCTTCTAGTTATAACGGTGAATTTGAAGGAAACCCAATTGTCACAGTAAAGTCTAATGGAAATCCACTTACTGTTCAAGATATACCTGCAATTAATTACAAAAATAGAACAATGGTACCTATTTATCTACTGAGAGAACTTGGCGCTGATGTTGTTTGGAACGGTGACAACTATAGTGTAGATGTTACTATAAAGAATACTAAGCAAGATGAAAATCAAAAATTAATAGACTACATAGCTTTAAAACAAACTTATGAATGGCTTAGAGATACTGATACAGCAATGTGGATGTATGTAATTAAACTTGAACAATACTCAAAAATAGAATCCAATCCCGAGATCCTTCAAAAAATAGATAATGAATTTATTGAACTTTCAAATCTGTACACGGAATCGTTCAATTATGCCACTGAATTTTATAATAATAATCAAACGAACATCAATATTAATGATATTATTTCCCGACAAATAAAACTCATATCTCTAATTGAACAAACCAAGACTGCAAATAAATTCTTGTCTCAAGATAAAAGTACTGTAGCTATTAGCAATTCTTTCAATATTAATGTTTTAAGTACATTAACTTTAGCCGAGCAGAACATAAAGAATACGAATAGAATTATTCATTCACTTAAATCTTTTTAAGCTAATTGGCATTAAAAATAACTTAGAGCCATAATAAAAAAGGACCCCGAAGGGTCCTTTTTTGTATTAGTCTTGATTTACAACTTGCGTGAACGCGGATTTACCATTAGGTGCTACGATGTTGATTACGAAGGATGTAACATCGCCTGCGCCAGTAATAGTTACTGCACCAGTTGCTGAATTGATTGTAACACCAGATCCAGAAGCAGCTACAACATCAGTAACATAGAAAGTAGTTCCTAGTTCTTGCTGATAGTCACCAATTACAGTTGCAGAAGCTGAGTCATTTTTGTACTCAGTGTTGAATTGGTCTTTAACATTAATTGTACCCGTGTAGTTATAAGCAGCGCTTGTACCAGCAGCGATCGCAACAGTTTTAGTTGTGTTGCCTACGCTAATTGAAGCGATAGAAATTGGTTCTGCTTTAACAGTTACATCAACAGCGCCTGTGGAGAAACCAGTAGCAGTTTTGAATACTACGGATAACTTCGCTGTACCAGCTTTGTTACCAATTACTCTGTTTCCACTTGTCATTGCAACACTTGAGTCAGAAGAGCTTACCGAAGTTACAACGTTAGCAGGAAGTGCATACGTGTTTCCAGCAGCATCCTTAGCAGTAACACCTACAGCTCTGCTGTGTTTACTTAAAGTAACACTATCTGCATTACCAGCGATTACAGAGTTGTCGATAGAGTTAAACAGTGGATCAATTGTGTTAACGGAATAAGTTAATTTGTCATTACCATTCCAAGTTGTAACTTGTTGTGATGCTGATTTGATTAGTGTTCCGTCTGCTTTTTGAAGAGTTGCTTTTAATGTTACTGTTTCGTTCGCATTCGTTGCGCCAAGTGTAACAAACTCAAAGGACTCTGCATTAACTGCATCAATTGTTTTAGTCAAATTGTTTGTAACATCCACATCATTCAATGTTACTTTAACGCTTGGTGTGCTTGCGTCAGAGCTTGCATTCAACTTTACGTTGTAGCCTGTTACATCTTTATCAAGTTCTTCACCATATTGGTCAACTACTTTGAATTTGAATTCTGTAGAAGCTGTACCATCAGTTGCGGAGCCAAGAATTCTATTTTTAGGAGCTACGCTTGTTACGATGTTCTCAGGAACACGTGCTTCTTGAATAGTAAAGTTTACATTTGCTTGGCTGAACTGTGTACCAGTTGCAAGAGTTGCATAGATGCTTCCTGGACCTTTAACACCAACAGATGAAATGTGAAGCATACCTTTATTGCTACCTTTAGTAACAACTTTTAGACCTGCATCAAGCATTGAAGAAGGTACATCCGTTGTACTTGTCAATGTTACGTTGCTTGGTGAGAAAGTAATTTTATCAGCATATTTAACTAGATCATCAGTAGACAGTTGGTTACCTTGTGCATCGTATGCCATAAGTGGGATGTATTTATCTGTATCACCTACTGCAAGAGTTGGAACTTCACCAAAGGCGATCTTAACAGGTACGTTTGCAGGGGCAACTGTTACTTCTGTAGAAACTGAACCGCTGCTTCCGCCACCAAATACTTGAACAGTGTATTTTGTTTGTACATCAGGAAGTGTTGCTACATTAAGTTTTACCCATGCATGACCATCACTGTTTTTGTCAACAATAGAGTTAGTCAACTTGCTGTCCGTTGGCACTTGAACTACGCTAAGTGTTCCAGTGGCAGGAGTTCCAAGGATTTCATTACCGTATTGATCTAATCTAGTTAATGGAATGTAAGCTTCCTCGCCAGCTGCTGTTAAGCTAGTTTTTCCGTTAGCATATTGAACTGCACCTGCTTCAATTTTTGCAACGTATGGAACAAATCCAACTTTCAAAGTTTTTGAAGCTACAACGCCACTATCATTGAAACGAACGGATACTGGGAACGCAGCAATGTTTTGTTGAGCTGTTGTGAAGTCAGAAGATACGTTTACCTTAACTTGAAGCAAACCATTGTCAGTTTTTACAAGGGAAGCACTAGCTGGTCCATATACAGAGTAGCTAGAAGCTGGGAAAGATGCAGCTTCTCCATACTGGTTTGTAGCTTTTAGATCAATTCTCACGTCAGCTGCGTATGCAACTGTATCATTATTATTTACAAAGTCAATCTTGCTTACTTTTTCATTTTCTGCTGTAAACTTTGCAGTTGCTGTTTCGATTGTAGATGCATCTACGCCACCCAAAGTTACAGTGTATTCGCCTTCTCTAATCTTTGCGTCTGTCAATGTCAATACAGCCGATTTACCATCAGCAGCAAACTTCGCTGTTGTAGCTACATTAATTGTGCCATTTTTCAATGTAAGAGTTGCTTTTGTTGTATCAACATCTCTATTTAATGTTACTTCAACCTTTTGAACACCAGTTGCTTTTGCAGCAGTTACAGAAGCTTTAGCTGGTTTGTTAATGTTTTGATAAGCAATGTCAGCATTGTATGAACCAACAACTAGATCAGCGCGAGTTGCAGCTTTTGCTCCGTCAGTTCCAAGATCCACGCCATTAGCTTTAGCAACATCTAGATAACCTTGGTACCAAGGTGTTGTTACTTTAACATCAGCAGTTTTACCAAGTGCTTTAACGAACATTGTTGCCAATTGACCAAGAGTAACATTTTCTTTTGGAGCGAAAGTTGTATCTGTCATTCCATCGATTACACCTTTAGCTTTTGCAGCTTCGATGAAAGGAATTGCCCAGCTGATGGATGCATCTGTTGCATCAACATCTGCAAATGTAGATTTTGCATTAGTATCTACTGTAAGACCCATAATTTTAGCAACAAGCTTTGCAGCTTCTGCACGAGTCATATTACCTTTAATATCGAAAGTTGTATCAGTTTTACCTTCCATGAAACCTTTAGAAAGAAGTACATCGATTTTTGCAGCAAGAGCAGCATCTACATCTTTAAGATCTGTAAAATCTTTAGAAGTTTTAACCGTAGTCGTAGTAGTAGTTGCTGTTGGAGCAGTTGTGCTAGTTGTATTCGGTTCTGCAGCCATTGCAACTGATGCAAACATAGATAGTGCTAGTGTTGCGGACGCGATAACTTTAAGGCTTCTTTTCATATGTGTAATTCCTCCCAGATGTTTTTGAGTTTTGTTTACTTCTTTTGCAGCAATTCATGTACTACTTGATGTATCATCTCGGCTACAAACTTAGTATACTATGAATCTATACAATCTTCATTGCTAAGTATTTTCCAGATGAATAAGTTGAGTTAAGTTGAATATATAGTTTCATTGGTGGAATACTGATAATAAAGAAGGTTAAAAGTGAACAAAAAAGGACCCCGAAGGGTCCCTTTCGTTACAACATATAATTAGTCTTGTTTAACAACTTGTGTAAATGCAGATTGACCGCTAGGTGCTACGATGTTAATTACGAAGGACTTAACGCCAGTGCCTACAGTTACTTGGCCAGTTACTGAATCGATTGTAACAGTTGTCGCATCAATTGATACAACATCAGTTACATAGAATGTAGTCCCTAGTTCTTTTTGGTAGTCACCAATTACGTTTACACCAGCTGCATCGTTTTTGTACTCAGTGTTAAACTGGTCTTTAACATTAATTGTACCAGTAAAGAAATAAGCATCATTGGTACCAGAAATTGTAGCAAGGGATTTAGTTGCGTTACCTACAGTAATTGAAGCAACTGAAATTGCTTCTGCTTTTACTGTTGCATCAACAGTACCTGTGGAGAATCCAGTAGCTGTTTTGAATACTACGGACAACTTAGCTGTACCAGCTTTATTACCGATAACTTTAGGGCCAGTTCCATTTGTCATTACAACGTTAGGATCAGAAGAACTTACCGAAGTTACAATGTTACCAGGAAGTGCGTAAGTGTTACCTGCAGCATCTTTCCCAGTTACGCCTACTGATTCACTGTGCTTACTATTTACGATATCATTAGCAACATGTGTAGGTGTACCAGGAATTACAGCATTGTCAAGTGCATTGAACATAGTATCTACCGCATTGACAGAGTAAGTCAATTTGTCAGTAGTATTCCAAGTTGTAACTTGTTGTGTAAGGGACTTAATTGCAGTACCGTCTGTTTTTTGAATAGTTGCTTTTACCTTAACTGTTTCGCTTGCATTTGTTGCTGTTCCAGCTGTTGTAACAAATTTAAAGGAATTAGAGCTTACTTGATCAAGAGTTTTGTAAACGTTAGCTGTAACAGCCACATCGTCCAATGTTGCGCCTACAGTTGGCGTGCCTGCATCAGAAACTGTATTCACCCATACATTGTAACCTGCTACGTTTTTATCAAGCTCTTCACCGTATTGGTCAATTACTTTGAACTTGAATTCTGTAGAAGCAGCGCCATCAGCTACAACATTAGAACCAAGGATTCTAGCTTTTGGAGCTACGCTTGAAATAATATTGTCCGGAATACGAACATCCTGGATATTGAAGTTAGCATTTGCTTGGCTAAATTGAGTGCCTGTAGCAAGAGTAGCATAGATACCTGCAGGTCCTTTAACGCCAACAGATGCAATGTGGAGCTTACCTTTGTTAACACCTTTAGTTACAATTTTCAAATTCGTATCAAGCATTGCTGATGGAACAGAAGTTGAACTTGTAAGAGTTACATTGCTAGGTGAGAAAGTGATTTTGTCTGCATATTTAACAACGTCATCAGCAGATAGCTGGTTTCCTTGAGCATCATATGCAAGAACCGCAACGTATTTGTCTGTATCGCCAACTGCAAGAGTTGGGAAATCGCCAAATGCGATTTTAACTGGTACGTTTGCAGGATCTACTGTTACGTCTGCAGAGATCGATGCGCTGCTTCCGCCACCAAATACTTGTACGTTGTACTTAGTCAAAACATCTGGAAGAACATCTACGTGAAGTTTAACCCATGCACGACCATCATTGTTTTTGTCAACAATGGAGTTTGTCAACTTGCTGTCTGTTGGGATTTGAACTGCACTAATTGTTCCAGCTGCAGGAGTACCAAGGATTTCATTACCATATTGGTCGAAGCGAGTTAATGGGATGTAAGCATCCTCACCAGCTGCTGTCAAAGTAGTTTTGCCGCTAGCATATTGAACTGCGCCAGCTTCAACTTTTGCAACGTATGGTACGAAGCCAACTTTGAAAGTTTTGGAAGCTACAACACCGCTATCGTTGAAACGAACGGAAATTGGGAATGCAGCAACGTTTTGTTGTGCTGTTGTGAAGTCAGAAGATACGTTTACTTTAACTTGAAGCTTACCGCTGTCTGATTTTGTAAGAGCAGCAGAAGTTGTTCCGTAAATTGTGTAGTTAGCAGCTGGGAAGGAAGCATCTTCACCATATTGGTTAACTGCACTTAGGTCGATTCTTACGTCAGAAGCATACGCTACTGTATCGTTAGAGTTAACGAATTTAATTTCTTTTACTGATTCGTTTTCAGCTGTGAATTTTGCAGTTGCAGTTTCGATTGTAGCTGCGTCCACGCCACCCAAAGTTACTGTGTACTCACCAGCTCTAACTTTTGTATCAGTTAGTGTCAATACTGCGGATTTACCATCAGCAGCAAATTTAGCTGTTGTTGCTACAGCAATTGTACCGTTTTTCAAGGACAATGTTGCTTTAGTTGTATCAACATCTCTGTTCAATTGTACTTCTACTTTTTGAACGCCAGTTGCTTTAGCGGAAGCTACAGAAACTTTAGCTGGTTTGTTAATGTTTGAGTAAGCTACGTCAGCAGCGTAGGATCCTACAACAAGATCAGCGCGAGTTGCATTTTTAGCTCCATCAGTACCTAGGTCAACACCATTAGCTTTTGCAACATCTAGGTAACCTTGGTACCAAGGTGTAGTTGTTTTAACGTCTCCTGCTTTACCAAAACCTTTAACAAGCAATGTAGCAAGTTGACCCAAAGTTACGTTATCTTTTGGAGCGAAAGTTGTATCAGTCATACCATCGATGATACCAGCTTTTTTAGCTGCTTCGATGAAAGGAATTGACCATGCTAGGGAAGCGTCAGTTCCATCAACGTCTTTAAAAGAAGAAGTTGTTTCAGTACCAACTTTTAGGTTGAAGATTTTTGCAACAAGCTTAGCTGCTTCTGCACGAGTCATGTTACCAGCAACGTCGAAGTTGTCACCTTTACCGTCCATGTAACCTTTAGCAAGCAAAGCGTCGATTTTTGCAAGAAGACCTGCATCTAGGCCAGCCAAATCTTTAAAATCCTTAGAAGTTTTAACTGCAGCTGTTGTTGTTGCAGTTGTTGGTGTTGTTTCAGCAGCCATTGCTACGGAAGCGAACATAGAGAATGCTAGGGTTGCTGTTGCGATTACTTTTAAACTTTTTTTCATAACCTTTTTTTCTCCTCCTTGAATATCGTGAGTTTTATTTTTTAAGTTAATTTGTTCTTTATTCCAGCTCGATTCACTCATCTTATTGTTCACCCCCTCTCCAGAGTTAGAGCATAATATAACTAAGGTTCGCTTGTAGCTTCCTGAGCTACATTAGAAACTAGTAAACTAAAACGAAATAAATAGGAACCTAGACCAATTTACATTATACATTGATCAATCTGGATCGTAAAGAACTTTTTTCAATAAATTATGCAATGTATAACAGAATGCTATTTCATTGTTTGTTTCAAAGTATTAAACGCATGAAGTTTTAAAAAGTTGCGATGTTCTTTAAAATTAATTTTAAAATCCATCATTTTTTATTTTTAATTCTTTGTTTCTCAAGGTGTATATCACCTCTGCTACAAATATAGTATACGACACTATATACAACTATTCATTGTTAAGTATTTTCCAAAAGAAAAAGTACTGGTTTTAAACACAATCAACTTCACAAGTTTATTTTAAAGTTTACGCCCTATTTGTAAAAGAAGTATGTGCTGATTTCCTTTGAATTGCTTAAAATTGCCTGAAAGTCCCCTGATTGTGTAGATAGTATACCCCTATAAACAATATAAAGAGCCTCAATACTAGGTATTGAGGCTCTTTATATTGTTTATTATTGTACAGCACGTTCGAAAGGCCCCGGTTTTGTTATTAAGGAACCATCTTCTGCTGCTTCATTACACGATATCCGATTATAGACGCTTGTGCGCGTGTAAGGAGCTCCGTTGGGTCAAATCGTACTGTTTCTTTTTTTTCGCCTGCAAGCAAGGTGTTCGGAATACCTTCGATTAGTCCCGCTTTAGTTACAGCCTCAACTGCAGGCCTGGAATAGGACTCTATTCTATCGCCATCAGTGAACGTTTTTTGCAAAGAGGCTAGGGACTTACTAAGGTCAGTGCTAACTTTCATTTCAGCTGCTCTAGCGATCATTACAGCAGCATCTTGGCGCGTAATAGATCCCCCTGGGTTAAAACGATTGCTCGCCTGACCACGGATAATACCCGCCCTCGCAGCTGTCTCGACATACTTATAGTCGTAAAGCATGCCTATGGCATTATCAATTTTCAAAACATCTGAGAATGTCGAGTTCCCAGCGTAGTTCAATGGAAGCTTAAAGATCTTGACTAATACTTGAGCAAACTCGCCGCGTGTAATGTAATCATTCGGGCCAAATGAGAAAGTAGTTTTCGCTCTCATTAAACCTTTGGAGTATAGCGTCTCCAGCTCATTTCTTGCGAATGAGTGGCCTGTCATATCGTCGAAGCTACGATCCATGTACATAACTTGATAGTATCCAAACTTGCGGAATGGCACTGTTATCGTATTAGATTTCGTGTCTACAACACCACCAAGGTTCCTCCAACCATAGTCTGTCGTGTTCGCATAGTTAGCATAGATATCATAGAAAAATACCGTAATATACTTCCCTGCATCTTGACGAATCGCTTGGTCAAACTGAAGTGTCAATGAGCCATCTTGTGTAGGTACTACGATCTCATCATTCAGACGGTTGAAATACGCTCTGCCTGCATTGGAAGTATCGTAAGGGTCCACACCTGTCCCATTAAGCCCTTTAGTTAGATCATCGGCTGTTGTTGTTGTTGAATTTGGAGCTGGAATGAAGCCCGCATCCATGTAATATAGGTTACTCGCCGCATGGAATGTGTCTTCAGTCGCTTTGACACTGATTTTAGACTTAAAGTAACCATTGGCTACAGGATATAAGGTTTTATCAACTCGGCCGTCATTCGTATCTGCGATACCAAATAGTATCTTGCGATCTGCCGAAATGTACTGATTATTGTTACTGTCAGGAACATTTCTCATTAATTTCGTATCTCTTGGGAACGATAACTGTAATCCGCCATTAAAGAGTTTATATTTACTTTCCGTCCTCTGAAGAGTTGCCGCACCTTGTACGTTCGTATTCGTATTATAGAGAATAAAGCTACCGTTTACTTTGACGCCATTACGGTTAATGGTAAATTTAATAAGGTTCGCACCCGGTTTCAAATCAGTGACTTGATAAATATATTGGTCAACAGAGGCCACCGTACGTTTCGTGGCTACATTTTTATCAAATAACACGCTGTCAGCATTCTCTGCTTCAATAATAATGTTATAGAAGTCACTGTTAATGTTGGATTGTAATTCCCCTTTTGGATTCTTAATCAGAAGAGGTTGTACAACCGTATAAGGTACGTTCTGCCTTGTAATTGTAATCGACTTCGTTGCTGTGATATTGGAATTATTAGTAATTCTAAACTCGAAGACCATATCGGAGTCATCAAGTAGTTTAAATGCGGTTGTTTTAAAGTTGGTGCTACTAATCGATGTGAAATAGTTACTGCCCGTTGAAGTCACTGACTGTGAATTTGGCGTTTGATCAATGACAGCAATTGAACTGGAACTCCCAATCGTTTGCTGATAAACCAACGCATCACCTTTCGCATCTTTCGTATGAACAACCAGAGTTAGGGCTTTAATTGGAGATGCTACTCCATTGGCATCTAAACTTGAATACAAGCCATCAAATGAAACGGTACGCTGCGTAGTAGTATACGTATCGGCATCGCCATTCGCAACAAATTGAACACCTGAGGTTGTACCACTCTCAACTGGTTTAATCGTAGTAAACTGTGGTGCATCTGTTGAGAATAAGTATATGTCATATGATTGCTCGGTAATAAACACATTATTAACGTAAATTTTGAATTTCAACGTATTCTTACCTTCAACCATTACTTTCGTGAGATCCGAGTTAAAGGTCGAGAGCGGTAATGTGAATACATTCAATGTTCCAGGAGTAGTTGGTGTGCTTGGAATTTTCCCGAAAATGGCTTCAGCAGTTCTTGAATCTAGAGTAACTAAATTCTCGTTCATAGATACTTCTATTTTATTCACAGGTACAGCTGAGCCCGTTACAGGATCTTGGTAGAAATTAACAAGTCTGCCCGAAATGCAAGCTTCTGTAGCACCACAAGATAGATTTTTGATATTCTTAATGGTCATACTGTTAGAGATATTATTAATAAGTACGTAAGGAGCATTACTTATACTCAAATTATAGTCTGTTGTGCTATAGAGTGTGGTAGCACTAGTATCACTATAGAGTTCTATACTTAATTTCTTATTACCATCCGTTATGCCTTGTAGTCTAAGATCATATTTAAATTGTTTTGTCGTTGCGTTCCAAGTACCCGTTATCGGATTACTATTCGGATAGTATACGCCATCAATTTTAGCTTTAACTGCAAGCGTTTTGTCATTTGCATACACATGAATGTCAGCAGGGAGTTCATTCACTAGTGTCGCATCTGTCAAATTAAGTTCATTTTCAATCGTTCCATTACTTAATGTTGATTTATCGATATAAGGTTTGTCTGGATTTACATATTTGAATTTATATTCCGAAATTACTGGAATTATGCTATTCGTTACATCTCTGAATGTAAAAGTAAGACGTTGCTCATTCGCAGCCACTGAAGTAATTGTTGGAATCTCAATCTGTAAATTCTTCACTAGATATTCTTGATTGCGAGAGAGCGAACTCGAAGTATAAGCTGAGTAGGTGGCATTTGCTACAGTCGTCGGACCTAGATCAACCCCACCTAAATCAATTGTGGCAACTGAAGCGTCGTTTACTGCAACATCCACATAGCGATAACGTAAAGATCCCGATGCTTCAAGATCACTCTTCACACTTGCCGTAAATGTCAATGCACTTGTTTGGAAAGTTGGTACTGTGATCAAATCTTTTGTTGTTGCCGCATCAGTAGAGTCGTAAATTTTCCCGTTAAAAGCAAACGGCTGTCCATTATCGTACCACAGCTTTTTGACCGCTTGATATTTATTCGTATCGTTACTTGCCGTAAAGCTAATAATATTATCCCCCGGGTTTAAACAGAAGCTGGTAACAGAAGCACAGATTGAGGATGATTTGTTCTTATCGTCCCCAGTGAAATAGAAATAACCGTCATTACTTTTGAAGCCTTGTTTAGGCAGATTATCGCCTGTCAGCGTAGCTTGAACCGCGCTTGCGTTAGATGCCTTCGTTTTAATTTGAATCCCGGTCGTTCCTGCTTTCAAAGGACCACGGTCAACCGGATAGATTTTTCCGTCTTCTAGTTGAGCGTTATTTACCGTAATATCAGATAAGTTCGTAGTTGGAGCGTAATATAGCCATCCTGGTGCTGATGCAATTGCGTTAGACTCCCCTAAGTAAACAACAACTTTATTCAGACCCTCGGTTAACTGGATATTATCAAACTTCACTAAATTCGTGCCCGTAATTTGAGCTTTATTATTCTTCTCCGTTATAACAGCACCCGAGTTCATATTCGTAATTTCGAAGTAAATGGACGGAATCTGTGAATCCGTAACATTCGTCGTTTCTACATTTAATGTGAACGGTAGTTGCGTAATCCGAGTGACGAGGTTGTTATCAGTTGGTTTCGCGGCGGATGTCCCTCCGTTATCTGTTCCTGTATACAAATTCTTAATCACAAGTGTTGACGCAGCGTTGGCAGTCATAACAGGCATTAAACTGATCATTAGGGTCATGATCAGAACGATGCTTGCCCATTTGGTGTGTATTTTCTTCAAAACAAGTTCCTCCTTCTATTATCTAAATGTTGTTATTATCAAGTGGGTTGATCTGTATTTCTCTATGTACTACTGACTTTCGACAATCCCTCCCATATTCTTCTAACACTCTACAAGATTAGACGCGGCTCACCGCCAAAAGTTACTGTACATTACTTATCGGTAGATTGCTGAGGAATGTTTAGAGAAAGAATCGGTTTCCTTTAAAAGCAAGAAAAACCCAGCCGCGGGGGCTGGGTTAGATGTGTTTCTATGAAACAGATGAACTTTTATTTACCTACGCGATCGCTCTGTACTTGCTTACCTACTAGTCTTTGCAGGAAGTTGATCACAGGCTTGCGGCTTTTGCTAATAATACCGATGGCTTCTGCCCCAACAAGCATAACCAGGAACAGCGCAACAATTATCATGATAAGTCCCCATGTAGAATCTTGGGAAATAAATACCGAGCATACAACCGCGCTACCACCGAAAATAGCAGCAATTCCATAGATGATCAGGACGCTTGTACGATGGCTGAAGCCCATTTGCAATAAGCAGTGATGCAAGTGGCTTTTGTCCGGTGCCGAGATCGGCAGTTTATTCACATAACGACGTAACATCGCGAAGAAAGTATCAGATAAGGGCACACCTAGAATCATAATCGGAATTAATAGTGAAACGACGGCCGCTTGCTTAAAGCCGAGGATCGACAGCGTTGCAAGGGCGAAGCCCAGGAACAAGGCGCCGGAGTCGCCCATGAAGATTTTGGCCGGATGAAAGTTAAAGAACATGAAGCCTGAAATACTTCCTAGCAAGATCACACAAAGCAAAATAACAGTGACATTACCCATCATTAGGGCAAGAATGAGAATTGTTGTAGTTGCGATACCTGATACACCTGCTGACAAGCCATCCAGACCGTCAATCAAGTTAATTGCATTGGATACACCAACAATCCACAATATCGTAATCGGGATACTCAACCAGCCAATCGGCAGGTTCGTTTCGCCAAACGGAATATTAACCAAGTCTATTTTGAGTCCAAAGGAGACTACGATACAGGCAGCGATAAGCTGTCCTAACAGTTTCCATTTTGGAGATAATTGAAAGCGATCATCTAGGGCTCCTGTGACAACAATCACAAAGCCTCCGAGCAGAAGTCCAAAAGCAGCATCTGAGTTCACGGCATCAAGTGCTGGAGAGACGACGAAATAAGCTCCGACGAACGCAAGGAAAATCGCTAATCCTCCTAGACGCGGCATAATTCGCGTATGAACCTTCCGATGGTTGGGGGCATCAACAGCTCCTACCCAGAAGGCAAATTTTTTGACCAGGGGTGTCAGCAACAACGCCATAACGCACGCAGCAATAAACCCTATCGCATATAATCCATACATGTCTTCTTCACAGCTCCTCTTATCATGGGTGGCAGGTCATCCGCCGAAATGAATTATACTCCCATTCCGTCACAAATACTACTGCTAAATTCATCTGAAATGACCGTTTTCAGCCAATTTTCATAGATTTTTTCATGATTTGGTGACTTTATCTTTGTCGCGCATCACTTTCACTGCGAATTTCGGGAGTAGAAGCATTCTTTTATATCTCCACGGCTCCTGAAGGAGGCGGTAAAACCATTCCAGACGTAATTTTTGAAAAAATACGGGTGCTCGTTTTAGCTTGCCCGAAAGCACATCGAAACTTCCGCCGACTCCCATCATCACAGACACACCCAGTTGTTCTTTGTATTTCCCGATCCAAGGCTCTTGATTAGCCGCAGCTCTACCTACCAGAAGCAGGTCTGGTTCAGCATCTTTAATGGCTTGGATCACTTGCGCGTCCTCTGCATCGCCGAAATAGCCATCCCTTACTCCGACAAGGTTCACCTTTGGATAGGTCGTACGAATTTTCTCAGCCGCGGCTTGTATAACTTCATTAGAAGCACCTAGAAGGTAAACCTTCCATTCCTTCTTTTCCCCAACTTTCATAAGTTCATGAATCAGGTCATAGCCAGGCACTCTTTCCGCAACAGGTTGACCTACGTGATTAGCGGCCCAAACAACACCTGTTCCATCCGGAACGATCAACTCTGCGCGCTGCATCATCTTCAGATAAGAAGGATCATCCTGCGCTGCCATAACCATAATCGGATTCGCGGTGATGACTTGATGCGGCTGTTTTAATTCGATGACCTTCGTTAAGTACTCGACGGTTTGTTTCATGCTCATTTTGGAGATAGGCACACCGTATATTCGCACCTTAGGAATGGCTTGTAATGACGCCAGTGCTGCTGGCTGATTGGTAACAGAAGTAGAGCTCATTTTATCTCTTCCTTATTATTGACGTTATAGGTTGCTATTTGGTTGCTAGTTCGCGATATTCAAAATATGCTAACGTTGCCACTTATTCGGGGTAACAGTAGGCTATTTCCTTTTGTAAAAGGAAATAATCCGCTGCGCGGGCAGCTGCGCTTGCGCTTTCAGCTGCTCGATGGCGGCGCGGCTCGACGCCGCCCACTGCTCGCGAGCATCGAGGAGGCCCAGCGCCTCCTCCGTAAACCGCTGCGCATCGAAGCGAGCTGTCGATGCGGCTGCTTTCATACCAAGCCTATGGAGGAACTGGTCGATCTTCGGATCGTACGAGATCCCCACCATAGGCACGAACTGCGAGGCTGCATAAATCAAAGAATGCAGCCTCATCCCGATCAGCAGGTCGCACGCCGCGACCTGCGCAAGCATATCCTGCGGATGCGTGATGCCACGCACCATCTCCGCGCGACCGCCGTGATCGCCTAAGCGGTCGATCACGAACTGCGACGCCACCTCATCCGAGGGGAGGTGGAAGGGCAAGAACCGCAGCTGCACATCCGTGCGGGCTGCGAGCAATTCTTGCAACGACCGCGCGAGAGCTTCCAGCTCGGAGCGGTCCTCGTTCCAGAAGCGAACGGACACGCCGATCGTCCGCACCGCACTTGCACGAGGCGTGCTACCATCCGGCACGCCACCCCCACTATCCCGTAGGGGCAAGCCCATCACCGGGTCGGGCACGACCGTGATGCGCTCCCGCGGGAGGCGCATCTTACCCAACAAGTCCGCGGACTCCGTATCGCGGACCGTCACTAACGCGCAGCGCTTGAACACGCTGCGGATCCAGCCAAAGAACATCGGCCGGCTCACCGGCCCAATGCCTTGCGAATAAATAAACGTAGGCTTCCCGAGCCATTGGGCTATTTTCAACACAGCCAAGTAATAAGGGATCGTCTTCGAGCTGGTGGCATCTTGCAATAAGCTGCCTCCACCGCTGATCAGACCATCCGATTCGCGCAAAGCCCGCAACAGCGAGCCTGGCTTCATCCGATGATAAGCTTTCACCCCGTACATCTCTGTGGTTTTCGCTGGATTAGCTGAAAGCACGATAGGTTCAATCTGAATGCCCTGCGCCTGACCTTGCTCCTGTAAAGCGAACAATATCGACTGCAACACAGCCTCATCCCCGCTATTATCGAAACCGTAGTAGCCGGATAACGCTATTTTGACAATTGGGGCTGTACCCATCGCTTCCAACTCCTTGTGAGTATTTCCCAAGCTGCAATGAGAACTAACCCGATTATTGCACCTAGCACAAGTCCGTAAAAGATACGGATCAAGGAAATGTGCAGCGGCGTGTGCAGGTGAGCAAACGTATCCACTAAGGAAAGTTGACCAACGACACCGATGAACAGCAAGTACACCGCATGACGGTAACGAACGGACAAGTAAGCACCCAGTAAGAAGATCGGATGTGCCACTAGGAATTCTTTCGTCCGCGGGCGTACGCCTAATGTATTTTCCAAGAAAGAACGGAATAACTTCTCAATAGAAGAAGCTTGTCCTTCATTCCCCGTACGAGACAAGTAATAGAAGACAGCAGCAAGCCCTACGCCTGCAATAACAATCCACAGCACACTTATATAGGAAGAAAGCAATCGGCGAATATTCACGATCTTATCCTTATACGTATTATTCTCACTAAAGAATAAGAGATACAGACCAACTATGGCAATTGGAAGCAAATGCAGCATCCCAACACCTCTAAACTGCTGCAACACCAAGGAATACGTGACATGATTGAGCAGCGCTACGACATAAACGATACCTAAGCATGAAACTAGTGATGTTCGAAGCAGCTGCCATAAACCGAATGCCAGTCCTGATTTCCACTTGGCTGCAACACCAGATCGCACAGATCGGATGGCCAGCATGACCGCAACGCTAGGCGCACTAATGGCTGTGGCTAACGCAAGTCCTTGCGCGTACAAATTCGCCGAAAGCGTATGTAAAGCCACTAAACCAAGCAAACCAATAACAAAGAAAACAATCGTCAATTCAGGCAAAAAGAATGAAATCATCCATACAATCAAGCTTAGTCCGCCTAACAGCAAGAAAAAGCGAGCAATCTTCTGCCAACCTGTTGTATGTACATCAAATGCCTCAGCTTGCCCTAACGTAAAGCCTACGTCTTGGATACGAGGAATCGCACCGTCTTTACCCTGCAACGCGGCATAATAGGACGAAAGCGGGTCAACAACCTTGCCTTTATCTAAGCTTTTCACCGGTTTGGCATTCAGGAACACCATGCGGATATTACGATCCTTCACAGCCAATACAAGTCGATCTGACACACCTTGTACACGATCTGCAAGTTCGGCCTTCTTCAGCGGCTCTGTCAGTTTCTCGCCATCCTTCTCCGTAAAGGAGTGCAGACGCACAACGTTGTAATTCGTTTGTTTGGCTAACGTACTGAAGCCTTTTTGCGGCTCCTTCAACAACTCAATTGCTGCCAGTCCGATGCCGTTCTTATTGAGTAAATCCGCCATTTTATTCAGATTTACTTCCGTATTCTCTTCGGTGTATCCAGGGACTTCATTCCCATCCACGATGATTCGCTTCACACCAAGATCATGGAAATTCTTCAGCATGACATCCATCTCATTCGTGTTGAACCCTCTGCGATTCGCTAACCGCACGACGATTTGGAAGCCTTGCTCTTTCAGCATTTGCAGCGTAATCGGGTCTGGATCCATCGCTTTAATAGAGGCATCATCCATGCTCATCTGAATGATGAGACCATTACGGTTCTTGAAGCTCCACGGCTTCACACCTACCTTCAGATCGGCGAACGTTTTCTGGATAAGCGGCTCTAGCTTCTGTTGTACTTGGCTATCCGCGAACAGCACATACGTATAGTTCTCGCTAGGATCACCCAGTGTCTGAGTCAGCATAGCCGCATCACGCGAGCTGTACATCTCAATGCGACGGCTCTCCTTGAACTCGCCTAACGTACTTTCGTAAACAGCCATAGAGCTTATGCCCGCGGCTTTCATGTTCTTCAACTCATTGTTCACAAAGTTCTGTGGATTGGTTTGCACATCAGCAATATCCAATAGGTCGCGATAGTCAAAAACGAATTCAACTTTGTTCGCCGACGTTTCGGTTTGGTGACGTGTGTAGGCGAGCGGCAGGGAGCACAGCATCCCTAAAATCACGATCCACCACAAAATATTTCTTAACGGGTTATTCCAGGTTTGATACAAATTCACCAGTTCGTCCACTCCTTAGAGCATGTACTTTTTTAGTTGCTTTCCCATCCCTTATACATTCGAAAACCTCTCCGCCCCCAAACGCGGGGATTACGCCCAATACATGGTAGATTCACATCCAGCCATGTATTAGACGAGCTATCCCTCACTTAGGTTCTGAAGAGGTTTTGTACACCTATTGCACTATCCGTCTACACGATTAAGTACGTATTGAATGATACCATCTAATTGCTGTGCAGCCTCAGGCCCTGTTGCCCCTTGAACTGCGAAATAGAATTTAATCTTCGGCTCTGTACCAGAAGGACGCAAACAGAACCATGAACCGTCTTCTAGCTTGAACTTGAGTACGTTCTCGCGAGGTAAGCCCTGAATCCCTTGTGCGTAGTCCTCAACGGAGCTTACGCGTGTGCCACTGATCTCAGCCGGTGGATTCGTTCTCCAAGCTTCCATCATGCGGCCAATTTGTTCTACGCCGTCTTTCCCTTTGAGTGTTCTTGATTCCAGTTTTTCCAAAAAGAAACCAAAGGATTCGTATAGCTCCTGGAGAACCTCATATAGGGTTTTGCCTTGCTTCTTATAATAAGCCGCAGCTTCCGCGATTAACATGGCTGCGATAACCGCATCCTTGTCCCTTGCATAGCTGCCAGCTAGGTAGCCGTAGCTCTCCTCATAGCCAAACAGGTACGTATGCTCGCCCGTTTGTTCGAATTGCGACATTTTTTCACCGATATACTTAAAGCCCGTTAATGTATTCAGTGTTGGAATGCCATAATGGTTCGCAATCACGGCGCCCATCTCGCTGGTTACGATCGTTTTAATCACAACGCCGTTCGCAGGAAGTGTTCCACGCTCTTTCATGCTTCCCAATAAATAGTTCACAATAATTGCACCGGATTGATTACCTGTCAACACGACATAATCACCGTTCGTATCCTTCACAACAGCGCCCATGCGGTCAGCATCCGGATCGGTCCCGATGATGATATCGGCATCCCATTCCTTCGCTTGTACAATCGCTAGCGTGAACGCTTCGCGCTCTTCCGGGTTCGGTGATTTGACGGTGGAGAACTGTGCATCCGGTAGTTCTTGCTCAGCAACAACACGCACTTGTTCGAAGCCCACAGCCTTCAGAACCTCGCGTACCGGTATATTCCCTGCGCCATGCAGCGGCGTGAAAATCACACGGAAATCATCGCTGATTTCCTTAATGACGTCTGGATTTTGACTAACGGCCGTAACGGCCTGTATGTAAGCCTGATCCACATCTTCGCCTAACCATGCGAGAAGCCCTTGCGCTTCCGCTTCTTGCTGAGACAGCTTCTTCACTTTATCAAAGGTATCAATGCTTTGTACGTGAGCAATTACTTGCTCAGCAAACTCAGGCACCAACTGCCCGCCGTCTGCGCCGTACACTTTATATCCATTATATTCTGGCGGATTGTGACTCGCTGTGACAACAACACCCGCTGTCGCACCTAAGTATCTGACGGCAAAAGAAAGCTGAGGTGTCGCGTGCAGCGTCTGGAACAGATATGCTTTGATCCCGTTACCTGCAAAAACAAGCGCGGATTCCAGTGCGAACTCAGGTGACATATGCCGGGAGTCATAGGCTAGAACGATGGCGGGATTAGCCGCGCCTGTACCGTTCACATATTGCGCCAAGCCTTGGCTAGCGCGGCCCACCGTGTACACATTGATACGATTCGTACCCGCGCCAATGACCCCACGGAGACCGCCTGTACCAAATTCAAGATCTTTATAAAAGCGATCCTCGATTTCTCTCTCATCCTCCCGAATTGCTTGAAGTTCTTCCTTCGTTTGCTCATCGACAGCTGGATCTTGGAGCCATAATTGATACTCTGTTTGTACACGCGTCATCGTCGTAGGTTCATCTCCTTTGTATGTATAGGCTATTTATTAGCAAGGGCGAACATAAGCTCACCTTCGACTACCACTTTGTCGCCAACTTTAGCCACAGCTTGACCTTTGACAATGGTTCCTTTTACTCGTGTGATGGTCATTTCTAACGTAAGTGTATCGCCTGGCACAACCTGTTGACGCCAGCGAATCCCGTCTGCGCCTGCGAATAGGCCGATTTTGCCTTTGTATTCAGGCATGGACAATACAGCTACAGCACCAACTTGTGCTAGGGCTTCAACAATCAAAACCCCCGGCATCACCGGATAACCAGGAAAGTGTCCTGCGAAGAAAGGTTCATTGATCGTAACATTTTTGATACCAACAGCTCTAACCCCTTCTTCTACTTCCAAAATACGGTCAACCAGCAGAAAAGGCGGGCGGTGAGGAATGATCTCTTGAATTTGATTAATATCTAGCATCGTGCGTTCGTGCTCCTTTCGAATACTTGTATAAAATACAAGGGAATTACTTACAATATGGAGGTCCCTTCATATCCTGCAGAAGTGAAGGTTCATATAAGGGGAGCTTATGTAACGGTCTGTATGACAGACCCCTACATAGGCTCTTTTTCGTTTATTTGTATCATTATTTCGCTCGTGCCCCTCGATTTAGTAGAAGGAACTGGAAAATGTAAATAAATGATGTTAAGAAGGAGACCCCTATGACATACCATAAATACGTGATGGCGAAGGTGAATTCAAACACAATAAAGAGGATGGCGAAATAGTAGAGTACCGTCGTTAGCTTCCCCATAACGTTCGCTGGAACGGTCAGTTTGCCTCTAAAATGAAAGAAGGCGGAGCCAAGAATCATGCCTGCGTCACGGATAAACATAGCCACTGCTGCCTGCCAAGGAATCATCTCTGAAATGAGGAGAGAGAGGATAACCGCAATCATCATGCACTTATCTGCAAGCGGGTCTAGCATAACACCCATAGGGGTGATCAGCTTGCGCGTTCTGGCGATGTAGCCATCCAGGATATCCGTCAGTCCAGCTACAAGCAGAATGATGAAGGAGGTTCGGATATGGCCATTGAAAAAAAGCACGAGATACACGGGGATTAGTACAAACCTGCTAATCGTGAGCATGTTCGGTATATTCAAGGTACTCCTCCTGCGCCTAAGTATCCGATCCGAAATTTCAATATTTGGTAGATAAAGTCTTTCTTCATTATACCGCTGCCCGCACACAAAATAAACCACTAAACCGTCTTTCTCGGACGGAGGGGTTTATCCAGACATTTTGCTCTCTTATGAAGTGAAACTTAAACATGCTATAGGTAAAATAAAACTCCCATGCGGGAGTTCAATTAATTTGCAAAAACGAGATCGTATAAATGCCGCCATGTGCTAATATGTAAGATTTCTGATGAAGGTTGATTTCCCAGCTTCGTGTAGCCCACCCATAAACCAATATAGATAGCTAGAAGAGCCAGCACGGGAATACGTACAATTTTGAAAATAAGCCATAGGATCTTCTGCCATCTAGGCCTTGGCTTCTTCTTAACTGGAGCAGGCTTATCTGTCATCGAGCCTATCCCTTCCTTTCTACGATCAAGCACGTAAATTGTTAGCCATGTTCATCATCTGATCGGAGGATGTGATAGCCCGGGAATTCAGCTGTAACGCTCGTTGTACAATAACCAGGTCCGTCATTTCATCCGAGAGTGTCACATTCGATTGTTCTAGAAAGCCCTGCATTAAGCTAACCCGAGTTGCCTGTGTGGCAGCCACAGCATTTAGATCTTGCAAGATATTCGCTTTCTCGGCCTCAGTAATCCCCGCTGGAAGCGTGTATAAATTATCTCCCACATCTTGAAGAAGTTGCGGCCGCACGACACGAACAAGCTTGATTTGACCTAATGTCACGGGTGCTGCTGCTGGATCCTGTTCATTGTAGCCTTGGATAGTACCATCTTTCTCAACGACTGGTCGTATGCCTGATGGTACACTAATCGGGCTTCCATCGATATCTGCGACATAATGGCCCTCTTTGGTCGTAAGAACCGTTCCGCCTTGCCCATTCGGCGTTAAGCTGAATGCCCCGTTACGTGTCCAAGCGGGCTGAAACACTTGATTGCCGTTCTCGTCCACTTTGCTCACAGCAACTTCAAACAAACCATCGCCTTGAATGGCGAAGTCCGTTGTATTGCCCGTCGGCTGGATCGGTCCTTGTGCCAAATTCGTCTGAATTTGCACGAGCCTCGATCCCCAACCTTGGTTGAAACCGAGTGGTGAGAAGCGTCCTTGCTGGCGGAACCCTTCGGGTTGTGTTTGAACGTTCGTCAACACGTCCTCGAAGGAGGCTTCTTTCTTCTTGAAACCATTGGTATTCACATTTGCTATGTTATTGGAGAGAATATCCAGCTTTTGCTGTAAGCTGTGCATGGATACCGATGAGTTGATCATGGAATTGTTCATGGCTGGCTCCTTCGCAAGCTAGATTTAGACGCGTCCTACTTCATTTGCTGCTTTGTCCATACTTTTGTCATACGACTGGATAACCTTCTGATTCGCTTCATAGGCGCGGAGAGCCGACATCATATCCACCATTGATTGCGCGGAATCCACGTTCGAACGCTCGATATAGCCTTGACGCACTTCAACTTGGTCGCCAGGCGCTACTTGCGTGATCGTCGCTTCATCCCCCGGATTAATACGCAACAACCCGTTCCCCTCGCGGAGCAAGAGATTCGGATTCTCTGCACGAGAAAGCATCAAGCCAATCGGCGCACCCCCGGCATCCAGAATCGGACGACCGTCGCTGTCCATGAATTCACCCTTACCCGTCACTTTGAAATTGGAAATCGGTTGCCCGGCTCCATCCAACAAGACCAAGGGTTGTCCATCTCGACCTAGCACTTGTTCACCATTGGCATTAACAAGTTGGCCCGCTGCATCAACCGTGAACTTCCCGTTCAACGAGTATCGCTGCTCACCATTCGGGTTCAGCACCGTAAATAAAGCCTGGGGTTGAAACGTGCGCTCCCCATCCTCATTCACGTACTTCCCTGTAGCATCGAACGTTATGCCAGGCACTTGAATGTTGGATACAAGCGCAAAGTCGAAGGGATTCTGGGTTTCCTGCAGATCACCTTGCGTATGAACGGAGATACTCTCCTCGGAGAATACACCTAAGCTCATCTTCCCAAGCGGCGCTGGAGAGGCACCTTGTCCACCGCGAATCGTAGCGATAAGCATTTCTGGAAACGAACGCGACAAAGCATTTCCCTGCTTAAAGCCTGGGGAGTTCAAGTTGGCAATGTTATTCGTTATGGTATCGTGTCTGCGTTGCTCAGAAATCATCCCTGCCGCCGCGGTATACAGTCCTCTTAACATCTAGTCACCTCTTAGATAGTGTATCTAATTAAAATTTGCGTTTGGTTACTTTATCTAAATTATCCAGCATGATCCCTGTGCCTTTAACAACACAAGACATTGGATCTTCTGCGATAAGTACAGGAACTTTCAACTCATCTGCAAGCAATTGATCAAGTCCATGCAACAATGCGCCGCCGCCTGTCAGAATAACGCCACGGTCAATAATATCTGCCGATAACTCTGGTGGTGTCCGCTCAAGAACGCTCTTCGCCGCTGTGACGATCGAGGAAACCGGATCCCATAGTGCTTCCTGTACCTCGCTGGAGTGGATCGTAATCGTCAATGGAAGTCCAGAAACCATATCTCTTCCGCGAATATCCATCTCTTGATCTCGCCCATGTGGATATACCGTTCCGATTTTCAACTTAATGTCTTCGCTTGTCCGTTCACCGATCAACAGCTTGTACTTATTTTTGATATACTTCATGATCGCTGTATCGAACTTGTCACCGGCGATCTTGATGGAAGAGGAGGTGACGATGTCGCCCATGGATAACACGGCAACATCTGTCGTCCCTCCGCCAATATCTACAACCATGTTACCGCTAGGCTGGAAGATGTCCATGCCGGCGCCTATTGCTGCTGCCTTCGGTTCTTCTTCCATGAATACCTCTCGGGCACCGCTGCGTTCAGCTGCTTCGCGAATCGCTTTCTGCTCAACTGAGGTAATGTTGGTAGGGGCGCAGATCAGTATTCTCGGGTGAGAATACCAATTCTTGCCCCCAATTTTTGCAATGAAGTGCTTCAACATCATTTCCGTAATATCAAAATCCGCGATAACACCGTCCTTAAGAGGACGAATCGCAATAATGTTACCAGGTGTTCTACCTACCATGCGGAAGGCTTCTTCTCCTACAGCCAACACGCGTTTCGTATCGCTTTCAATCGCAACTACGGATGGCTCATCAAGCACAACTCCGCGACCTTTTACATGAATAAGCACATTTGCCGTGCCGAGATCTATTCCAATATCCTTGCTGAACATTTCTAATTAATCCTCCCTAAACCTACCGTCCATCCCGTGAAGAATCGGCGCTCTGATATACAGTTCTAATTATAAGCTAAATTCGCTATAAATGCATGTTTTCCTCTTTTTCCGTGAAATTTCGACACGTCCAGTTAAAGGAAACTTAGGAAACATCTCGGGATGAAGGGTACCTTAGGACTTAACCGTAACAAGGATTTCGGAATGCTTAGGATTACGGGTCTTACGATACTTAATTTTCGTCGCTTCTCCTCCCCTAAGGTGCCGGATGGACTTGTGATACTCCAAAATGTGCTTCACCTGATTAGCCAGGTCTGGGTTGATTTCCGGTAATCTTTCCGTCAAATCCTTATGCACCGTGCTTTTGGAAACGCCGAATTCCTTAGCAATGGTGCGAACCGTATTCTTGGTCTCGACGATACAGGTACCAATCTTAATGGTTCGCTCTTTGATGTAATCGTGCACTCCCCTCGCCTCCCTACTCGAGATAGTTTGGTAAAGTATATGAGGGGCATGACTAGATATTCTACGTAACCAAGCCTGACAAGCTCATTTCCCATATTTATTTTCAAAATAATGAAAGAAGATCCGCTTTAGGTGCCCAAACAGGTCAAATATTCAAGAAAAATATGAAAAAGCAGCAGGAGTATCCCCCGCTGCCTTTCACTATGTAGGCCTTAGCCTATGTATCGACTTGCTCGAAGTTCGGCTTACTGCTTCGCGTTCAAGAGGTTTTCTGGGTTAACGGCTGCATTGTCGCTAACTTGACGTACTTCAAAGTGTAAGTGAACGCCATCTTCCTTCTCGAAATCGTTGCTGCCAGCTTTGGCGATGATATCGCCTTTCTTCACTTCTGCACCCTTAGTTACCTTCACATCAGATAAGCTTTGGTAAATACTGATCAAGCCGTTGCTATGTGTAATCTCAACCAGCTTGCCCACAACAGGGCTTTGCTCTACTGCCGTAACTTTACCGCCAAGTGCCGCTAGAACATCAAATGCTGCGCCATCTTTGGCTTTCAAATCAATTGCCGTGTGCGGTGTAAGTTGATCAAGGTATTCGATCATAGCCGCTGCTTTCACATCATTGGATGCATTCGTATCGTAGTAAGGAATCGCTACTTCGACAGCTGCTCTGTCTTTCACAGGCCATTGCATCGCTTCAGTAGTTCCGTTAACCGCTACTGCCCCATCATGTGGTGCTTTCGGATTATCGGTTTGTTCATTGCTGCTAACCTCAATACCCAGTTCATCTTGGCTGACTGTTTTCGTTCCTGCTCCCTGGTACACCCACATTAAGGTTAAGATAATTGCTGCTGCTGCCACATACGTCGCTGGGAATACCCATTTCTTAGCAAGCAACCTCTTCCATGCAGATGTTGGACCTTGTGCTCCTTGAACAGTTTTAGGAGCTTCTTCTTTCTGAAAACCTTTGTTATTATCACTCATGGTTATCACCTCATCAACCATTCTTGACACATTCCAAGGTTTTATACTTGCAGAAAGATATTTTTATAGAAACGATAAAAGTTTAAGATTTATTGAGAATGGAGGCCGCATTTTCGATAGAGATGCCCGTGTAATAGTAGGTTACGATCTCCTCCGCGGTCTTCCCTTCCTTCGCCATGCCGTTGGCCCCCCACTGACTGAGACCAACCCCGTGGCCGTAACCGTAAGTGGTAATGGTAATTTGAGAGCCCGCCCATTTCCAAGCGAATTGAGAGGATGCTAGGCCAAGCTTCTCTCTTACCTCTCGTCCTGTGAAAACCTTGCCTCCTATTGTCATACTTTTTATGCGATGTCCAGTAGACCACGAGAGTACCTTCATACCTTTCGCACTCGTATCTGTTGTCGAGATACTAGGCACACCCAACTTCTGAAGCATCGTCTTATAGCTGATCGTAACACTCTCTTGATAGCGAGAGGAAAGCTTAATATCCCATGGACTAGGCACACTGCGTAAATAAGGGCTTTTGAAGGGCCAATACTCCTCCGAATTCTCGGTATAGCCATTACTTGTTGAGAAAAAAGTCGCATTGATCGGTTCGTGACCATAGGTAAGTATTTTACCCTTCGTTTCACTGACGGCTCTATCGATTTTGGCTATATTCGCTTCATACTTAGACTTGTCCCACTTCTCTCGAAGCTCTTGATCGGTCAGATAGGCCTGGTGGGCTATCGTATCTGTTACCAATGCGTTATTGACTGGCATATTGCTATAATCCTTCTCTATGACTCTACGCACGACGTAGGTTCTCGCTGCCATCGCTTGCGCCTTGAGTGCCTCTAGCTCGAAATCAACTGGCATTTCGGCAGCTAGCACCCCTCTTACATATTGCTCTAGTGGAACGGTTTGCACGGTTGCCTGTTTCGTCAAATACACAGGAATCATCAACCCTTGTTCAGCATTTGTCTCTTGCGTTGCTGCGCCTTCGATAGGGGCAGGGGGCCAAACATCACCATTCGGAATCTTCTTGACTAGCAATCCAGGTACGATGATAGTGACACACAACATAGAAGATAAGCAAACAGCCATCCACAGGATGACTCCTTTTCTGAGCACGCGTTTCTTTTTGAACATATGTCTGAGCAGCCTCCATAAGCGCGTTTACTAGCAGCAATTTTGGTATGTCTTAGCTTATGAGAGACGTTGCTAGAATAGAACTTGAACGAGGCTGAGAGTTAGCTGAGAGATAAACGTAATCTTGGTCTATTAGTTCGCCTGTTTCTAGACCGTCGAGGCTCCCTACCGGTTGCGGTTTAACTGGAAAACCTTCATTTATTTTCTCGTGAAATGCCTGATTTAGTCGATTAGCTGGAATATCTACAGTTAAAATCATTGAAATCAGTCATCTCAGCAAAGTTTCGTCAAATTAGCTACAGGAAATCCAGTTAGTTGATCTAGTGCAAGGAAACTGATTAAATTAACTGTACTTTTTACAGTTAAATATGGAGGGAGTTGCAGGTTGGTGGAGGCGGGAAAAGAGAGTAGAAGTAGAAAGAGTAGCTAGGGCGTGAGTAGGAGTAGGAGTAGGAGTAGGAGTAGGAGTAGGAGTAGGAATAGGAATAGAAGTAGAAGTAACAGTAAGAGTAGGAATAGGACTAGTAGATGTGTCAGAAATAGGACGTATTAGGGGACGCGCAAATGTAACAGTAGAGTCCTTGTAGAAGTAAAAGTGAGAGTTCGCGTGAGAGAGAGTAAGACACAGACCTCCGTAGTATAATAGCCCCTCAAATAAAAAGAACCACCAGGTTCGTTCCCTGATGGTTCTTCTTGTCTTACGCTAGCGTTGGCTGGATATTGAAGAATCCAAGCTCCGCTACTTCTTGCTCGATTTCTTGTGGAACCGAGCGATAAATATCGGCACCTAGCTCACGCAAAACATCCGTGATGTCGACATACCCACGATCAATGTGGTGAACACCCGTAATCTCCGTTTCACCCTCAGCTGCTAATGCCGCGAGAATAAGTGCCGCACCCGCACGCAGGTCTGTTGCACACACCTTTGCACCGCGCAGCTTGGAGTTACCACTGACGATAGCTGTCCGTCCATCTACTTTAATATTGGCGTTCATATTCGCGAATTCATCCACGTGCATGAACCGGTTCTCGAACACGGTCTCCGTGACAAGACTAGTTCCGTCGGCCACCATCAACAGCGCCATCATTTGCGACTGCATATCGGTTGGGAAGCCCGGATACGGCAACGTTTTCACGTCAACCGCACGAAGCGGACCTGTAGCACGAACGCGAATGCCGTTCTCGTCTTCTTCGACCGACACACCCATTTCCTGCAACTTGGAAATGACAGGACGAAGGTGGTCGCCAATCGCGCCCTCCATATACAGTTCACTGCCCGTAATCGCAGCAGCAATCATGTACGTTCCGGCTTCTACGCGATCTGGGATCACCGTATGTACGACGCCGCGAAGCTTCTCTACACCCTCAATGCGGATAACACCCGTTCCCGCACCGCGGATCACAGCGCCCATTGCATTCAGATAATTGGCCAAATCAACGATTTCCGGCTCTTTCGCCGCATTTTCAATCGTTGTCGTACCTTCCGCAAGCGTTGCGGCCATCATAATGTTCTCGGTTGCGCCAACGCTGGCGACATCCAAATAAATTTTGGCACCCTTCAGGCGCCCTTTCACTTTCGCTTCGATATAGCCTTGACCCAGTTCAATATCGGCACCCATCGCTTCAAAGCCTTTGAGATGCTGGTCAATCGGTCTTGTGCCAATCGCACAACCGCCTGGAAGCGAAATTCTCGCTTGACCTAACCTAGCTAACAAAGGACCCATAACGAGGAAAGAGGCTCTCATTTTACGGACTAGATCATAGGAAGCTTCACAGGTATTAATCTGCCCAGCTCTTACCCGAATCACCTGACGGTTGTATTCGACTTCAATTCCTAAGCTTTGTAATACTTTATTAATGACTAGTACATCGTCAAGGGGAGGCGCATCATGGATGACGCTTTCACCTTCCGACCCCAAAATGGAAGCCGCAATAATCGGCAGTACCGCATTCTTTGCTCCGTTGATTTTTACATTGCCAGCTAGCTTTCGGCCACCGCGGACGATAATTTTGCTCATCATGGTCCCTCCGCGCACTTATTTTAAAAGACAGGTTTCGCACATTTCCTAAGTTTATCATTTGGAGCAGCATAGATACAACTGTGTTCTTTTGGCAGTCAGAGATGCCCTACATAGAGTTCGAAGCCTTTTGTGATTTTCATTCCGTTCTATTATCCATTGTTGACAACAAACTTCTGCATTATTCGGAAAATCGCATTAAAACATCTTACTGAAGCTCATCGAGAGACCTAAATACTGAATGAAAAAACTTGCAACCAGCTGCCCGAGTCCGATCGAAAGTAAAATCTGCAGCATGATAGCTTGCGCGCCTTTGGGCCTTCGCAGCAACACATCAAAGCGGAACGCTTGCAGCGACCACCAGGCTAAACCGATGCAAAGAATATAGACGGCTATACTAGCCATGTTCATATACGACGCGTATTGCGCCACTTCACTCCATTTGTCCGTCTCGCCCATAGGTCACTCCTCTTCCATTTTACCGATTTACGACTCTGGCCAGCAATGTCACAAATTCAGCCCGTGTTGCTTGATCATCTGGATGGAAGGTGCCATCTGGAAATCCGCTGACCCAACCATCGGCTGCCATCTGTTTGAGAATGCCCACACCCCAGTAAGATTCACTCACATCGCTAAAAGGTGTATTGCCTCTCAACTTCCCTGTCATATTCATACTGCGCGCAAGCATTTGTGTCATCTCCATGCGAGTCAGCTTGCCGTCAGGGTCAAAGGTACCATCCGGGTAACCATCTACGATTGACGCCTGAACGGTTTTGGCGATGTCTGCATAAGCCCAATGTGAAGCTGCTAGATCACTAAACCGTAAATCCTTGCGTTTCGTCAAATGCAAAGCACGCGACAGCACGGTAGCCGCTTCTGCTCTAGTAATGGACTGATTTGGAGCAAAACGATAGTTCCCATAGCCACTAATCATGCCTTGCTGGGTAAGCTGAGTAATCGCATCTTGTGCCCAATGTCCAGCAATATCGACGTACCCACTGACAAGCCCATAACTATTTAACTGCAAGCGATACATCTGACTCATGAACCACTGATTAGCCTGAAGCTTAATATAATACGTCCCTTCGGGCAACGGTTTCTCGAAATTGAGCTGACTCGAACCGGATTCGCTGCGATAGGTACCTTGCTCCTGTAAGGAACTATTATATAAAGTCGCATATAACGTCCGTGAGGTAGGAATATTCGTTAATCTCACTTGGGCCAAGCTATCTGAAGTCAATCGGAATTCGAACCAATCGACGTCTTCATTTCGATTAAAAAGACCTTCATACCCTGCATTCATCGCAGCAAACGTAGCTTGATACGATCTGTCATTAGGCTCGTTCGGGTCAATCAATTTAGGCAAATACTCGATCTCTAACGTATATTCCCCTGTAATCGGCCCCGCATAATCTTTCACATTGCTAACGCGAATATAATATTGTCCAGGAAGCACTTCCATCAGTGAACTGACCTCTATGCCACCATCGCCAGCCTGATCAATCGTCGCCCCCTTCTCCCCTTCTTTCTGGAAAAGAAGCATAGGATCTATCCGCCCCGTATCGGTGGATAGCCGGAGACGCATCGTACCGGAGTGTTCAAGCGTCAGCGCAAACCAATCCACATCTCCTTTTTCATGAAAAGTACCTTTCAGGGTTTGACTGCGCTCTGGCAACGTAAAAGCTTTGTACTGCTTATCATTATCTTCAAAAGGATCCGTATAAATCACATAATCCGTTCGCAACGAATAATTCAGCGCGGTTTTACGTGTACGATCCACATTTTCTAGCTGCACATAGGTGCGTCCTTTGGTCACGGCCACCGTGAACAGCTGATTGCCATCAGCTCCATTGCCTGCCACAAAGCTTTGTCCGGAGTCAAAATTCACGCGGATACCTGAGCCGTCTTCCGGCTGCACACCTATTTGAATATACCCGTCGTACGCAGCATCAATCGCATACCAGTCCTGATCCTGCCCCGAGCTGAGATTCGCTTTGACCATCGTATGATTAGGCAGCGAAGCAGCCTCACCCGCTAGATCATTCGGCTCGAAGCGATCTTGCTTATAAGCATCCGTCAGCGCCTTCTCAATGTTCAATAAGCCGTAACCCGTCTTGGCGTCCCACCCTTTGGTCATCAAGTCCTGTGCTGTTTGTTCAATCTGTGATCGCACCTGATAAGCTGTCATCGCCGGGTATTTGCCCCAGACCAGCGCTGCCGCGGCTGCCACTTGAGGCGCTGCCATCGAGCTGCCATCCTGATACTGATAACCCCCGCCAAGAGCTGTCGTATACACATCCCAAGGCGCCATGACATCTAGCTCCGGGCCGTAATTTGAGCGTGGATCAGCTTGTTTATTGGGGCTTACGCCGCCAACGGAAAGCACTGTTGGATACGCCGCGGGGTATTTCACGCTTGTGCTTTCATTCCCAACAGCGGCGACAAGTAACACGTTATGATCCTCAGCGTATTGGACAACGCCTGCGAGGTAATCCGAGTATTTGTTCAAACCTAAGGAAAGGACAACAATTTTTGCCCCGTGATCGACTGCATATTTAATGCCTTCACCCAGCTTGGCTTCGCCGCCCGTCCCATCAGCTTCTAGCGCCTTAATTGGCATAATTTTGGCATTCGGGGCGATACCCGCAATCCCTTTATCGTTATTAATTGCAGCGGCAATTAAGCCAGCTACGTTCGTTCCGTGTCCATTATCATCAAAAGGCTTCTTCGAAGCCTGTAATAAGTTCACACCATCCACTAAATTGCCAATTAAATCTGGATGCCCAAGGTCAACCCCTGTATCGACTACGGCGACTACAATCGGCGTACGAGCATCTCCTGCCGCCGCCCATGCTTGGTCAACGCGAATCATATCCAGATAGGTTTGCTTCACCCTCATGGGATCCGAAGACACCGCATAAGCTGCCTCTACGTTGCTCACGAACCCTGTTAGTCCTAGGACGAGCAGCGTAAGTAGCATGAGGCCTACGTATCGAAAATATGCCATCACATCAGGTCCTTTATCCCAAATTGAATCTCATTTGTCATTTACTTATATATCTATACCATATTAAACATCTTCTCGATACCTATAACGGTTCATCTTCGCAAAAAGTTCAGATCTTGTGAAATATTTTTTAAAATATTTTACAGGAAGTTGTCTAGCCTGAAAGTCTTTATTTCCGGGGAAATAGGCTGATAGACTTAGTATGTTTGTATCTAGCTAACGATCAAAATAAAAAAAGCCCTTCCTACATTTGGAGTAGGAAAGGCCTTATCATAACGCATTTACATGATGATGAAATCCTTCGTCAACGTAAAGATACTCTCAATGGCTTTCAGCACCAAGTGCGGTACCGCCCCAAGGGCCACGCTGATTAAAGCACATAACCACACAGTTATGCCTAATGGTACGGACACTTTGATAGCAGCCGGCTCATAATCGCTGCGCATGAACATTTGGCGTACGATGCTGAAATAATAGTAGAACGAGACTACGCTGGTTGCAATCATTAAAGCACCAAGCCAGTATTGCTGTGTCTGCATCGTTCCTAAGATAATGTAGAGCTTACCGAAGAATCCGCCAGATACAGGAATACCCGCTAAGGACAATATGAGCAGCACCATAGCTACAGCCGTTAAAGGAGCCCGATAGTACAGTCCCGCAAAGCCTTTAGCCTCGGTGTGTCCCTCTGCCTGCTCGATAATCATCAACACAGCGAAAGCGCCAATATTCATAAACATATAAGCAATTAAGTAGAAAATGAACTCCGAGAAATTGGCATAATGCGTGGCCGAAAAGTACGTTCCAATCGGTACGAGCAGATAACCGGCATTAGCTATACCCGAATAGGCGAGTAGCCTTTTCATATTCGTTTGCTTCAGTGCGATGAAATTCCCCACAACCATGGCTATTGCCGCCATAACGGATATGGCAAGGAACACATCGGACTGCAAATGGCTCTCTTCGAACCCGCTAAATCCGAACAATACATAGAAGACACGGAACAAGATAGCGAAGCCGGCCGCTTTGGACACGACAGCTAGAAATGCTGTAACCGGTGTTGGCGCTCCTTCATATACATCCGGTGCCCAGCTGTGGAAAGGCGCTGCAGCAATCTTGAAACCGAAGCCCGCCAATAGTAGGAAGAAGGCCACATAGAGTAACGGCTCATAGGAAGCTACCAACGACGGGAGGGCTGTACCAATCTCTTGCAGATTCGCAGAGCCGACCATGCCGTATAAGAAAGACATCCCGTACAGAATGATCGCGGATGAGATACCACCCATCACCAAGTACTTGAATGATCCTTCATTGGACTTGCTGTCTCTCTTCTTCATGGCAACCATGAGATAAGAGGTGATGCTGAGCAGTTCTAGGCCTACGTAGAGCGTGATTAAATCACCCGAGGATGACATAATCATGGCGCCTAACGCAGCAGGTAAATAGAAGTAATAATACTCCCCGACGTGTGGGATGCTATCCTCTTTCACAAAGCCTAAGCTCATGAAGACGATGAGTCCCGTACCGACAAGGGTACATAATTTAAGTAAGTTCGAGAAATCGTCGACACGATAGCTTTGATTCAAGAGTTGAATCGCTTCATCTGGATTCAATTGCAAGACGACGAACACGGCGGAAATCGCGATGCCGACTAAGGTCAACCATCCGATAATCGAACGACTGAATCGGTTCGGCAGAACCAAATCCAAGAGAGATAGGATGATCGCGGTAGCAACCAGCGCAAGCTCAGGGAGCAGATGCATCAAATCAGCAGCATGGAGTCTAATCTGTTCCACTGGACTAACCTCCTATCTTCCCGGCTACGCTATGGATCAATTGATCCAAGCTGCCAATGGTTTGTTGAAGCGGCTGACTCAGCACGCTTGGGTACACGCCCAGCAAGAGAATGAACGCGACCAAGGTAATCATCGGCACAGCCTCGATGAGACGCGCGTCGCGCATCCCTTGCTGCAGTAAGCTCGGCTGCTTAGGGCCGAACGTGATGTTCAATACCCCGCGAAGCACGTAAACCGCTGCGAAGATAATACCCAATGTACCGATAATCGCGTACACACGGTGTGTTTCAAAGAGTCCGACGAACGCGAGGAACTCACTGATGAAGCCGGATAAGCCTGGCAATCCGAGCGACGCCATTCCCCCAATCAGCAGAATACCGCTGATGAAAGGAATATTCTTGGCGAGACCGCCCAAGCGATCGAGCTGCGTGGTTTCGGTTCGCTCGTAGATGCTGCCGACGAGCAAGAACATTAGGGCTGAAATCAGACCGTGTGAGATCAGCTGGAACACGGCGCCTTGCAGACCTGCATTGTTGAAAGCCGCAAGTCCCAACAGGACGATGCCCATGTGGCTGATACTCGAGTAGGCGAGCACGAGTTTGAAATCCTTTTGGACCATCGCGAGCAGCGCGCCGTACACGATGTTAATGACACCGAGGAGCGCGAGCACCCACGCCCATTGCTGGGCTTCCGCCGGGAAGAACAGAATCCCGAAACGGATAAGGCCGTAGGCCCCCATTTTGAGCAAAATCCCGGAGTGAATCATAACAACAGCAGGCGGAGCCTCTGTATGTACCTTAAGCATCCACGTATGGAACGGGAAGATCGGTAATTTGATCCCGAAAGCGACCAATAGCATGATAAACACGGTCCATTTCATTGCTTGACTCATGAAGAACGGCGTGTCTGGCTGATTCACATAGGAGGCAGGATCCTGCAGCAAATTATGCGCAATCGTATGAATGTCGCCGCTATAGGAAATGATAGCCTCTGTCTGCGACGGATCTTGACTAAAGCCCGCTGTCGTAACCAGAATAAGGAAGGCAATCAGCATAATCGCTGAGCCAAGTCCGTTATATAGCAAGAAGCGATTAGCTGCTTGCTCCCGGTTCATGTACCCCCAAATTCCGATCAAGAAGAACATCGGCACTAGGGTAATTTCAAAGAACAGGAAGAACAAGAAGAGATCCTGTGCCATGAATACACCGAACATGCCTGTCTCTAGCAAAAGGAACAAAATGAAATACGTTTTCCAACGTTTCTTGATATAAACGGACGCTAGTGCGGCCATCGACGAGATTAGCGCTGTTAGAAAAACGAGTGGCAACGAAATGCCATCGACCGCCAACGAGTATTTAAACTCGAAGAAAAATTGTGTAATTTGCTGAATACCCTCGTGGTTCAAAGGGACTTTGATCCAATCGAGCTGTTCTTTATACTGGAGCGGATCACCCTGATAGTTATAGTCCACATACAGCCATGCCGCTAGAATAAGCGGAATCAACGTCGTGACGATACCAACCGTTTTGATCAAACGCCCACGATCCCCCCGAAGGAAGAGCAGGACGAGCACACCAAGCAGAGGTGAGAAGGCAATCATACTGAGAATGGGTAAGTTAGCCGGCATGTATGAACCTCCTTCCTGCAATGGCAAGTGCCAGAATCAGCATCCCTAGTAGCATGATGACCCCGTAGGACTGCAGTTGACCATTTTGGAGTCGGGAGCCTAAGCGTCCAAGACTAACCACGGTGAAAGCAACTAAGCGTACAATCCCATCAATGACGTAAATATCAATCAATTCCAAGATGTAACCTAGACCGCGAAGCGGTTTGACAACAATAGTCTCGTAGATTTCATCTATGAAATATTTGCGATTAAGCAACGTATACAACCAAGGCATTTTACTCGAAACGATGTCCCGAGGGATCGTGCGTTTCAGATAAATGAGGTAACCAAGTCCAATACCTAGCAATCCAGCTAGCGTGGACAAAATAATAACTGTCCAATTGGCCGTCTCCTCATGCTCCTGCCCTGTCAGCCAGTGACCCAGCCACTCGTTGAATGGCGTATTGACAAAGCCTGCAACGACGGCAAGCACAGCAAGCACGATAAGCGGAGTCGTCATGGAAGCCGGAGATTCATGCGGCTCATGAGCGTGATCATGCCCATGATCATCGTGATCCTCCGAAGCCTGCGCTTTCGCTCTAGGCGAGCCCATAAACACAAGGAAGAACAGGCGTGACATATAGAAAGCAGTGAAGAACGCTGCAATCACACCGACCCAGAACAGAAGCTGGTTATGCTCGTACGCTTCCGTGAGAATCATATCCTTCGACCAGAAGCCTGCGAATGGGAAGATACCAGCCAAAGCCAGCGTTCCGATCGCGAAAGTCCAGGTCGTGATTTTCATTTTGCGGGATAAGCCGCCCATTTCGTTGATATTTTGTGTATGAACCGCGTGAATCACACTGCCAGCACCCAAGAAGAGCAGCGCTTTGAAGAACGCATGTGTAAACAAGTGAAACATACCTGACGTAAATGAAACACCAATCCCCAGCGCCATCATCATGTATCCGAGTTGACTCACGGTCGAGTAAGCGAGAATCCGCTTGATATCGTTCTGTGCGATACCGATTGTAGCTGCGAATATGGCGGTAAATCCACCGACATAAGCAACAACCATCAAAGCATCCGGCGAGGCATGGAAAATATCAAACGTCCGCGCCACGAGGTACACCCCAGCAGCAACCATCGTTGCGGCATGGATCAGCGCCGAGATCGGCGTTGGCCCTTCCATTGCATCAGGTAACCAAGTGTGCAGCGGGAATTGACCGGATTTACCCATCGCCCCGATGAAAATCAAGACGGCGATCCAAGTGACGATCGTAGGGTCAATTTTGCCCGTTGTGAACGCATTATGTATCGATGTGAAATCAAGTGCATGCCCTGGCATGTATAGATACAACAACAGGATCGCGATGAATAAACCCACATCCCCGATACGAGTGACGATGAATGCCTTTTTGGCGGCAGCCTTCGCCTCTGGCTTGAAATACCAGAATCCCACGAGCAAGAAGGAACATACCCCTACAAGCTCCCAGAAGATGTAGAGCTCCATCATATTTTCGGAAATGACAAGACCGAGCATGGAGAAGGAAAACAGCGCAATATAGCCGAAAAACACGTGAATGCGCTCGTCACCTTTCATGTAGCCCTTGGAATAAATGTTAACCAACAACGAAACGAGCGTGACAATTACGAGCATCAGAGAGTTTAGATTAGTAACCTCAAACCCCATTTTTAGCGTAAAATCGCCCACCTGCAGCCAGTTCATTTTATCCCACGTGAAGTCTTCCACCTTGCCGCCAATACGCTCAACAAATATGAGCAAAGCCACAATAAATGAAAGCAACATCGCAAAAATACTAATGTAAATCCCTAAATCCTTCAGTTGACGTCCCATCGCCGTAAGCGCTAGAAAAGCAAGCAACGGAAACAATGGAATGAGCCAGGCGTACTGTGAATAGTCCGATACCATAGCCTTGTTAGCCTCCTAGCGCTTCATAGAATCCAAATCCGTAACTTCAACTGTACCTTTATTCCGGTAAATCGTGATCAATATGGCAATCCCCACAGCCGCCTCAGCAGCTGCAATCGTAATGTTAAAGAGGGAGAAAATCTGCCCCGTCAATGCGGGTTGATCCCCTAACTTCGAGAAGGCAATCAAGTTCAAGTTCACCGCATTGAGCATAAGCTCGATGGAGAGCAAGACGATAACCCCGTTTTTCTTCGTTAATGCGCCGTACAGTCCAATGCAGAATAGGATCGCCGCCAATGTAAGATAAGGAGTAATTAAGTTACCCAACGCTAATCCTCCTCTCTCTTCGCGACTACGATAGCACCAATGAACGCTACCGTCAGCAGCACGGACATGATTTCGAAGGGAATGACATGCACATTATAGAGCAATTTCCCGATTTCGAGTGTATTATCCTTGCCAGCATCCAAAGTCCCCGATGAAACGAAGGTCGATTTCTGAATCGCATAGAACAATACGCCGAATAATCCCACAGCGCCGAGAATGGCTAAGCCTTCATGCCATGGACGCTTTGGTCCCTCGTCTTCACCCTGTCTATGCTTCGTCATCATAATGCCGAAAATCATCAGAATCGAGATCGCTCCTGCATAAATCAGGACTTGCACAAAAGCGACAAACTCAGCTTCCAGGATGACATACAACCCAGCCAAACTAATAAATGTAAGGGCAATCGCGATAACCATGTGAACGACTTTCGTAAAAGAGATCATAAAGATTGCCCCGCCGATGGCGAGCAACGCGAAGATGAAGAACGCCCAGCTCGTACCGCTGGAGAGGAAATCACCGAGTCCACTAAACATCTTTCTTCGCGCCCCCTTTAGGCATCGCAGAATTGTTTTCTTGACGAATGTTTTGTGTGTTGTTGCTCAGCCATTCCATATTCTTAAACAAATCATCCCGACTGTAGCTGCTGAGCTCAAAATTGTTCGTCATTACGATCGCTTCTGTCGGACACACCTCTGTGCACAGATCGCATAGAATACAAATTTCGAAGTTGATGTCATACGTATCAATGACCTTCCCCTTTTTCTCAGGGTCTGGGTTCGCTTTTCCAGTTAACGTAATACACTCCGTCGGACATACACGCGCACATTGATTGCACACAATGCATTTCTCGGGATCAAAATATTGAATACCACGAAAGCGATCCGGCATTTTAAGCGGAACATCAGGGTATGCGTACGTTACTTTCTTCTCAGTCAAGTGCTTGAACGTGAAGCCTAAACCTTTCATAATGCCCTTCATGTGTTTCAACTCCTTCAAGTTTTGCGTTAGCAAAACTAACTTCGAAAGCATAGACTTAGCATTTTCCAGCGGAAAACTGACTTTGTAATCATGAATTTAACATGTTCCGAAGGCGCATATCTGTTCTTTGTTTAGAAGATCGTCATGATGATCGCCGTCACCAGCATGTTGACCAGTGCCAGTGGAAGCAGCACTTTCCAGCCAAATCCCATCAACTGATCAATCCGAACACGTGGCAGTGTCGCCCGCAGCCAGAAGAGGAAGAACACGACTGACGAGAATTTTAACAGGAACCACAGGACGCCTGGAATGAAATCAAGGAACCCGAATGGCGCATGCCAACCACCAAGGAATAGTAGACTGACGAGTGAAGCAATGACGAAGACGTACACATACTCAGATAGCATGAAAAAGGCGAAGCGGAAACCGCTGTATTCCACATGGTAGCCCGCAACGAGCTCGGATTCTGCTTCAGGTAAGTCAAATGGCGTACGATTAAGCTCAGACACACCCGCAATCACGAAAATGATGAAACCTAGGATCTGCGGAATGAAATTCCAGTGCCAGAAGCCGCCTGTTTGAGTATCAACAATGGTGTGCAGATTCAGGCTGCCCGTCATCATAACCACACCTACGACTGAAATAACCAACGGAACTTCGTAACTAATCATTTGAGCTGCAGATCGCATGCCGCCCAGCAACGCGTATTTATTGTTGGATGCCCAACCGCCAAGTATAATTCCGATGGTTGAGATCCCTGTTAGTGCTACGTAATAAAGCAATCCCACATTTAAATTCGCATTGAACATCCGATCCGAGAACGGAATGGTCGCAATGATCGTAAAAGACGGGATAAAGGTAATGATCGGTGCGAGAATGAAAAGCTCACGCTCGGCTTTCTTAGGAATAGTATCTTCCTTAATGAGTAGCTTGAATACGTCAGCAACGCTCTGCAGCAACCCGAATGGTCCTGTTCGGTTCGGTCCGATCCGCAGCTGCATCCAGCCGATAACCTTACGCTCGAAGTAGATCGCGTAGGTAACGAAACCGAGCACGAGCATCAGCATCACGATGCCCCAGAATAGGAAAACGAAGAAGTTCGTCCACGTCAGACTCTCTTCCAATAGATTGACCATTAGGCATCCACCTCCCCAACGACGATATCGATGCCGCCGAGAATCGTAATGAGATTAGTCATCGACTCCCCGACCAGAAGCTTGGGCAATATTTGCAGATTCACGAAGGATGGTCTGCGGAATTTCAACCGGTAAGGCTCTTGTTTACCTCGGGAAATAATATGACAACCAATCTCCCCACGCGGAGACTCGATTGCTGCATAAATTTCACCTTCAGGCGGTCGAATGACTCTCGGCACTTTGCCCATGGTTTCGCCACCCTCAGGGAACACGTCTAAGGCTTGTTCCAGGATGCGAAGGGACTGTTTAATCTCTTCCATACGAATCAAATAACGGTCATAGCAATCCCCGCCATTACGCACAGGCACATCGAACTGGAAGCGGCTGTACAGGCTGTAGGGCTGCGTTTTGCGAATATCCCAGTCTACACCCGTACAACGCAGGTTCGCCCCGCTAAGGCCATAAGCAATGGCTGTCTCAGCGTCATATTTACCTACACCCTTGATCCGTGAAAGGAAAATCTCATTTCCAGTAACAAGCGTGTGATACTCTTCTAATTTGCCGTACATATAAGGCACGAATTTCCGTACTTTCTCGATCCAGCCTTCTGGTGCGTCCCACTTCACGCCGCCTACACGCATGTAGTTGTACGTTAAACGAGCGCCGCACAATTCATTGAATAGATCGATAATGATTTCGCGATCACGGAACGCATATAAGAATGGACTCATCGCTCCGATATCCAGCAGGTACGTTCCCCACCACACCATATGTGACGCGATACGCTGCAGTTCCATCACGATAAGTCGAAGGAACTCCGCGCGTTCAGGGATTTCTAGCCCCATCATTCTCTCTACGGCGTTAACTAACGCGTAGTTGGTCGTCATCGCCGATACATAATCCATACGGTCGGTGTAAGGGATGATTTGGGTATAGCTGAGGTTCTCAGCCAATTTCTCTGTTCCTCTATGTAAGTAGCCCATAACGGGTATTGCTTCACGAATAATTTCACCATCCAGCTTTACGATCACGCGGAAAACCCCGTGAGTACTAGGATGCTGAGGACCAACGTTCAACAGGAGCTCTTCTGTCCGTAACACGTGCTACACCTCCGGGTCAAGCGGTTCGTAGTCTTTGCGCAGTGGATGACCCACCCAATCATCAGGCATCATGATCCGTACTAAGTTCGGGTGGCCAGGGAAATCGATGCCGAAAAGGTCAAAGGCTTCACGCTCGTTCCAGTTGGCCGTCGGCCAAACATCAGCTACCGAAGGTATGCTTGCTTGCTCGCGGTCTGTCTTCACTTTCACACAAAACTCATGCTTGTGTGTGAGGGAAAGGAGATGATACGCCACCTCAAGGTGCGTTTCTTGATCCACACCGGATAGATTGCGCAAGTAATCGCAGCGCAGCTCCGCATGATCTCTCAGCGTCAGCGCGGCCTGCGGCCAGCGCGAGCTGTGAACGATCACGTAAGGGCGATGCGCGTCCCTCTCGTTGATGAACGCATCAACCACGGCGTCTTCGCCTGCCTCGGCCTTCAAGATCGCGACCAGCCGGTCAAGCAGCGGCTGGTTCGGTGAAGGCTCCTTCGGCGCAGCTGGCTCCGCCGATTCGGTCTTCGCTCCGCGTGCTGCGGCTCGCGCGGCGCGGGCTTCTGCGGCGGCCTGGGCTTTGGCCGCCTTCTCTTCCTCTGAGCCAGCGTCTGCGGACGCTGGCGTTGCTGCCCCGGCGGGCGCAGGCTCGCCCGACTCAGCGGCCGCGCGCGCTGCGAGGCGCGCGGCTCTTGCCGCGGCGCGCTCCGCCGCCGCGTCCGTAGCTGGCGTGCTTGCAGCAGGCGGCTCGCTAGCTCCCGCTTTGCTCTCCGAGCTTCCTTCGACTTTGCTCTCGGAACTTCCTACCGGATTGGGTTCCACAACTTCCGTTTTACTCTCAACCGGGCTCTCCGCTACGGCGTTCTCGCTACCTTCCGCTTTGCTCCCTACACTGCCTTCAGCAGTGCTTTCAGCTTGACCTTCCTCTTTCCCATCCTCACCAACAGGAGGAGTCGGAACCGTGGTTTCTTCCGGCTTTTTCTCCTCGCTCATCGATTAGTCACCTGCTTCCCAGTCTTCGCTTCATAGCGAATCTTCTCCTGAAGCTTGTTGATGCCATAGATAAGCGCAGCCGGATTAGGCGGACAACCAGGGATATACACGTCCACAGGTACGATTTGGTCAACACCTTTAACAACCGAATACGATTTCACGTACGGTCCGCCTGCAGTTGCACAGGAGCCCATCGCGATAACCCACTTCGGTTCAGGCATTTGCTCGTAAAGACGGCGCAACAAAGGAGCCATTTTCTTCGTAACTGTCCCTGCTACAATCATGACATCTGATTGTCTAGGAGACGTACGGAAGATGACTCCGAATCGGTCTAAATCATAGTGGGATCCACCAGTTCCCATCATTTCGATCGCACAACAAGCCAAGCCAAAAGTTAATGGCCAAAGCGAATTACTGCGAGCCCATGCTTTTACTTGCTCCAGTGTTGTCATAAATACATTGCGGTTTATTTCTTCCCGTTCCTCGGGAGAGATCGACTCTAAACTGAAGTCCATTGCAGCACCTTCTTCTTCCAAGCGTATATTAATCCTATGGCAAGCAAGGCTACAAAAATACACATTTCTATTAAAGCAAACAATCCAAGCTGGTTAAAAGCAACAGCCCACGGATAGAGGAACACGGTCTCCACATCAAAGATGACAAACATCAAAGCAAACAAATAATAACGAATGTTAAACCGGATTTGCCCTTCACCTACAGGCTCATTACCACTCTCATACGTCGTGTACTTCTCATCGATGGGTTTACTCGGTCTTAACCATTTGCCAATCGTCAGCGCTGCTATGGGGAGGAAAATACCTAACCCTAGAAAAACCGCTACGATTACATAGTTATTTGTATACATCATGTGAATGTAACCGCCTCCATTTCTAATTTGCATTCCTTACGATTTCAATTGTTTTGGTAATAATCACCTATATTAGTATAACAAAAAGGGGTTTAGGCGTCGACATTAATTCTTCCCATGTATGAGTAGCATTACACATAGGTGGGTAATACTATTCATTGGGCATTGAGACTCTGGTCGCAAACCCTATTTTGATCATCGAAAGGACTGATTTTTATGGCAAATGCATCAAACGCTAATCACCAACATAGAACCAATGACAAAGTTACCGAAACAGGTCGCTATCGCGATGCCGACGGGCAAAGCATTCAACTAACTGCAGGTGAAACCTTCCCTCCTTGCCCAAAAACAGGGGAATCTACTATTTGGCATCACGCTTAAAAGGATATCTTAGACGAGCTGTTCCTCTCATCCGAGAGGGGCAGCTTTTTTCTTGCCACTTCAACGCAAAAAAGCGGAAGAGCCGTAGCTCCCCCGCTTTTAACCATCTATTTATTTCCCGGACACACCGATACGATTCATTGCTCTTTGTAAAGAAGCTTCAGCACGTTTGAAATCCACGTTATCTTGCTTTAAATCCGCAAGACGTTTCTCCGCACGGTCTTTCGCTGCCTTCGCACGATCGATATCAATTTGTTCTGGTAGCTCGGCGCTTTCCGCCAAAATAACCACCTTATCCTTGCGCACTTCCATGAAACCGCCGTTAACTGCTAAAACTTCGTCTTTCGACCCCTGTTTTTTCACAGTAATCGGAGCAATTTTAAGAGGAGTGACCAATGGAATGTGATTCGGCAGAATTCCAAGCTCCCCTTCAGCACCCTTCACGCTAACCATGTTCACTTGTTCAGCGTACACTTTGCGTTCCGGTGTAACAATTTCCAGTAGGAATGTACTCACTTGGATTCTCCTTCCTAAGCGTTTACCGTAGGTAAACCAGTTTCGTCAAGCATGAGCTGAGTTTGGCATAACCAAATCTCACTTAGCGAGCATGCACCTTACAGCGTTTTAGCTTTTGCGATTGCATCCTCGATAGTGCCCACGTTGTGGAAAGCAACTTCAGGAAGATTGTCGTGCTTGCCTTCAAGAACTTCTTTGAAGCTACGCACAGTATCTTTCAATGGTACATACAAGCCTGGGAATCCGTTGAACGGCTCAGCAACGTGAAGCGGCTGAGACAAGAATAGACGAAGACGACGCGCACGAGTAACGACTAATTTGTCCTCATCAGACAACTCATCCATACCCAAGATCGCGATGATATCCAGAAGCTCTTTGTAACGTTGAAGAATTTGTTTAACACCTTGTGCTACTTTGTAATGCTCTTCGCCAACTGTTTCTGGTGTAAGAACACGGGATGATGAAGCAAGCGGATCTACCGCAGGGAAAATACCTGCAGCCGCGATACTACGCTCCAAGTTCGTTGTTGCATCCAAGTGAGCAAATGCCGTTGCTGGAGCCGGATCCGTATAGTCATCGGCAGGAACGTAAATTGCTTGAATGGAAGTAACGGAACCTTTTTTCGTGGAGGTAATACGCTCTTGTAGTTGACCCATCTCTGTTGCCAGAGTTGGTTGGTAACCTACCGCGGAAGGCATACGGCCTAACAAAGCAGAAACCTCGGAACCTGCTTGTGTGAAACGGAAGATGTTGTCGATTAAAAGAAGAACGTCTCTTCCTTCTTCGTCACGGAAATACTCAGCCATTGTCAAACCAGACAAAGCTACGCGAAGACGTGCGCCTGGAGGCTCATTCATTTGACCAAATACCATCGCCGTTTTCTCAAGAACGCCGGAATCTTTCATCTCGTGGTAAAGGTCATTACCTTCACGAGTACGCTCTCCAACACCCGCAAATACGGAGATACCGCCGTGGTTTTGCGCAATGTTATGGATCAACTCTTGCAAGGTTACCGTTTTACCTACACCGGCACCACCGAAGAGACCGATTTTACCACCCTTAACGTAAGGAGCCATCAAATCAATAACTTTAATACCTGTCTCAAGAATCTCTGCTTTTGTCGACAAATTGTCGAAAGCAGGAGCTTCTTTGTGGATTGGGCTAGTTAGCGTACGATCAACTGTTTCGTTACCATCAATTGGATCACCCAATACGTTAAATACACGACCCAGTGTTGCTGCACCTACCGGTACAGTAATTGCTGCACCAGTATCTGTTGCTACAGCGCCACGAACAAGTCCATCAGTTGAGGACATTGCTACGCAACGTACGAGGTTGTCACCAAGGTGAACAGCCGTTTCAACCGTCATAGTAGACTGTTGTCCACCTTCGGTTCTTTCAATTTTGATTGCATTCAGAATTTCAGGGAGTTGTCCGCGCTCGAACTCAATGTCGACGACGGGCCCTGTAATATTCACAACGCGCCCTTTGCTCATGGTTTCCCTCCTAAGTAAAGCTTGTGTCTCTCTAGAGACCGTTTATCATTACGCGTTCGCGTTAGCACCAGCGACGATCTCCGAAATTTCTTGCGTAATCGAAGCTTGACGTGCACGGTTATAGGCTAATGTGTAGCTGTTGATCATCTTCGTTGCATTCTTCGTTGCTGAGTTCATCGCTGTCATTCTCGCACCGAACTCACTTGCTTTACCTTCCAGAACAGCCGTGTAAATAAGCGTCTCAGCATATTTAGGGAGCAGCACTTCCAGAACGCCTTCCGGTGACGGCTCATACTCATAGCTAGCTGCAGCCACGCCGGATACATCTTCCATAGGAAGCAGACGAATCATGGTTGGAATTTGGCTAATCGCATTTTGGAACTTGTTATAAATCAAGAACAGTTGGTCATACGTACCGTTAACGAAATTAGCGACCGCTGCAGTTGCAACAGGCTTAATATCCGAGAATTTCGGCGTATCGGGAACTCCGGTTACTTCTTCAACAATCGGAATGTTGCGTTTCGAGAAGAAATTGCTTCCCTTACGTCCAATTACGAAGACGGAGTACTCAGCTGTTGATTTATGATTTTCACGAATTTCAGTCATTGCTTTACGTAACACGTTGGCGTTGTAACCACCAGCGAGACCACGATCGGAAGTAATAACCAAATAGGCTGTTTTCTTCACTTCACGTGATTGTAGCATCGGGTGTTTCACGCCTTTCGTGCCAGCTGCAATACTTGCAACCACTTCTTTCAACTTCTCGGAGTACGGACGTGCCGCTTCCGCTGATTGCTGTGCTCTACGTAAGTTAGCTGCTGCAACCATTTCCATTGCTCTCGTGATTTGCTTCGTGCTTTGTGTGGATTTAATTTGGCGCTTAATCTCGCGCATTCCTTTTGCCATACCTGCTCACCTCTCTTTTGAGGCTTAGAAAGCCTTCATTCGAAGACCTGAATTCAGGCGTCCGCCTGCCCAGGATTCACATGGTAGAGAGAGCTTCACTTTAACATGAAGCTCTGCCCTCATGATTTATTCAGAAACTGCAAAGCTCTTTTTAAATGTATTGATTGCATCAACCAATGCTTTATCGTTATCCGCAGTAATATCTTTCGTGTCACGAATGCTATGCAGAATTTCAGGACGGTTGGATTCCAAGAAAGCTATGAACTGAGCTTCAAAACGCGTTACATCTTGAACTGGAATGTCATCCACATGACCTTTTACAACCGTGTAAAGAGAAGCAACTTGCTTTTCCAAAGACATCGGTTGGTGAACGCCTTGTTTCAAGATTTCAAGCGTACGAACCCCACGATCTAAACGTGCTTTAGTCGCTCTATCAAGATCGGATCCGAATGCGGCAAACGCTGCAAGCTCACGATATTGTGCCAAGTCTACACGAAGTGTACCAGCAACTTTTTTCATCGCTTTCGTTTGAGCAGAGCCCCCTACACGGGATACAGAGTTACCAACGTTAACCGCTGGACGCTGACCGGAGTAGAACAAATCGGATTCCAAGAAGATTTGACCATCCGTGATGGAAATTACGTTCGTTGGAATGTATGCAGAGATATCGCCTGCTTGTGTCTCGATGAATGGAAGTGCCGTAATGGAACCACCGCCAAGTTCATCGTTCAATTTCGCAGCACGCTCTAGCAAACGGGAGTGCAAGTAGAATACGTCCCCTGGATAAGCTTCACGACCTGGTGGACGACGAAGCAAGAGGGACAACTCACGGTATGCGGCAGCTTGTTTGGACAAGTCATCGTATACGATAAGAACGTGCTCGCCTTTGTACATGAAGTACTCAGCCATAGCACAACCGGAGTATGGAGCTAACCATAGCATCGGTGAAGGCTCGGAAGCGGAAGCTGTTACTACGATTGTGTAGTCAAGCGCACCAGCAGCACGAAGGGTTTCAACAACACCTACAACTGTGGATTGTTTTTGACCAATAGCAACGTAGATACATTTAACGCCATTGCCTTTTTGGTTGATGATTGCGTCGATCGCAATCGCCGTTTTACCTGTTTGACGGTCACCAATGATCAACTCACGTTGACCACGGCCAACTGGTACCATAGCGTCAATCGCTTTAATACCTGTTTGCATTGGTTCATGTACGGATTTACGAGCCATTACGCCTGGAGCCATGTTCTCTACAGGGCGGAACGCTGTTGTATTGATTGGACCTCTGCCATCGACAGGTTGACCCAAGGAGTTAACTACACGACCTAGAAGTTCTTCACCAACTGGAACCTCCATGATACGGCCTGTGCGTTTAACTTGGTCGCCTTCACGAATATCTCTGTAAGGTCCAAGAATAACGATACCTACGTTGCTTTCCTCAAGGTTAAAAGCATAGCCTAGTACGCCGCTCGGGAACTCAAGCAGCTCGCCTGCCATAACGTTTTCCAAGCCGTGAGCACGAGCAATACCGTCACCTACTTGAATGACTGTACCTACATCAACTACTTGGATATCGGAATTATAGTTTTCAATCTGTTGTTTAATCAATGAGCTGATTTCTTCAGGTTTGATACTCAACGAACTTCACCCCTATTCTTACAGTGCTTATATTAAACTAACGCTTTGGCCAAACGATCAAGTTTGCCTGCCAAGCTTCCATCATATAAACGATCACCGATACGCACTTGAATGCCGCCGAGCAGCTTAGGCTCAACTACAGACGAAACACGGATCGTTTTACCAGTTAATTTGCTGAAATGTGAAGCAATCTCAGCTTGCTGTGCATCCGAAAGTACGTATGCCGAGTATACCGTCGCACTCGCTTGACCGAGCGCTTCATTCGCAACCTTCGCATAGTCACTCGCCAAAGCGGAAAGAATCGACTGTCTACCTTTATCAATCAAGACAAGCAGCGTGTTCCACACCGGTTCGGAAACTTTGCCTTCGAAAATCTGCTTCAGCAGGTCCGTCTTAGCGGTATTCCCGATGTTCGGATGGTTCAGGAACTTCTGCAAGTCTGCATTATCCCTAATCGCACTAGCTACAGATTTAAGCTCTTCTTCAACTAAGGAAATGATATTCTTTTCCTTCGCTACTTCGAATAAAGCTTTGGCATAACGCTTCGCTACGACGATGTCACTCATACGTTGCCTCCTACCTCTTTGAGGTAATGCTCAACAAGTTCTTCTTGTGACTTTTCGTCGATTTGTTTCTCAATAATTTTGGATGCGATCAGAACGGACATCGCGCCAACTTGGCTGCGAAGAGCGGCAACCGCTTTGTTCTTCTCATTTTCGATATCTTTCAAGGCTTCGTCTTTCAGACGTGAAGCTTCTGCACTAGCAGCATGAATAATATCATCCGCTTGCTTGGAACCAGTATGCTTCGCTTGCTCAATAATATCGTAAGCTTCCTTACGAGTTTGTTGCAGCGCTTGCTTTTGTTCCTCTAACAATTGATCAGCTTGCTTACGGCTTGCTTCAGCTGTTTGTATTTGATCTTTCACCAATTGTCTGCGTTTTTCCATCATGCCAAACAGAGGACCGAACGCAAATTTGGAAAGCAACACATACAGAATCAAAAACGCGATAAGTTGTATAAAAAATGTGGACCATTCAATATGCAAGTAACGTCACTCCCTTCTGATAACGTGGGCAAAACGAAGGCGTGGTGGCGACTACGGCCATCAACGCCAAACGATTTCTTAAGCTTTTCCCATAAAGATGAACGCAAGAACCAATGCAACGACTGGCATTGCCTCAACTAGACCTACCCCGATAAACATTGTTGTTTGAAGCGTACCACGAAGTTCTGGTTGACGGGAAATACCTTCCAAAGCGCGACCTACGATCAAACCGTTACCAATACCTGCACCTAGTGCTCCCAAACCGAATACGATACCTGCTGCTACTAATGCTATTGCTCCCATTGATAAAATCCTCCCTTAAACTCTTAAGTTTTGTTTGTTTTATAAGTGACTCGAGACTTCCCGAGGTAAGTCTAATGCTTAGTGCTTTTCTTCATGAATCAATGTTTGTGAGATATAAACCATGGTCAACATCGTGAATACGAAGGCTTGAATCGCACCTACGAACACACTGAAGCCCTGCCATACGAAGAGAGGCGCAATTCCAAACCAACCTGCTCCAACAATGACAGATATCATGATTTCACCTGCATAAATGTTACCGTAAAGACGGAACGCAAGCGTAAGTGGCTTGGATACAACTTCAATTAAATGAAGGATCAACATTGCCCCTTTGAACTCAAAGTAATGCGCGAAGTAATGCTTTGTGTTACGCGTTATCCCTAAGTAGTGACTTATTACGATAACGATAATCGTTAAGGCTCCTGTAACTGCGATATCAGCTGTCGGTGATTTCCACCAAGATACGTGATCTTCCGTTACGATTGAGAAAGGAAGGCCGAGCATATTGCCGATAAAGATATACATGATGAGCGTAAGACCAAGTGCAATAAATCCTTTGCCATGCTTGGAACCAATCGTGCTTCCAATAATGCCTTCTACAAACTCAATCGTCCATTCCATGAAGTTTTGAAGTTTTGAAGGATTCGTTACGGATGCTCGGCTAGCGCCTGCAATTGCAAGAATAAGCACGATAACTGTGGTTATTCCGATCATCATCAGTGCTGATGCATCGAAATGAATGCCTAACCACTCAAACTCTGGTACCTTATGTTCCATATTTTCCATTTTCACCCCTTTCATCCGTGGAAGTTACATCGTGGAATTACTTCTTAGACTTCTTAATAGAAAGAATACCCAGTACGAGTGTTGCCAATTGAGCAAAAAAGTATCCAACAATCGTTGTAGTTAATGCAACATGTTCGGGATACCTAACGGCAACCAAACCGACAAACCCCGCGATTGCTGCCCTTGTCAGAAAGCCAAGGGTTACCTTGCGCCCTGACTGCTCTATCGCAGCTGCTGCCAGCTTGTTAATCTTCCAGGCTAAGAACCTTGCATTGATCATACTCGCGCAAGCGCCAAGCATTATCCCCGCAACGTAAATCCGGTAATCGACAAGAAGCGCCCATGCAGCCAAACAAAAGGATAAAAAGAAAAGAAATACGTTTTGAACCGTTTTCAGAGTGGCTGAAAAGTCGTCCATCATAGCCCTCCGTACCGCTTAATCATGAAGTAAATGCTCATGATGCCGGTTACAAGCCCAAGTAAAAACCCGACTAACAACCAGATCTGTCCACCTAATGCACCACTTAACCAATCACCGAAGAAATATCCGGCTGCCAAACATACGACAAGGTCTATGCCAATTGCACTAGTTAACGCTACTGCCCGCCAAGGATTATCATTGGAATTTGGCCGTTTCATTGCACCCTCCTGGGTGTTTTCCACGTGGGAAAACGCGTCTCGTAGCTCATCTGCTACGAATCCTCATTCATTGTATCGAAGCCATGCTAACTTTGTCAATTGACGGAACTTCATTTGTCACATCTCACAAAACTCCTTAGAGCCTTGCGGCTCTAGGGTTTGCGCATTTTCAAACCGAACAGTCCAACTGTACGCTGTAGCGTTTGTCATGATTTTGTCACGGTTAGAAAGATTCAGGACGTTCCGTAGTCCTACCGAAGTGATGAAGAATCGCTTGAACAATACGCTCAGAGGCTTTCCCGTCTCCGTAAGGGTTCGCAGCTTGGCTCATTTTATTGTATAAATCTGGATCTGTCAGCAGCGCACGAGCACGCGTATAGACCAGTTCTTCATCTGTCCCAACTAGCTCCAATGTACCCGCTTGGATACCTTCTGGACGCTCTGTCGTGTCACGAAGTACAAGAGCTGGTACACCGAAGGTTGGCGCCTCTTCTTGAAGACCACCAGAGTCTGTCAGAATCATGTACGTATGCGGATAGAAATTATGCAGTTCGAACACGTCAAGTGGATCGATCAGCTTGATTCGCGGATGGTTGCCTAGAATTTCATGGGCAGGCTCGAGAACCACCGGATTCGGATGCACCGGGTAAACGATCGCAATGTCCTCGAACTCATCGGCGATACGTTTCACGGCACGGAAAATTTGACGATGCGGCTCACCTTGTGCTTCCCGGCGATGCGCTGTCATCAAGATCAACTTGCGGCCCGCCGCCCATTCTAGAATAGGGTGCTCGAAATTATCCTGCACCGTGTACTTAAACACATCTATGGCTGTATTCCCCGTCACATAAATTTGAGACTCTGATTTATTTTCTTTGCGCAGGTTATCTGCTGATTGCTGTGTTGGCGCAAAATGAAGATCAGCGAGAACACCCGTTAATTGACGGTTCATTTCCTCTGGATATGGTGACAATTTGTTCCACGTACGAAGACCTGCTTCTACGTGACCTACTTGAATCTGTTGCATGAAGGCTGCATAGCTAGCCAAGAAAGTTGTTAGTGTATCCCCATGAACAAGAATCAGATCTGGCTTCGCCTCTTTGAACACAGGCTCCAAACCTTGGAGAACACGCATGGTGATCTCATTCAATGTTTGGCGATCCTTCATAACATTGAGATCAAAATCTGGTGTGATTTTGAATATATCAAGTACTTGGTCCAACATCTGACGATGCTGTGCAGTTACGCATACCAGAGACTCAATGTGCTCAGGATGCTTTTCCAGCTCAAGAATGAGCGGAGCCATTTTGATAGCTTCAGGTCTTGTTCCGAAGATCGTAATCACTTTTAGACGTTTCATCGGTTTCTTCTCCCCTTAGAGCTTTGCGCAGCAAAGCTTTCTTCGTAAGCGTTGACTTTAAAGTTTTCCGTGAGGAAAACTAACTTCGTAACCATTACTTAGGCAAATTAATCAGTACCGTACAAACGATCCCCAGCATCCCCGAGACCTGGCACAATATAGCCATGATCATTCAAATGGTCATCAACAGCTGCGACGTAAATATCAACGTCTGGATGTTCTTTCTGCACAGAAGCTACGCCCTCAGGTGCAGCAATGAGGCACATCAGCTTGATACGTGTACAGCCTCTGCGTTTCAGCACCTCAATTGCTGCGTTGGCAGATCCGCCTGTAGCGAGCATTGGATCAATAACAAGCAAATCCCGCTCCAATACATCGGTAGGCAGCTTCACATAGTACTCAACAGGTTGAAGCGTATCCGGATCGCGATAGAGGCCAACATGTCCTACTTTTGCAGCTGGCATGAGCTTTAACACACCGTCAACCATCCCAAGCCCTGCTCGTAAAATAGGTATCAGACCTAACATTCTACCCGAAATAACATGGCAATCTGCTGTTGTAACCGGGGTTTTCACTTGCACTTGCTGCAGTGGAAGATCCCTTGTAATTTCATAAACCATTAATGTAGCAACTTCATCGACAAGCGCTCTGAAATCCTTCGTTGTCGTGTTCTCATCCCGAATATAAGTAAGCTTATGCTGGATAAGCGGATGATCGCAAATATGTACTGTACCCATATGTTCCTCCTAAATTAAGCTTGTAGGTCAGGCAAACCTCGTCCATTATATCATATGTTATCCAACTTATCTGCTATAGAACCAACAATATGCAGGGTTTTGCTGCGGATATAAAATCATGACAAAAAACCCTCGTGAGCCGCATACTCCAATCGAAGAATGGGCTCAAACAAGGGTTTGAATATGAGGTTTAGCTGGCGTTAATAAGCAGAAATTGAACACCCGTCAGCCCACAGCTGACAAAACAGTAGCGATCGGTCCAAATCTTGTCGGCCCCAGCATCAACCCAACCGATTTTATCGGTAAAGCTAGTCGGTCCGACGAAGGTTACTTCACCTTTTAGATGATGATGAGGCCCGAAGGTATTGCGTCCACTGGTCAGCAACTCGATACGAAGCTGCACAGGAGCATCCGATACTTCCTCTGAAAGATCCAACTGCTGGGCTCCCCAAAGAATCGTATGGGTGGTTCCGCCATTCACCGTGATGTTCACAGCTGGACAGCGCATAGCATCCCACTGTAGGACGAGCCTGCTGCCCTCATCCCCTATACGTTTCAAAACATGCTCGGGTAAGGTGATGATTTTGCTTACAGTGATACGACCCGCATAAAACACCAATCCCTGCGTCGTGACATCCGTCAGATACAGCTGTTTCGGCAGTGTAGTCAAAATGAATGGACCTTCCGTCCACAACGCCTCACGCTCCGCCCGCTCCCAGCCCTTATGCGGTTTCACAGCAAACGGTCCTAAAACATAAATGCTTTCAATCTCGACATCGAACGTGAGCTTATTGCGTATCGGGGCTAAGTTGGCACCTGCCACACCGAAGAACTGATACACCTCTTCCTTACAATAAAAGGGTCCCGACATGCGGATACGATTACGACCCTCCCGCACGTACTCACCGATCCCCAACGCAGGGAAGCTGCGATCACCGCCAAACCAGTCGTCAGCGTCTTCGGCCCGGAGAAGCTGTCCGTTAACCTCCAGCCTCCAATGCTCAGGACGTTCGACCGCGAGCCTCCAGAGCGAACGATCAGTAAGGCGCATCAGCTCAGCATCCGTCTCGAAAGTGAACTCCAACTCAATATGCACGGGACGTTGCATCGCGATGCACTGCTCTTGGATGTTCAGCACATAAGTTGGAGATGACCACTCTCCTCCATCCAAACGATAGGCGGCATAATCTAGGGTTAGGGCATTAGGTGCTGACAACTGATAATCCCATGGAGCATCCATGTTGTTACTTTCAACTGCTGAGAATATCTTCTCAATGGGTGAAGGGGCTGCCGAGAGCGAATGTCCAAGGGAAGCCTCAGCCGGTGCTGATTCCGTCACATTCACGCTGTCCCAAACGGTGAAGAGCTTCGAATCGCCTGGGGCAAACTTCAAACTTGTCGACAGTGTGCGTGTATCAGCTTCGGCCTTTTCCCCATTTTTCAAATCCATCTCCATCCATACTCGTCGATCAGACGCAGGAATCTTCAACTCGATTATCTCGGTATCACCCGTATGCACAGCATACAGCAATGTCACGCCTGGCAAACGCCGCTCCTGCACATAAAGCTTTCGTAAAGCTTCCTGTGACGTACCCTCTTCTGGCAGCCAATCCCTGCGAACCTGCACCTGCTCACCCAAGTCCATGGATTCCGCAATATGAACCACACGATCGCTCATAAACCAGGATGCCAACTTGTCGCTCCTTTTGCCTTCCAAATATAGAGGAGCTTCACCCACCAGGATGACCTTTCCCCCAGCTTCTGCGAACGAATGCAGCAATTCAAAGGTTGAAGTCTCCAGCGTTAGCACATCACTCACGATGACCGTTGCGTATTGTTGGGAACCGACCTGTAACAGCCCATCCGAAATGCTCCCGTATTCTCTAATCAACGCCTCGTCCCCGTAATCGAAATCACGCTGAAGCGCTAATAATTCATTTGCTAACTCATCTATCCCGGCCTGCAAGTGCTCCACAGCACTAACATCCCTCATGCTTTGCAGCAGCCAAGCTGATCGAATCGGATGCAGCACAAGAATCCCTGGAACCGCCTTCCCGAGGGTCAACAAATACGTAAGCCTAGCAAAGTAATCATTAAACTGGCTATACACGTCCCACCAGGGTTGCTGAACATAAAGCGAAGGCGGATAATCCCGCTTCCTAACCCCGCGAATCGAATACGATTGCAGATGCGGGCATAGTCGGTTCACGCCTAGGACAAACTGCCATTCGGCGATCTTTTTCATCTCGCGAAAGCTTAAATTCCAGCCACAACAGCCGAAGGTTTCTGTAATCACGAATGGTTTGCCTAACTGCCGCGCTACCGAGGCAGCCTGCTTTGGCAGCAGGACGCTGCGCGGCGTTCGCCCCAGCATATCGATACCTGGCATGTGCATTCGCTCATACAATGGCATGACCCCTGCGGTATACTGCATTTGGTCCATGAGGGTATCTTCGCCCATGAAGTGACCTGTCAGCTGCCAGCCATGTGATTCGCACCAGTCAGCTACTAATCGAACTGATGTTCGAAACCTTTCACTCACTAGACGCCAGAACTGATAGCGTGCTCGATATGCGGTATCGTTCAAAGACTCATCTACTTCTGTAAGCAGCCAACCGATCGCATTCGCAACCGACTCTCCGTAACGCTCTGCGTACGACTGATCGAAATCAACGGACCAAGGAATGCCGGAGAACTTAAACTCATCGGTGAAAATGCCGGGCATGCCTCTCTCACCGAAACGTTCCCCCAGACGCTGAAAGTAAACCTCATGGCATGCCTGAAGGAAGGCCTCCATCGCTTGTTCAAAAAGAATATCAATATAGTAAGGATTCACGCGGCACATGACAACCAGACCTACATCCCAATCCTCATGATCAGCTGCCGCTTGCACCCGCCACTGCTGCTCGTTCTCTCGACGAACAAGCAGGTACATAAAGTCTAGATCCTGCCTAAGCGCTTCAACCTGCTGGAAGGCATCCTCTCTCTTGACCCGAATTCCCTCCAACGACTTCTGCTGATAAGAGACTCCTAATGCCGGCACAACGCCATTCGCCGTTCCGCTAGGCCAGCCATTCTCATCGTAGCACCAGGCCTCGAGCCCCTGAATCTTAGCTTCTTCCGCTGATATCTCAACAGCATCCAGAAATGCCTCGCCCATATAGGGGGTAAGCAGCCCCTGTCTCGTATGCATGAAGAAACCACCTAATCCTGCCCGCTTCATCTCGCCAATTTGCCTGCGAAGTTCCTCGGGTTCCAGCTTGTCGTTCCATGACCAGAAGGGTGTGCTTCTATAAGCAGCAGGCGGATTCTGAAAAATCGATTCTTCGAATTGATTTTGGTCATCTTTTCGATTTCGAGCTTCCTTCGATAGCAAAGCAACTCTCTCCTCGTCAATCCCTCCAGCTTGCCGCGACAAACTTCTGCGGAGAGGTCCCGGTTATTTTTTTGAACAAGGTACAAAAATACTTCTCATTATGAACGCCAACAGCCTCTGCCAGCTCTAAATTGGAATAATCGCTCTTACGCAGCAGCTCGATAGCCCGCTCAATCCTGCGCTTGGAGACGTAGTCGGTGAAATTGATCCCTAACTCTTTCTTGAAAAGCTCACTCACATAGGACGGATTCAAATGAATATGCTCCGCTACGACGCTGAGGGAAATCGATTCCTTCAGGTGGTCCTCAACGAAACGCATCGCCTTCACCATTTCAGCGCGCAGGCCGCTTCCTTCTGCTCGCGCATGAAGTCGTTCCCACTCCATCCGCAGCCGCTCCACCAGCTGATGCAGATGCGTGCAGTCCGCAAATGTGACCACATCAGCTGCATCTCCATGCTCGACTGACAGCAGCCGCTGGCGAAGCCGCGCACACCAGCCCTCAACATAGCCCAGCAGCTTGCCTGGGATAACCCGGTGGCTATGCAGCACATGAAGTAGAGGCGCAATCGCTTCGCCTCCAGACTTCGGGCTTGATCGCTCAAGCGTTTGCTCGAAGCGTTCTGTAAGCTCACGCCAGTCGCTCTCGGTGTAGCCTATCCGCCGGTTCGGCGTAACCACCGTGCCAAAGTTGGCATAGAAGGTGTCTGCAAGGGCACCTTTTGCCTCCTCATAAGCTCTTGAAGCAGCCCCCCAACCGTTATACATCCGGCTCACGCCTATCGATACGGATATCCGCAAATAGGTTTTGATAGCGTCACGGATACTTTCCCCAAGCTCGTAGCAGTTCCGGTCGAACAATTGTTCGCTTCCTGCCCGTATCGTAGCAAGGGCCACCATGACGCCCTGTTGCAGCTCACAAGCAAAGCAGCTCCCTTTCTCCCGCAGCACTTCCTCAATAATATTCAACATGCCGTACTTGAGCATGTTACGGTCCGCTGGTGAATACTCCGAGCAGAATACATCGTAATTATCAAAACGCACAGCAAAGCACCCATACTGCCGCGGTTCAAAACTCGGCACCAGCTCTGCGCTTCGGCGATCCATGACCGGATCCGATACCTCGCCACGCAGCAGCTCTTCAAGCAGATGCTTGCGCAGACGATACGAATTCTCCTTCACCGATCCGCTAAGGCTTTGCAGCCGCAGCTCCTTCTCTTCGCGAGCGATCACATTATTACGCGCTTTGGACAAGGCTGTGCGTACATCTTCTTCACGCAGAGGCACCTTGACCAAATACTCAAACACACCCATGGCAATCGCTTGTTTGGCATATGCAAAGTCAGAATAGGCGCTTAGGATGATGACTTCCACGCCAGGTAAACGTTCCCGAAGCTGACGAACGAGTTCAATCCCGTCCATGCCAGGCATCACGATATCCGTGATTATGAGATCAGGACGCAGCTCCGCAGCCTTCTCCAAGGCTTCGACGCCCGAATAAGCACGACCAACAAGTCGGAATGGCATCCGCCGCTCCGCCCAGCGCTCGAAATAGGTCTCTAACCGCTGTACCATCGGCGGCTCATCATCCACAATGAGGCAAGTTACCTCTCTCATTGCGCCTCCCCCCTTCCGCGTTCCTCAAGCTGATCTTGTGCTGTATCGTCTGGGAATGTCAGTGTTACACAGGTTCCACGCCCTGGCTCGCTCCATACGCTAAGCCCATAAGGCTCTCCGTAGTTCAAACGGATTCGTTGATGGATGTTGTACAACCCAATTCGTTTCCGATGATCAAAGGTTTTCTCTACAGGATCCGCCAGCAATAGCTCCATTGCCTTGTCAGCCATCATGCCGATGCCTTCATCCTTCACTGCAATAATGAGATTACCTTCGCGACGAATGGCAGACAATTGAATCGCTCCTGGCTTACGACCTCCGGCATATCCGTGAAAAATACTGTTCTCCACAATCGGCTGAAGCGCCATGCGAAGAACAGGAAGCTGTAAGGTCACTGGGTCGATATCTTCCTTAAGCTCAAATTCACAGTCGTATCGGATCTTCTGAATATATAAATAATTCTTCACATTTCGAAGCTCCTGCTCCAAGCTGACACGGTCAGAAAACTCCGTAATTCCATATTCCAAAATCGAAATCAGCGCCTCTATAATGTTATCCACCTCGTGGTAGCGGCCAAATGCGACCACATTCGAGATCGAACCCAGCGTATTGTACAGAAAATGAGGATTGATTTGCGATTGCAATACTTGAATCTCTAACTCTTTCTTCTTGCGCTCACCATGATTCACGTGCTCAATCAAGGTCCTGATTTGGCGCAGCATATCATCGAACGTTTCTGCCAGCTTGCCGAACTCATCACGGCGTGTGCTCGTAATATTAACGTTCAAATCACCGTGACGAACTTGGCTTATTTTGCGGATGAGATAGTACACAGGCGTTCGAATCATGCGTGCAACGAAGCCGGCTGTCAGGGCACTAAGCAAGAAGCCAAGCAACAGCAAGCTTATGAAAAATGTCTCCATCCGCTTGAGCGAGGTTTGCAGCACCGTTCCATCATAAAAAGCAAATACGATCCACTTCGTACGTGGATTAATGCTCTTCATAATGGTCACAGCGGTTCCGTTCATATGCTCATTAAAGACGTCGTCCTTGGACTCCACGAGCTCCCGACCATCGCGGTCATCAAAGCGCAGGCGATGATCGACGATACTGAACAGGCGGCTGCCCGCTGGCTCCAGAATGACGCGTCCTTCTTTGTCCATGATGCCTAACTGCAGATCGTTGCTGCCGCCGCCAATCTTCTGCAATCGCTCCTGCAATGCAGTTAGATTCAAATCCACAGCCACGGCCATTGGTTCACCCGCTATGGTAATCGCTTTGGTGAAAGTGACAGTCCAACCAGAGAAGAAATTCTGGTACGGCTGGCTAACCGTCACGGCCCCGTAGGCGTTACTGTAGGCCATTTTATATAGGGGATCACGATCATCTCGAGGGTCGTTAATGACCTTGGTTACAGGATTTCCGCCCAGAATGGACAAATCCTTGCGAATCACATACACGTCTGTCAGCATGACCGAGTTCTCACGATACGCATTCTCCAAGGCAGCTTGCGCAGCCGTCAGATCATTGCGCCACGAAGCAGCTGAAGTGGAGAGTTGCCCGATCGTATTTTGCACAAGAAGAAAGTACAGATCAATATATTCCTCTTCCTTATGCAGCAACTGTGTCGCTTGGTTGAGCTGACTCGACGTAATTTCATTCTTAATATAGCGGTAGGATAAACCGCTTAGAATAGCCTCCGAGCTGAGCACGAAGACGAAACAGACCAGAAACAGTCGGAATGATATGTTGTGAAACCACTTCTTGATCCAATCCCGCATGTGCGCACCCCTTGTAGCTAACCTATAGATAGAAATATGGAAAAAAGAGGAGGTATCTCCTCTTCTTCCTACCCTTTTTATTTTATAACACCGTCACCTTGAAGCTGCTTCGTATAATTGGCAATCGCATCGTTCAGCTTAAATTTGTCCTGCAGCGTCTTCACGTACGTATCCCAGTTCGTCAGAGGCTCTTTTCCCGTTACGAATTTGAGCATCATTTCATTGGCATATTTGAGGCGATCTTGCGACATTGGGTCAGCCGGATCGTCAAAAACACGTGGATTTACGTTGTTTTCCTTCAAATAGCTGGTGTTAATCTTCTGGTTCGCGTTCGTGATATCAGGTTTTTGGAAGTCGAAGTACACGCTGTCCGTTGCTTTGCGAACAAAGGCATAGTTATAACGCCACTCAATTTCCTTCTCGTTGTAAGTGGATCTATCAATGAGCTTCGGTGTGCCATTCGTCACAGTAAAGGACTTATCTTTGATCCCATAGGCTAAGAATGGATATGCGTCTTTATTGCTGTATAGATATTGAATGAACTGCATCGCGCGCTTAGCTTTGCCTGTATCCTTCATCGCTTCCTTCGAAAGTCCAATGAGTGACTGTTGGAATGGCTTCACGTCAAGAATTTGATCACCGTATGGCCCCTTTGGAGGCGCGATTTGCTTCCAGTCCGGCACACTTCCTCCGGCATCTTGCATTTTCTTCGTTTCTGCAGGCTCCGAACGGCGCCAGTCTTCGATCATAATACCAACCTTACCTTGGTACATTTTATTATCACGTTTCAGCCCGTCGTCAATGGTTACCCAGTCAGGATCAACAACTTTCGCATCAATCATTTCTTTAATGAAAGTCAGTGCTTCCTTCGTTTTCGCATCGGTGTTGTAGACAACAACCTTACCGTCTTTGACATCCACGAAATTAGGCTGTACACCGTACATCCAAAAAATCTGCTGGAAGCCTTGCGCACCACTCGTGCTGTAACCCAGTGAGCCGTCCTTCGGCAGCATCGCGACGTAGCCATAAGTATCGTTCTTACCATTACCGTCTGGATCGTTGAAAGTGAACGCTTTCATAACGTTGAGCAACTCTTGTGGATTAGTCGGAACCGACAGGTTCAACTTTTTGAGCCATGTATTGTTGATCCACCAACCATTCACTCCGCCAACGGCTTCGGAAGCTGGTAAACCAATCGTATGTCCTTTATATTTCATAGGCTCGAGGCGCGAAGGGTCGAATGCCTTCGGAAGCTCTGGAAACTCCTTCAACAAATCATCGAGATCGGCCAGTAAGCCTTGATCGTAGTATTTAATCGCTGATGCACGGTCTGGGAAAGAGACGATATCGGGAATTTGATTGGAGGAGATCAGCAGATTGAGCTTATCCTTCCAGTTCTCACCACCCATGATCATGTCGAGATCCATATTATTATCTTTCTCGATCATTTGACGAATCGGATCCTGCTCTTTCGCTGGCATTGGCGTTGTTAACCGATAACCGACCGTATTATAAAAGCTAACTTTGTACTTCTTGTCAGCTTCCTGCGGCTTTGCCGTTTGTGCCGCTCCAGTAGAGGGGGCAACGCTCGCGCTTGGTGAAGCCGTATTCTCAGCCTTGCTGCAGCCTGCAGCAACAACCCCTAGGATTACAGTCATACTAAGCAACGCACTTGCGTAATTCTTTTTCATCTTGAACCTCTCCCTTTAGTCTATTATACATGCTATATCGAGAGTTGCCTCTAGATATCATCGATTTTGGCCCCACATTAACCTTTCACAGAGCCAAGCAGAACACCTCGGGTAAAATGCTTTTGGATGAACGGATACACAACCAGAATCGGTAACGTTGTAATGGCGACGGACGCCATTTGGACCGAAATCGGGTTCACTGAGTTGGCTGCTTCAGCAGCGTCACCACTAATCGCCACAGAGGCGAGTAAAATCTGCCTTAGAAATAGCTGTACAGGCTGATTCTCTGGGGAGTTGATGTAGAGCAGGGCATCGAAATAACTGTTCCAGTGCCACACCGCGTAGAAAAGGCCAATCGTCGCGATAATCGGTACGGACAGTGGGATTACGATACGTACCAGAATGGAGATTTCACCTGCTCCATCAATACGAGCGGCCTCGTCAATGGCCTCTGGCAGCTGTTCGAAAAAGCTTTTCACAATCATGAGATAGAACGCATTGATCAGTCCAGGAATGATGAGTGACCATTCGGAATTGAGGAGTCCTATATTTTTCACGAGCAAGTAACCCGGAATAATACCGCCGTTGAACAGCATGGTGAATACGATAAAAAGCAGGAACCCGCTTCGACCAGGTAACGCTTTGCGTGAGAGCGGAAGTGCTGTAATGACGGTGAACATTAGGTTCAGGAGCGTACCGACAATGACACGAAAAAGGGTAACTTGGTAGGCATCGAGTAATCGGCCCCCTTGCATAATCTCTCGGTAAGCTGTCAGTGTGGTATGTGTCGGGATAATGACCAGACCGTCTTTCTTAATGAACTCGGATATCGGTGTCAGTGAGACGCTGATTACATACAGGAACGGCAGTACACAAGAAGCAGCGAGCAGGCTGAGCAGCAAATAGTTAACGCCTTGGGCGAGTCGGTCGCCAGTGATCATGTGACGCATGGATGATTCCTCCTTCTACCAGATTTGTCCGTCGAATTTTTTGGCAATCCGATTCGCACCCAGTACGAGCACGAAACCGATTACTGATTTAAACAACCCGACAGCGGTAGCAAGTCCAATGCGTCCCTCTTGTAAACCGACCCGATACACCCATGTCTCGATAACATCGGCCTTCTCTTGATTAAGCGGATTGAGCATGATGAAGATTTGATCAAAACCAACATCAAGAATGGCACTAAGCCGCAGCACGAGCATGAGAATAATGACGTTGCGAATACCCGGAAGTGTGATATGCCATAACTGACGGGACTGGGACGCGCCATCCATCGTGGCTGCCTCGTAAAGGCTCGGATCGATTCCGGTGAGCGCTGCCAAGTAAATGATGGCTCCCCAACCGACCGACTGCCAAATGTCCGTTGTGACGATGAGCGTTCGAATTAGACCCGACTCTGTTAAGAAGGAAATGCGGTCTAAGTGGAAGGCGGTTAACAACTGGTTAACTAGCCCTGTTCCAGGTGCAAGGAAAGCCACCAGCAGGCCGTAAATAATGACCCATGACAGAAAGTGAGGCAAGTAGGTCAGGGTTTGGATGGTCCTTTTGAACCCCGTTGAAGTGACGGCATTGAGCATTAGCGCTAGAATAATCGGTGCTGGAAACGAAAATACGAGCTTGTAAAACGAGATCAGAATGGTGTTTCCGATAATTTGCTTAACATACACACCATCGAAAAATAGATGAAAGTTCTGCCAGCCGACCCACGGACTTTCCCATAGTCCTTGCAGGACGTTGTAGTTCTTAAATGCAGCGGCGATGTACACCATCGGCACATATTTGAATACCGCAAAGTACAGCAAGCCCGGAATTAATAGGGCATACATCACACCGTATCTTCGCAGCAGGTTCATCGTTCGATGCATGAGCTGCCTCTCCTCTCTCTGTTTGTTATACTTTTATTGTAGCGCCGCGAAAGGGGCGATCCTTTTCATATCTTTGGCAGATGGTCTAAAATCTTCGGAAATACGAAAGCCGTCTCCCGATAGAGAGACGGCTTTTCTAGATCAATTTTTGACGAGTGTCATGTAATCGTAAGCCAGATTATAGGTGCTGGCGGATGCATTCTTGCCAGTTACAGTGAATCGGAACGTCTGGTTGCCTGTGGTACTGAACGTCACGGTACCCAAGTTGGACTCCGTATACCCAGAAGTTGCGGCATACTGATCTACCGTTGAACCCAGATTGGTGCCGTTAACTGCGAGCTGATAGGTCCCTTTATTGAATGCTTTGCGATTGCCCACGTAGACGGTATACGTCCCTGTCTGCGGCACATTCACCGTGTATTGAACGTAATCGCCAACCCCATTGCCGTTCAAGTTATTGAATGAACCACCGCTCGCTGGGGCGTCTGTGTAATTCGTTTGTGAGTCGCCCGAGGATACCGTGACTGGCAGAGACTCTGCTTCATACACCGTTGTCGCCGAGATCTCAGTGAAGCTTACGTCATCAACGAGCATCCATTGTGTAGAAGTGGCATTGGACGTAAAGGCAATCGTTGCCTGACCATTGGTCACGGGGATGTTATTCAACGTGATTTGTGTCCACGTGCTTGTTGTTGGAACCGTGATGTTCATCTCCGTTCCGCCATAGTTCAGCACACGCATCAAGGCCTGCGACTGGCCGCCAGAGCTCTTCACCCAAGCACTGAGCTGATAGGTGCCATTGGTGATACCATTGAGATTCTGTTTCGTCGTAACCAGATAATTGCTGGCCTTAGCGTGCTTCAAGGAACGCGTTCCCGTATGTGCATCCGTCGTAGTCATGAAGCTCGCATCTTTATCGTACGTCTCGATCCAGCTGGGTGTATCCTGATCGGTATAGCCCTTGGATGTGTCCTTCACCGTAAACTCCATCTGAGGATTGCCCAGAAGGTTGGCATTAGGGTAGCTCTTCGCGTAAAAACGGAAGTAGTCGAACTCACTTTCACCTGGTAGCTTCGTGTAATCCGAGACTGTCTTGTAGCCCAGCGCTGTCAGCCAAAAATTCGCTGGCGCAAATGGCATCGGTGTCGTCGTCGTATTGATTGTGTTGACGAGTGTACCGTCCAGATAGAATTTAATCGCCGTCGGGGTCCATTCGTAACCATACACGTGCCACACATCTGGTGTAACACTCACACTCTGACGCGGCGAGCTGTAGCCCGGAATGTACGTGATCGTCCCCGTATCATAGTAGCCATTGGCGGAGTCATGCTCGAAACCGTCAATCTCCGTTGCCTGATTATAGAATGGCAAATTACCAGCAGCTATTTCGGCAGTCAATCCGGTTATGTTATTCGCGGCGATATGATTACTTAGCCCCATACTCCAGAAGGAGGAATGCAGCCCTGTCGTGGAATTAAACAGCTTCGCTCTTGTCTCATAATAGCCATAGCCGAACAATTTCTTCGAAACTAAGCCACCGCAAGTGTTGTACCACGTGCCGTTAATCTGCTCACGCTTAAAATCAATGTGCAAGGAGCCGCCTGATTCACGTACATTCTCCTTGCGATTGTAGCCTAGTGAATAAGGCCCTGCGTCGCGGTACATCCAGTCGTTCTCATTAATCGCTGTATCGTCAAATTCATCAGCATAATATAACGCGTAACCAGCTGGTGCCGTTGCTGAGGCTGGGGTAGGCGAAATGGTCGATAGGGTCGCTGTGGCCAACAAGCAGGCGGGCAAAACAGTTCGGAGCGGATTGACTAGTACAGTGCGAAGCGGACTAAGCCATTTCAAATTCATTATGAATCTCCTCCTAATGGAATTTGGATGTTGTACGTTCGGCTTCCCTCCCGTTCAAGAACGGCGCACAGCAGGACAACAGGCTTCCCGTGCTCATCGAACCATAGTTGGGGACGTTCCAGTCGAGTCACGACTTGTGTGGCTTGATTGGCCCAATGAATCTGTAAATCGAAAGCGAGCACATGCCGCGAAGGCCGCCACACAATGCCGTCTGATGATTCAAATAAGGCCACTGAACCACGTTCTGATTTTGTAAAATAACCCTGGAAATCCTTCATCAATGCATAGTACTCATTGCCCTGACACCATACGTAAGGGTCTTCTACCGCCCAATCGTTCGTAGGGTTCGTCACCGTTGGCTCTAGCTGCTTGTGAAAGGGTCCCAGTGGCTGGTCAGCAAAGGCTACGCCTGCGTTAACTGCCCCTCCCTTTGGCGGAGGACCCTCAGCCACACCTTTGTACATCATCAGGATACGGCCGTCAGAGGTCTCGCACACCGTAGGGTTGCTCGTCATGAGACCATCCCACTCTCCTGGTGAGACATCCAACACTGGAGATGTTCCACGAGTCCATGGACCTGCTGGATGATCAGCCACGGCAACGCCGATACGTTGATGGTTGCGATACGTCCACCATGTTGCCTCATCGGCAGGTTGGTCAAGATCAAAATCGGGGCCATGCGTCCCCATGTAATACAGATAATAACGATTGCCGTGGCGTAACATCGCTGGATTGTGCACCACATCCCTGTCCCAGCTCGCTGTGTCATCTCTGCAGGTCCAAACCGTGTCCACGTGGTGGAATGGGCCTAACGGATTGTCGGCGACCGCATAGGCAATTTCGGAATGCGTGACCCAGGCTTCAAAACCAGCGCTTTCAGGCCAACGCGAGTAGAACAAATAATACCTCCCCTCCGCATCTTGTGTCATTGAACCACACCAAACATGCCATCCTTCTAGCTCGAACTTCGCTTGGGCCGGCACTGGCCGAAGCATCTCCTGAAAATTCATGCACACCTCTCCTACCTGTGTAAGGGTTTACATTGGTACAGAATCAGTGTAAGGGGTATGCCACGATGAAAGGTTTCATATTTTCGTAAGATGGTTTGAAGTTTTGGGATGTGTGATCTCACACGATCATACATTTGCTTGGATATAGGCAGGAACTGCCTCAGCACTTAAGTTTGTCTCACACGGAGACTATGGACGAATGTTTAGCTGTAGAAACTACAGCTAGTTTGCTAAAATCCGATGTGTTTTCGCGAATAGATGGAAAAGGTACAGCTAATTTATTGAGGATTTGATGAATCGAGCTAAGGGGAGAAAATTAACTGTAAGAAATACAGTTATTCGGTCAAATCTGAGAAATATGATTCAAATAGATGGAGATAATCCAGTTAGATTACGGGAAGGGGAGGTTGGTGAGTTAGTGAGTTGGTGAGTTAGTGAGTTTGGTCTGTTTGTGGGTTTGTGGGTTTGTGGGTTTGTGGGTTTGTGGGTTTGTGGGTTTGTGGGTTTGTGGGTTTGATGGTTGAGTGAGTTTGGTGGGTCTGTGGGTCTGTGGGTCTGTGGGTTGAGTGGGTTGAGTGGGTTGAGTGGGTTGAGTGAGTTTAGCGAGTTGAGTGATCGAATTTCGTGCGTTGAGTAAGCTGGATTGCTGAATTAAGTTGGGTTAGGTTGGGTCGTAGTTGGGTTAGAGGTGAGTATCGGGATGGGGGCTTGGGGTTCGACCAATATAAACGTACAAAAAAGACCAGCTCCAATGAGCTGGCCCCTGCAAATAAAGATTAGTACGTCAAACCTGGGTAAAGTGGGAATTGCGCCGTTAGATCGGACACCATGCCACGAGCTTTCTCAAGCGTAGCTTCGTCTTTTGGATTTTTCAACGTAAGAGCAATAACTTTCGCGATTGTTTTCATTGCTTCTTCGTCCATTCCGCGGGAAGTCACAGCTGGTGTACCTAAGCGGATACCGCTTGTAATGAACGGGCTAGTTGGGTCGAAAGGAATCGCGTTTTTGTTCGCTGTAATACCGATTTCATCAAGCACGTGCTCAGCGTCTTTACCTGAGATGTTCAGGTTGCGCAAGTCAACCAACATCAAGTGGTTATCCGTACCACCGGAAACAAGGTTGATGCCTTCAGCTGTAAGAGCCGTCGCCAAAGCTTGTGCATTGCTGATAACATTTTGACCGTATACTTTAAAGTCTGGTTGAAGAGCTTCACCGAAGGAAACAGCTTTAGCTGCGATCGTATGCATCAAAGGTCCGCCTTGGGAACCAGGGAATACCGCTTTATCAATCGCTGCAGCCCAAGCTTTCTTAGTAAGAATCATACCGCCGCGAGGACCACGAAGCGTTTTGTGTGTTGTAGTTGTTACGAAATGTGCGTGTGGCACTGGGTTCGGATGCAAGCCAGCTGCAACTAGACCCGCAATGTGCGCCATATCAACGAAGAACAAAGCGCCTACATCGTTAGCGATCGAAGCCAATGCTTCGAAATCAATCGTACGCGGGTATGCACTTGCACCAGCTACGAGCATGCGAGGCTTATGTTTGAAAGCTGCTTTGCGAACATCATCATAGTCGATGCGGAAATCTTTTTCACTTACGCCGTAAGCTACGAAGTTGTAAAGGATACCGGAAGCATTGACAGGGCTACCATGTGTTAAGTGACCACCATGCGCAAGGTTCATACCAAGAACTGTATCACCAGGGTTTAGAGCAGCCAAGTAAACAGCCATGTTCGCTTGTGCGCCGGAATGCGGTTGAACGTTCGCGTGCTCAGCACCGAAAAGCTCTTTCGCGCGGTCACGAGCGATGTCTTCCACGATGTCTACGTACTCACAGCCACCATAGTATCTTTTGCCTGGGTAGCCTTCTGCGTATTTGTTCGTAAGTACAGTACCCATAGCTTCAAGAACCGCTTGGCTTACGATGTTCTCGGAAGCAATTAGCTCAATTTTGTCGCGTTGACGGCCTAGCTCAAGGTTCATCGCTTCTACGATTTTCGGATCTTGCTTGCTCAAAAAGTTTGTCATATGGAATTCCTCCTAAGGATGATAGTCAAAAATAAATTAGCAATCTGCATCAGGTGCAGCTTGTTGATAAAGTTGATCCGCCAGATCTGCGGAGTACACAGCTCTTGTACCACCGATCAGCTTCGGCCGCGCGAAGGCCATCGTGACATAAGCCTGGCCAATATGCCGAACCGGCGGCCTTACGGGAACAACGACTCTGCGCAGATGCATCCCGATCAGCGTTGAGCCAATATCGATGCCCGCATGCGCCTGAATCGTCTCGACAACGACCGGCTTTGCGAAGTGTCTGTACGCATAGGAAGCCATCGAGCCCCCGGCCTTCGGCACGGGAATCACGGAAACCGGCTCATGCTGCGGCGCTAGCGTCAGCAGCTCTTCCTCCACGACCAGCGCACGATTCAGATGCTCGCAGCACTGATAAGCCGCAAACAGACCGAACTCGCCGCAAATGCGCTTAACCGTCTCGAAAATCGGCTTCGCCGCATCCAGCGTACCTGAGGTACCGATCTGATGCCCGAGAATTTCACTCGTGCTCGTGCCGATCACTAATATGTTCCCAGGGCGAAGCCCAGCAACCTCAACCAGCGCCCGCAAGTTTGCTTCTACCGCAACCGCTGCTGCTATAGGGTCAAACATAGAATCTGTCATTGTGCTCCCTCATTTCTAGGGATGTACCGTGAAACGATCTTCGATGCTCTGCACTTTGTTGATTCGATTCTTATGGCGGACACCTTCTGAAAACTCGGTTTCCAACCAGATTTTGACGATTTCTTCCGCTACGCCAGGTCCAACTACTCGCTCACCCATCGCTAGCACGTTCGTATCATTATGTTCACGTGTCGCTTTCGCGGAGAAAAGGTCATGCACAAGTGCACAGCGGATTCCCGGAACCTTATTGGCAGCAATAGACATCCCAATGCCTGTTCCACAAAGCAGAATCCCTTTGTCTGCTTCTCCCGAAACAACTTTTTCGCAAACTTGAAGTGCATAATCCGGATAATCGACGGAATCGCCGCAGCTGCATCCGAAATCGATCACTTGATGACCTAATGATTCAATAAAAGGAATGATAACATCTTTCAAACGATAGCCTGCATGATCTGCACCTAAAGCAATTTTCATGAATAAAACGCTCCTTTTTGACTGTTCGAATTCGACCATCCTATTATATCCCAAAGCTCACCAAAAACGAAAAAAAGAGCGCACACGCTAAAAAACGCGCGTTGCTCTTTTGCCCAGGCGACCGGCCGTATAGCTCAATGCTCCATTGTGGTTAACCCCACTCGTCGCCAGTTACATTGAGTCTTGCTTGTTACCTATATTTTATCGCATTCCCTGCGATGTGTAAAGCTCTATTGGCCTATCCCATTGATTACCTAAGGTTAGCGTAATTTTTTCACCAATTTATCTAAGCTTCGGCTAATTTCCTCAGCTGTGTACCGATAATCGGCTAATGATCCGCCATAAGGATCGGAAATATCATAATCTGGAATTGTGTTCTCCAGTGTATACATACGACTTCTTTCTTCTATGGATACGGTTTGGGACAGCGCCTGTTTAAGCTGAAGCTCTGTCGCAAGTTGCTCCCTTTCTTCAATCGCCTTGAGAATTCGATCATCGTCCTCTACATACTCTTTGAGCGTATAGGTCTTCTCGACCGCATGAGGAAAGCGCCCAATCACCGTGCGTTTGTGTCCTGTCGTCATCGTCAGGATCAGATCCGCCCAATCGACATCCGCGGCGCTAATCGCTAGAGAACTTATCGATTCCTTAAAACCCGCTTCATGAAGAAGAGACTGGCTATTCCTTGAAATCGGGCCCCCCGTCATCGCAGATACACCTGCCGAACGAACCTCCGCCGCAAGCCCCTCTTGACGCACCCTCATACGCAGCAAACCTTCAGCTAACGGACTGCGGCACGTATTTCCTGTACAGACAAATAGAATTCGCAACATGAAATCCTCCCGAAATAAACGACTCCCCCTCCACTTAGGAGGGATGCGTTTATATAGAAATTTAGCTAACTTTTTGTGTGAAACAAAAAAAATCTAAAATTTTGAAATAAACGGATGCACCGTCCGTGATTACCCGTATTGTATCATAGTAAAAACTTGATCCCAAACCCTAATAAGATAAGTCCGCCGAATGCCTCGCCGTATTCGCCTACCCAACCGCTAACCCGTCTGCCTAATAGCAAGCCCGCTATCGAAAGCAACCCGCCAAACAAACCAAAGATGAGCACTGTGAGCACAATATCCGTGGCAAACATCCCCAGCGAAACACCCACAGAGAATGAATCTATACTAACACTGAGGGCAAATATGATAAGCCCCCATAGCGTCCGATGATCGAAGGCCGTCGCTTCTTCCCCGCGTATCGAGCTGTATACCATATGGGCTCCAAGCAAAATAAGTAAACATCCCCCTGCGGCCGTCGCAACGTTACCCAGAAGGAGGGAAACATATTGCCCCATAAACATCCCCATCAGCGGCATGAGCACATGGAAAAGTCCGATAACAATGCTAATTTTCAAAATATCCAACAAACGAATGCCCTTCATTCCTATGCCAATTCCTAACGAAAAAGCATCCAGGCCCAAAGCAATCGCCATTATTCCAATTGTCATGAGTTGCCCAACTTGTATCCCAGATGCGAGCATAGCACGATCCCCCTTGTCCACGATTCTTTCTCAAGATATGCGGACAAACTGGGAATCATGCTAATTAGAGACGGATACGCTCATGCCCCGCTGCTTTGAGCAGTCGATTCATTATCGCGCTGCCAATACCTGAATCCGGGACACCTTCTGCAACAATATAGCTAATGCCTTTGTGATCAAAAGTCCGCAGAGCGCTATATAGCTCCCGTGCAATCGAATCTGGTTCTGATAAGGAGCCGCACGCGAGAACGAGATCAGCGCGATACCCCCGTACTCTTTCTTCAAAAGTGAGAATCCCCGTCGATTCTCCACGTGCCTTCGCAGCATCAATATCTTGTTGAATCCATGCGGAGACTTCCTGCACATCATCCCCTTGAACGATGTGCATAAAGCCCTTCGGCGCATAATGTGTGTACTTCATACCTGGAGCACGAGGGATATCCGAGGCTTCTACCTCTGTCGGCTCAGAAACATGAATAGGCAGATCCGGCAAAACGACTTGCAGCTGCTCCGCTGTCACGCCACCCGGTCTCAGAATGTATAGCTCGCTGTCAACAAGTTGAATAACCGTGGATTCAACGCCAACACCCGTTGCACCACCATCTACGATTCCACCAATCTTCCCGTCCAAATCATCACGCACATGCGATGCTAGGGTCGGGCTCGGTCTGCCTGAGCTATTCGCACTTGGTGCCGCTATCGGCAGTCCCGTTTCTCGCAGCAGCTGCAAGGCAACAGGATGATCTGGTATACGAATACCAACCGTTTGCAGACCCGCTGTAACCAACGGCGAAAGGCTACCTGCAAGTACAGGTAGCACAATGGTTAAAGGTCCAGGCCAGAAAGCCTTCATAATCGCTAGATGATGCGTTGTTAGACTATCTGGCTGAACCAGGCTTGGGAGCTGCTTCTCATCAGCTATATGTACAATCAGAGGATTATCAGAGGGCCTTCCCTTTGCGGCGAAAATCTGTAGAACCGCTGCGGTATTCGTCGCATCCGCTCCAAGTCCGTACACCGTTTCGGTCGGAAAAGCGACCGTATCGCCTTGTTGCAGAAGTTTCGCTGCCTCTGCTATATACTGCGCTGTTGCGCTTGTCGCTCCTTGATCCACGTTCCAGTAGATTGTCACAATCACTCTCATCCTTACTTGTATGAAATGAAATATGTATCCGTAAATATGATATAAAGAGGTATAATTGCAGGTTATTAAGTTTAGCTGAACCACGAAAAGATCGCTTTAAACATTTCCCAAATGAAGAACTTCACTTTCGGTTGAGCTGGCTCTTCGGTCGTGGAAGCTGAAACTGAAGCTGCTACTACCTCAACTTTTGCGTCTTTCTTTGCAACCTTCTCTGTCGAAGATGCTTTATCTTTACTAACGACTTCGTCTTTCTTTTTGGCAGACGATGTTTCACTAGCTTTAGCCTTATTTTCTTTAGCCGGCTGCTTTTCCTTGCCGTTCTCATCCGTGGTTTTGGCCACAACTGCAGCCGAAGCTACGGCTTCGCCCGATACGGAATCAACAAAGCATAACGGCGGGAACAGCACACACCACCAATTCTGACCTTCACCAGAACCAATTACAACACGCAAAGCTTCATAATCCCCTGCTGGGTAGACGTCATTTCCGTACATTTTGGTTGGAAAAGGGACAACACCAAGCTCCACCGTATACGGATAGCTATAGCCGCGTTCTTTAATCATTTGTCCAACAAGTTCATGAAACTCAGGCAAGTGTGCATTCACGACTGCTCTAGCCTCGTCTAAGGAATGCGGTCCAACAACCCACTCCGCCATACGGGCAATAATTGCATCACGAATCTCGCGTTTCAAAGCTTGGTCCTGCGCAGAATCCGAATTTGCTAGAATACGCAAACGAATGGATTCCTCTGGTATGGTAGGCGAAACTACCGCCGCGTTCGTACGATTGGATTCCCAACACATAATCATAAGTATAAGTGCAAAAGCAATGAATAATAGGCTTTTAACTGAGTGGCGCTCCGTTCTCTTAACCATGGAGAGTAGCCCCTTTCCCGTCATCTACTAGCCAGTATGGACAATAGTGGGTGGGGCTAAACCTATGAATCTATGATTTTTTGCAAAATGATAGAGTTGCTCCGCCAAAGAAACAGGCGGAAAGAAAGCAGCCGATCCTGGAAGGCAATCGGCTACTCGGAAGAGCGGATCGCGATCACATGGCGATCGATCCCCTGGAGATCCTGCACAAAGCGGATCTCCATCCAGTCCGCTGCGGCGCGCAGCAACACCGCAACCGCCTCCGCCTGCCCGATGCCCACCTCGAACCCGACCACAGTCGGGATTCGTGGCAGCCGGTGCAGCTGCGAGATCATGCGGCGGTACAGGTCGAGTCCCTCGACACCGCCGAAAAGAGCTGTGTGCGGCTCGAATAGCCGCACCTCGGGCATCAGCGCCGGCAGGTCGCCATCTGGGATATAGGGTGGGTTGGACACCACAATATCCGGCGCGAGCCCGCGCTCAATATAGGGCTCGAGGAGGTCACCCTCGAGCCACGTGATCCGCGCAGCCACTTCGTGGCGCTGCGCGTTCTTCAAAGCCATCTCCAGCGCTGCCGCGGAGATGTCACTGGCTGCCACGCGCCACGCAGGGCGCGCGTGCGCAATCGTCACCGGGATGATGCCGCTCCCGGTGCCCACATCCGCAAGCAGCGGAGCGCCTTGCGGGAACAGACGCGAGCCCTCGTGGAGCAACGCCTCCACGAGCAGCTCGGTCTCCGGCCGCGGGATCAGCACGGCCGGCCCCACCTCAAACGGAAGGCCGAAGAAATCCTGCTCACCGGTGATGTATTGCACCGGTTCACCCGCGGCCTTCCTGGCAACGAGCTGGTCCCACGTGGCGACCAGTTCTTCCGGCATCTGTTCCTGCCACCAGCGGAACAGCAGCTCGGTCCGACTGCAGCCGCCGAGCAGGTGCTGCAGCAGCAGTTCCGTGCAAGACGAAGCCTCTGCGACGCCTTGCTCCGCTAAAAAAGAAGAAGCCTTCACAAAGGCTTCTCTCACACTCATGTTTGCAGTCGTCATTACATCGCCTCTAAGGCATCGGATTGTGCAGCAATCGTTAATGCTGACACAATTTCCGCCATATCGCCGTTAAGCACCGTCTCCAAACGGTGAAGCGTCAAGCCGATACGATGATCGGTAATCCGGCTTTGCGGGAAGTTGTAGGTACGAATACGCTCTGAACGGTCGCCCGTTCCGACTTTGCTTTTACGCTCGCCGGCATATTTCGCTTCTTCTTCTTCACGCAATTTATCTGAAATCCGCGTACGAAGTACGCGAAGCGCTGACTCTTTGTTAGAGTTTTGCGATTTACCATCCTGACACGTTGCGACGATACCCGTTGGTACGTGCGTTACACGCACAGCGGATTTCGTTGTATTAACGGACTGACCGCCCGCTCCACTGGAACAGAACGTATCGACGCGAATATCTGCATCATGAATCACAATTTCCACATCTTCTGCCTCCGGCATAACAACAACCGTCGAAGTGGAAGTATGGATCCTTCCACCGGATTCCGTTACTGGAATACGTTGAACACGGTGTGCTCCACTCTCAAACTTGAGCTTACTATAAGCACCTTTACCCGTAATCATGAAGATAATTTCTTTGAATCCGCCCAAATCATTCACGGATGCATCCAAAATCTCCGTTCTCCAACCTTGCGCATCCGCATATCGCGTATACATCCGGTAGAGGTCGCCTGCGAACAGCGCAGCTTCATCGCCACCTGCCGCTCCGCGGATTTCCACGATAACGTTCTTGTCATCGTTAGGGTCCTTCGGCATCATCAGGATGCGGAGATGTTCTTCTAGTTTAGCGGATTGCTCGCTAAGCTCGTCGATCTCCATTTTGACCATTTCGCGCATCTCATCATCCAGCTTCTCGTTCTGCATCACTTTCGCATCAGCTAGCTGTTCGCTCACACTCTTATATTCATTATAAGCATCGTAAGCTTCCTGAAGATCAGATTGCTCTTTGGAATACTCTCTAAGCTTCTTCGTATCACTAGTAACATCCGGGTCACACAGCAACTCACTTAGTTTTTCATAGCGGTCCACAATGGACTGAAGTCGATCCAACATAGGGGATCACTCCTTTCTTATTTTTATTAACAATTAAACGTTGAAACGGAAATGCATAACGTCGCCGTCATTAACCACGTACTCTTTACCTTCAAGACGTACTTGGCCTTTTTCCTTAGCTCCCGCCATGGATCCCGCAGCAGCCAAATCGTTATAAGAAACAACCTCTGCACGAATAAATCCACGTTCGAAATCCGTATGAATCACGCCAGCCGCTTGAGGAGCCTTCGTTCCTTTACGGATCGTCCATGCTCTAACCTCTTGAACACCAGCCGTGAAATACGTGTACAAGCCTAGCTTTCTGTACGCTGCTTTGATCAATCTATTCAAGCCGGACTCTTGAAGTCCCAGCTCTTCCAAAAACATGGCTTTTTCTTCGTCTTCCAGCTCAGCGATTTCGGATTCAACCTTCGCACTAATAGAAACAACTTCGTTGTTTTCTTTCTCAGCGAATTCCTTCACAATTTTAACGTATGCATTGTCGTCCGCAGTTGCAACTTCATCTTCACTCACGTTTGCCGCGTAGAGCACTGGCTTCATCGTCAGCAAATGAAGATCGCGAACTAGAAGACGCTCGTCATCTGTCAAATCCAAGCTGCGTGCTGGCATATCATTATATAAGGCTTCTTTGATACGTTCCAAACACTCAACCTCAGCTACAACTTTCTTGTCGCCGCCTTTGAGGTTTTTGCGTGAACGCTCGATCTTTTTATCAACCGACTCAATGTCTGCCAAAATCAATTCAAGATTAATCGTCTCGATGTCGCCAATCGGATCGACTTTCCCAGAAACGTGAGTAATATTATCATCCTCAAAACAACGCACAACATGCACAATCGCATCGACTTCACGGATGTGTGCTAGAAATTTATTTCCAAGGCCCTCGCCTTTGCTCGCACCCTTAACCAAACCCGCAATGTCAACGAATTCGAAGGCCGTCGGCACAATGCTCTTAGGCACAACGATTTCTACCAGCTTCTGCAATCTCTCGTCTGGTACTTCTACTACCCCAACATTCGGATCGATCGTACAGAACGGATAATTCGCAGATTCTGCCCCCGCCTGTGTAATTGCATTAAACAATGTCGATTTTCCTACGTTCGGTAGACCGACGATACCTGCTTTCAAAGCCATTGTCGTTTACAACTCCTTAATTTTCGAAAATCATCCTTCTTATTATATAGTACTTGGAGGGCAAAAAAAAGCCTGCAAGCTATTGATTGGCTGCAGACTTTTTTTCCATTGCTTTTTTGAACTCTTCATCCCGCTTCTGCTCGAAGTAGGTTTGGATCTGATTTCGCAGAATAAAACCGCGCAGCGCATTGCTTTGTTCCGCAGGAACGCTCTCGAAGCTGGCCCCGTAGTAGTAGACGTCCTCTTGCTTTTCTTTCCTTATAATTTCCAACATGCAAGGCATTTCAAAGCCTAAATCCAGCTCGACTTGCAGCAGACATTTTTTGTGAAGAATACCATCGATCATCGAATTATCATTTATGGTAAAGCCAATTCCATTCATGGAAATATTTTTTATCGAAATTCCAATTGGATTTTCCAATTGATGCTGCTCTTTTTGGGTTATATTTTGGAATCCTGCTATGTGACCTATGTTCTTCACTTCTACCCGCGGGAACTCCCGTTTCTCTGAAAACTTCTTCCGATTCTCAGGTGGATTGATCACGATGAGTGAACCAGGCTCTCTAGCTACGATTGTCGAATGAAAAACGAATAAACCCGATTTGGTGTATAACGTCAATTTCGCCTTATCACCAAGCTGAAATACCTCATATTCCGGCAACTCAATTTCCATAATGTCTCCTTGTGCATAGGTAAGAATACCTGTTGCCACGAAATCATCCTTCGCCACTACAGCTCGGCAATCAATTAATACCTCCACATCATATCCTTCTTTACTCCCATATCGCTTCAAAGCATCCTGCTTCATCGCCATGCTCATCTTCACCCTCCCTTAATGATGGATTTCATAACAATTTTCCGCACAAAATAGACTGCCCCCACACAGGGACAGCCTATCACCGCAATCAAAAAAAGCATCGATTTTCGGTAACCAGGCTGCCATAGTTCATAAGAACCGTAGACCCTCAGCTTTGCGTCCTTGCCTTTCAGCAAGTTTGCCATTGTCGAACCCTGCTATTCATTTATGTAGATATATTGTTTCTGGTCTTAATGATCTATCCTTGGGCCAAACTGGTCTAAAAGACCCACTATTACCACCATTATACGTAGCCTGGATATTTCTTTCAACTAAAATCCTTGCATGGGCCATGTTTTTATTGTATGAATGTGTAGTGGATTAAATATCCACAGGTTTATAAGTTATCCACATTGTTATCCACAGCTTGTTAACAACGAATATTTGTTCGGATTTTTATACACATGTGGATAAACTATTATTGCGAGGTGTCCCCCTGTGGATCAACATATCCCCTGGATGAAAGAAGCGATTGGCGAGGCGCTGAAAGCTGAAGCCATCCGCGAAGTACCGATTGGCGCCGTCGTCGTCCATCAAGGTCAAATCATTGGCCGCGGCTATAATTTACGTGAAACAACCCTAGATCCTCTCGCGCATGCGGAGATGATTGCCATTAAACAGGCGAGCGAACATCTGCAGGCTTGGCGCCTTTTGGACTGCCAGCTTTATGTGACGCTGGAGCCTTGTCCGATGTGCGCAGGTGCGATCGTACAAGCACGAATTCCGCAGGTGATATACGGTACGGTGGATCCGAAGGCAGGCTGTGCGGGAACGTTGATGAACTTGCTGCAGGAGGATCGATTCAATCATCGTGTCGATGTGGTGAGTGGCGTTTTGCAAGAAGAGTGTTCGACGATGCTAACGCAATTTTTCCGAAAATTACGGGGAAAAGCTTAAAGGTTTAGCCCTTCCGACAGCTTATTGGCTTGGCTGTAAGGCCTCTGCAAGCTCTACGAGCTTGCTCATCGTATTCCAATTACGAGTCGTCGTTTGGTCGCCAAGCTTCTGAATGTTGCTTGCCAGCTTCGAATCCAACACACTTTGCCGAAACAGAAAATATATCGTGCAGCCCCGTATTTGAAATTCATCCACTTCACTCTGTCCTTTGGATAAGATGTCGGTGAATGTCTGCTGCGGGGCTTCTTCCGTTAGCACGGAAATTTGAATGCTCTCTGCTTCGGACAAAGCCTCTGCGTCATAAGGGCAGTTCGCTACAAGTTTAGCTAGCTCCGTTGCGGTACGCAAAATAACGGTAGGCGCTACGCCTACCGCATCGCTGATTGCTTTTTCAATACGCGGTCTTAGCGTTTCACTGGACTCCTCTGATTGGAACAGCACATTGCCGCTTTGCAAATAGGTCTGTACATGTGCTAACCCTGAGGCCTCCAGCGTCTTTTTCAAATCGGCCATTTTGATCTTGTTCTTGCCTCCTACATTAATCCCACGCAGAAAACCAACATAAACCGTCATTTCCGCTCACCTCCTTTACTTTAATTGTATCGAACGTACGATGAAGAAGATGATCGTGCCAAACAGCATCAATAAAATGAAGCCTAACACCCACCAATTGAGGTCGGCGTTGCCCTCTTTTGCACTTTGGATAACAGACCATTCAATAAAGCCAAACAGAATCACAATCACCGCTTTTAAACTGTTCATAAATAAACGAGCATTCTGGTATTGTCCACGGGCATTATGTGGCGTAATTGGTGACGGATAATTATACACGTGAGGGACCTTGCTTAGGAGGGTCAAGCCAATGTAGCTGATAACGCCTATCAGTGGTAAGGCAATTAGGCTCATTTTGTTCCCCCAACCATCGATCTCCCCTTTACCGTTAAAATGCATCGGAATTCGCTCAGGCATATCGTGCCACACGTAGGCGACATAAGCGATCATACTTATGATTATGAACAGGGAAATAACATCAAGTACGGTTTCAGCTTTGGAACTGGTGAGTTGAATCACGGGACGTTGCTCCATACGACACCTACTTTCTATTGGTTTAACAACAAATTACGTTAAATGCTATATCTATTTCTTTATCCACTATGTACATTCCTTGCTCAAAGGAAACCTCCTGCATACACATGGGTTAAAATGGGTTGCACCCCGAAAACATCTCGTGTTAGAATGACGATACTATGCGCCCGTAGCTCAGCAGGATAGAGCAACAGTTTCCTAAACTGTAGGTCGTACGTTCGAATCGTATCGGGCGCGTATAGTTCTTTTAAACATACATACGTACAAAGGGATTTCAACTCAGGTTGGCAATCCCTTTCTTTGTTATGGATTCATAATTGAAAGGAGTCCTCACTCCGATGACAACTCGTTCTATTTCATCCTATCGTATCCCGCTCTTCTGTGTGGTCACGATGCTCTTCTGGATGTCGATGTACACTAGCGTTCCGATCATGGCGCCTTACGTGGAGTTCCTCGGGGGGAGCCACCAATTAGCCGGATGGATTGTAGGCATGTACGGCATCTCGCAGATGCTGCTCCGCATCCCCGTAGGCATTATGTCGGATCGATTTCATAAAAGAAGACTGTTCATCACCTTCGGCCTTCTCTTCACCGCCATTACCGGACTCGGACTGTGGTTCACGCACGATTTTACCTGGATCTTGATTCTTCGCGCACTTGCAGGCGCAGCCGCAGCCACTTGGGTTGATTTTACGGTGCTATTCACGAGCTATTACAAGCATGAAGAGTCTACGAAAGCGATTGGCACGATCTCCTTTTTTAACTCACTTGGTCAGGTGCTAGGCATCCTTAGTGCAGGATGGGCAGCAGACAAGCTGGGGTGGGAGTCGGTTTTCATTCTTGGTGCTGTGCTTGGCGTATTAGGCATGATCGGCTCTTTCTTCCTCATCGAAAAAGTCGAGAAAGACGCACCCAAGATTACCTTGCGCGGTATTGGCAACGTGGCGACAGATCGCACACTTCTCTTCGTTTCTTTGCTCGCTATTCTATCACAGGTGCTGATATTTGCTACGGTCTTCGGCTTCACACCGGTATATGCCATGCAGCTTGGAGCAGACAAATTCTCGCTCTCCTTGCTTTCCTTATTCGCTAACGTCCCTGTTGCGCTAGCCTCCTTGTTCGGGGGGCGGCGCTGGTCGATCCGTTACGGAGAGAAACGCATGGTTGTAGCTGGCTTTCTGCTCATGGGGATATTCACCTTTACGGTTCCGTTCACCCATCATCTCTGGCTGCTCATGGTTACACAAGCATTCGCGGGCTTTGGTCGCGGACTTTCGTTCACCCTGCTCATGGGGATGAGCATTAAGCATATGCCTGCGGATAAGCGGGCGACAGCGATGGGCTTTTTCCAAGCGATTTATGGACTCGGTATGTTCGTAGGGCCTGTCCTAATGGGCATCATTGGTGACTATTTCTCTCTAAATGAAGGCTTTATTGTACTCGGCGTCCTCGGTGCCGGCAGTGCACTACTCGCGTATCTGTTCGTTCAAAATGCAGCAAAGAAACAACCAATGGCGGCTAGTAACTCTACGATTGCACAATGATACTAAAGAGCGAATCTCCCGATTCGCTCTTTTTTTCATTCAAGTGCAGGGGTACATGGGCCGAGCTTCGTCTATTCATGCGGAGAGGAGGAGAAGGATATTGAGGAGCACACACTAATTGATCGCATATTAAAGGGCGATGAAGCGGCATTCCGCGAGCTGATAACAACGTATCGTCCATATATATTGCAGACGATCTTTGCGATTGTTCGCCATCAAAAGGATGCCGAAGACTTGTCCCAAGAGGTTTGGACCCGTATTTACTTCTCTCTCCCTCAGTATGAACGGAAAGGCTTGAAAACCTGGATTACACGCATCGCGGTGAATCGAGCTATTGATTTCAAGCGCGCATCCAGTCGGCGCAAGGAAGACATCATCGCGGAATTCGAGGAGACCGTCTCCTTGGCGAAATCTCCTCATCCGGAGGACGGGGTAGAGCATGTAGTTTTGATCAGAGAAACGACCGAGCTCGTACGTGAGAAGCTGCATCAGATCCCAGCGAACTATCAGGACGTCTTATTGGCCTATTATATTCATCATCAATCGTACCAAGATATTGCAAATGCTCAAGGGATTACGATCAAAACGGTCGAATCGAAACTGTACAGGGCCAAGCTGTGGCTGCGAAATCATTGGAAGGAGGAGGAGTTTCGATGAAGGTTAACCACTATTGTGAACAGGAATGGTTGCAGTATGCGGAGGATCGTCTATCGTCAGAAGAAAGGGACGAGATGGAGGATCATGTATACCGTTGCGAGATATGCTTGGCGAGTTACATGACATGTATAGACAAACTAGCAGCACAACAGACCATAGAGGTCAAAGATCCAGTAGCCTATACGAATAGTATTCTAGCCCGAACGGTTGGAACGAAACCTGCTTGGTATCGCTCGACGATGTTCCACTATGGGATTGCTGCTGCCGCGACGCTGGTGCTCGTAGCAACTGGGTTTTTCCATGGCTTATCACAGGAGATAGGAACTTACGGTGCCTTCAAGCCCGCTCGTCCTCTAGAAGCGCCTGCCTCCCTTGAAACCCAAGTTTCCATATCCGATCATCTCGTTAATAAAACACTAACATGGTTAGACAACATACAAAATGAACATAAAGAAGGAGGCCTAGAGCCTTAATGCCTACCAAAAGTAATCTTGTTGCATTCCTACTGTCTTTCATACCCGGAGTGGGTCATTTGTATATGAATCGGACTGTCCGCGGCTTATTATACGGCTTCATATTCTTCGGACTATCTTTCTTACTCTTTTTAGGCATTGTGTCCCATGATGCCGACGAATTCGCCTTTCTGCTTATTCCTATCGGGCTCACGTGGATCATCAATATGATCGATATGATTATCTACTTATTAAACGCTCCAGCCCCAATGCCAATTCCAACAACCTATCATCAACCGATGCCAGCTTATTATGGACCTTATCCGCCTGAGCAAGAGGTGCCATCATGGAATGCCGCCTCCTATAATGCGCAACTAGCAGGAAGACAAGAAAGATCTAAAGTTCTCATGCTCTCCTTTATTCCAGGTGTTGGCCATTTCTGGCTTGGGTTAATGCAAAGAGGCCTTACAGCGATGATATCCTTCTTCGGAATCGCCATTCTCGTGTTTTTTATCGCCATTCTGACACACAATGAAGGCTTTATCGTTTTCTTACTGGCGTTGCCGGTGCTCTGGTTTTACACCATATTCGATGCGTTGAAGCAGCTAGATCGCAAACAAGCTGGGCTTGAACTCGTCGATCGCAGTATGTTTGAAGATTTCCAACGCGATGAACATGGACGCAAAAACCGGACCATTGCCACGATTATCGCCATTTTCCCAGGTGCAGCTCACCTATACTTATCGATGACCAAACGCGGTATCCAGTTGATGGCTGTGTTCCTTTTCTCCATTTATGTGTTGGATGTGCTGCGGCTGTCCCTTTTCTTCTTTTTGATCCCGATACTATGGTTCTTTAGCTTTTTTGATGCCCTGCAGAGCATTTCTAAGTATGAAAATGGTACCTTAATTGACAAGCCCCTTGTCGAGAACTGGACAGCCTACCAACGCCTGATTGGCGTAGTCTTGATCGTATTAGGCGGCTACTATATCTTTAGTGAGTTCTTTGTCCAATTCCTATATCAATTTCTACCCGCTTCGCGGAAATACATGTATCTGCTTAACAACTTCAGTCAAACGCTGATAGTTGCTCTGCTCCTGATTGGCGGCGGCATTCGTTTGCTCATGAGCCGGAAGCAGAAGTTGAAGTCAACGTTTTCTGAAAAAGATACTGAAATGGTGAACGTAGAACGCGAATTACTGTAATGGCTAACAACTTTATAGACAACGAAAAAAAAGAACCCCTAAGGGTTCTTTTTTCGTCGGCATTGATGATATTTCTTTGAACCTTGTTACACGTAAACCTAAGTTAAATCTGCGTATAAAACACGGTAAGTGTCTTTAGCACATCGCCCTCCAGCCTGATTATAACAGGTAGAAAAGTCCTCTTTGCAATGGTTGTTTCGCTTTCGCTAATTGCTCCAACGGAACCACACCTCTCTGCTTGCCGACAATAATAGTATGACCGGTTTTCGTTTTTTTAATCATGTTTATTAAAAAAATTTCATTGCCTTTTATCCGCCGTGTCCATGGCCTTCTGCAGCGTGGCCGCCGTGATGATTCTGATTCTTCACTTTCTTAGAACCGGACAATGGCTCCTGATTGCCACCTGCATTATTTCGGTTTTTCACAGAACCATTGTTCACGAGATTATCGCCCGCTGAGTATGATTTCGGTTTAGACATATGTCCCATCCTCCTTTATGAGTTGGTTCCCTCGTGATTAAGTGCATCCTGATGCCGGTGGTCATTGACCTTCTGCTGGACCTGCTGTGCATTATGGGCGTTGACCGGATCGGCTTCTAGATCTTTGGCCACATTTTGCAAATTTTTATCCGGACTCTTTTGCTTCGTCATCACGGTGTCCTCCTTCTTACTTAAGCGTTGGTGACCTTCTGCAAAGCCTGCGCACACTCATGAATATGCCGCACATAATCATCGATTAACGACTGTACGACATCGCCACGTTCGTCAATATGCGTCGTTCCTTGCTGTACATCGGTCAATTCAACATTCACTTCTCTGGCATCCACATACGTGACTTTAAAATCAAACGAATAGCCGGTATGCCCCGCCGTCATAATGTGCACGCGGATGGCATCCGCATCGCCCTCATCTGCCCATACCCTGGTTTGATCGGCAGGCTGCAGAACAGTGGGCATGACGCGCATCCACTCTTTCACGATTTCAGCTTGATCCACGCTAGGCTTATCTGATTTGCTCATAGGTAACACCTCCACATGATTAAAATGCGGAAGCCGCCCGTGTTTTATCCATGTAAAAAAACACCTACTCCCCAATACGAATCGAATTCGTGCTGAGGGGTAAGTGCTATATGCAACTTGTTATTTAACGATTTGCTGCAGGAGCATACCCAGTATTTTCGCTGCTTCTTCACGCGAAGCAAGATCCTTCGGCGCAAATCGATTTCCTGATTTCCCGGAAATAATGCCAGCTTGCTGCAATGCTTTGGCCGCATCTACCGCGAAGGCAGGAATCTCTGCCCCGTCTGCAAAAGGCACCGCGGCTACTACTTGCGGCAAGCTAAGCTTCTGCAGCGCAGCGAACCGAGCGATCATGGTGGCCATTTGCTCACGTGAGATGTTGGCAGCAGGTGCAAACATACCCTCGCTTACACCGCTTGTAAGGCCGTTCTCCGCTGCCCATTGTACAGACTGGGCATAATAACTGTCTGTCTTTACATCGCGGAAACTGGACGCTTTATACGCGTCTAGCTTCGCGCCAGCCATGCGTGCCAGCATCAAGGTGAAATCAGCACGATTAATTTGCGCATTTGGCGAGAATTGGCCTTCGGCTGTTCCGTTGATGATTTGGCGAGCCGCTAGGTACGTGATATAGCTCTTCGCGAAGCTTGCTGATGTGTCACCAAACGTAACTAGAGAATAGCCTACCGCATACTGCGAGAAGTGGCTAACTTTAAAATTAAGCGTGCCTGTAACCGCGTCGTAGTAACTATTAGTAACTTTTACGAGCTCACCATTGTCAGCGATATAATAAGCTACAATCGCATTCGTATCCTCATTGGCCGTCGGGTTATACGGCACTTGAACCTCAACAGTACCTCCGTTAAAGCTTGATACTGTTTTGCCTCCTGCTGTGATCGTAAAATCAAAGACAGGACGGTCGCCAACGGCGGCGTTCACAGCATCACGTTCTTTTGAAGCCATCTGCTGAGTAATTGCAGTTAGATCTGCTTTTGCGATGGACAGAGAAACATCACCAGAAGTCGCGTTAGAAGCGATTGCAGCCAGTACGTTTTTATCCAATGTCAGGGTACCTAAACCTAAGCTTACTTTTACTTCTGTAGTGGGGCTTTCCGCAACCTTCACGAGCGATTCTGCTGGCAATTTAATAACCGCTTCTTTGGAAGTAGCGTCTACATCTGCTTTAATTTCAAGAATAGATGATTTTTCAGCTGATTCGGACATTTGTTTTAAGGCATCCGTTAATACCGCGGTAGTAAGGTTAGCCGTAGAAGTGCCATTGCTATCTTTGACAGTTGGCGTCGTAATGGTTGTCTTCTCACCGTTAGTGGTTGGTTTGCTAGGTCCCGTTCCAGAAGCAGGGCCGGAATATGGCGGTGTATAGGCAGATGATACCGTAACCGTTACATCCGCTGTCGCATATCCATCAGGACTTACTGCTGTAACTACTGTTGTACCTGTTTCCAAAGCTGTTACTTGACCATCTGCACTTACGGAAGCAACCGCTGGATTAGAAGATTTCCAAGCTACGATCCCTGAGCTTACAGATTCTCCTGCAGATGTCGTCACCGTTGCTGTAAGTTTGCTTGCAGCTGCTCCTTTGGTAACAGAAAGTGTGGACTTATCTACGCTAATCCGTTGTACATTAAGCTGGTATACCGCAACGGTTCCACCCACCTCATTGGCAACAAGAAGCAATGGATTCCCATTTGGGCTAATCGCGGCAGGTATGAAATCAATACCCTCTGGCCCCGTATCCGTATTAAGATTATCCTTCGGTGTAAACACACGAGAATTCGTATAATTTACGAACTTAGCATTGGCCGGATCCGTTACGTCATAGGTCATAATGCCTCCAACACGCTCAAGCCCAACAAAAGCAAGTGTTTTACTTCCCACTTTCCCCACTTTAACATCTTCTGGTTCTGGGCCTTTTTTGGAACTGCGATCATCTAAAGCTGTTTTACTATTACTCGTATTGAAATTATTCGGTACACGCTGTGCAGTGACTTTCTCAAATTCATTCCCACTGTCATACACTTGCGCCATTGTGTTCGCCTGCCAGATCGAGAAGGAACGACCGCCATAGAGATAAATGCTATTTGGACCCATATCACTGGCTACTTCTACGCCGTCGTAAGCAGTCTTACCAGCCAAGAATTGCGCAGCAGGTGAATTGGGCGTTAAACTGCCTTTCATCGTGCCAATCGTGCTTCCATTGCCTCTCACACCCGGCCATTCAGTGACATCCCCCTCATTGGCAGAGAATACATAAGGGATACCATTGATCGTTTGGCTTGCAATTCCATCGGGCATATACATCCCATAGAAAGGGACATTTTCAAACTTGATAGCATTGTCCTTCACTAGATCCAAAGAATTACGCGCAAGGTTCAAATCCTTGAGACCTAGCCCTTTTATTGAGATGACAGCTTTCGTTGCTAAATCAATCGTCCCAATCGCGTTATTTTCCTGAAAAGATACATATGCCTTGCTATTGTCCTCAGAGAGTGCGATATATTCAGGTTCCAAATCAAAAACTGCGTCTTGCTTCGTGCCTTCACCCATAATTTGACCAGTTATTGGTGTAGAAGCACCGCGAATATGAACGTTATTATCGATGACGGAAGGATCAGCAAATCTTAATTGTGTCACGCTATCCATGATCGTATCTACGATGGTTATACTTCCTTCAGGATCGATGCCAGCAGTGCGAGGCTCACCTTCATTCGCAGTAAGAATATAGCGACCATCCGTAGTAGACTTAATCATATCCGGCTGAACACCCGCGTCGTACGCTTTCATTACGTTGCCATCATAATCCAGAACGACGATTTTACCAGCTTTTTTAGAATCTAACTCTTGCACAGATACGGATACTTTCTTGGTGGTCGTATTCACATCCACACTTGTCAGGTCACCGTAAAGAAAGCCGTTATTTTCAACCAAATCTTTTACTCTAATCGTTTTTTCTTTAACTAAGCCTTGCACAAGATCTAAACGAACGATATCTAAGCTAGGTGGATTCCCAGATCCATTAACCAGATAGAACTTATTATTATCCTTGTTGTATTTAACAATCTCGGCGACACCGCCTTCTTTATTCGTAATCCCTACTTTAAAATCAGTTAACTTCGTGATACTTAAAGTATCTTTGAACAAGTTAGAAGCGGGTTCAACCTTAATCGTCAAATAACGGCCATATTGCGTTAACAAACTATCCGTCACTTTGATGTATACGTTAGACGTCACTACTTCCGTTGATTTACCATAGACTTCACCAGTAACAGAATTAATAGCTAATCCAGCAGGTAATCCTGTAGCTGCGAACGTAAATGGAGCTCTCCCTCCATACACACTCATCGATACCGAGTAGGCTTCTTGTTCATAGGCCGTAGGAAACGTTTCATTCGAGTATCCAAGTAAAGACACATTATTGTCCCATTGCCCGAATGCGCCATATTTAGGTCCTTTAATCGCCAATTCCTGAGTAGTCGAATCTGAAATCCCGAACTGACCAAAATCCTGCTTGTTATTATCCGTATCTGTTAATGTCTTACGACGTACGGATATTTTTTTAGATGTCCCTTCAGATGAGCCTTTGGGATAATCGAATTCATAGCCATCAATATCCGTTTTAACGTCTACGTTATCTCCGTCATTACTTCCTGTACCTAACATATCAACATAACCGGTAGGTTTGGGAACATTGGAGAACGGATGTTTATTCGTGATCTCCAGCTTCGTCTGATTACTCATCAGAACAACTTTCAAGCCTTTATTATTAATAAAACGATTGTTCCATAATTGATCATAAGTCGTTGTTAGATTTAATTTGGGTGCATTTGCTCCCGTCGCTTCCCCAAGAATGAGGAATGAAGATTTAGCTTTAATCGTGCCAACAAGGTCTAGTTTCTGCCAATCCCCAGTAGGTCCAGTTAAGGCATCTGATCCACGATCCGCATATTGTAGTGACCAGCCATTTAAGCTGACATCATTGCTAGTTGGGTTATAAAGTTCAATAAATCCATGAGAAGATGCTGTATTTTTCGTATCTGTTACCAAACCGCCGCCATACACCTGATTGATGATCACATGCGGTACCGTGACATCATAAGTACCATTCGCCTGATAAGGCGTTCCTGGTGTTATCGCTACAGCGCTTGCTGGAGTGGCTATTGCTAAAGAACTTATCGTGACTGCCACAGATAAAAGAACTGCGACTACTTTCGTTCCAACCTTCTTCACAGGGTATTCACTCTCCTTATATTGGATGATCTTGTCCATTATAAGGAAAGTCTCTAGGTACAAAATACCCACTTTTCGTTAAAATATGATGTAGATTTTGTAAAGGCTCACGAGCTTTCTTCCTAAAAATAAAAACAAAAAAAGCCACACGATTTCGAGAATCGCATGACTCTTTGGTTGGGTATTACCTTGGCTACGGAGAGGGTGGGATTCGAACCCACGGAGACCTTGCGACCTCGGCGGTTTTCAAGACCGCTGCCTTAAACCACTCGACCACCTCTCCACGATAGGCGTCTCCGATTAGGGAGACGACCTTGTGCAGTGACAAAAAGCATTGTAGCACACAATCGTCACTCGATGCAAGTCTTATTTTTTCGTGATGACTTTCACGTTGTTCATGTACGGAACAAGGACATCTGGCACAACGATTGAACCATCCGCTTGCTGGTAATTCTCAAGAATTGCAGCCACTGTTCGGCCCAAAGCTAAACCTGATCCGTTCAGTGTATGTACGAATTCCGGCTTCGCCTTCGCATCGCGGCGGAAGCGAATGTTCGCTCTGCGCGCTTGGAAGTCTTCGAAGTTACTGCAGCTGGAAATCTCGCGGTATGCGCCGCTGTTAGGCAGCCATACTTCCAGATCGTACGTCTTCGCGGACGTGAAGCCAATATCACCTGTGCAGAGTGACAACACACGGTAAGGCAGCTTCAATAGCTGTAGGACGCGCTCAGCATGCCCTGTAAGCTTCTCCAACTCCTCGTAGGAGTCTTCGGGCTTTACGAGCTTTACAAGCTCTATTTTGTTGAACTGGTGCTGTCTGATTAACCCCCGTGTATCGCGACCAGCGGATCCTGCTTCCGAACGGAAACAAGCACTGAACGCCACGAAGTTAACTGGCAGCTGTTCATTCGTTAGAATATCTTCGCGGTGGTAATTCGTAACCGGTACTTCCGCTGTTGGAATCAGGAAATATTCCGAATTCTCCAGCTTGAACACATCTTCCTCGAATTTCGGAAGCTGGCCCGTACCTGTCAGACTATCACGGTTGACGATATAAGGAGGCAGCATTTCTTCATAGCCATGCTCATCGCTGTGCAAGTCCATCATGAAGTTGATCAATGCGCGCTCTAGACGAGCTCCTAAGCCCTTGTAGAACACGAAACGCGAACCTGTTACCTTCGCCGCCGCTTCGAAATCCAAGATGCCTAAATCCTGTGCCACTTCCCAGTGCGGCTTTACTTCGAAATCGAACATTGGAATGTCGCCGATGCGGCGTACTTCCACATTCTCTTCCTCCGTACGGCCTACAGGAACACTAGCATGCGGCATATTTGGAATGGAGAGAAGAACTTGTTGTAACGACTCGTCCAAGACACGGATCTCATCATCAAGCTCTTTAATGCGGTCTCCGACCACTTTCATTTCTTGAATCAGCTCATCCGCATTTTCACCGGATCGCTTACGCCCCGCTACCTCTTGGGAAACGGTGTTGCGGCGGTTTTTCAGCTGCTCGGTTTCTTGCAGCAGCTCTCTGCGTTTCACATCTAATGCTGTGAAACCATTAAGCTCCTCGATCTGCTTGCCGCGGTTTTGCATGGCAGCTTGTACAGCTGCTAAATCACTTCGAAGTAACTTTACATCAAACAAGGAGATTCCTCCGTTAGCGCAAAATGGTTTGTATATGGAAGCAAGCACCCAAACCGGCAATCCGGTTAACTCGGGGTGCTTGAACCGTTTATTATGCTTGGCTTTGCTTTACCATGTCTAAGAAATAACTGTGCAGACGGAAATCGTCCGTCAGCTCTGGGTGAAACGACGCTGCAAGGAGATGCCCTTGCTGCGCGGCAACGATCTGGCCGTCATACGTGGCCAATACATCCACATCCGGTCCCACTTTCTCAATGAGTGGGGCACGAATGAATACCGCGCGAACGTTCTCGTCAATGCCTTTGATCGGCAAGTCCGTCTCAAAGCTTTCGCGTTGACGACCGAATGCGTTGCGAGCCACTGTAATGTCCATCAGCTCCAGATGAGCTTCCGGTTGTCCGGTGATCTCTTTCGCGATGACAATCAGCCCTGCGCAGGTGCCGAAGATCGGCTTGCCTGCCGCGGAGAACTCACGTAATGCATCGATGAAGCCATACGTACGCATAAGCTTACCGATCGTTGTGCTCTCTCCACCAGGAAGGATAATGCCATCAATCTCAGCGAGCTGCTCGGTGCGTTTGACAACGACACCTTCTGCACCCGCCTTTTCAATCCCACGAATATGCTCCGCTACCGCGCCTTGCAGCGCGAGAACCCCAATCTTCGTCATTACCAGCCGCGCTCCTGCATACGCTCGGAAGCTTGAAGCTTGGAAATTTCGATTCCCTTCATAGGGGTACCTAGGTTTTTGGAGATTTCAGCGATCATTTTGTAATCCGTGTAGTGCGTTACCGCTTCAACGATTGCTTTCGCGAACTTCTCTGGGCTATCGGATTTGAAAATACCAGATCCAACGAATACACCATCAGAACCAAGGTGCATCATAAGCGCTGCATCAGCAGGTGTAGCAACACCGCCAGCTGCGAAGTTAACAACAGGCAATTTACCTGTTTGGTGAATTTGCAACAATAGCTCATAAGGAGCGCCAAGCGTTTTCGCTTCAAACATCAACTCATCCAAAGACATGCTTTGTACTTTACGAATTTGACCTTGAATCGTACGCATGTGACGAACGGCTTCAACGATGTTACCTGTTCCTGGCTCACCTTTGGTACGAAGCATGGAAGCACCTTCGCCGATACGACGCAAAGCTTCGCCAAGATCGCGGCAACCACAAACGAAAGGCACGGTGAAATCACGTTTGTTGATGTGGAAAACCTCATCCGCAGGTGTTAGTACTTCACTCTCATCGATATAGTCAACGCCTAGGGACTCAAGAACCTTAGCTTCAACGAAGTGTCCGATTCTTGCTTTCGCCATGACTGGAATGGATACAACTTTCATCACATCTTCAACAATTGTTGGATCAGCCATACGGGATACGCCACCAGCAGCACGAATGTCTGCAGGTACTCGCTCAAGTGCCATAACAGCGGATGCACCAGCTGCTTCTGCGATTTTAGCTTGCTCAGCGTTCATAACGTCCATAATGACGCCGCCTTTTTGCATTTCGGCCATACCTGTTTTAACGCGGGAAGTTCCTGTTTCCATTCTTGATTTCCTCCTATAGCTTCTATGCAATTTCGGTGTAGTTCCCTACACGATTCGATAATAAACTTCTAAACAACAATTTTACATGAAGGAGGGGTAATATACAACCCATTTTCTGGCCTACGAGCCGCCTTTAATCCCTTTGAACATATCGCTGAAGAAGTTTTTAATGGAACGGAACAGAAGTCGGATCCAGCTGCCTTTTTCAACATCTCCATCTGCGATTAGATCTACGGTTTTTTCTTGACCATTGTAGCTAACTTTTACTTTCCCCAGCGTGTCGCCTTTCGCAATAGGGGCTACTAGTTTGCTCTCTTCAACTGACTCTGTCTTCACTTGGAAATCGGTATCTTTCGCGCCTTTTCTAGCAACGAATGTTAAACCTGTTTTCGTAACAAGAGGTACTTCCAATTGTACACCCTTCTTAATGTTCACACTTTTCAAAGAATCTATCGTCTGTTTCGCATTCAAGAATGGTTTTATCTCAAAATTATTAAATGCATAGTCCATCAGCTTGCGTGTTTCATTAAAACGTTCTGGTTCTGTCTTCGTCCCCATAACAACTGTAATCATACGCATACCGTTACGTTCTGCCGTTCCCGTGAAGCAGTAGCCAGCATCATCGGTAGAACCCGTTTTCAAGCCGTCCAACCCCGGATACGCATACTTCTTAAAGTTGGTGTTCGCTGAATTCCCTTCAAGCATCCAGTTCCAGTTGATCATAGGTGATTTATCTGTCGCTCTCAACTTCAAGGAAGGAATCTTCGTAAACTCTAGAATTTCTTTATGGTCCTTCAAAATATTATAGGCAAGAATAGCCGCATCGCGAGCTGTCATCTTCGTCTCACCTTCAATAGAAGCAGGCGGATTCTTGAGGTCAGCACGTGAAAGTCCAGTCGCACTAATAAAATGAGCCTTATCCGACATACCAAGCTGTTTCGCTTTGTCATTCATCATTTTCGCGAAATTCTCTTCTGTACCGCCAAGCAATTCAGCAAAAGCAACAGAAGCATCGTTAGCGGAATAAATGGACATCGCATTGAACATATCTTTGAACGACAGTGTTTCGTTCTCAGCAATCAACTGCCCAGAGCCAATGACATCTGCCGCATTCTTAGTGGCTGTCACAGGTGAGTCCCATTTGAATTTGCCTTCTTTGATGCTCTCCATCGCCAAATACTCCGTCATCATCTTCGCCATACTTGCCGGAGGGAAGGCTTCGTCTGCATTCATTTGAAACAGGACTGCTCCTGTGCTGGCTTCCATGATTAACGCAGATTTCGCTGCTACTTGAGGTTCATTCAGTGCTGGTGTTGGTGTTGTCCCTGCATTTGGAGCAGGCGTTGTCACCGCTGCTGGTGATGGCGAAGCTGCTGGCTTCTTATCATCTGCCGCATAGGTTGGCTGTATATGTAAAAGTAAGGATTGAGCAATTAAGCTAACACCTAACACCAATGCAACCTTTTTCTTTGTAAAACGTAAAAATCTCACAATTTCACTCTCCCTAAATGATGTTGGACAAGACATAAGACACGTTATATTGTAACACACCCCATTAGACAAAAAAAAGAAAACGTGGGTTCAACTCCCACGCCTCCAATTTCATCCATATTGTGACAATATATAGGGACCTTTTAGCAGAGCTTAAAGGCTCTCATCTACATTGAGTAATTCGGTGCTTCTTTCGTAATTTGAATATCATGCGGATGGCTTTCTTTCAACCCTGCACCCGTAATACGAACAAATTGCGTATCATGAATGAGTTCTTGAATGTTGCGCGCCCCACAATACCCCATACCTGAACGAAGTCCACCCACCAGTTGATACACCGTATCCGCCATAGGCCCTTTATAAGCCACACGACCTTCGATGCCCTCTGGGACAAGCTTGCTCTCGTTCTCCTGGAAGTAACGATCCTTGCTGCCTTCCTTCATAGCACCTAAGGAGCCCATTCCACGGTAAACCTTGAACTTCCGTCCTTGGAAAATCTCAGACTCACCTGGACTCTCATCTGTCCCTGCAAAAAGACTGCCGATCATAACCGCGCTAGCACCCGCTGCGATCGCTTTAACCACATCACCGGAGTACTTGATACCGCCATCTGCGATGATCGGAACGCCAAACTCTGCTGCTGCTTGCGCGCAATCATAAATAGCTGTCACTTGCGGCACGCCTATTCCTGCGATAACACGCGTTGTACAGATGGATCCAGGACCGATACCGACTTTCACCATAGAAGCTCCTGCTTTGATCAAATCACGTGTACCATCGCCTGTCGCTACGTTACCCGCAATAATCGGAAGCTCTGGATATTGGGCTCTCAGCTTCTTCACAGTCTCTGCGATATTAATGTGATGTCCATGCGCGGAATCCACGACAATGACGTCAATACCAGCTGTAACGAGCGCTGCGGCTCTCTCTAGTACGTCTTTGGACACACCAACTGCTGCACCTACAAGTAGACGGCCTTGCGTGTCTTTCGCCGAGTTAGGGAATTGAATCGCCTTCTCGATATCTTTAATCGTAATTAACCCTTTTAGACCAAAATTCTCGTCTACCAATGGCAGCTTCTCAATTTTGTGCTTCTGAAGGATGCCCTCTGCTTGCTGAAGCGTTGTTCCAACCGGCGCTGTAACAAGGCCTTCCTGTGTCATCACTTCTTTGATTTTAATGGAATAGTCATGTACAAAGCGCAAGTCGCGATTCGTCAAAATACCAACTAAACGATTATTTTCATTTACAATCGGTACACCCGAAATACGATATTTCGCCATTAACTCTTCTGCGTCATAAACATGATGCTCAGGCGTTAATGAGAACGGGTTGGTGATTACGCCGCTTTCCGACCTTTTGACACGATCAACGTGTTCAGCTTGTAACTCAATGGACATGTTCTTATGAATAATTCCGATACCGCCTTCACGGGCCATAGCAATCGCTAGCGCAGACTCCGTCACCGTATCCATAGCGGAGCTAATGAAAGGGATATTTAATTTCACACCAGGTGCCAGTTCCGTCGAAACGTCGATCTCCTTACCGAACACTTCAGACTTTCTAGGCACTAACAATACATCATCAAACGTTAAGCCTTCCTTGCCAAACTTGTCTTCTCTCACTGCGTACATGTCCTCCTTAAAGCCCTCTAACTGAAAGCTTGATTCATAAGCTTCTATTCATTCTTCCGTATATGATTGCAATCTTAACAAAAGGCTATTTTTAGTGTCAAGGAAAAGGACGAGCAAGCAGCTCCCCCTCACCTTGAATAAGTCAATTTCGTTAACGATAGGAGTACGTGCTGCTCGGATTCCATAACAAAAACTGCTCAACCCCCTGCTCCCTCGCTGCTTTGATCTGCTCCTTTACATCGATAGCACCATACTTCTTATGTGGTTTTACCCATGTGGCTGTAAAATCCTGATACCAGGGCCTAATCTGAGCAATCTGCTGATTTGACCGTGCTAACTGCCGATTTTTCCAGTTGGCGTCGTTAACGGCTTGATGGATAACCGCGTAGGGCTGCAAATCAGGGCTTTTGATCCCATAAATACCACTGGTATAGTGGGATGGATACAGCATCGGAGAAATGAAATGAACCTCTTTGCTGATCATCCCCCAGTCCTGCCCAATTCCCATATCATTCGCCATCGACGTCGTTAATCCAAACACATCCGCTGAAATATACGCTTTATCACCTATCTGTTCCTTCGCTGTATGCAAAAAAGTTGCGATATCCTGCGCCTTGCTTAGCTTCTGCGGGTTATCAAAAATCACCTCGCGGTCCACCTTTTGCCCATTCTCTGGGAACCTAACATAATCGAATTGGATTTCATCGAACCCCAGTTTAGCCACTTCATTCGCAATTTGAATATTGTAGTCCCACACCTCTGTTTTAAAAGGATCCACCCAAGCGATCCCCTTCGCGTCCTTCCAGACGCTTCCGTCTTTGTTTTTCATAGCCAACGTACTTTTCTTTTTACTTAAGTAAGGATCCTTAAACACGACTAGTCTAGCTATCGTATAAATATGCTTCTGCTTCAATCTCTGCAGCTTTACTTTCAAATCTTGTATGATGACGTGGCTGTTCGCCCCGATCTCGTTGACCAAAGGAACCGTTGAGGGGTATGTCACCTGACCGGAATCATTCTTAACATCGATCACCATGGCATTTAGATCGGTTTGCTCCACTAGATCAATCAATTGCTCAAACTTATTGCCTACGGCGGACCAGGCGGAAACATAAATACCTTTTACGACCTGTTTACCTGTCTTTTGAAAAGAAGGCGTTGCCACAACGTCCGGCATCTGCTTCTGTTCCTGATTGGACGCAGGTCCAATACTTCCTACATAACTCAAAGAGTGAAGTGGATTTGCTTCTTCCTTTACTTCATCGATTTTGGTTGAGCAACCATTCATCATCAGCGTAACTAACGAACAAAGACACACCCTGTTGATCCATTTCATGCTGCTTGTTGTCCTCATCGTCATCCCTCCTCGTAGGATTAGTATGGTTAAAAAAGCAACATTTACAGATATAAAAAAAAGAGTCTTTCTGGAAAAAATCCAGAAAGACTCTTGCTGTGTGCTTGGCAACGTTCTACTCTCCCAGAACCCTGCGGTTCAAGTACCATCGACGCTGGAAGGCTTAACGGTCGTGTTCGAGATGGGAACGCGTGGATCCCTTCCGCCATCAT
>NZ_JCAUAO010000009.1:0-236610 GCF_059691995.1 Paenibacillus sp. J22P169 | reverse complement strand
TTTCCCAGTATGTAAGACCCCTTGTAGACGACGAGGTTGATAGGTTCGAGGTGGAAGTGCGGTAACGTATGCAGCTGACGAATACTAATCGGTCGAGGGCTTAACCAAAATTCCTAAGAGTATTACCTTACGTTGAAGTTTCGTATCTAGTTTTCAGGGAATAATATTCCTACTGTGGCGATCGTGGCGAAGGGGTTAACGCACCGGTTTGTGGATCCGGCATTCGTGGGTTCAAGTCCCATCGGTCGCCCTTTTCCCTTATCTAATGGGGATTAGCCAAGCGGTAAGGCAACGGACTTTGACTCCGTCATGCCTAGGTTCAAATCCTAGATCCCCAGTATACACAAGCGGTCGTGGTGGAACGGCAGACACACCATCTTGAGGGGGTGGCGCTCACAAGGCGTGGGGGTTCAAATCCCCCCGACCGCATCCCAGCTTTAACAGCTCGAAACCCTTGTTGCATAAGGGTTTTTTCTGTTTTATAACAGATGGAATGAATGCGGTCCTGAAAACCAATATGTCATTTTTGGTGATTGGCCAGATTCTTTGGAACATTAAGCTGTGAACCAGAATAATTTCATTAATTTTAATAAGAAATCCTTACTTGCCTTCTTAATTTGTTGGCTTTGTGGGGATTATTTGTATTTTGCTTCTAAAGTAAGTAGTTGATCCTTAACAAAGAAGGATCTTTTGAAATTTAGCTTGCATAGCTAATACGTCGCTGAAATATAATAAACCAAACAAGTGTTCCTGTTCTTTCTGATTGTCAATCGTTTAACGCTAGCGTTGAAAAAGCGACACATCTAGGTCTCGAGAAGTTACCCGTTGTTGTCGCTAGCGATCCTGCGCGAAGAACTGGCATCATACTAGCCGCGTGTCCCATCGCTAAGAGTTTTGGTGTTTCAACAGCACAAAGACTTGGTGAAGCTCTTCAATTGTATCCGAATGCTATAGTAATGCGTCATCACATGCAACGATATATTGACGTATCACTCGCTATTACTGATATTTAGAAACGTATACGGATCTAGTTGAGGTGTTATAAATCTTTATTAACGACTACGAAAGCCTGCGATAAGGCGGCCGCGAAGAGTTCTATATCAGTTAATAACGATTTGTTCATAGTAAAACCTCCGGAATCTATTCGCATTTATAGACAATCTGTCTAAGACTATTCGATCGACTTCTTTCTCTCGTTACTTGTTGGAGAAGGGAAAACCTCCTATAATAGGAAAGCAGAGTTGAGAGGCGCCTTAAGACTACTCATGAGGCGCGTACAGACCAAAAGAATAATGGAGGATTAGACATGACACGAATACTGAACTTCATATACAACCTCCCTTTTAAAACGAAAGTGATGACATTCTCTTTACTCCTGGGTATTCTCCCCGTCCTACTGATCGGAAGCATCTCTTCCTCCATGAACTCGAAATCTATGCAAGATGAAGTAGATCTCAATCAACAAGTAGTCCTTAAACAAGTTGAAAACAAAATCAACAATCTGTTCTTAACATTAAATATTTCATCCATTGCTCTAGCAACGGACGTGACTATCCAACGATTCGTGAGATCGGGGCCCTCCGATGAGGATCTCAACACATATTGGGAAATGATAGATGCAATTGGGCGGCAACGCAGTCTGTCTACAATCCCATTTAGTACAACCTTGCTGATTAATAAATACAATTTTATGTACTCCAATTATTATGAGAATGAAACACTTCGTAACTTCGGTTATGAAACGATCTTGAAGCAACTAAAACCCGTTTATAATAGTTCATTTATCGTTCCGCCTAAAGTGTATCCTGGGCAAAAGGACCTGCTCTTATTTCGCCCAGTCCCCCTTAATAGTGACTATAGTGAAGGTGTAGTAATCATCCATGTTGATGTTAACAATTTAAACAAATTCATTGGTTCCCTTGAGCTTGGGGAAGGAAGAGAACTGTTCATCATCGATAAAAAAGGTAGAATTGTCGTTAGTCGAAGTGTTAACGATATTGGAATGGATATTCAATTAATCCCGGGATTACATGAAATATGGAGTTCTTCTGAGGAATTATTACATACTGTATCGTTTAAAGATAATAAGTACGCGGTATCCGTGCAAAAATCCGCTTTAAACGAGTGGACTTATGTGGCCCTGACTCCATTAGAAACGATACAAAAAAGGTCACAACAAATACGTTACGTCACTTGGTTGATTCTTGGTATACTGGTCATTGTCACTTCAGCAATCGCTCTGGTTGGAACTAAACAGATCTTTAGCCCAGTGGAACAGATGCAGCAATCACTATTTCATAAAATGGCCGACTCTCGGGAGAATATCGAACCAAAGAAAAGAAAAGGTCTGATTCTGTTTCTGCGAAATCTGGAGACTTCCTATGATAGTTTGAAGCTTGAATTGAGGGAGCATAAGTCTCAGGCTATCGATAGCTTTTATAATCAATTACTGCGAGGAGATCTTACGGACGCTAGTATACAGAACAATCTTAAACATCTGGACTTGTCGCTTCAAGGTCCTTGGTTCTCTGTTGTGGTATTAGAAGTTGATGATCGGCTTCGATTTGACCAAGAGTACAACACTAAGGATCGTGCTTTGATTTATTATGCTTTGGGAAATGTCGCAGAAGAAGTCATTGGTTCCTTATTTTTATGTGTCGCAGTGACTCACCGGTCAGGGCAGCTGGTTCTCATAATCGGAAGCAGAAGCCAAGGAGAAAAAACAGAAAAGCAACTTCAACAATTATTGGAGAAATACCGCGATAATGTCACTGAATATTTCAAATATACCATCAGTCTTTCTGTTAGCCCGCTTTACTACGATTATAACTGTATTAGCGTGGGTTATGAAAAAGCGCTAACCTTATTTAATTACCGATTTTTAATGGGCAGCAACAAGATAATTAGCGAAGAATCCATCGAATTTACATTGGAACACTCTGGAAAGTTGTCCATCAAAATGTTGAAAGAAATCAACACCTACCTGATGGAGGGGAACGAGAGAGCGGCCGTCGAAATCTTGGATAAACTGATTACTAAAATCCCCAACTCAGTCAATAGTTCCGCTACTGTTCTGGGTTTATTCTCCTATATGTTAGGGGAGTTGGAATTCATGCTAGAAGAGAGAGGGCATTCTCTGGAAGACCTATTCGAACAAAATCTGTTCAAGCAATTATATCGATTCGATACATTAAAAGAGGTGGAGAACTGGCTGATAGCCGAGTTATTCCCGACTATTACGAAACAAATAAACACGCTGCAGACCTCTTCGAAGGAAAAGCTAGTTCAGAACGTGCTTAATTATATTCATGATCATTTCGATAAGGAATTGACCTTACAGTCCGCTGCCGAACACTTTGAGGTTTCCTCGTCTCATCTGAGCCGTGTGTTTAAAGAAGTAACCGGTGGGAAATTCAATGACTATGTAATCACTTATAAAATGAATCAAGCCAAATTCTTACTCGAGAATTCAGAACTATCGAATAAAGAGATTGCTGAACGACTCTGCTATTCATCTGTTCAAAATTTCACGCGTATTTTTAAAGAAATTATAGGGGTGCCTCCCGGTGAATATAGGAGAATATCTAGAAAAAGTGATGAACTAGACTGAGGTTTTCGTAATTCAATTTACGATGACGTTTCAGCTGTTTTTCGCTTTATCTTTTTATGTTTCATTGTTTATCTTTTTTTGATATCTTTCTAATTGAAATGGAGAATTGTTCTGTTACCCTTCCTAAGGTATTGTAATGCCTGTATTCTAATTACCCGAAACAGAAAGGGAGTTATCCAATGAACAGAAAGAAGCTCACGACGGTACCTATTGTACTTACTCTTATTGGAACGATGCTGTTAGCTGCATGCAGCAGCGAATCAGGAACTTCAGCTGACGGTGGGAAAGCGACGGATTCAGGAGCTGCGCAACCCCCCAAGAAAATAAGTATTCTTCTGTCCCACGCTCTTGCCAAGTATGCCGTGCAGGTTAAACCTCAAGATGATATGTATGTGAAGGAAATGTCACGGTTATCCGGGTATAACTTGAATGTTGAGTTCCTTGGTCATAGTAATGATTTTACCCAGCAAATGACCGTTCGTTTCGCTTCAGGCGACCTTCCCGATCTGCTCCGTACGGATAGCATTAACTCTTCGATGCATCCTGGGGCTGTTCAAGAAGGCGTATTTACTGACCTGACTGCTCTTATCGATCAGTACGGACCGAATATCAAAAAGAATATACCTGCAGAAGTATGGAAAAGCCCTCGAGTTTCTAAGGATGGAAAAATATATGGAATTCCTACGTTAAATGCCCTACCTAATGGACAAGTTGTGTATATACGACAGGATTGGTTAGATAAATTGAACATGTCACAACCCAAAACATTGGATGACTACTTGAAATATTTCGAAGCTGTCAAAACAAACGATATGAATGGTAATGGTGACAAGAATGACGAGTACGGCTTTTACGTTCGTGAAAATCTTTTTTTCAGCAGTATGTTCTTCAAAGAATTCGGTTATAGCCCAATAGAATGGACCTTCCGAGATGGCAGCTTCCAACCTGGGATGATCCAACCGGAAATGAAGGAAGCTTTAAAGTTCTGGAAATCACTTTACGACAACAAGTATATTAACCCGGATCTCTTTACCAAGAAAGGTGCTGACTGGCTAGCGGATATCAACAATGGTAAAGCTGGCAGTTGGCTTCATGATGTACCGAATTACCCGACGAACTGGTATCCTGAGAAATTCGTTAATGAAAAGAATGTGAAAATAAGTATGATTTCTCCGGCAAGCGACGGGAAGGCACAGGGACTGGTACCGTTTCTTGATCCAATTTACTTTGTTTTTGCAATTCCAGCTAAATCCAAGAATGCGATTGATGTTATCAAGTTGCTTAACTGGGCATGGTCGGATGAGGGGGAAAAATTCTTCAATTTCGGTGTTAACGGAAAAACCTATACAGAAGAGAATGGGAAAGTCTTATGGGATCCCAACTCTGCGATCAACAAAGAAAATGATGCATTTCAATTTCACCAAATGTCTTTGAATTTACGTGGTGACGGTCGTATGAACGATAAATTATTAGCTGCCACAAAAGGTGCGGAAATTCTAGTTGAAGGCAGTAAGACAGCGAAATCCGTTGCTTTTAAGAATGAGAGTGTGAACATGCCTGCCCTCACATCGTTAAGCACCCATCCAGAGTTAGTACCAGGTACAAACGCAGGAACCTTATTCCTCGACATGTTCGCTAAAGTCATTACTGGAAAGCTAACGGTTGACAAAGGATTCGATGATTTTGTAGCTGAGTGGAAATCGCGTGGAGGAAACGCCGTAATCAAGGAAGCTACGGATTGGTACAATGCTTACAATAAAAAATAATAATTGAATAAATAAAGAGAGTTACCCAATAATTCCAGCCCGAATACGGGCTGGATCATATTACACAAGGGAGGGATAGGTAATTGTTAAGAAGAATTCAATCCAACGATGCCTTGCTGCTCTTTCTCATCGCACTACCTGGTTTACTGCATTTCATCGTATTTAAATATATCCCAATGGCGGGAAATGTTATAGCTTTTCAGGACTATAATTTATTCAGAGGCTTTTGGCGAAGTAATTGGGTTGGTTTTGGGCATTTCGCCAATATGTTCACTTACGCCGAATTTTATCAAATAGTAAGGAATACGCTATTGCTCAGTTTGTATTCCTTGTTTTTTGGATTCCCGGCGCCACTTATCTTAGCGTTGTTACTTAACGAAGTTAGATTAATGTTAGTGAAACGATCTGTGCAAACACTCTTATATCTCCCTCATTTTTTATCATGGGTCATTGTTGGCGGAATATTTATTGATTTGTTGTCGTCTGACGGTTTCATGAATAGTCTCTTGGGAGCATTAGGTTTACCCTCGATTGATTTTATTACAACACCTGAGTTTTTCAAAGGCATCCTTGTCAGCATTGGCATATGGAAAGAAGTTGGTTGGGGGATGATCATTTATCTTGCCGCTTTGAGCGGAATCAATCCCAATCTGTATGAGGCCGCTATGGTGGATGGAGCTGGACGATGGAGACAAATGTGGAGTATAACAATCCCTTCATTGTTGCCAGCGATTATTATCCTATTCCTTTTGCAAGTTGGTCATGTGATGGATTCAAACGTCGAACAAGTATTGGTCTTCCTGAATCCCTTGGTTAGAGATACTGGTGAAGTGATTGACACCTACGTGTATAGGGTAGGTCTTTTAAGTTCTCAGTTCAGTTATTCGACAGCCATTGGCATATTTAAGTCAGTGTTAGGTCTTGTACTGATTACGAGTCTCAACTACTTAAGTAGAAAGTCCACCGGGGAAAGCATCTATTAGATTTGATCTTCATGAAGGGAGGAACATTTGTGACAAATTCGAATAAAGAACGCATATTTCAATTGATTATAAGTTTACTCCTGATTCTTTTCAGTTTGTCTATGATTGCTCCGATGATCCATCTTATGGCTATTTCCTTCAGCGCGCCCCTTTATGCTGGAGCTAAGCAGGTTGCGTTTTGGCCAAAAGGCTTCAATCTGGAAGTTTATCGGACGATCTTGGAGATGGATTCACTTTGGCGCGCAATGTCTGTCAGCCTTTACATCACCGTATTTGGTACTATCATTGCTTTGTTCTTCACCTCAACACTCGCTTACACCCTAGCTCGACCTGCTATGCCTTACAAGAAACTGATTTTGAATGGAATGATCGTTACTTTCATTTTTGCGGCACCTTTAATCCCCAGTTACTTGTTGATTAAATCTTTGCATATGGAAAATACGTTATGGGCTTTGATGATACCCGGTGCACTTGGCGCATTCAACGTTATTATTATGAAGTCGTTTTTTCAAGGTATCTCTTCCGAGATGTTCGATGCTGCCAAAATTGATGGCTGTCATGAATTGAGCATCTATATACGTGTGGCCATCCCGCTTTCTAAGCCAGTTATTGCTACGATCGCACTCTTTCATGCGGTTAGCCAGTGGAATTCGTATTTCTCTGCGCTCATCTATATTCGTGATAAGAACCTACTTCCGGTACAAGTCATACTGCGAAATTTGGTCATCGAGGATTCGGGTAATACCTTGTCACAGATAAGTGCTGTAGATACAGTTGCAGCAGCAACTCCAGAAATGATGAAAGCCGGTGTCATTCTATTCGCAACGCTTCCCATTTTATTGTTTTATCCGTTCCTGCAAAAGTATTTCGTTAAAGGAGCCATGTTGGGCTCTCTCAAAGAATAAATGCAGAAGATCATTCGTACAACAATGGAGGGGTTTGATATGAAAAGCGAAAACTATATGGAATTAACAAATGATGGGGCTTGGTGCTTTTTTGCCGATCCTAGAGCGGTCCATTATGTTGGAAAACACAATAGAACATATATCGGGTGGCTGACACAAGCTGGCGATGTGATGATTGGCACTTACGATCACCATGAGGATACCATCGTTTCGATGAGCATCAAGAAAAGCCTGCAAATCGATGACCATGCTAATCCATCGTTATTCATAGCTGAAGATGGGCGTGTGACAATCTATTATTCAGCTCATAATGGGGAGAATATGTTCTTCAGAACGATGGAAAACCCCGAGGATATCACTTCTTTTGGTGCAGAATCCGAGCTACCGTACAATACAGAAGGCTCCTTTGGGTATACGTATTCACATCCCATTTATATGAAACAAGAGCAATTGCTTTATTTATTTTGGCGAGGTGGTAATTTTAAACCTAATTTCAGCACGAGCAGCGACGGGAAAACCTGGACTGAGCCCACAACGTTAATTTCTGGAGATGGCGCCCGTCCTTATATAAAGTATACTTCTCACGGGGATGATACAATTTGGTTCGCTTTTACGGATGGTCATCCAAACGCTGAATTAAAGAACAGTATTTACTGTGCATCCTTAAATGCTGGGGTTATTCGCCATGCTGACGGGAGAATGATTACAACGAGCGATGATCTTCCGATGCTCCCCAAAGAAGCGGATATGGTTTACGATGCCGGCTCTCACGGGACAAAGGCTTGGATCTGGGATATCGCCACCTATCAGAATGGCAATCCTGCCATCGTTTATACTGTCTTTCTTTCTGATACGGATCATCGGTACTACTACAGCTACTGGAATGGAAAGTCATGGGATAATCACGAGATCACATCCGGTGGCTCCTGGTTTCCACAAACACCAAAGGGCTCTGTCGAGAGCGAACCCTATTATTCAGGCGGCATCACGCTGGATCATCTTAATCCTTCCAATGTATACCTCTCGCGTTCAGTGAATGGGATATTTGAGATTGAGCATTGGCATACACCCGACTATGGGGTAACGTGGACGTCCACTGCAATAACTGCAGGGTCCACGCAACACAATGTAAGGCCTATCGTATCCCGCAGAGTCGACAATAAACCTGGTATTCTTCTATGGATGTGCGGCGATTATGTCCACTACACTCAATACCAAACAGCACTAATAATGAAACTGCTTGACCAGTAAGCACACAGAAAAGGTGAAACCACACAATGAGTGAAAGAGCATTGACTGTAGCCGTACTAGGAGCCGGAGCTATTGCCACCGATCATTTTGATGCTATCCAATCAACCCCGGGATTTGCCGCATGTGCAGTTGTTGATATCCAATTGGATAAAGCAAAGGAAATTGCAGCTCGATATGGCATACAAGCTTATCAAAACTATCGAGAAATGATCGAGCAAGAAAAACCAGACGTGGTGACTATCGCTTTACCTCACTATTTACATAAAGAATCAGCAATTTTTGCTGCCAAGCATGGTTGTCATCTGATGATAGAGAAGCCTATGGCTTTATCAATATCGATATGCGATGAGATCATAGAAGCTGCCCAATCAGCCGATGTTCGAGTTCTGATCGGTCATACCCAACACTATATAGCAGAAAATATACTCGCCAAAAGTATTATTCAAGGGGGCGATTTAGGACAAGTCGTCATGATTAACGATGTGCGACATGTGGACTATTTTAGAGATTCACGACCAGATTGGTTTTTGGAGAAGAAGAAGTCTGGAGGGGGCATTCTAGCTAATCTAGGCACACATTCTATTGATAAAATCCAATGGCTTACGGACAGTACCGTACGTAAAGTGAATGCCTCTGTCAGTTTTCATGGGCGAAGGGGTGACGTGGAAGGGAGCGGCGTCATTTATCTTGAGCTTGAGAACGGCATTCCTGCAACAATTGCTCAGTCCGGTTACCCAGGAGCATCACGCAACGAAACAGAAATCATTTTCACAGATGGCATGCTGAAGTTGCTCACTGGCGACAGCTTATGGATCAGCCGTGGAGGCGGGTATGAGCAACTGGAAGTACCGGATATGCCGACTCCCTTCCAGTTGCAATATACTGATTTGCTCACTGCCATCCGAACTTACACCGAACCAAGCTGTCCTGCTGTCTACGGGCGGGGAGTTATCGCAGCATTGGAGATGGTATATCGTTCGACGGAAACCGGTAAGGAACAGATCGGCCATCTCAAATTTTAAGCAAAGTGTGTTTGGCGATTCATTGAAAAGGTTCCCCCACCATCGTGGCAGTGAGTGTGGCGAGTGTTCCTGGCTATGAGAGGGTCATTAGAGGGCAAGTCATTGCGTCATGCTTGCTGAACTCAAGATTTCAGCCTCCTTAGCCTACCGTCACATCTTCCCAGAAGTAATATCGATGATTGCATCTGGCAGACTTAATGTAAAGCCAGTAATTACAAAAAAATATCATTAGAAAACATTGTAGAAGACGGTTTGGAATTGCTAATGAAAGACAAAAGTCAATCCAAGATTTTAGTCAAAATGCAATCATAACAAAATACCATTGAAAATCCCGAATTGGCGCATTAGCCCAATAATCGGGATTTTTTCACATTACTTTTGATAAGATTCCTAAAAGATAATAAACCAATCATTAAAGTAACTTCATAAAAAAAAGGAGCTACATTGCGCAAATTCCTTTAGCTATAGTTTTCCGAGGGAGTTTAGCCTCCGCTGGCTTTGTACAATAACATAATGACCGGCTCTATTTTATGTAACACTGTGGCTCTAATATACTGAAATGTTCAGACAGTGTGGCTTTTTTTGTCCCCTTGAGGTACACAGAAGGTTATTTAGTATGTCCTAACTGATATCATTATAACTTCAAGGGCAGAGTTTTTTCGTCGGTAAATTGGGCGCTGTTTTGTTTTCCGGTATGCAGCATCCGTAACTAATATTGATATGTATTTCCAACCGATCCAATATTTCTTCGATGGAATCGAGAAGAAGGCACCGGCAGACCAGCAAGGATTAATATACTTAGGACTACATATGTACCAATTCTTTTTGTATTGGAAGCACCCGGTAAATAAGTCGGATATGATGGACTTACGATGAATTCCTCTTAAAGGGAAATCAATCATACGAGGTTTGAAGCACTTTTGGTGCCAGAGAATAGCTGGAGTGCGTCCGCAAATACCCACTAGCAATTCCAGAATTAATGGAGATAATTGAACTAAAATATACCCAATAGCTGCATTCTGAAGCATTTGCATCCCTTTCTCTCGGTTCCCAACCATTATGAATAAGCAGCCTCCGGCGATCATAACACCAGCAATCGGATAAGATAGCGATTGAATGAGGTTATTAAGTGGATCGAACGCATGAAGAATTTAGCCCTTAACTGCTTCGGACATAACAGCCATGGCTGGAACTGCTTCGGTGACGATAGGGGCCGCGGTAGTTACTTGCCCTTCCCAGAGTTCCTGCTTTCAAATCATCGACCTTCCAATTATGATGGAAACTTTCATTTCTTGCATATTAGTACTTGTTGGCTAGTGGGGATTTTTCTTTGGAAGCTTCTTTAAAAAGATTCTATTTTATGACGGGTTTCGCGCTTTTTTTGCAATTTGAATAGACCCCGATCGACTCGAAAAAAAAAGTCCCTAGTTATTTTGTACTAGAAAGTCCTTGTTTTATCAGCAAAACTAGAATTATAGGAATATTTTCAAAAAAATAATGTATCAGACAACAACCGACTGTATCTTCAACTTGACTCGTTTATTATCTTCTTAGTGATACTGTTTGTCCGATTCACTTCTTCATGAACGCTTATTCGCTTATGTTCATCTGAAGTGAGCCAAATAAACAATCTATCCAATCTTAATATCCATAATGTCGGTTATATACGACAAATCTCATGGCGGGGTCCGGGCCAATCTCTTATTTATGCTGACTCTTCCGAATACCACTGTTGATGCGTTCAAATCATCTGAGATTGCGATGTCCTTTTTAACAGGTATGGGAATTATCAAGATGGGGGGCTTAATACGACGCTAAGGTAGAATGCTTTTTGTTGCTTTTTTAGTAAGGTCAGTTCTTGCAACTGCGGAAGTACTTCTAAAAGTCTAGTAAATACATACCTGATCCTTCATAAGAAATCTTATCGAAAATAAAAAAATAATATTGGAGTGATAGTGGTTGTCAACGATTTTTAAGAAATGCTTATTAGTATTATTAGCGGTTATAATTTCAATTCCAGGATTATCACTATCAACTACGAGTGCCCTGACCTTCGAGTTATATGTTAGTGCTCAAAAAGATCCAAGTCACGGTCAATGGGAGAATTCTAATTTAAATGTAAGTGCTGGAGAAACGCTCTTGGTAATAAGCAGTGGTTTAGCAAAATTTGATCCTCATTGGAATCTTACCAATCCGGATGGATATTTCTATGACAATACTCAAAAATTCGATCCTTCTACTATACTTCCCAATGCTCCAGTAGGTGCTCTAATAGGTGCAATTCAAACAGAAAATGGTAATATAATTTCCAAGTTTCTTTTAGGAAGCAATTACAATTTAACAGTCCCACATTCAGGAAGATTATTATTAGCTTATAATGACGTACCTGGTCAGTATTCGAATAATGGAGGAGGATATCAAGTTCAAATCAATACCATTTCACAACTTGACAGCATTTCTTTAGCGTTAAGTAATGTTAATTTAAAGATAGGTGAAATTTACCAAACAGTTGTCACAGCTACATATTCGGATAACACAACAATAGATGTAACAACACAAGCCCATTACTCGCTGTTGAATAACGAGGTTGTTAGTGTAAATACGGAGGGGTTTGTAACTGCAATTGGTGAAGGATCAGTCGTAATGACTGTTACTTATCAGGGTAAAATAACGGAAGCCTTAATAGAGGTTCAGAAGCAGTCGCTTGATCCACAAATAACAGGCGTCTCACTGGATACAACAAACTATAGTTTAGTAGTTGGAGAAACCCATCAAACTGTCGTAACTGCTACTTACTCTAATAATACAAAAGTTAATGTAACGAATATGGCTTTATATTCGGTTTCAAATACTGGTGTAATAAAAGTGGCTAGTGACAATACTATATCCAATGGATTGGTAACGGCTATAGGAGAAGGAACATCAGAAATTAAAATCAGTTATCAGGGATATACTGCTCGAGCTAGTGTTACCGTAAGTAAGCCAATTGAAACAAGTGGAGTAATTGCAGGTAAGGTTATAAACAGTAATCGTATTCCGGTTCAAGGCGCTCGAGTTGAGGTAAGTGCAAGTCTAGGCCAGGACGGGTACACATTTACGGATGCTGATGGGAATTATGTGTTCTCGAACCTCGACTCCAATACCTATACCCTTTACATTACTGCGAACGGGTATACGAACCAAACGAAAGATAGTGTGATCGTCACATCTGGACAAGCGACCATTGTCAATATTGTACTGGCATCAATAGGTGTCAATATACCAGTCCAAAGCATCATTATGGACAAAACAGAGATATCATTGCAAAGAAGCCTTGCTGTTCAAAAGCCTACATTCCAAATCAATGCTCTCGTTTTGCCTGTGAATGCTACAGACACATCAATCGTCTGGTCTAGCGATGATCCATCTGTGGCAAGTGTAGATCAAGACGGAGTTATTACGGCTTTGTCTGTTGGCGACGCTAATATTAAAGCAATGACTCCGGATGAAAGTGTCAAAGCATTTGCAAATATAATCGTAATGGAAGATATGGTCCCACCTATGATTCAAAATATCTTACCAGAGAGTAGTACGATAGTGGGAGCGCATCCAACTATAACTGTACAGGCTGCAGATAATGATGAAATATCCGAAATAGAGTTGTACGAACGTCCCTTTGCTCGTCCAACAGTAGAATGGGTCAAGGTAGATTCGGAGGAAGTACATCGGAATTCGGGAACTGTTTCATTTCGTTGGCAAACAGATAGTCATCAGGATGGAACCTATGATATTTTAGCCAAAGCTATTGATAGGGCCGGAAACACTAGTGAACCGAAAATGATCGAAATCGTTTTAGATGTCTCACCTCCCATTAGGCCAATAGTTACAGCTACAGCGAGTGTAAAAAAGGTTAATTTAAGCTGGGCGTCAGGCGGAGAGGCTGATCTTGATCACTTTATTATTATGCGAGGAACTTCACCGGGCGGACCATACCAGGTTATTGCCCAATCGAAAGATAGTACCTATACGGATAGCTTACTTCAACCAGATAAAACCTATTATTATGTCATAGAGGCTATGGATAAATACAACAACAGCAGTAGCAGCTCAGAAATAGAAGCTGTCCCAACTGATAGTATTGTGATTGCTCCCGTAGTAAACGTTGGGGATGACCTGACCGTCGCGGCCGGAAACGCAGTTGAATTTAGAGCTATATTGGAGGCGGGGGAACCGATTTCTTATCATTGGGATTTCGGAAATGGAGCTACTGCGGAAACTGAGATGCCGTCCTATACCTTTGCCCAGGCAGGAGTCTATATCGTCACATTAACAGTCACGGATGCGTTGGGCAATCGAGGAGCGGATCAGTTGACCTTGACCGTCGTGCCACAGGATAAGGTAAGTAAGCTTCGCGTGCAGGTTGTGGACGATGATACTGGACAGGCTCTGCCGTTCGCCGTAGTCATGGCGTTATCCGCAGATGGCACATCACAGAAATTCACTGCTGATGAGCGTGGTCTGGCACTGGTCGTAACAGAGCATGAATCTTATCGAGTGGCGGCGTATACACGAAACTATTTGCCTAAGATGACGAATGTAACGATAAAGGTACCGGAAACATTAGATCTTACGGTGCGACTCCAGAAAAGTCAGCTTGTTAGTGGTGACTTGAATGTCAAACAAATGACGCTGCAAGAAATTAAAGATGCAGGAATCGATGTAACAAATGCAGATAATCAGTGGGTTTACCGCTTTGAGGTTCACCTGCATTTCTTACCAAAACCATTGGTGTTTCCGGTTAATGGTCGAGGAGTACCTGTGGGATTGGGGGGACAATTTCCAAATGTAATCCCAGTACCGGGAGGAGGCAGCATATATCCGGTCTTAATACCATTCAAGGATCATCCTGAGGTAGCTCCAACGCTTGGCTATCTGGTTATCCCTGGTGAGGTAAGTTGGTTAAAAGAGTTTTTTGAAATTGGCATGGTTATTCAAAATGCGGCTGATCCACAATTTGTTATTGACGATGCTTCAGTAGATTTGAAGCTGCCAGTTGGACTCACCTTGATGAGTACCGGGCAGGGCTCCAGTCCAGCAAGCTTGAGCTTGGGCTCGATTGCGGGTCAGGAGCAGAAAGAAATCAAATGGGTTGTGCGTGGTGACCAGAAAGGTAACTATCAGATCGGCGCTGAATTCAAGGGTGTGTTACAGCCGTTTAATGAACAGGTGAATACGATGTTCAGCACGACCAAGCCATTCCATGTTTGGGGTGACGACGCCATAAAGATGACTGTATACGCCCAATCTCAGGCTGAAAAAGGATACCCGTATCGAGTCCGATTTGATCTAAGCAACGTGTCGGATACGACTATATACAACTTTAACTTTAGCCTGCAGCAGGGTGGGGCGCAAAATTTTGTATACGTTTCCGGACCATTGAGGCAGTCTATATCAGAGCTTCCAGCAGGACAAACGAAAACTTTCGAATACACATTAATACCAACACTTTGCGGATGTCTGGACTTACCGGGATCATTTGTAGCTAAAACGGGTGGAAATGCTGATATCCAGACGGAAATTAAGTCAATGGTAGGGCCAACATATGATGAATGGCGTACACCCATCTTTCGGCAAAGCTATGAAGGTGGGGATGTGGTCAAGTTAACGTGGGGAGTAGTAAAAGACTCCAAGGTTAAAACGTACAAGATTTATAAAGTAACAGATGATCCAGAAAGTCCTTTACTTTTAATGCATACCCTGACTCCAGATGAGATGAAAAACAAACTTGTAAAACCACTAATTAGTACGCTTGAACCATTTTATGAAATTGAACTTCATGTTGGGCCGAGCGAGAACGATCGTTTCGTGGTAGTCACGGTGTTTGATGATGAACGCGGAGAACAGCCACAGCACTTGATGGATTGGTATGGGTTTGAGCCTGCGACTCCTTCGGTTATTTTACCTGGTGGCGGCATAACCGGAAGACCTGTCCCTCTGATCAAAACCAGCGGACGCAATTCAATCGAATATTCGCTGATTCCAACAAGCAGGGGGAAAGGCTGGGAGCATAACTTTAACACCCATTTAACCCGCTACGAAGATGGGAGTGTAAGAGTCATTTGGAATGACGGAAGCAGCAATTTGTACAATCCGGATCCGAATGGACATTATGTTTCCAATCAGGATACTGCCCGGCATGATCAGTTTGTTAAAAATGAGAATGGAACCTTCTTGCTGACTCGTCCTAGCTTTGAGAAATTTAGGTTTAAGCAAGATGGCCGATTAGCGGAAAAGGCGGATCCTCATGGGTTTGTACAGAAGCTTGATTACGATGCGCTGGGGCAACTTGTTCGAATCACGGACACTACATTTCAGCAGTGGGTGGAGATCAAATATACGGACAAAGGGTTGCCTAATCTGATTCAGGATAATCGTGGCAGACAAGCTGTACTGAATTATAATGCAAAAGATCAGCTGGAAAATCTCAGGGATATATGGGGAACAACGCTGAGCTACGCTTATGACGATCAAGGACGGCTAAATCAAGTCACCGATACAGCAACGCAGGACAATAAGAAATATGAGTATGATAATAAAGACCGAATATCTGCGATGTACCAAAATGGACAGAGCAATCCAAGCAGATTCAGTTACGAACTAGGTGGGGATGGATCCAGTCGAATTAAATTAACCGATCAGCAAGGATTAACAAATGTATTCATTTATAATAATGTAGGTCAATTGCAGAGCTCAACAGATCCAGAGCAAGGTGTCATACGGTATGAATATGATGAGCATGGCAACATGGCCAAATCGATCAATGTATTCGGTAAATCCTCCAATTACGAGTTTGATGCAAACGGTAATATGAAAAAAGCAACCAATCCGTCCGGCCAGTCTATCTCATACGAGTACGATGATAAGGGACATGTGCTGGCAGAAGTGGATCACCTTGGGGGCAGATCCGTTTACACCTACGATAGTTTGGGGGATATGACGAGTATGATATCTCCTGAAGGCAAGATAACAAGAATGGAGTACGATGATCGCCATAATCTCGTATCCACAACGAGTCCGAGCGGCAGCAAAATGACGTATTCCTATATCAATGGCGTGATTCAAAGCATAACCGATGCTGGCGGCGGCAAAACCTCCTATACATACGATGTTTTTGGGAATGTAGTTTCTGTGACGAATGCCCTCGGTAAAAAAGTAATGTATTCTTATGACGCGTTTGACCGGGTGTCCGAAATGACAGATCCGCTCGGGAATATGCAAAGGTTTGAATACGATAGGCATGGCCAGTTAATTAAACGAACGGATGCGAAAGGTAATGTCACGCAGTATGCATATACAAAGAACGGATTGCTGGCCAGTGAAACGGATGCATTCAATAGCAAGAAAACCAATCACTATGACAGTGAGAACCGATTGGTGATGACGGTTGACGTAGCTGGAAATAGCACCAAATGGGCGTATGATGGTAACGGGAGAGTAATTCAGGAAACGAATGCGTTTGGGCAAGTCAAAAGGTTTGAATATGATGCTTTTGGAAATGTAATCGCAGAGGTGGATCCTAATGGCGTAAGGCAGGAAGTGCGAGCTTACGATGATGCGGGGAACTTGACACAGGTTGTCAATGCTAAAGGTTTTACTAGGAAATATGAGTATGATGCATTAAATAGGCTTGCCAAGAGTTTGGATCCATTAAATAGAGTGACGCAGTATCAGTACGATGCCATGGGACGGCATGTGGTCACGGTAGATCCATTGAATGGCGTAGCTCGTCAGGCTTTTGATGCGGATGGCAATCGTACTGAAATAATGGATCCAAACGGAAATCAAACGATATTCCAGTATAATGTCGCTGGTAGAGTAACAGAGGTTCAGAATGCAACGGGCGGCAAATTGCAGTATGAATACGATCAAGCAGGTCAGGTCACTAAAAAGACTAATGCACGTGGAGATGTCATCGAAAATCAATATGATGATGCGGGACGCCTAGCCAAAGTGATCAGCAAAGAAGGCCAGAGTGAATTCCATTACGATGCTGTCGGTAATCTGTTATCGCAATCGAATAGTAACGGGACACTACAGTACCAGTATGATGCATTAAATCGTGTAATCGGTTATCAAGATATTTATGGCAATCAAATTGGGTACGCTTACGATGTGTCCGGAAACATGAAAGAATTGACTTATCCGGATGGAAAGAAAGTGTACTATGAGTATGATGCTTTAAAGCGATTGACCAAAGTAACGGACTGGGCTGCACGTACTACGACATATGCTTATGATCAGCGTGGAAAACTCGTAGAAACCAGACGCCCTGAACGTTCCGTGGAAAGACGAGAATACAATTCGCTCGGCGAATTAGTCCGACTTATGGACACGGCTGCCAATGGTAATATCATTCATGATTTTAAATACGAATACGATGGTTCGGGTAGTGTGGTGAATGAGAATGTTGCTTTTCAACCAGATCCGAACATCCCCGACAAAAACGTTCAAATGTCATATGGACCAGATAATCGAATTGTAAGCTACAATAACAGCCTTGTTTCCTTTGATGCCGATGGGAATATGATTGAAGGACCGCTTGCTGGCGGCATGTCAGCCTTTGAGTATAATTCCTCTAATCTGCTTATAAAAGCAGGCTCCGCAGCTTATCTATATGATGTAAGCGGTAAGCGTATGGCGGTTACGGAGCAAGGTATTACCACTCGATACGTTGTTGATCCGCTTTCCGTATTAACTCAGGTGTTGATGGAGACGGACGAGAACGGACAACCTAAGGCATATTATGTATATGGTCTTGGTCTTATAGGCTCTGAGTCAAAGGAAGGCACCTATGTCAATTACCATTTCGATAGACGTGGCAGCACGGTAGCTTTGTCGGATGAAGTGGGCGCTGTGACGGATCAATTTCAATACGACCCGTATGGCAAATTGGTTAGACATATCGGCGAGTCAACCACTCCGTTTCAATTTAACGGACGGTATGGTGTTGTTACGGATGCAAACGGGCTGTATTTCATGAAGTCACGTTACTATAGCCCGGAGATAAAGCGATTCATTAATCAAGACGTCTTGTATGGTGATATTGCATCCACTCCATCCTTAAATCGATACGCATTTGCTAACGGGCAGCCGATTTCCTTACTTGACCCCTTCGGGCTATGTGCGTTGGAGGACAGCTGGTCCGAATTGTTCAATCGTGTTTCGGATTGGATCGACGGTCACAAAAATACATTGGGGCTAGTAGCATGGGGATTGACTTTTACGCCTTTGGCGTTAGCAGGTGTGGGTATGAATGGACTTTTGTTCGGCAACTCGTTTATACGTACGGTGCAAGGGAAAAATGACGTTGATGAACTGGTTTGGGATTTGATAGGTATAGGAGCACTAAAGATTGGGACAAGGGTCGTCGCAAGGTCTAGGGATATTACATTTAGATATGAAGTAGATAAAAAAATTAAGGGTAACGCACATATGAATGCTTCGGTTGAATTTTCAATGATTAATGACAAATACAGTAGCTGGGAGGTGCTAAGGTTGCTTCAAAATGAAATACGATCGAAAAGAGCATGGGAGATAGCAGATCAAGCATATCGTAGGTCTAACTATTCCTCAAGCACATTAGAATCCATTTGGAATATTTCAACGCAAGCCGTAGATGATTTTAAAAATTTAAAAATTAAGGAGCTTGTAGGGGCTTATGACGAATGGTTCGATACGACTTTTAGTGAACAGCTTCAATTTGAAAAAAATAAAGCAATTTATCCAAATTATCGAAGATAGTATATGAGGTGAGAAATATTAAAACTTTTCGATTCTGGTTGTTTTTATTTGGCATTTTCTTTACTTTCAATTTCGTAGCTCAAGCTGCTACCTATACGTATGATGAATTAAACCGTCTGAAAAGCGTTACTTATGAAAATGGGATAACCATTAACTACACCTACGATTCTGCCGGAAACCTGTTAAGCGCAACTAAGAGTGCCCAACCGTTACCCCCAAACAATGAGAATAATACACCGTCACCACCCCCACCACAAAGCGGTGGTGGAGGTGGCGGGGGTACTGCAAATAACTATCCTATTTCAGCTTTACATGGTGCAGGATTTACGTTCGATGAGCTGAAAATGATAATTTCTGCAGGGGCAGTAGATAAGGATTTGAAAGTCAATGTAAACAAGATAAGTGATACAGTAATTATTCCAATTAATTCCAATTTACATCTAGTCGGAGACGTTTACGAAGTAAAGGCAGATATTGCAGGCGAGCTTAGTAAACCGGCTACAATTGTTCTTGCTTATGACAAAACGAAGGTAGACTTAAACCAGACCCAAATAGCCATCTATGGTCTGAACTCTGAAACTAGCAGATGGGTGAAATTGGACAATATTACAATAGATACATCAGCGTCTACGGTGTCAGGAACCTTCACTCGCTTTACGAAATTTGCCTTATTCGTCGAAGCATCTGCTTCGTCTGATCCACAGAAGGCAGAGGCTGCTCAATTCGCTGATATCAAAGGGCATTGGGCGGAGGAGAACATTCTAAGTCTTATGAAGTCTGGAGCTATTAACGGGTATGGGGATCAGAGCTTTAAGCCGGATAATAACATTACACGTGCTGAATTTATTGCGATCCTTGTCAAGGCTTTGAAGTTAAGTGCGCCATCTGGGGGAACCTTTAGCGACATAACAGATCATTGGGCTAATTCATGGGTTCTTACCGCCGCGGCACTTGGTATCGTGTCAGGATTCGAGGATGGATCCTTCCAGCCGAATGATTCTATTACGCGTGAACAAATGGCAGCTATCGTGGTTCGGGCTGTTCATCTTCAGTCGACAAGTAAAAGGATCAGCTTTAACGATATCAATGTTATTTCCAATTGGGCAGAGGGATCGCTTGCTGCAGCAGTTGAAAATGGTTTGATGAACGGCTACGAGGATCAAACGGTTCGTCCTAAAGCGAACACGACTCGTGCAGAAGCAACTACAGTGATTCTTAGAGCGTTGTCATTATTTAAAAATAATAAATAACAATGGGGGCATGGCAAACAAAAAGCCTGACGGTTCAACTTCGTCAGGCTTTTTTGGGCTTCAATTCAACACCGGCCTCCGGAGAACCGCCAGATAGTGCCGGTGCTTTCCGGCTACTTCTCAATCTCGTTAATATAGAAATGGGATTCATGACTGAGGGCGATTACAGCAATAAAATGTTCTTTTTATTCTAAAAATTTACATCTAACAAAAGAAGACTGGAAGGAAGAACAGAGAAGATGGCCGGACGGCTGTTCAATAAACTTTCAACCTATTAAGTTTATTGCATCTTGGTTTTAGCGCAGATCGTGAAGCGGGAACTCCAGTCATGCTTGAAATTCGTTTACGCAATTTCCAAAAAAGACTACGGGAAGTGCTCGAATAAATGCTCACAAATTGCTCACACAATACGGTAAAATCCAATGACTTAATATAAATGATGTTACAGTACACTACTGTCATGATGCTGATAACGGTTACAGGAGAAACTCGCGGTCTAAAAATATCTTAAAAATAACAAAATAGATACTTGTTGACGAACTGTTGACGAACTTCGTCCACAAGCAGCAAAGAGCAATCAAATTCAACATAATGATGTTCGTTATTTTCTGGGCTTGGGGGCGTATTATCTAATCGTTTGGGGACACAAAAAACGATTATGATATCTTTTATGTGTTTGGCAGTTTCCAGTTTGACGTACCTGCTCATGTTTAACACACATTCGGTGTGGCTGATTTCGTTTATCTTTTTGCTTGGAGGCGCTGGAGCAGGCTTCGGTACAGCTTCGATGCAACCGGCCTCATTGAACTCTGTTCCCAAACAAATGTCGGGTGTGGCGTCGGGGGTTTATATGACATATCGTTATATGGGCGGTTTACTAGCTTCGATATTCGCAGCGCTGTTCATCGATTACCACTTGTTATTTTATACGCTTTGTGGACTATCTGTCGTAGGAGTCGCTGTTGCTGGGCTGATGTTCGCAAGCGTAGAAACGAAACGTGTACCGATGAAATAAACAGTATCCAATATTTATAATAATCAATTGACACAAAAGGTTTTTTCGAAGCTGCGAGTATTTTGCGATTTTCGCGAAACTCACAGCTTAATTTTTTGTTTAATTATCTTAGCATAACGTTTGAACGTGCAAACCAAGACTCCCCGATTAGTACGTAATTGTCGCAACCACCGCAATACCTAATATAGGCACAAAAAAAGCCGATTAGAAGAGCGCATTCGCACCTGCTTCAATCGACTTGTTCCTGATTCTTTATTGGTCTAGACATCGCCTGATTTAAGCATCGGTTACCCCAAAACTTAGAAATAACATTTGATATTATTCAGTAGCAAAAATTGATCTTGGATACGCCAGATATTACAATGGAATTAAATTATTTTGCAAACATTTCGGAGGTGTAGTAATGGCAGAACAAGCAGGAATTCAACCACTTATTTTGGATATGAACGTCAATGGCAATCCGTTCGTCGTACATGCGACATTACTTTGGGACGAGCAAGAAGTCGTTCTCATTGATACAGGAATCCCTGGTCAGCTAGGACTTATACACGACAAACTTGCCGAAGCATCCTTCCCTTTTGAAAATCTGACGAAAATCATTATTACTCACCATGACATGGATCACATTGGTAGCCTGCCAGAGCTCGTGAACGCTTCAGAGGGACGGATCGAAGTGCTGGCACACGAAATAGGTAAGCCTTACATTTTAGGGGAAGTGCCTGCGGTTAAAAGCAAGCGTCTCGCTACTCCATCCAAAGTGGATGTGACGCTTCAGAATGGGGACGTACTCCCTTATTGCGGAGGCATTCAAGTTATTTTTACACCTGGACATACGCCAGATCATATCAGTCTGTATCACCCAAAAAGCAAAACATTAATTGCCGGGGACGCGCTTACGTCGCAAGACGGTGTGCTTATGCCTCCAAATCCTCAATTCACGCCGGATATGCAGTTAGCTCTCAAATCCGTAGCAAAGCTGCTGGACTATGACATTAAAACTATCATCACTTATCATGGCGGCGTTTGTACGGAAAATATTAAAGGACGTCTTGCTGAAATAGCGAGCGTTCAAGAATAAGCCAATTCTTAGATTTCAGGGATGTACGTAATTTATTGTTTAAAAACGCCAAGCCTAACGCATTTTCTGTGTTATACTTGGCGTTTATTTTTAGTTCAAATAACTATGGGTAAAAGACCAAAGCCAGCGCAATGGAGAGAAGATATCATTGATAGGGTAGCGGAAGCATGCAAAGGGCCAGGAGGATCACATCTACTTCGCTTCCATGATTGCTAAAAACAACCATTATCACAAACCCCCGATTCATTTGCTATGCTCATTGCTTCTCGAAAACGAGGAGCAATTTTTTTGTTCTGAAATTTTGCTTGCATAACTAATACATAGTGTCACAAAGCGAATGAGCAATCGATTTTGATATTCCCTTACAAAAATGTATCAAAAGACTGATATTACCCAAGTAAATCCAAAAAACTTTATATTCTTTTAGCTCGTTTCGACAGTCGATCACCTTGTATTATATATATTACAAATGTTAATATCATTAATGCTAACATAAATTGTGAGGGAGTTGATGTATAAAAAGAAACGTTTATTGCTTCTACCAATCGTAATATTTTTATCTTTAGTCGTGGTAACAACTGCCTTTGACTAATCCCTGATGCGAAAGTTCCGAACTCTTACTTACAAATTGGCGCAAAAAATGATGTATCCACTGTAAAAACAGTTTCAGGGAACATTTATCGGATTGAGCGGTTCCATTTTTTCCACTGCTGTAAGCAGTGGGGAATTAAATAAAGCGACATAGAAGGAGTTTTTTTGTCATGAAATTCTTAAATACGAAGAAAATTTTTATGGCATTAGCCTTAACCACAATGATTACGACAGCAGTTACACCGGTATCGTCTGCTGCCTTTAGCGATGTTCAGGGGCATTGGGCAAAGAGCTCCATCACGAAGTGGGCCGATTATGCCGTCATTAATGGCTATGCTGGGTCATTTAGACCAGATGATTCAGTGACAAGGGCAGAGTTCTCAGCGATGCTTAACAATTTGATGAGATACATCGAAAAGGGAGAGAATATTTTCTCTGATATTAATTCTTCACAATGGTATTACGACGATATGGTAAAGCTACATGCCGCCAGAGTCATGAATGGTGATAATGGGATGGCATACCCCGAACGAAACATTACGCGGCAAGAAGCTGCTGTGTTGGTTGCCAAAGCATTCGACCTTCAGGGCGACGTGGGATCACCTGCGTTTAGTGATTCGGATACGATCGCGGATTGGGCCCACACTTCTGTAAAGATCTTGGCAGCTAAAAAAGTGATTTCGGGTATGCCGGATGGCTCCTTCAGCCCTAAATCAAATTTAACTCGAGCAGAAGCCATAACGATGTTTAACAACTTCGTTCAAACGCTAATCTCCAAGCCAGGTGAGTACTCCCAGAATATAGATGGAAATTTAGTCGTAAATTCGCCTGGTGTTGTCCTTAACAACATGAAAATATCGGGGGACTTATATATTGCTCAGGGCGTGGGTGAAGGTGAGGTCACGTTAAATAATGTAGAAATTACCGGTTCTGTATTCGTACGCGGTGGTGGCGAACACTCCATTATTTTCAACAGTGTTAATGTAGAAGGTGCGCTAGTTGTTAACAAATATAATGGCAAACTTCGTGTCCTAGCTACCGGAAGCACTTCTGTTTCCGTTACCAAAATGGAAAGTGGGGCCCTTCTGGTTACAAAGCAGCTTACCGGCGGTGGTTTTGAAAGCGTAGTAATCCCAGCAAATGTGACAGCAGGTCAAGAGATCATACTCGACGGACAATTTAATAAGGTCATTAATCAGTCCACCGGTATACCTATTACAGCTAACGGCACAATTAAAGAGTTAATCGCCGAGGCTCAAACAAATATTAAAGGCAGTGCCGTGATCAATAAAGTGACAAATGTTGGCGGTGTCCAGACAACAGTAAATGATCGTCCAATTCAACCCTCTAACAGTGGTACCAACACTACGCCAACCCTTCCAACGGCAAACGAAGACTCTCAGAAGATTTCAGTTACCGGCGTTTCGATAAATGAACAGAATCTAGCTTTAATTGTCGGCGAAACTAAACAGCTTAGCACAACAATTACACCAAGTAACGCCACAAATAAGAAAGTATCGTGGAAGGTTGTGGATAATAGTACGGATGTCGTAACAGTCGATCAGAACGGACTTCTCACAGCGGTTGGACAAGGCATTAAGACAATTGAAGTAATTACCGAAAACGGTGGTAAAACAGCTCGAGTAGCTGTAACCGTAACGAAGCCAGCCCTAAAAGTCGCCATTTCAAAATTCGAAGGCTCTATTGTTGATTCTAATGCGACCTCAGAAGCTTCGATTCTTACCAATAGCAGTAAGCTTTCTATTCTGAATGTGACTCAATCGGTCTATCAAGACAATCAGTATGATGCAGTTGTAGTTGCAGAGCAACCTCTAGATCGATCAACAGCAGCTTCCGCAGGTCACTTGGCAAACCTCGTAGTTACGCTAAAGGATCAAACTGGCCAGGCAATTGCGGATGCCACCGGATTTACTGCTTCCGTAACAAATGTAACATATTCATATAATCCGACATTTGGAACTTATTTAGCTGGGGATTCGAAGAAAGACAGCTTTGTTGTTCAGATTGATGCAGGTGAGCCGGAAGCGATCCAGAATTATAAAGTGACCATTTCACATCCAAGATATGAGAGCATTACTTTATTTATAACGTATGTTCCACAGGGCGCAGCCTATATAAAAGCGATTAGCACAATCACGGGTGAAGCAAAGACAGGAAAAACGTTACATGCAGGTCAAGTCATCGTCGAGCAAAATCTGACGTCTGATAACTTCACATACCAATGGTATTGGGCAAATCAGGAAGCTGGTCCTTATTTTATCTTTACTGGTGCAACCACTTCCGAGTATACACTGACGGAAACTGATGCCGGCAAATATATTCGCGTTCAAGCCATTGGTGACCAAAAGTCGGTTGGCGGATTTGCCCTAAGTGCCCCATTTGGCCCTGTACAGCTGCCCATAAATACGGAAGAGGTTTTCAGGGCTATTGAGCCCGCATTGCTCGCACATAATGCAGACCGAAACAACATTATAACGAATGTGAATCTGGTGACGTCCTTGCCTGCTTACCCTGGCGTACAGATCTCTTGGCAATCGGATAATATCAATGTAATCACAAACTCAGGTGTTGTAACAAGAGGTGAGAAGAACGATCAGTTTGTCGTGCTGACCGCTACACTGAGTGGTGAGGCTATAGGAACAAAAGCATTCGATCTTATTGTTCGGGCTAAGGGTACGGATCATGTAGATATCATCGGCTATACGGATCCCTACTTCATTAGTGGTTACCCACAAGCCTACGTGAGGGACGGGAAGATTTGGGTCCGTTATAAATTAAACGCGCCTGCTGAAGTATATATGGTTGTGAACGCTATTAATGGTCATATTGAATCCAGCGTGAAATCCGTACTGGAAGGACATGCTGGGAAAGATAACCAAGTTGTTCAGGTCCAGGACTGGCCTTATTTTAAGATCGATAGTTCCCAGGTTAATGAATTGCAGGAATTTAATACTGGCTTTTCATTGAGCGAAAGAGCCGCTCGAGTGGAGTTTGTCATTCGTGACGTAAATAAGGGGTATACGTCTAGTGCGGTAACGACGGTCTTGTTTGAACAAGCGACGGTGGATGCCCTCGATACAACTGGTCCATACCTTTCTGAGGCATATATTAATGATAACCTAAGCTCAATCTACTTGTATTACAATGAAACGCTAGATGCAAACAGCTTACCACTACCAGAGCAGTTTGCATTAAACATAGGAAAGGTCAATAACGTCTCGGTATATAACTATCCGGATAACTCTGGTGGCGGGAGCTCGTATGTGAAGCTCGAAGTAGGCGGAATTACAGAGGCAGGAAAAAATAACATAATTCTTTCGTATACTGGAACAGCTATTCAAGATACGTCGGACGCTAGAAATAAAGTCAATACCTTTAGTAATAGGCAAGTTATCTATATTGATGAAAAAATTGAACGTGTGACCGTCAGCTCCGATCGTAAATCTATGACGATTAGGTTAATTCCAGGTTGGAATCCAAGGGATAACAATACGACTTTAAACCAAGATTTTAAATCACGGTTTGTAGTTTCTGTGGGCGGTCAGAGCAGCTCCACGCCTAGTTCGGCAAACTACAGCTACAGCAGTAACACTCTTTGGTATACACTGAAATTTAACTCTCCACTTCCTGCTGGACAAGTGTCGGTACAAATGAACACCTCTGGAATTAAGAACTGGGCTTTAGATGCCTATCCGAATGCACTGACATCAGAGCGAGTAACAGAGATTGCCGTACCGGGTATCCCATCAGCGCATTACGAGCACGGTCACATTGTGTTGACGTTTGCTAATGGATTTGAATTTGACTCTGGAGGTAGTGCTGCGGGACTTGTGCTAAAAGTTGATAACACCGAACATTCATTAAGAGGATATATTCTACAACATTATCTCGGTAACGGCAATGTCTTACACATTAATTTAGATGATAAATACACACGTGTCGTTAAGCAAGCGGTTGAAGCTGGTACTCACGTACAAATTAAGTACTTCAAAGTGAATGGAACCGCCAGTCAGCAGTTATCTGATTCAGCAGGTTCCTTAGTTCCAGACTTTGATTACGTAACAGTCACCAAGTAATGTAATGTTCTGAGCTAATTAAATATTCGCACAGGAAGGGTTATTTCAAGGCAGATACCATCTGCTTTGAAATGACTCTTATAATTGTGGCGCTCGATTATTAAGTTAGACCTTATCGTGTTTTTTTGTATGCCCTTCCACTTTTTAACTCTTTCAGAAATAAAATATGTTGGTAGATGTAAAAAATTATCTGTTGACGGATAAACAGCAACATGGGTAGGGTGAAATTTCTTACTTTGAGGAGGAATTCTTTTGAAAAAGGTAATGAAAGGGTTGCTTTCATCGGTTTTATTTACTACAGTCATTGCATCAACACTCTCTGTTCCAAGCTATACACATGCCGCTCTAACGACAGTCAATGTAACTATTGATGGAGAATTACAAACTTATGAACAGTCGGCTACTCTCATCAATGGCTCAGTGCTTGTTCCATTTCGCCCTATTTTTGAGGCATTCGGTGCGGGAGTTCATTGGGATAATAACAATCGATTAGTGACGGCTTATAAGGACAACCAAATCATTTCACTAACTATTGGCGGTCATAGCGCTTTAGCAAATAATCAATTGGTTAACCTCGAACAAGCTCCAACAATTATCGAAGGTAATACAATGGTTCCAATCCGTTTTGTTAGCGAAGCGTTAGGTGCCGAGGTCAATTGGAATGGTGATACATCGACAGTTGAAATTAAAAAGCCAAACCAGAATAGTTCCGATAAGGTCTATGGATTTACTCTTGACGTTCCAAAACCATTACAGAATTTATTGAAAATCGAAGGGAATTTTAGCGGCTCTTCGGTTCTTTCAACCTATCCGTTGAGAAATGGAGATGTTTTTAGATTTTATCTCGACGCATCATTCAGTGCCTTTTACGGTACTGGTGTTCCTTTCTTTGAAGTCCAAGTCTTTAATCAAACAGAAGACGAATGGAAAGTCGATAAACATCCAGGCTATACATTTCTAACCTCGAAAAATCATTTAACGTTTGCATATCTACAATCGTGGAGAAACCTTAAAGCGTATGATATACAGGATGCGTATAAAAAACTAGAAGATATTTCTAATCAAATCCCTACTGTATTATCTTCCTTTAAAACTGTTAAAGAAAAGCCGGAAAAAACAACGCTAAATTCATACCGTCAATATGGTGGTACATGGACGACTAATGATGTTGCTGAATATACAAGCTTTCAAATTTCCCCCGTCCGAATAACATTCATTACTGATAAATCTGCGATATTAAAAGTAGGAGATTGGGCTGATACCGTGATTCAGTTTAATGAATATGGTTTCTCAACCGATTTAAAACCTTTGCGAGATGCTAGCCTAAGTATGCGCGATGGGAAATTATCTCTTCAGGTTCCAGTTATAAGAAATGGTATGCGAAGTGGTTCTAGAACGATCTCCTATATTCAACAAAAATAAGTTACTAGAGCTGTGCTAGCTGGAGTTGTATTTTCCGTCGTGTCTTATTGAATTTATAAGTAAGAGGTAAGAATAAGAGGGTTTTATTGCAAAATTTTATAGCAATATACCTATTGTCTATCGGGACTCCTTTTCTCACTGCCTTCAATCCCGACGGTACGCTTCAATGGAAATACAGCATACAGTCCAAAATAACAGCATCATAATATTATTAATGTAATATTAAGCGCACGAGAGGGGAATTAGCGAATGGCTAAATAAATGGACGTGAACCTCCAATTAGAGAGGAGTGCTGATGTCGGATGCTCAATCGTTTTGTGGACTTATTCTAGCTGTGATTATGCACGTTATAACGGCATTTGAGTCATAGTTCCAAACAACGCTGGAATAATGGACAATTGATCTGAAGGAAGATCCGCAAGAACTGCATAACCGTTGGGACGACCACGAGTATGTACACATAAAGAGCGATTTACTTCTCAAATTTATATGGGCGGAGCTTGGAAAATTAGCGCTTCCGATGCCTCGCATATGGCATGCCTAGATTACTATTTTCTGTAGTTGTTCAGTCAGCAGAATAAAATGCCACTTAAATCGAACAATACGCAGATAAATACCATTTTTGGGACTTGCAATCAAAAATATGAATCGTGTTAACTAGAAAACCCTGAAATCCTTTCTAAGGATTTTCAGGGTTTTGGAAATTAATTTTAATAAACGGTGCAGGAAGCTGGGTCGAAAATGACGAAGGAAGAAGTTGGAAAACTCTGTTCTCGAAGTCCGCGTCATGGCAAAGTACGTTCATGATTTTCCACTACGCTGTTAATTAATCGACTTGTGGCTTGGATGACGACTGGCTCACCATCATTCCACCATACCACTTGAAGCTCAGGATATAGTTTTGCAATATGAACGGCTTGATTTGCTTCACTTTCCACATATCGGGTGCAGCCAAGATTCAGTGCTTGTTTTCCTTTCCATTTTGCAGTGCTTTCTTTTGTGGGAGCATCTATTTGGTCGTCCCTAAGATATAGAGGAAACTTTATGCCATGCTTAGCCATCCAAAGCATCGTACGAGCTTTATCGATCATTGGTCTGCCGGTAACTATGACATCTTGTTCTTCTAGAATAGGTGCTTGGGGCAATAAAGGATAGGTGTCTCTGAGTAATAATGCATTCGAATGGTTTTTACTGTAATGTTCTGACGGTACGTCATCTAGAAAGATACCATCCATGTCCCAAGCGGTTTTATTATACTCATGATCTTGAAGCTTTTGACCCCCATACAACGTTGTCTTATACAATCGGTGGCGCTCCCATGGCAGAATGAATCTGGCTCTTTCATCTTGGCATTCAAAACAATAATAGTCTGGTTGACTGGCAGATAAATGATCTTTACACACAACAAAAGTATCCGTGCTAAAACCGGAATCAAGTAGGAACTGTTTGCAATCAATGAGGGTTCGACCAGAGCCAGCAAAGTCTTCAATTAGCAAGATACGATTAGATTTCGGTGGTTCTTGAAACCAAGTGGGTTTATTTAAACAGCGCTCATAGTTCAAAAAATAAAAGGGTAAACCCGTCAAAAATGCTAGTTGTATACCAGCAAAAGCTCCGCCGCGCAGAATAATGACTAAAGCATCGTATTTTTTTTCTTTTACTTCATGTGCTAATTGAGCTAATCTTAAAGAAATGGCATTATAGTCTAGATAAATGTTTCTCATAAGACCTCCAGTATAAAAGTGACAGATGTTGTATTTATAATACAGTTCAAAAGACCTACCGTAAACGATGAATCATGTCGTAAAAGATTAAGAATTACTAAAGAAAAAGGTGTAAACTAGGAGGAACATGAAAATGATTGATTATGAACGTATCCATCATGTAAGTCTCGCTGTAAGAGATTTAGAAAAAGCTAGGGAGTTTTATACCGAAGTCCTTAGATTACAAGAGATAGAACGTCCACCTTTTAAATCTAAAGGTATATGGTATGCGATAGGTGATCAACAACTTCATCTACTTGAGCATCCCAATGGTGAAACGCTTAGAAAAAGTGAGATCGACTCTGTTGATGGTCATTTTGCAATCTGGGTAAAAAGTTATAATAAAACAATTGAGTGGTTAATGAAGTCTGATGTTAATTTCGAAGCCAGACCGAATAGTGTTGCTGGATTTGCTCAAATTTATATTTTAGATCCAGATAACAATATAATTGAATTTGACGCAGCGTATGGTTCCTAATCAACCTAATATTAAAAGCAAGAAGGACTCTTCATTAATTTGAGGGGTCCTTTATTTAATTTAATAGACGAACAAAAATGAAGAAGAAATAAGTTAATCCTTTTAGCTAGCTTCGTTTTTCAATTTGAACAGATAGAAGGATGATAGTTTACCAAAGAGGTGATGTTGTTCGTTTCCGTCGTTGCTAAATTGCCGTTTCCTGCGGTATCTTCCGCAACAGCAACAAGATTCGCCCCTGTCGTAGGCACCATGCCTGTCTTTACGGTTGCTTTCAAAGTGCATCGGTGTAACGTCCTGTTCCGTCAAAGGTTATGAAATTGCCAGGAGTTAGTTGTGAATGATCAGGTGCTGAAGTCCGTTGCAGCTAAAGGTGAAGGATCGAATTGCGGCTCATTTAAGTCTTACCGGATGGATCGACATCTAGAGCTGGGAACGCAAGCTACACGGAATTGACGCCTTGGGTATTCAAATACCATTGATATCCATTTTCAATACCAGCGCCGAGCAGAAGCTGACCAGAGCTGTTGGTCGGCTTTTTTTGTGAGTGATGATGTTTCATTTATATTAGAGAGGTCCTGAGCAATCAGGGCTTTTTTCAACATTTTATGTTATTTGGATCGGGTGGGGGATCGTGATATTGTCACTGTGGGGATTGGGGTGGTAAAATAATAAGATTATGTAATTGTTGAATACAGTGGCTTGTAAGCGTTTTCAGAAAAGTTGGGATTACACAGCCGGGATATAAATATCCGAGAGGATGAGAGCCGTATGGCGATAAGCCAATTGATGGATCAGCAAAAAAAATACTATCACACAGGCGCTACGCGAGGACTCGATTTCCGGCTTACACAGCTCAAAAAGCTGAAGCAAGCGATTGTTGAACAGGAATCAGAGATCATCAAGGCGCTTCGCACCGACTTGAATAAGGGAGAGAAGGAAGCGTACGCGTTTGAAATAGGCATCGTATATCAAGAAATAGCGCATGTCATCAAGCATCTGAAACGTTGGATGAAGCCGAAAAAAGTGAAATCCCCAATGACGCATTCGGGGAGCCGCAGCTACATAATCCCCGAACCACTGGGTGCGGCACTTATTATTGCACCGTGGAATTATCCCTTTATGTTGGCATTTGATCCGTTAGTGGGAGCGATTGCGGCCGGCAATACGGTTGTCTTGAAGCCTTCTGAGCTAGCGCCAGCTGTGTCTGCCGTGATGACCGCGATCATACGTGCGACCTTCGAACCACAGTATATAGCTGTGGTGGAAGGCGGCGTGGAAGAAAGTCGTGCGTTGCTGGAGCAGCCGTTTGACAAAATCTTTTTTACGGGCAGCGTAGCTGTCGGGAAAATTGTGATGGAGGCGGCAGCGAAGCGGCTCACGCGAGTCACGCTAGAGCTCGGAGGAAAGAGCCCTTGCATCGTACATAATGACGCACATGTAAAGCTAGCGGCGCAGCGTATCGCTTTCGGGAAGTTCTCTAATGCGGGGCAGACCTGCGTTGCTCCAGATTATTTGCTTGTGCATCGAAGCGTGAAAGAAAAGCTGCTGTCCTATCTTCAAGAAACGATTGTCTCCTTTTATGGCGACAAGCCGCTGCAAAGTCCCGATTACGGCAAAATCATTTCTCGCCGTCATTACGAGCGGTTGCATCATTTTTTGAATGACGGGAAGGTCGTTATCGGTGGGTTGGCTGACGATCAGACGCTGCAAATCGAACCGACGGTGCTTGATCAGATTACATGGGATATGCCCGTCATGCAGGAGGAGATTTTTGGCCCTATTCTTCCTATCTTGACCTATGACAGTCTCGATGAAGTGGTAGCTATGATAAATGCTCGGCCGAAGCCGTTAGCACTGTATGTATTTTCGGAGGATAAAAAGGTGCAAGATGCCATACTTGAGCGAATTTCATTCGGCGGCGGTTGTGTCAATGATACGCTGATGCATTTTGGATCAACGCATTTGCCTGTCGGCGGAGTTGGCGAGAGCGGAATGGGCAGCTATCATGGCGAGATGAGTTTTCAAATATTTTCACATATGAAAAGTATATTAAAGCAGACGACGAGGTTCGATATCCCTTTTCGATATCCGTCTAGCAAAATCGGGTTGAAAATCATTCGGAGGCTGACAAAGCCTTAAATACGGCTCACTAGGAAGAGGTAAGTCTCATGATGGGATCCTACGAGTACTATAAACAGATTTTCAAGGATGTACCGAAGCCATTCGCATTCGTAGATTTGGATTTATTGGACGCTAACATCAGGGCCATTGCGCAGGAAGCCGGGGGGAAGAAGATTCGGGTTGCGAGCAAGTCAATTCGCTGCCCGGATGTGCTTCGCCGTATTTTGGCAGCTGACGATGTGTACCAGGGGATTATGTGCTACACGGCGGAGGAAGCTGCTTTCTTAGCGCGCGAAGGGTTTGATGATCTTTTATTGGGTTATCCACAGTGGCACGCTGAGTCGCTTAGCGATGTGATTTCGCTAATAGGCAAAGGCAAGACGATTACGTTCATGGTCGACTGTATCGAGCATGTTGAACACTTGGGGCGGCTCGCGACGGCCAAGCAAGTTATTGTGCCAGTTTGTATCGACATCGATATGTCGACCGATTTTCCTGGGCTGCATTTTGGGGTATGGCGTTCACCGTTGACGCGATGGGAGCAAGTTCGCCCTCTGGCTGAGCGGATCGTCGAAGCAAGTGGGCTGCGGCTTGACGGCATTATGGGGTACGAGGCGCAGATTGCCGGTGTTGGCGATAATGTGCCAGGGCAAGCGGTGAAAAATGCGCTAATCCGCAGGTTGAAAAAATCCTCCATTCGCAAAGCTGCTCAGTGGAGAGAGGAAGTGACGCGTGGGCTTGAGGCGATGGGGGTCCAACTTCGTTTTGTCAACGCGGGAGGTACGGGCAGTATGGACAGTTCGCGGAGAGAAGCATGGGTGACAGAGATCACCGCAGGATCTGGGTTTTACGCACCAGGCTTATTCGACAACTACAGGTCATTTCGCTACAAGCCTGCTGTCGGGTTTGCGGTAGAGGTGGTGCGTCGTCCTCAGCCAAACATCGTGACTTGTATGGGCGGCGGTTATACAGCCTCGGGGCCAACGGGGTTAGATAAACGGCCGAAGCCGTATTTGCCGGAAGGTATGGTGTTATTTCCGTTAGAGGGCGCAGGTGAAGTGCAAACACCGCTGCGCGTGCGGGGCGAAGTCCAGTTGGAGCTGGGCGATCCGGTATTTTTCCGTCATGCAAAGGCAGGGGAGCTATGCGAGCGATTTCTTAAACTATATGCTGTATCGCAGGGCAGCATTGTAGGTACATATCCAACGTATCGCGGTATGGGGGCGAGTTTTCTATGATTAGCAAATTAGGGACATGGACGAATTGGTCGGGTATCGTTCAGGCATCGCCGCAGACGGTACTATATCCGGACTCCATAGAAGCGGTGGTCGATGCGGTTCTGCTTTGCAGACGAGAAGGACGCAGGTTGCGTGTTGTCGGTACAGGGCATTCTTTTACGCCGATTGCGGCATCTGATGATGTGCTTATCACGCTAGACCGAATGCAAGGTCTAATCGAGGTAGACGCTGAGGAACGGACCGCGACGGTATGGGCAGGCACAAAGCTCAAACTCCTTGGGGAGCTGTTGTTCGCCAAGGGGCTAGCACAGGAGAATCTCGGCGACATCGATGTACAGTCCATTGCCGGTGCTATCAGCACAGGGACGCATGGCACTGGTCAGCAGTTCGGCAACATCGCGACACAAGTGGTTGGACTGACAATGGTGACTGGCGCAGGGGAGGTTATCACATGTACACCTGTGACTCACCCAGATTTGTTTAAAGCGATGCAGGTATCACTTGGCGCGTTAGGTATTATTGTGCAAGTGACGCTCCGGCTTCAACCCGTTTACAAAATGAAGTACGAAAGTAAGCGCATGCCGCTGAAACAATGCTTGCAAGAGCTGCCCGATATCGTGGGCGGAAATCGGCATTTTGAATTCTATTGGTTTCCCTATGCGGACCCGTGTCAGCTCAAATTCATGAACCCGACAGATCAAGCGGTGACGAGCCGCAAGGTTCGTGATTACATTGGGGATGTCCTGCTCGAAAATACGGTTTTCGGACTGCTGTCTGAAATATGCCGTAAAGTCCCAAAGCTCAGTCCTACGGTGAGTCGGATTTCCGCATCGCAAGTGCCCGTAGGTAGCAAAGTCGATTACAGTCATCGCCTGTTCGCGACGCAAAGACTCGTTCGATTTAACGAGATGGAATACAATCTCCCAGCCGAAGCCATGCCAAGCGTCATCGAAGAAATGCGCGAGAAGATGGCGAAGGACAAGTACAACGTTCATTTTCCGATCGAGTGCCGTTTTGCCAAAGGCGATGACATCTGGTTGAGTCCGGCGTTCGGACGTGATTCTGCCTACATAGCGATTCATATGTATAAAGGGATGCCGCATGAGGACTATTTTGCGCGGATGGAGGAAATTTTCCTGAAACACGGGGGCAGGCCGCATTGGGGGAAAATGCATTCACTTAACGCAGATAAGCTGAACGAAAGGTATCCGATGTGGCAGCCATTTTGCCAGACTCGAGAGAAGTTGGACCCAGATGGCATTATGCTGAACGGGTATCTGGAAAAGATTTTCGGCGTAACAGGTTAAGGTTGGCAAGTTAATCGGGAGGTGTCGTCATGCTGGAACCAAGATTAACTCGTTCTCGCTGGTCGGTTGTCGTTGCTTACTCCTTGCTGGCAGCTGTGACTCAACTGCTATGGGTAACATTTACGCCTATTACAACGGCGGCTTCCCGCGAGTGGCATGTTTCTGTCGATGCCGTAGGGTGGTTATCACTAGTGTTCCCGCTTGTCTACGTACTGCTGTCCATTCCATTTGGCATGGCTGCTGACCGCTGGTTTCGAGGATCGCTGCTCATCGGCGGTGCGTTGACTGCGATTGGAGCGCTTATTCGCATACTGCCTGGCTATGAATATGCTTTCATCGGACAGATCGTGATCTCCGTAGGTCAGCCGCTTGTACTCAATGCCGTGAACAAATTAGCCGTGCTCTATGTGCGTCCAGAGCAACGAGCCCATGCCATTGCGGCTGGTACGGCTAGTTTGTTCGTCGGTATCCTTGTCTCGACGGTTACGGTTCCTTTTTTACTGGCTTGGCAGGGGATGTCGGCTGTCCTATGGTCGCAAGGAGCCATTAGCGTAATTGCCGCAGTGGCGATGTTATTAGCGCTAAGACGAGCGCCGGTCTTTGAGGTCGATGCGGCTGCTGAAACGAGCAGCGCTTTCGGGTTCAACGCGATTACTACCCTGTGGTCGCAGCGTTGGGTAAGACTGTACAGCCTGCTACTGTTCGCAGGCTTCGGCATTTTCATTACGCTGGCGACATGGCTGGAAGTGCTAGCCAGCGCTATCGGATACAATGCCCAGCAAGTCGGCATTGGCATCGGTGTTATGACAGCGGCAGGTATTGTCGGCGCTGCGGCCGTGCCACGATGGGCGCTGCGCGGTCAGCGCGCGAGAGTGGTCGTACTCTGTTCACTTGTGGTGAGTGTGTTACTTCTGCTCGGGCTCGCAGTAGGTATGCCACAGTGGATGTTTATCAGCTTGCTGGCGGTGTGCGGTTTTCTTCTACTTGCCGATTTGCCCGTGATGCTCTCGCTGGCAGAGGCCAAATCCGATCCGCAGTCAGTCGGTGCAGTTACAGGCTTACTGTTGCTGTTTGGCAACTTAGGGGGCATTGTGCTTTCCTTAGTTGTTCAAATCCTGTTAAACAACCGAATTGTTGCTATTGGCACGTTAGCTGCGGTCGCGATTCTCATTTTGCCAGCAGTTAGGTGGCTGCAGACGGCACCTTCGATGACCCGAAGTGAAAAAATCGAGCAGATGTAAGTAATCATGATGCTGTTCGATTGGGTCAGAAGTGGCGGAGAGCGAGAATAAACGACAGGGCAGGGATGTTTTCTTGCCTTGTTTTTTGCAGTAATTAAAATGTGTAACTGAACTGTAACGCTGGAAAAGGTATAGTGAATATATAAAGAGAATTGGCTAGTAATCTACTATTCGGGGGGCTTATGGACATCATTCATCGGGATGCTGATTTCACAAATGCGATGTTGTTTGGAACGTACATTATGGTTTTGATGGATGGAAAAATGATTGGCGGCGGACTTGTCGTAGAGTTCGACGAAACCGAGGTGAAGGTGGGGCGTGGTCGATATTTGCGCAGCAACTCAACATTCGTATTAGCACCACCTCCGCAATGCTCGACAAATATGTGAGTGTTTCACTGTAGCGTCAATTGTCGTATGCAGTTTCCGATTGTAGTAAAAAAGCACGTGCTAATAGTTACTTAGCACGTGCTTTTTTACTTGGTCCGCCTATTTGCTCGCGGCAACCGTCTCTATTTCTTTAACACTTTGATAGATGATACTGAATAACTCTTCCAAATTGCCTTCTTCGATGCAAGAGAATGCTACACGAAGGTCAGTCTCTCCTAGTGCAATTGTACCTACACCATGTTGATTCAACAAATGTACGCGCAATGTTTCAGCATCAACGGTTTTGAGCTTCAAACACATGAAATAGCCGGAGTTGAAAGGGTAGTAACCCCAAGCATCGTCGAACTTGCCGCTGTCCAAAATGGACTTTGTCTGGTTCGCACGACCTTTCATGATTTCGTATTTCTCTTGTTTCTGAACATTGAATTCTGGTGAATTCAAGGCGTGTAGCACGAAGGTTTGGGATGGATGAGGTCCGCTGGAAATTGTTGCGCGGATGATCCCCTTTGTTTTTTCTTCAAGTGCATCAAGAAGTGCGTTACTTTGACCCGCATACGTAATGAAGCCTACACGGAAGCCCCAAACGTACTCTTCTTTGGTTGCTCCATCGATTTTGACCGCAAGCACACGAGGATGCAGGTCAGCCAATTGACCGAATAAGGATTCATGCAACGAATTTTCAAAGAAAAGACCGAAGTAAGCATCATCTGTAAGGACAACGACGTTAATTCCAGCTTCAGCAGCTTCTTTGATCGCGGCCGTAATGGCATTGCCATCTTCTACATCAGGCGTGTAGCCAGTTGGATTGTTCGGGAAGTTCAGCACGACGATCGCTTTGCCCTTGGACTTTTGAGCGAGAAGCGCTTCACGCAATCCTTCGGAATTAAAACGCTCTTGTTCGTTATAAAGCGGGTAGTTCACGATTTGAGCACCGCGGCGAATCTCGAAAGTGAGCTCGTAATTTTCCCAGTTTTTATCAGGAATAATAACAGCATCACCTACGTCTGCAAAAAGATCAGCAGCGATACTTAGTCCATGTGTCAAGGCATTCGTTACAATCGGGTTACCGATAAGCTTGCTGCCAATGCCCGGGTTTTCTTCGAGCATTTTTTTGCGCCAAGCTGTACGAAGCTCAGGCTTACCAGCTGGTGGAGCGTATTCATATATATCTTTAGGATTGTAAGTGGAGAGTGTATCTTGAATGACCTTCAGATGCATTGGTTGACCATTTTCGATTGCAATACCGATGGTAGCATTGAATTTCTTGGCTTTGGCCTTCGCTTCAGCCGATTGGCTGAGAATGCCTTCTTTCGGGAAGTAAATCGATTTACCTAATGCGGAAAGCATGTCATGTACGTGAGAATTTTCACGTTGCAGGGTCTCGTTTAACTGACTTGCCAAAGGATTCATAAGAGTGGGTCATTCCTTCCAATGAGCGATTCATTTTTTCCCAGTTATTATATCACTTTCACACCTGCACGTCACTGCGCTGAATAAATTTTCTGCGAAACGATACGAAAAGAAGCAAGTGCTATGGATGAACGCATTCCTGTCACTTGCTCTTATGTTTAGTTCATTAAAAAGCCTTCTAGTCGCTGCTTGACCTGCGGCCATTCCTTGTCGAGGATACTGTACATGACTGTATCTCGCACATAGCCGTCAAAGAGTACACGATGTTGCCGCAGGACACCTTCCTTCTGAGCTCCTAAACGGGCGATTGCGGCTTGGGAGCGTTCGTTCCGAAGGTCGGTTTTGATTTGAACACGGAGCAGGTTTAGGGATTCAAAGCAGTATCGAAGCAACAAATACTTACATTCTGTATTTACGCGGGTGCGCCAAACGCTGGGATTGTACCAGGTATGCCCAATCTCCATATTCCGATGAGGCACCGAGATATCGAAGAGTCGCGTACTGCCGACTATCGTATCGGTAAGCCGATCATAAACGCTGAAAGGGATACCTTGTCCTGCTTTCTGCTCGTTGAGTGCTTGGTTAACAAACTTGTGGACTTCATCCGGGCTTAGCAAGGGTGTCATAATGTTCGTCCAAATGTTAGGGTCGTTCGCAGCGATGATTAGGCCAGGAATATGAGATTCATGCAGAGGAAGCAGGGTAACACGCGTGCCTTCAAGGGTTGGTGGATGCAGATTCATTGTTCAATTCTCCTTACCTGTGAATGAATTTAATGTGATTTTAGTTAGCATACTGTATGATTGGATTAATAATAAGAGCCAATATGGCTCAATTTTTATGTACCATTTTAAAAAGAAAAGAAGTGGTTGGATGGCTATTTATTTGCCGTTTCAAGCGTACCTCACACGATTCCCAAGTAAATATGCAGCTTTGTATCATGTGCTTCGCGATGAAATCGTGGGAAATAAGCTAAAGGTGTCGACCAAGTTGCCCTCAAGCCGTGAATTGGCCGATATACTTGGCATTTCCAGAGGGACTGTTAATCAAGTGTATGATATGTTGATCGCAGAAGGATATTTGCAGGCAGATGTTGGAAGGGGCACATTCGTCGTCTACGCTGACGGTCAAGTGATGCATAAGGCGAATGCTGGGAAGACTATTGAATTGTCGGCTTGGGGTACTCGGGTGAGTGAAGCCGAGATAGTTGGAGGTAGGGGGCAAGGGCAAGGGAAGGAACGGGAGCGGGAGCTGGAGCCGAAGCAGGGGAAAGTGCGGGAGCGAGAGCAGGGTAAAGTGCGAGAGCAAGAGCGGGAGCGAGGGAAAGTGCGAGAGCGGGATCAGGGAAAAGTGCGAGAGCAAGAGTGGGATCGAGATCAGGGGAAAGTGCGGGATGATCGAGATCAGGGAAAAGTGCGAGAGCAAGAGCAGGAGCGAGATCAGGGGCAAGAGCGAGAGCGTGCAGGTAAATCTCGAAGAGGGGAGATTGCTTTCGTGGTGGCTCGGCCGCAGATGGAGCAGTTCCCGCGGGAGCAATGGAACCGCGGCATGTACGAGCAGGTGCGGCGGATGACGGAGTCGCCGCACGAGGACGTTCACATCGCCGAGGGGCACTACGCGCTTCGCGAAGCGATTGCGGTGCACCTGAGGCGGATGCGAGGCATCGATGCGTCTCCGGAGCGCATCGTGATCGTCAATGGGTCGATGCAGGCGATCGCCTTGCTGACCCAACTGCTCGTAAACCCAGGCGATCCAGTGGTGCTGGAGCGCCCCGGGTATCAAGGCGCCAGCCGCGCTGTGCTGGCGGCTGGCGGCGTGCCCGTCCACGCGGCGGTGGACGAGCAAGGGCTCATCCCGCAGCCGTGGAACGCGCGGCTGCTGTTCGTGACCCCCAGCCGCCAATTCCCTACGGGGGCTGTGCTGGGGCTGGAGCGCCGCCAGCAGCTGCTGCGCTGGGCGGCGGAACAGGGCGCTGTCATCGTCGAAGACGATTATGACAGCGAGTTCAGGCACCGCGGGCGGCCGATTGAGCCGCTCAAGGTGCTGGACCAAGAGGGCCGAGTGGTCTATATCGGCACCTTCTCTAAGACGATGCTGCTGGACCTGCGCATCGGTTATGTCGTGCTGCCGGAGGCGCTGCACGACGCTTTTGTAGCCGCGAAGCGGCTTTACGAGCCGCACCCAACGGGGCTGCTCGAACAGCGCTCGCTCGCCGCCTTCATGGCGAGCGGCGGCTACGAGCGACACCTGCGCCGCATGCGGCGGGTGTACGCGAGCAAGTTCTTGCTCCTGCAGGCGCTGCTGCAGGAGCAGCTGTCCACCCTCTTCGAGTGGGTGGACAGCGACAGTGGGCTGCATCTATTCGGTTGGTGGCGCGGAGACCTCCGCACCTACAACGACTATGCAGCTGCGTGCCGCACGGCCGGCGTGACCTGGACGGACGCAGGCAACTACGCGCTCCCTGAAGGCAGAGCAGGAGCCTGCTTTGGATTTGCTCATTTAACAGAGGCAGAAATCAGGCAAGGCGTCGTCATTCTCCGTTCAGTCTATGAAAGCCTTTGATGACTCTTTTCGTTCGAACTAGGCAGGCCTTTCCTAACTTTTTTCACTAACCATAAAAAGTCTCTATCGGTGCGCAAAAGAAGTCTTTTGGGTGTTTGCTTTGATTGCAATAGGTTGTATGTTATCATCTAACATGTGGTCAATTAAATTATTTTTCGTAGGAGTGATCCTTAACATGGCAGGATTAAATGGTGGGGGCACAAGTGTCATCGTGCGTCTGGAAATACATAAAGAACTCGTAACCTTTGGGAAAATTGCAACAGCCATTGGTGATGCAGGCGGAGATATCGTGGCGATTGACGTCACAAGAGCCAGCAAAACGACGACAACACGTGATATTACAGTCAAAGTAAGTGATCCCGAGCATACTGAAACGATTACGAAAGTTTTGAAGGGTATTCCCGGTGTTCGCATCATTAACGTGTCAGATCAGACCTTCCTGCTTCATTTGGGCGGTAAAATTGAAGTCACCCCCAAAGTACCGATTAAAAACCGGGACGATTTGTCCCGCGTCTATACACCAGGAGTTGCCAGGGTTTGTATGGCGATTCATGAAGACCCGAGCAAGGCACATTCGTTGACGATTAAAAGAAATACGGTTGCTGTCGTTTCAGATGGTACGGCCGTTCTAGGGCTTGGGAATATTGGACCCGAAGCGGCAATGCCCGTGATGGAAGGGAAAGCAATGCTATTTAAACAAATGGCAGGCGTAGATGCGTTCCCTATTTGTTTGAACACACAAGATACCGAAGAAATTATTCGTACCGTGAAGGCGATTGCGCCAGGATTTGGCGGTATTAATTTGGAGGATATTTCTTCTCCGCGTTGTTTTGAAATCGAAGAGCGTCTTATTGAGGAGCTTGATATTCCTGTTTTCCATGATGATCAGCACGGAACTGCGGTTGTCATTCTTGCTGGATTGCTGAACGCAGTTAAATTGGTAGGAAAGCAGTTGGAATCATGTAAGGTTGTCATCACAGGCATCGGGGCAGCAGGAATTGCGTGTACCAAAATGCTGATCTCAGCGGGCGTTACTAATGTCATTGGTGTAGATCGTCAAGGGGCTATCGTACGAGGCGATGAATTCACGAATAAGGCTTGGGAGTGGTACGCTGAAAATACGAATCCTGGGCTAGAACGGGGTACATTATCTGATGTTATCTCGGGTGCAGATATTTTCATCGGTCTTTCAGGACCAGGTGTGCTGAAGCAAGATGATGTGAAGCGTATGGCAGCAGACCCGATTGTTTTCGCTATGGCGAATCCAACGCCGGAAATCACGCCAGAGGAAGCGGAACCTTATGTTCGCGTGATGGCAACAGGACGTTCGGATTATCCCAATCAAATTAACAACGTACTTTGTTTCCCAGGCATCTTCCGTGGCGTTTTGGACTGCCGTGCATCCAAGATTACACAAGAAATGAAGCTTGCAGCAGCCAAAGCGATTGCAGCCGTTGTAAATGAGGACGAGTTGAACGAGTACTACATTATTCCGAGCGTATTCAACCATGCGGTTGTTGAGAAGGTTAGAGAAGCTGTTATGGAAGCAGCGTATGAATCTGGTGTAGCTCGTCGTCGCAGCCAACGTGAGGCACACGAAGCGCACGATTAATTGAAAAAAAGCAGTTCGGTACAACGCTGATTCAGCGTGCCGAACTGCTTTTTTTGTTTTTACGCTTGTTCTTCTGTCCATTCCTTCAACTTACGATCCGTAGGAAGCAAGAAAGTAAGTACCCCTAGCAGAGGCAGGAACGCACATAGCTCCATGACGCGAGTCGTTCCGATCGTATCACAAAGGTTACCGAGTACGACGCTTCCGATACCTCCTAGACCAAAGGCTAGACCCGTTATGAGACCAGATACGGTCCCAACTTTACCAGGGAAAAGCATTTGGGCATAAACGACGGTAACAGAGAAGCTGGCTAAGAGAATGACACCAATAATAACGAGCAACACGTATGCCCAAGCGACTGACACATGCGGTAGTAATAAGGCAAAAGGTGCAGATCCTAGCATGGAAAAGAAAATGACATTGCGCTTACCGAAGCGATCCGCAATCGGCCCGCCAAAGAAAGTGCCCACGGCTCCAGCTGCTAGAAACAAGAAAATGAAATTCTGTGCACTGTCTATGGTAATGCCATACTTATCTTGAAGGAAAAAGGCAAAATAGCCGCTCATCGCTGCGCCATACCAAGAACGTACAAACACTAGGAAAATCAAAACACTGATAGCAAACATAACTTGCTTGCGTCGCTGAGGACTCACGACACGCTTCACGACGGTTTTGGCTTTCACTGGTGCGTCCTGAAGAACAACCTTGTACCAACGCGCTATGTACAGTTGTACTGCAATCGCGATAGCCGCGACGCCGGTAAACCAGATGGATCCGAACAATCCTAGCGGAATGAAGATCCATTTGGTCATAATCGGAGCCAAGGATTGCCCAGCGTTGCCGCCGACTTGGAAAATCGATTGAGCGAGTCCTTTACGGTTTCCAGCGGCCATATGAGAAACACGCGATCCCTCTGGATGGAAAGCAGCCGAGCCTAGTCCGACAAAACAGACAGACAAGAGAACGACCCAATAGGAGTGAGCGAATGCCAGCAGCAGCATCCCGGTTAAGGTCGATGCCATCCCGATTGGCAGCATGTAAGGCGATGGCTTACGATCTGTGTAGAGGCCAACAACTGGCTGCATGATCGAGGCTGTAAAGTTAATGGCGAATTGCACCCAGCCGACTTGCGCGTAGCTAAGCCCCATTTCACTTTTCAAAATGGGAAAAATAGCTGGAATCACGGATTGAATGGAATCGTTAAGCAAATGAACAAGCCCGATTGCAAATAAAATCCGGTAAACAGTTGGTTTGATATCTCCTGTTCCTTGCAAGCTCTTCGAGCTTTGGTTAGGAGATGATGTCGAAATGGATGCCATGGTTTTCTCCTCTCAGGTTCTGATTCCCGACTAGGTGTCCAAGAAACGTCCGAGGTCTTCGCCCATTTTTACTTTTGAGCCTAACTTAAGATCAGGACGCGATTCGAACATCCCATCTTCAAATAGCAGAACGACCGTGGAGCCGAACTCGAAATAAGCGAGCTCTTGACCGCGCTCGAGCGTTTTCGGAAGAGGTGTTACATATTGAATAGAGCTTACATTCAGTGCGCCGACTTTGACGACTGCTACTTCTCCGGTTGCATGTTGAATGAATGTAATTAAACGTTCGTTTCGGCTAAGGACGCGCTTCATATGACGCAAGCCGAACTCATTAACAGGATACACTTTCCCGAGGACATGCTCTTTCTCCAGGATATCACCAGAAATCGGCGAGTGGATACGGTGATAGTCTGTCGGACTCAAATACAAGACGAAATAAAAGCCGTTATTGTAGTTCACTGTGCGCGGTGAGCGGTTGAGCAGCTCGTCAATTGTATAGTCTTGACCTTTGACATTAACGATTAAGCCCTCTTTGATGTCGCCGATACCTGTAATCATCGCATCAACAGGACTTACAACACGGGTCGTATCTTCATGGATCGGGCGTAAACCTGGTTTCAATCTGCGTGTGAAGAAGTCATTTAAGGACTTATAATCCTTGATATGCTTCTCAGCGTCTTCAATCTGAATTCCATAGGTTTGGGCAAACCGAGGGATAAAAAGTCGGCTTATTTTGGAACGGGCAAGGGCACCAGTCAATTGAGAAACCCATTTGCGTGAAGACAATTCGGTCAGTAATCGAAAAAAAGGTTTAGACATAGATCGTAAACTCCTGTTCATTCGTTGGTTAGGAGGGACTTGGGCATTCGCCCAGAGTTTCCTATTAGCTGTTCTTCGCTAATCTTGCCACAGAAAGGTAAAAGAATCAATTGTCTATTGTTCAATTCCTTGGGACAAGCGGTGATGATTTTTGTATTTTCGACAGCAAAATCGTCAATGCTGTTGAAGAGGTGAAAGCGACAATGTCGATTATAATCGTTATCTTTGTTATTTTGATTCCACTAGTCATGCTATGTAGTGCTTGGGTAATGCAGTCCTTCAAGCATGTATTCGCAGGTGCAGCGGTGCTTAGTGCCTATGTAGTTGGTACAATCAGCTCTCTGAACGTGTACCAGATCCTACGGGATGATACGGTTTTCATGACGAACATCCATGTTGTTTTTACAAATAAGCTATTTCTTTTCACGAGCGCTTATTTGGGTGCATATGGCATTTATGTTTTGCTGCATTGTTTCTTGCAAGGGCTTCGTAGTGATTGAAGCTGCGATTCAACGAATTCTTGGGATAGAGCGTCTACTCTATATAGTTGATTGTGAATGTAAAGGCAGGCGAGCATATGGAACGAGTGTTATCCAAAACCATGCGTAGAATAGGAAGCATAGGAGTTCTTATGCTTTTTATAACGGGATGTACGTCACATCATGAAGTTCAGCCAAGTGGAACCCCTGTACCAAGTACACCGCTAGCTAGTGTTTCACCGTCAGTAAATCCAACTACTACACCTATGCCAACGATTGCTGCTACTCCATCTCCTACTCCAGTAGCATCGGTAGGTCTTCCTAAGATGTCTTTGGAGGAGAAGCTGGGTCAGATGATTATCGCAGGTATTGATGATTACAGTATGAATGAAGAAGCAAGGACATTGATTACAACCTACCATGTTGGCGGCATTATTCTGTATAAGCCGAATGTGAAGGATACGAAACAACTGGTTGCATTAGTTAATGAGTTGAAAAAGACGAATACGGAGAACAAGCTTCCGCTTTGGCTTGGCGTGGATGAAGAAGGTGGTCGGGTAACGCGTCTGCCTGACGAAATTACGAAAACACCAACAAGCCAAACGATAGGTAAATCGGGTAAAACCCAGCTGGCCCACAACATCGGTCAACTGCTGGGGAAAGAGCTCAATGCCTATGGGCTTAATATGGATTTTGCGCCTGATTTGGACATTAATAGCAATCCCAAAAATCCGGTCATCGGTGATCGCTCTTTTGGTGCGAATGCAGCACTTGTCAGCAGTTTCGGTATTCCGATGATGAATGGCATACAAGAGATGAAGGTAGTTCCGGTAGTGAAGCATTTCCCAGGACATGGGGATACGGCAGTAGATTCACATATTGGATTGCCAGTTGTTCAAAATGACCTTGCTCGTTTGCGAAAGCTTGAGCTAATTCCTTTCGTGGATGCGATTAAACATCAGGCGGATGCCATTATGGTCGCACATATTTTGCTGCCCAAAATAGATACGAAGTATCCAGCGTCGATGTCGAAGACGATAATGACGGATCTATTACGCAAGGAGCTTGGCTTCCAAGGACTTATTATGACAGATGATATGACGATGGGCGCCATTGCGGAAAATTATGAAATGGGGGAAGCCGCAGTAAAGTCTGTTCTTGCGGGTTCCAATGTCGTGATGGTCGGTCACGATCCGCATAAAGCGATTGCGGTTATCAACGCGCTACGTACCGCAGTTCAAGCGGGGCGGATTCCGATGGACGCGATCGACCAGAGTGTTGCACAAGTCTATAAGCTGAAGCAAAAGTATAAGCTTCAGGATCATCCGGTGACAGCGCCGGATCCGAAGCTGCTCAACGCTGAAGTTCAGCGTGTGCTCGCTCCGCTTAGCGCGAAATAAGGCTTTAGGCGGCGAGGGTGTGGCGATTCAGCGATTCAAAGATGGGTTATCGTTGCCTTCTGCGAACTAACTGGAAAAACTACATCTATTTATCTGGTTTTGATCCATATATAGAGAATAGATGGAAAATATGCAGTTAATTTATTGGTTTTTAACTCGATGTGTTGAAATGCCGTTATTTAGCTGTAGTTTTTCCAGTTATTTACCACTAGGTGCGGATATTGGTGAAATTAGCTGTACTTTTTACAGCTAATTTCCTCGTGAGTCATGCGTTGAACTCACCAAGCCAAACATACCGCTATGTGTGCTCCTGGTGCCGCGACGTGTCAGCGAAATGGGGGCACTGGTTGTCGCTGTGCAAGCCGCCTGCCTACCCGCGAGAAGAATAACATCATCGTCAAAAAAACACCGGACCTCCGAGTCGATTCTCGGCAGTCCGGTGTTTTTTTTCCTTAGCATGGGGGCGTGCCACCATCTAAAATGAATTTGGCATAGGCCATCGGGTTGAAATAGGTGGCTTTCCAACAATCTTGCATATTTGCTTCGCGGAAACTGTAACGTTGATCCTTCCCATTGCATTCGATAAACAATGGGAAACCATCACTAGTCATAGCAATGTCGAGTCCTAAATCAGCCAAGTTCGGCAATTCTGTGCTGAGATGCTTGGCGACCAAGAGCGCGAAATTCGTCATCTGGAGACATACTGTTTCTGGGTCAAGTTGCGGATAGTGGTTTTTCAAAATATCGGATAAGGATTTTACTCGCCCGCCTTGCGCGACATTCGTTAGGAAATGCTTACGGGAGGCAACCTTGGCAATGATGCCAGTAACACCCCATGCTCCATCGGTTCCACGCTGAACGGAAATGCGAAGGTCAAAGGGAGATCCATCTACAGTCGCAAGAGGCAGGCATTGTTGAACCATATAGCTGCTCCTTGCAATGCGCCGGCGGAGAAGTTGGGGCAGGTGTTGACGGAACTTGAGTGTTCGCCAAGTCCGATTAGTAAGCTTCATGTTAACTGGATAGACGAGTTTCCATAAATTTCCTTGTTTCTCTAATTTCATCACACCGCGTCCGATGCTAGAATTGGTGGGTTTGATAATGAGCGAGTCATACGAATCCATCATAGCCTTAACATTTTCAACTGTAGCGGGAAATGTACAGGGGAGATGGGGGCGAATGCTCTCATTTTTCATTAAGAGTTCATGTATACGCATCTTGCTGTAACGGTTCCAATGATTAAACAGCGTAACGCCTCGCTGTGTCCATGCTTCCAAAATTCTCGCTGAGTTTGAGTCCAAATAAATGGCTCGATTATGAATGACCTTAGGGAGATCTGACCATTTTTTTTTGAAATGTTGACCATCCTTTACATAGGCATGTACTTTCATTGTTTTCATATGAACATCATGAATACGGAAATAACAAGGCGTTAGGCCATAGAGTTTGCAAGCATCCTCGTAAAATCGAATGGCTTCGTATTGTGTGTTCCCTAGAGGAATACCTGCAAACAAGGAATCGTTAACTAAAATACCCACATAGGGATTACTCATTGACTTCACTCCCTCGCTAGTTGGGGCTTGAATATTCACCGAAAACGGAACCACTCTTAGTTTATGGAAAAAGAACGCTACTTGTTTGTACAAATGCTGATACTTTCTTGTAAAACAAGGACAGTTGCCCATGCTTTACCACTTTATCCGCATATGTATAGAAGGAAGAAGCGAATGTGGTGGAGCTCAGCCTTATTTTAGCCAGGAGGTTTAGAAATTGAAGACTAAGCGGAAGCCCAAATCGAACCGTCTCGTTATCGTTACACCGGGATCCTTTCCTATACCATCAGGGACTAGTAGCTCGGTTGAGCAAGTAGTTCAGAAGACAGCAGAGCAATTGGTGAATAGCATGCCTGTGGTGGTACTTGGAAGGAAAGCATCCTATCAACCTTGGAGGGAAGTCCGGCATGGTGTAACGTATCAGAGAGTACCGTATCAGGGGCAAACCGGCTATATTAAACAGGTAGTAAAACAGATCTCCTCATTAAAACCTGGTATTATTCAAGTTGATAATCGGCCGAGATTCCTTCCTTTTCTTCGCAAACGATATCCCCATGCCATATTAAGTCTCGTCCTCCACTCTACGTCATTTATCACAAAGCCATATATTTCTATATCATCGTTAACCGGTTGTTTGCGTGCTGCTGACGTCATTATCGTTAATAGCGACTTTCTTAAGCGGTTTCTGCAAAAAAAAGTGCCGAGAGCTGCCCATAAGATAGTTACGCATTATTTAGGTGTTGATGCTGCTCAATTTAGTTCCAAGTGGTCGGATGAAGGCATCGACTCTCGTAATGAAATGCGCAAAGGACTAGATTGTGAGCATCGCAAAATTATTTTATTTGCGGGCAGATTGATTCCTAAGAAAGGTGTTCATCATCTGTTGAAAGCGATGAAAAGTGTCATAAAGAGTGAACCAAGCGCCAAGCTTGTTATCGTAGGGAGTGCTTTTTATGGATCTAAGATAGTAACCAAGTATGTAAGGCAATTAATTAAAGAAGCAAGGACTATGCCTACATATGTGACATTTATCCCATATGTGAAGCATCAAGAAATGCCCAATTGGATCCGAATCGCCGATGTTTTTGTTGTCCCCTCGATTGGAAACGAAGCTTTTGGTCTTGTCAATGTAGAAGCCATGGCTACCGGTGTCCCTGTTGTTGCAACGAGAATAGGCGGGATTCAAGAGGTTGTGGAAGATGGCAATACCGGCTATTTAATAGACCCAGGTGATATTGAAGCGGATCTCCCAGAACGTGTCATACGGTTACTGAAAGATGAAAGCCTGCAGCGTAAGCTGGGGGAAAACGGCATCAAAAGGGTTGATAACATGTTCACATGGCAGAGAGCTGCTGAGGTGAGGTCAGCGTTGTACAGTCAAATGTTGAAGGCAACGGCTCTAGTCTAGGTTAGCGCACATTTTTGGGGGCTAATGTACTTATTAAGGTGAGAATGAATATGTTACCAATGATAAATCTTGGTGAATGGAGAGGAGTCATATGAATAAGCGTAAGAGCAGCAATACCCAGAAAGCGAACGTGCATAAAGTAAACTCCAGCTTGAATGAGTTAAAATGGCTTGATGAAGCACCAATAAAGCAAGAAAAAGTGGTAGAACAACCCAAACTAATCGCGAAAATGAATCCATCGGTGACAGAGAAGACAGAGAAGACAGAGCCAAACAAAGTCTTGCAAGTCACCAAGGTTACAGAGCAAATCACACCTGACTTGTTATTAACGGAGCGAAAAACAGGGAAATTCGTTGACCCTGTTGTCTATACGGATGACATTGTAGATGAAGCGGTAACATGGGACAAAATTGCAAGCCGGTCGATCGATGATACGAAAATAAAACCGTTTAGCATAGGTGTCAAATCGATTAAGGATGGAGCCGTCGAATCCTCCAAATTAGCTCAGGCAAGTGTAACCCGTCCTAAAATTGCCAACCAAGCCATCCATGACGAACATGTTGCTCCAAACAGTATTGCGGGAGATAAAATTCAAGATAATACTTTGTCTGGTGGAAAGCTGTTCGATAACAGTATTACAACTTCCAAAATTGCTGATAAGTCCGTCGATGCCTCGAAATTGGCTGACGGTGCCATTTTGCCACAACATCTATCGGAACTGATCATTACAAGTGAATTGATTGATCAACAAGCGATCACATCAGATAAGATTCTTAGCAGCGCTATACAGACAAAGCACTTGGCTAATTATATTGTGGATACAGCTAAGCTCATGGACGCTTCCATCACCTCTGCGAAAATGAGAGATGGTGCTGTCACGGAAAATAAATTGGCGAGTGGCAGTATCGGTTCTATCCATCTCCAGGGCGAGAGTATTCAGACAGAACATCTAAGAAATCACTTAATAACAAGTGACAAGCTCGCCGATCAGGTTGTAACAGGCGCTAAGCTTGCTCCGCAAGCCGTAGATTCGATGCATATCACACAATCCGCGGTGAGAGGAATTCATATTGAGGGGGCGGAGGTAACCAGTTACCACATAGCTGATCAAGCAATTCGCACTAAACATATTGGAGAAGGCGTCATAGACACGAAGCTCATTCAAGATGGGGCGATTACCGTCGCAAAATTGGGCGAAAAGATCATCGCGAGCAAACATATAACGCCGCAAGCTATTGAGTCTGACCACTTGAACGATCAAGTCATTTCTAGCAGCAAATTGCAAGACGGCGCGGTCACTGCGGATAAACTTGCGCAAGGTGCTATCATCGCCAAACATATTGGTTCACATATGATTCGGACCGAGCATCTGGAGGAGAATGTGGTATCTAGCTCCAAAATTGCTGCAGGATCCGTTATTACAGATAAATTGGCAGACGCAAGTGTAGCTAATTCCAAACTAAAGGATGAGAGTGTCACCTCCAACAAAATTGCCTACCGCACCATCGTTTCTGCTCATTTGCAGGAAGAGATTATTTCTACGGGTCATATTGCCAAAGGAGCGATTGGTGAGAAGCAAATCGATTTGCACGCGATTCATCGCAACCATATTGCAGATGAAGCGATCACAACTAGACATATTCAGGAAGAATGCATTACGACGAGTAAGCTTGCTGAGGAAGCCGTAACAACGGCGAAGATCGCGTCGATGTCCATTGAATCACGTCATTTGCAAGATGAAATTATCGAAGGTACTCATATTAAACCGGGGATAATTACTTCTGATCATTTGGCACAAGGCTCCATCACGCTGGATGTATTCGCAGATCGAAGTCTAGTGGGCAGTAAACTACAGGAAAACGCAATCACGACAGAAATCTTAGCCGACGGGGCAGTCACCGAAGAGAAGCTCGCGAATGGAGCAGTTGGCACTCAGCACCTTCAGGCGGAATCCGTGACTACGTGGACCATTGAAGATCAAGCCATAACGAACGCGAAGCTAGAGGATGAGGTGGTGACTTCAGATAAGCTGGCTGACGGCAGTGTAATTAGTACCAAAATTTCGAACAAAGCGGTGAATGCAGAGCATATCATCGATGGTGCTATCACAGCTTCGAAATTGGCAAATGAAAGTGTACATGGCAGTAAGTTGGCAGCTGGTGCGGTCGTTGCTCGGCATCTGGCTGACGGCGCCATTATTAGCTCGAAAGTCGCTTTTCGCGCGATCAATAGTGAGCATCTGGCAGAAGGAGCGGTCGTTGGTACTAAGCTGGCGAATCAAAGTGTAGACGGCTCAAAAATCTTGTACGGTACGATTACAGATGAGCATCTTTCACCAGGCGTGGTGAATGGTACGAAGTTGGCGCATGGTACCGTTAGTAATCAGCATCTTGTTGCAGGTGCTATTGACTGTGAAAAGTTAGCTGTGAACTCGGTAGACAGCAGTAAACTGATGTCTGGCTCAGTGAATAATTATCATCTTGCCGATAATGCCGTATATGGTGTGAAATTGGCACCGGAAAGCGTGGATGGAAGTAAGCTGGCTACAGGGGCTGTAACTAGTGACCATCTGACTGATCATGTTGTGGATGCCTCCAAGCTGGCATCTGGAAGTGTGGATAGCAGTAAAATCGTCTATGGTGCGATTCAACGAGAGCATCTATCGGACTTTATCATTGATGGATTGAAGCTCTCCCTGGGCTCTGTGACAAGCAGTCATCTTGCACCTGGTTCTATTGACGGGTGGAAGCTGCAAAATAGCAGCATCGACAGTTCAAAGCTAACCAATAATGCGATTGGAAGCGATCATCTGCAAGATGAAGCCGTCACTGGTGATAAGCTAGCTCCTAGTAGTGTTGACAGCAGTAAACTCATATTCGGTGCGGTGAATACGGAGCACTTGACCGATGAGGCTGTTACAGGATCAAAGCTATCCGTTGATAGTGTGGATGGCACCAAAATTATCGATGGCGCGATCGATACAGCTAAACTGGCTGATGGCAGTGTAGACAGTTATAAGCTGGCAGAAGGAGCGGTAACTGATTTTCATCTAGCTACGGGCAGTATCGATGGAACTAAACTGCAAGCTGGGGTTATCACAAATCAACATGTTGCAGATGCCTCAATTACGGTGACGAAATTGGCAGATAGTGTTGTACGTACCTCCTCTGGGCAACGAAATGTGTTGCAGCAGTTTGGCCTTGAGCCATTTGTTATGAAGATTCAGGATGAGACCATTGAGCTGGTACTCCATTTTGAAGAGGAATATGCGAATACGGACTATGTCATAACAGCGATCACGAATCATCCAGCTTGTTATGTCATTGTTAGTCAAAAGTCTACTGGCAGCGCGGTACTGTCCATTATCCGAGCCAAGTTTTCACCTGATCAACAAGGCGTTGTGAATTGGATGGTTATCGGTAAGAGTAAGTAATCAGAGTAACTTGTACAGACCTTAATTTTGTGAAAAAAACGGTATTTCGCACCCTGTGCGAGACTACCGTTTTTTTGTTGTCTTGGTATTTGATAGATAGATGACCAATTTTCAAATTAGGGGTGATCGTCCAATTTCCGTCTATTACGAAAGCATATGATAGTAGAAATGGATGTGACTAAGCGCCATATGAATCATACGAACGTTCGTGAAGGGGGATGACTTGTGAAAGGTGTCGTACTTGTAGGAGGAACTGGGAGTCGCTTACGCCCTTTGACGAATATTATTAATAAACATTTGCTTCCTGTTGGTGATCAGCCCATGATTCAATATGCGATTGACAAACTAGCTTATGCAGGTGTTCGGGATATCCTCATCATCACGGGGAAACAGTCTGCGGGCTTATATCTCGATTATTTGGGCAGCGGTGAAACGTTCGGCGTCAATCTGACTTATAAGATTCAAGAGAAAGCTGGAGGCATAGCGCAAGCCTTGTCTTTGGCAGAGGATTTTGTGCGGGAGGAAGAGAAATTCGTAGTTATTCTAGGGGATAACTTATTCCAAGATCCACTCTCGCCCATGATTGAAGCTTTTAAGCAGCAGAGCGAAGGAGCTATGGTTATTTTAAAAGTGGTGGACGATCCTAGAAGGTATGGCGTAGCCCAAATGAAAGATGAGCAAATTGTACGCATTGTAGAAAAGCCGGAGAATCCAAGCTCGCCATACGCTGTGACAGGTATTTATTTATATGATTCTACTGTGTTTAACATTATTAAATCACAGTCACCTTCTGCAAGAGGAGAGATGGAAATCACAGATGTGAACAATGTGTATGCGGCCTCAGGTACACTTTCCCATAAGTTTCTCACAGGATGGTGGATTGACGCGGGGACACATGAATCGCTCTTTCAGGCCACTCTTTTAGTTAGGAAGGAGAACATCTAATGCAATCGTTGCTTGTAACGGGCGGTATGGGTTTTATTGGAAGCAATTTTATACATTATTGGAAGAAACATCATCCAGAGGATCATGTGATCAATGTCGATTTACTTACGTATGCAGGAAATAAAGACAATGCCAGCATGTTGGATGGGCAGGCCGGTTATCAATTTGTACATGGGGATATTGGCAATGAGGAACTCATGATGAGGCTGATGCAAGGCGTCGATGTGGTTGTTCACTTTGCCGCTGAATCCCATGTAGATCGAAGTATTCATAACCCCGGAAGCTTTGTGAAAACGAATGTGGTTGGCACACAGATATTGCTTGAAGCTGCACGTCAGCGGCAGGTTAAGAAGTTTATTCATATTTCCACAGATGAGGTCTATGGCTCACTTGGGGAAGATGGGGCTTTCAGTGAAGAGACGCCAATAGCTCCGAACTCTCCCTACTCCGCAAGCAAAGCAGGCTCTGATTTACTAGTAAGAGCTTACTATGAAACATATGGATTTCCAGCTGTGATAACACGCTGCTCCAACAATTATGGTCCTCGCCAATTTCCCGAGAAGCTGATCCCTCTCTTAATTACCCGTGCCCTTCGCGATGAAATGATACCCCTATATGGTGATGGATTGAATGTACGAGACTGGTTGCATGTAGATGATCATTGCTCTGCCATTGAATGCGTAATTGCAGCTGGTGTACCTGGGGAAGTGTACAACGTCGGCGGTCAGAATGAGCGAACGAATCTGGAGGTAGTCCAAACCATTTTGAAGCTGCTGGGCAAACCCGAGTCTTTAATTCAATATGTAGCGGATCGGCTTGGACACGATCGGCGATACGCCATTGACAGCTCGAAGATACGTCGTGAGTTAGGGTGGTCGCCGGCTTACTCTTTTGAGCATGGACTACAAAAGACGTTGGACTGGTATGTGCAAGAAAGAGAATGGTGCGCCCGTACTGCGGACGGTTCGTACCGTGTAGATAAAGAAGTTGATCGCACTTGAAAATCGTCATTACAGGTGCCGGCGGGCAGCTAGGCTATGACCTTAAGCGTGTACTGAGTCCCATGCATGAGGTCATCTCTTGGGAGAAAGAGAAACTGGATATTAGAAATGAGCAAGAAGTCATGGATAAGCTGTTGAACGAACGACCGGACGTTGTTGTGCATGCTGCTGCCTATACGAATGTTGATAGGGCTGAATTGGAGCGGGAGTCTGCCTATCAAGTAAATGCATTAGGTGCACTCCATATCTCGACGGCTTGTGAGACCCTTGGGGCCAAGCTCGTCTATGTCAGTACAGATTATGTGTTCGATGGAACGAAGATCACTCCCTATGACGAGAACGATGCGCCGAATCCGCTTAATATCTACGGACAATCCAAGCTTCTTGGGGAGAAATTCGTCGCGATGACCTGCTTGAAGCATTTTATCGTACGAACCTCTTGGTTATATGGTCTGAAAGGAACGAATTTTGTAACCAAAGTATTGGAGAAGGCGCGCGCGAATCCGACGCTATCCATCGTAGATGATCAATTTGGCTCTCCCACCTATTGCTTGGATCTGGCCATTTTCATTCGTGAACTCATCGAAACGGACCGATTTGGCCTCTACCATGCCTCAAATCAAGGGGTGTGCTCCAGGTATGAATTCGCCCTGCATATCCTCCGAGCGGCTGGCATGTCGCATATTTCCCTGCAGGCTGTGCCTACGCATGCTTTTCCGCCAGCACCGGCAGCAAGACCCATGTATACAGCATTTGCACATAAAGCTATGCAATACAATGGGTTTGTGCCGATGCGAGATTGGCGATCAGCACTGGATTTCTTTCTACAGGTAGATTATTACGATACAGCTGTTAAGGCTAAGAGGGTGAAAGAAAAATGGTGATTCGTAACCGCATAGAGGAGGGACGCAGCCAGGGACTTCAGGCAGGCCGGGAAAGTGGCTTCCGTATGGGCAGATGCCAGTTTGCACTCGACACTTGCCACCCAGCGCCTATTCCGATTCGAGACGCAAGTGTGTTATTTATCGTTCAAGGCTTTGATGCGATTGACCAAGGCATCATTCAGGGCTTGCAGCAAACCGTACACATCATGCGTGCAGCAGTAGCAGCCGATATGCTCCGATTAGCCAGAGAGCTTAGGCCGAATCTCGTACTCGTCATGAATGGACTTCATGTTTTTCCGACTGACCATGCTCATCACATCGATCTAGTTAGACAGATGGGGATACGTACCGCTATCTGGTTTGCGGACGATCCCTATTTTACTGACCATACAGCCGCATTAGCCCCTCACTATGACTATGTATTCACGCATGAAATGTCTTGTGTACCATTCTATCAAGGACTTGGCTGCGGGCAAGTTCATTACTTGCCTTTGGCGGCAAATCCCGCTGTATTTAAACCTCAACACGTGAGTCCTGATTACCTAAGCGATATCTGCTTCATCGGTATGGGCTTTCCTAACCGTATTACCCTCTTCAATGAGATAACCCCCTTTTTACTAGGGAAAAAAGTGGTTATTGCCGGGGGACTCTGGGATCGGCTAGCACACTATAAGCTCCTCCGACATGGGATTAAGCCCCACTGGGTTCCGATTGAAGAGTCGGTTAAGTACTATAACGGCGCCAAAATTGTCTTGAACGTCCACCGGCTCACGTATGACGCAACGTTCAATAAAAACAGTAGAAATATACCTGGATTATCGATTAATCCCAGGACGTATGAGATAGCAGGGTGCGGCACGCTGCAAATAACGGATTATCGTCAGGATCTGGAGCAGTATTATCGACCTGGGCATGAAATTGAAACCTTCCATCATACGGGAGAGCTTCTTCATAAAATGAGTCATTACTTAATTCATGAGGAAGACCGACTGCGCATTGCGATAAATGGCATGAGAAGAACACGTATGGAGCACTCATTCGCATCTCGATTAGTTAAGTTGTTAGATATTGTATTCGCCTAGAAGGGAGTGAAAGTTTGTGGTTTTTATCAATAGGTCGCATGCGCGCGAACGCGGACTTGCTGAAGGTTATCAATTAGGTTACACAAATGGAGTCAGACTGGGACAGTGTGAAGCGATCATACAAAAGGCGATTCGTGACCGTCCGCCAAGTCCTGTATGGGACGTACGCGTATTGTTTGTTACATCGGGAAAAGGCTACCCGTACGAGCCATTGGATATCGCTGTTATGAACAGCCTTCGTCCATTAGTTCGCGAATTAATAATAGGAAACTCCGAGAAAGATGCTACGCGAATTGGACATCCCAAGGCCAACATCGAAACACTTGCCGCTAGGTATCGACCTGACGTAATGATCGTTCTAGAAGGGATGAATCTCTCCCTGAATACCGTTGATCGGGTTCGTCAAATGGGAATTAAAACCGCGATATGGCTAACGGATGACCCCTATTACACGGACATTACGGCATCTTACGCGACGCACTATGATTATATATTTACCTTGGAAGTGAATTGTGTACAGTTCTATCAGGAGATGGGAGGCGGGCAGGTTCATTATTTGCCTTTAGCTTTTCAACCAGATATGTATCGTCCAAAACCTGTACCGAAGGGGATTCAGCGTGATATTTGTTTTATTGGTTCTGCCTATTGGAACCGCGTTGGTGTTTTTAATCAGATTGCACCATTTTTAGCGACCAAAAGTGTCATCATCTCTGGGATATGGTGGGAACGACTGCGACACTATCGTCTTTTGGCACCTCAAATCCAATTGAACACGTGGATGCCGCCAGATCAAACCGCCACATTCTACAATGGGTCCAAAATCGTCATTAATATGCATAGAGCCTTCGATGATCATTCGTATAACCACAACTCTCGTCGAATTAGCGGCGCCTCGCCTAATCCGCGGACATTTGAAATTTCTGGTTGCGGAGCCTTTCAATTGACCGACGTTCGAGATGATTTAGTCAATTTCTATACGCCAGACTATGATATTGTGACGTATGCATCACCAGAAGAAATGCTTCACAAAATGAATCATTATTTAATTAATGAAGAGGAACGTAAGTTAATAGCTATGCGTGGACTCTATCGCACGATGCGAGATCATACCTATACCAATCGGCTGATTACGATGCTTTCCGTCATTTTTGGGCCTAGATAAAGGCTGAACAATGAAACCAATTTCATAATTCGTTATGAAATTGACTTCAAGAGAACCATGTTAGAAAGATGAGGTGTAGAAAGTGATCACGAAAAAAAAGGTTCGCAAGCTTACCGTGAGCAGAACGATTCGAAAGAAGCGAGTGTGGGGACCGCCAAGTAAGGTAGGTCTTAAAAAACGAACCCTTGTTAGAAAAAAGGGACGTGCCATTCGTCGGTTGAGGCCAGTAGCAAGGCGAAAGGGGAAACACAGATTAGTTCGTCGTTTGATCCGATTTCCTAGACGCAAGGGGAGTCGAGTCATAGCTCGTCGCCGTAAAGTCCCGCGCCGTATTATCCTGAGTCCTAGAGCTAGGAGAGCCCAATTGGCCTATGATCGAGCCTTTAATGAAGCTTATAATGCGGGCTACGGTGTTGGCTTCGCAGAAGGATATACCTGGGAGCTTACGAATCCAACGATTGCTTAAAGCCAAGTCATGAGGTGAGCCAGTTGCTTAAACTTATCAGAAAGAAGCGAATGAGGGGGAAGGTTTTCTTAAGGAAGGGAAGAAAACGAAATCTCCTAAAGAAACCAAAACGCCGATTCATTACTAAGCGTAAGAGATCTTTTGCTATGGTAAATAGGACAAGTGTCCATCCTGTCGGTGCGATCATCACAGCTTCTAATGCAGAAGGTACAATCGTAAATGTGCTGGAGCAGTTGAAACGTTTACCGCTTAGGGAGATCATTGTCATTGTTCACGGCTCTGTAGACCGTACGTTAGATAAAGTTAGAAAACATTCTCGCGCCATTATTATTCATGATCCTCACATAATCGAACCAGATGTCGCAAGAGCTCTGGCAGCGAGGATATCGCGGTCGGACTTCTTGCTTTTCATAGAAGGGGACAAGGATGTTAATGCGGATGTGCTGCTTCCGTCTATTCAAAATGTAGCGCTAGGAATTGAAAACGGCACATTAGTGAGGAGGCATGAACTTGCAATTAACGAGCATCATTATTCCTACGTTTAATGGTCTAGCTTTGCTGAAAGCCTGTGTCGCATCCATCCGTCAGCATACCTCCGTGCCTTATGAAATTATAGTTGTGGATAATGGCTCCCAAGACGGTACATTGACTTACTGTCGCAATGAACATATCAAGTTTGTGGCGCTGCGAGCTAATCTCGGTTTTCCAGCGGCTTGTAATTACGGGTTGCGTTTAGCAGAAGGTGACTCGTTAATGCTCTTGAATAACGATACGATCGTAACACCTAATTGGCTGCCCAAGCTACTGAACTGCTTATATAGTCGTGAAGATATTGGAATGGTAGGTCCCGTCTCTAACTATGTCAATGGCAAGCAAAAAATTCGTGTCCCCTTCACTGGTATTTCGAACATGGCCCACATATATAATCATGAAAATCCTAGAAAATGGCGGGAAACGAGGCGCTTGGTTGGCTTCTGTATGTTATTTAAGCGGCAGCTGTTTGATCAGGTAGGTGTGTTGGATGAAAGATTTGCACCTGGATATTACGAAGATGATGACTTCTCCTACCGTGCACGGTTAGCGGGCTATCAGCTGCTCATTGCAGGCGATTGTTTCGTATATCATCGGGGCAGTGTTAGTTTTCGAAAAAATAGCCGTCGATCTAAGCTCTTGCTGCTGCGGCGCAACCGTAAGAAATTTATTCAAAAATGGGGCGTCGATCCCTTTCAGTTTATTTAGGCACCGTTTCTTAAAAGACAGCATAACGTAGAGTTAAAAAGGTTGTAGGAGGAGTAAGTGTGGAGGAGCGGGTGACAAATATTGTTTCTCAAATTGCGGCTTCGCATAGCCAGATGGCACGGATATTAGAAACACATCGGCATGTGTCTGCGCAAATGGCAGCAATTGCTGGAGAACTGCCTGATTCTCATCCCCAATTTGCAGGACTAGAGATGTTGCAGAAGCGGGCGTTGCAATTGACCCACAATGTAACGGCGTATTTAAATAGCCTTGCTGAATTGGAGGAAGCCATGGCCATCCAAACGGAAATACTTATGAAGGAAATCCATGAACTTGATGAAGAATAGAGGGAATGACTTTGGATAGAACGGATCTCTATATGCAAATGTTAGATGCGACAGCCAAGCTGCAATACGAAATAAGTCTAATGCTGGAAGCAAGAGTCGTTGAAGCTTCGAAGTCGCAAAACTGGATTTGTCAGCATATCAATGGGGCGAATCTGGAGGGGCATGACCATAAAATGAAAGTTACGGGTGAAATCAATGAGAGCGTCATTAATCTAATAGATGGCTTAACGAAGTTGGAGAATGCCTTTAATCGTCAAATGAAGGCGTTACTTGGGAATCAACATGCAAGTTCAACTTTAGGCTCCGGTGACGGCATGGAATTTGGCAGCCTACTTCCATTTGGTGAGGATGGGAAGCTGTGAAGGAATGGAATCGAGAACACGTGGAGCTGCACATGCTGATCTCGCTGGCGAGGAGCCAGCGAGCATTATGCAGAATCATGGAATCTGTGGCGGATCACATAGAGGGTTCTGAACAGCTAGCCAGCCATATTGCTGATAATCTGAAGACGATAAGCGACTATCAACATGCGATGATGTTGAAGTTAACGAATCAGAGCAGACGCAAGCGTGTTATAGGTAAGCCTGGTAAGCCTTGGATAAATAAGCGCGTGTAGACTGACTTTGATACACCCTCAAGTGAATGAAACGGACTTAACCCCAGCGAACAATTAATCCTGCGTGAGTTAATCCACCGCCAAAACCGTATAGTAACAAAGTGTCGCCGGTTTGTACTTTCCCTTCTCTAATTCCCAAATCCAGCGCAAGCGGAATGGAAGCCGCAGAAGTGTTGCCGAAGTATTCTAGGCTGTACAATGCTTTTTCAATCGGAATATCGCTCTTCTCACAGATGGAATCAATCATGCGCAGATTCGCGCTATGAGGGACGAACCAATCGATAGCCGTGAGCGGCAGCCCGCTTTTTTGCAGCAGCATCTCGATACCTTGCGGTACGGTCGAAACTGCGAAACGGTACACTTCGCGACCGTTTTGGACAAGCTTCCCTTCGCCTAGTAGTGAATCACCATTCAGCTCAGCCGCGAGTCCGGTTCGATATACATGTTTGGCTCCTGAACCATCTGATCCCATGTGATAGGCAAGAAAGGCAGGCTGAGCTTCTTCACGCTCAACAACAACTGCGCCAGCGCCATCGCCAAATAAAATGCAGGTGGATCGGTCCGTGTAATCTGTGATTTTGGATAAGGCATCGCCGCCGATCACAAGGATCTTCTGATGCACGCCTGCAGCAACGAGTGCGCCAGCGGTATGAAGCGCATAGGCGAAGCCGGCGCATGTGGCATTGAGATCATAGGCTCCCGCGGCCTCGATATCGAAATGCGCCTGAACCTGACACGCAACTGGCGTTGAGGGTAAGTCTGGCGTATGCGTGGAGACGATAATGAGGTCTACATGATCCAGGGAACCTGGGTAACGATCGAGAAGATTCTGTACGGCTGCAATACATAAGTGGCTGGTGAACTCCTTCGCTCCAGCTATTCGGCGCTCTCGAATACCAGTGCGTTGAATGATCCATTCATCGTTCGTATCCACCATCTGGGAAAGATCTTCGTTGGTTAAAATGCGATCAGGCACATAAGTGCCGATAGCTGAAATTCGCGCTTGCAAGGGAATAGAGGAAGGCATGAGAGACACTCCTTAGTGATATTTTGTGTTTTGTTTATTTTAGAACCAGGTAATAGTATTAAGTATTAGTATCAAGTACTAAATTTAGTTTAAGGTATGGATGTGTACTTTGTCAATGGGATCGTGTTGATCCGCCGTATGTACTGGCATGATATGTTTAGTCTGTATCAAGGAAAAGTTATTAGTTAATAAAAATGAGGGGTTCCATTACTGGAGCCCCTTTTATAGTTTTTAAATGACAATTTGTTTAATTTTTTTGAAAAAGTCAAAGATTCATAATAGGGTTAATTAAAAAACATTTCTAAGTTGAGCGGCATGTGCTATTCTAAATAAAAAAAATTCTTCTGGGGTGAAGAGAAATGCAAGTTACTGATGTCGAAAAAGTACCGTCCTTGTTTTCCAGAACTAATCCGTTTCAAGCGAAAGTGTTGAAAAATATTAATTTAAACGGAGAAGGCTCCACGAAAGAAACACGCCATATTGAACTTTCACTCGAAGGCTCTGGCCTGTCCTATGTGCCCGGCGATTGCTTAGGCGTAGTTCCTGACAACGATCCTGAATTGGTCGCTTCTATCCTTGAGATTATGAAGTGGGATGCGGACACGGCGGTTGTCATTAATAAACAGAACGAAACGCTCCCATTGAAAGAAGCGCTTTTGAAACATTTCGAGCTTACTCTGTTGTCCAGAAAAATCGTTCAGCAAGCAGTTGAATTTTCCGAAAATGAAGCGTTGAAGAAGCTTGTGGCGGATGTGGAGCAGCTGAAGGCTTATACAGACGGCCGCGATTTGCTTGACTTACTGAGTGAATTTGGACCTTGGAAAGCTTCCGCGCACGAAATTGTCGCTTTATTAAGAAAAATGCCGCCACGCTTATATTCCATTGCAAGCAGCTTTGCAGCTAGTCCAGGGGAAGTTCACCTCACGATCGGTGCTGTTCGCTACATGGCGCACGGCCGCGAGCGCAAAGGCGTATGTTCCGTGATGTGCGCAGAGCGCCTGAACGAAGGAGATGCCGTTTCGGTCTTTGTTCAAGTAAACAAACACTTTAACCTGCCGGAGTCCTCGGAGCAGGATATCATCATGGTAGGTCCTGGTACAGGTATCGCGCCATTCCGTTCCTTTATTCAAGAGCGTGCAGTGAGCAAAGCGACAGGCAAAGCATGGTTGTTCTTTGGTGATCAGCGTTCCGCAACAGATTTCTTGTACCAGGAGGAGCTGGAGCAATATCAACAGGAGGGTGCACTGACCAAAATCGACGTAGCCTTCTCCCGCGATACGGCGCAGAAAGTGTATGTGCAAAATAAAATGCAGGAGAGTAGCCAGGAGCTATTCACTTGGTTAGAGCGCGGAGCTTACTTCTACGTGTGCGGCGATAAACAAAACATGGCGAAGGATGTTCACAATACCCTAATTGACATTATTGAAAAAGAAGGCAAGTTGAGCCGCGAAGACGCTGAAGCGTATTTGAATGGCTTGCAGGAGCAAGGACGTTACCAACGCGACGTTTATTAATTAGAATTAAGTAAGGCGAGCAAGCTGAATATCAGCTTGCTCGCCTTTTTTTGTTGTCGTTAGCGCGACTATCGAACCGATTCAAGCTGTCTTCTTCTTTGACGTTTTGCTTTTCTAGCATGCAAAAGCTCATAAACCGTAGGCACCATAATCAGCGTGAAGAGAGTTGCTGAGGTCAGACCGCCGATAACTACGACAGCTAAGCCTCGAGAAACGATACTCCCTTCTTCGGCTTTGGCAAGGACAAGCGGCACCATCGCACAAATGGTTGCGACTGCAGTCATTAAGATTGGACGCATCCGGGTAGCCGCGGCTTCAAGCAAGGATTCACGAATGGTCATGTGCTCTTCATTCTGTTTCACACGGTCGATTAACACGATGGCATTCGTGACGACGATACCGATCAACATCAAGAACCCGAAGATCGAAGTTACGTCGAACGACGTTTTCGTGATCATCATACCGACAATCGCACCAACCGCTGCGAAAGGTAGGGATACCATGCTCGCAATCGGTGCGCGGAACGATTTAAACGTGATGACCATGATCAGTAGGACGATTCCAATGGAAATCCCCATGGTCATGAACAAGTCGGCAAAATCACTGGATTGCTCAGCGGAAGCTCCGCCAACGATCAAAGCAACGCCTGCTGGAAGCTTGAGATCCTTCGTATTTTTCGTGATTTCTGTGTTGATTTTAGATAATTTAGTTGAGTCTACAAGCGCTGTCACACGCAAGAATTGTTGACTATTCTTATGAAGAATCGTGTTGGACTCATTGGTTTTTTCGATCTTTGCAACCGAAGTCAACGCCGCTGGACCTGTAGCTGTCATGATTTGAATATTCGATAAGTCTGAAACAGTCGATGGATTAATCAAAGCATCTAACACGACAGGAATTTCTTTATTCTCCAGCTTCATGGAACCAATCGGTGTTGGGTTCATCAGGGAGCGGATTGTACCTGCAATTTCCTGAGGTTTAGCCAGTGCAGGATCAACTGTAATCGAATAGCCTGGTTTGGTTACATTTTGATTACTCGTGACTTTCTCAACGCCTTCGATACCTTTTATTGCCGCAATCACATCCGCAGCAGCCTGATCTAAGCTCTTGGCGGAATCGCCCGTTAAATCAACTGTAATCGCTGAACCTGTGCCGCCATCAAAGCCACCGCCACCAGCCTGCAAATCAGCATCTGGATATTTAGGCTTTTGACTAATGACTTGATCGATAAAATGCTGCGTATCCACATCTTTCTTCATGAATACTTGGAAAGTGGCAATCGTTGGAGGCGCTACACTGCCCCATTTGGCATTATCTTCGGTGTTCCCTTGTTGAAGAATAAGATGATCAAGCTCATTTTGTTCTAGCATAAATTTCTCTAATTCCATTGCTTTCTCACGTACAGTTGAAATCGGAGTTTCAGGTGTGTAGGAAAGTGTGACACTCAACTGGCTTGCCGTGGAACCGCCAACTGCACCTTTAGGCATGACGAAGTACAGAGCAATTGAACCGCCAAAAAGGATAAGGGAAACCAGAATGGAGATGAATTTATGATTCAAGCTCCAAGATAAAATGTTTCTAAGACCTTTCGACTCTTTATGCTCTTTTAATTTTGTATTGCGAAGCAACCAAGCGCTCATCACAGGCACGACAGTTAGTGCAACTAGGAGGGACGAAAGCAAGGAATACGTCACCGTTAATGCAAAAGGTAGGAGAAACGCCTGCAGCGAGCCTTTCAATAGGCCAAGAGGCAGGAACACCGCAACGGTTGTTAAGGTAGAAGCGGTAATTGCTCTAGCAACCTCACGGGTTGCATCAATGATTAATTCCTTGGAGAACTCGGCCTTCTGAGTTCTTCGGAAAATATTCTCGATAACAACGATACTATCATCGACGAGTCGACCTACGGCCACGGCGACCCCGCCTAGCGTCAAGATATTCAACGTTACGCCGGATTGGGAAAGCAGGAATAACGTTAACCCAAGTGATAAGGGAATGGAAACAATCGTAATGAACGTGGAACGAACGTTTCTTAGGAAGATCAGAATTACGATTGTTGCAAATAATGCGCCTAGTAACACTTCTCTCATCATGCTGTTAACGGAAGTGACGACGGATTCTGCTGTAGAGTAGATGACTTCTGCTGTCGCATTTGGATATTTTGTTGCGATCTCATCTGAGATTTTATCAACTTCCTTGCTGATATCAACCGCGTTGGAACTTGTGTCCTTCGTAACGACCAACGTTAGAGAGTCTTTGCCGTTAATCCGTGTCAATGTATCTTTGTTTGCGGCTACCTCAACAGTAGCAACATCCTTCAATTTAATTCCTGGCGCTACCGTTAAATTATTGAGTGTATTGAGATCATCTAGGTTCCCAACGACCTTAATGGCACTCGTTTTGCCATCGATGGGTCTTTCCCCAACATTGACGGTCACATTTTGACCCTGTAGAACCCCCATTAGAACTTGAACTGGCAATTGAGCTTTCGCTAATTTATCTTTGTCGGGGTGGATAATCACTTGAGATACAGAAGTACCACCAAGCACCACGCTAGCAAGACCTCTGATTTTCTGGAACTCAGGTAAAATTTTCTCTTGCGCAAGCTCGATATTTTGTTTGGTTATGCCATCTTTAAAATTGAGGGCTACCCACGAGAGTGGAATCATCGAAGTGTTTAAACGAATGACGAAGGGCTTTGACATGCCTGCAGGCAGAACAACCGAGGAGATCGCTTCTTGAACGCTTGCTTGGGCATCCTTCATTTTAATATCCGAATCAAATGTCATATCAATTTTCATAAAGCCGTCGGATGATGTGGAGAATACTTCCTTCTTACCGGGCACACTGGAGATAGCTTTCTCTATAGGTGTAGTTGCACTATCAAGCATGGATTTGGCATCGTAACCTTGACCGACGACCGTAACACTGATTTGTGGAAAATCTGCACTTGGCAGAAATTCCATTGGCAATTTAAAATAACTACCGATTCCTGTTCCTAAAATTAATATTACCAAAAAAATTACTGCTGCTTTGTTACTAAAAGCCCATTTCGTAAACCATGTCACACGTCTCGCTCCCTTTCATTATCTATCTCTATATTTCTCTAGTCTCAAGTATAGCAATATCAATCTTTACGCGAATATGGCTTGGGTATGGTTTCATCTCGGTCTAGAGTCTGAGAAATCCTCACTTGGATATAGAATTCCATCTTAAGTGTGTTCTATGTAAAAGGAATCATAAGTGGATGCATTTTTGATTTGAATAAAAGATATCCTTGCAGGAAATGCTACCCTTATCGTCCATAGTGTGGCGAAGATACTGAAGACGACGGGAAGTGAACGTAACGCATGTTACAAGGCAAAAAGAGGTTGATCTGGATAGCCCTCATCTGTGTGGTCTTGTTCAGTGCTTCCACAACGACTGTATTTGCGTATGGCAAAGGAGCAAAAGGGCCCGATGTCTACGCGGTCCAAGGGATGTTAAAATCTCTTGGTTACTACTCAGGACCGATTACAGGCTATTATGGTAATCAAACTCAAGCTGGGGTTAAAGCATTTCAAAGTAGATATGGTTTGGCAGTAACGGGAAATGTAGACGATCAAACCTTACAATCCATTCTCTGGGCTTATGGTAATCTGAAGATTCCGAAGAAGGTGACGCCAACGCCAACGCCTGTGCCAACACCAGCACCGACGCCATATACCCCAAGTCCAACACCTGCACCGCAGGTTCCATCAACGTCAGGCTTAACGGTGGAAGAGCAGCAAATGCTGGATCTTGTGAATAAAGAGCGCGCGAATGCTGGACTCTCAGCGCTTACAGCAGACCTGGAGCTCACCAAAACAGCTCGTCTCAAAAGCCAAGATATGGTGGACAACAAATATTTCTCCCATGATTCGCCGACATATGGTTCGCCATTCGATATGATGGAGAAATTCGGAATAACGTATAATGCAGCAGGGGAGAACATTGCCTGCAACCAAGGTGTTCAAGCGGCACATGAAGCACTAATGAACTCACCGGGACATAAAGCCAATATTCTGAGTAAAGATTATACGCATATTGGCATCGGCATTGTGGACGGTGGGCCTTGCGGTAAAATGTTTACCCAACAATTTATTGGTAAATAAGAAGTGATAAGGAGCTAAGCGGCGTTTGCGCTTAGCTCCTTTTGCTTTTGTAAATATGATGAGCTCCTTGGGGGATAATTGGGGACCTCTAAGTCGAAAAAATCGACTTAACCATTCCTCCGGGCGCGATTGGTCGAAAAAATCGACTTAACCGATCCCACCAGGCTTCATTGTTCTTTCGCATTTTTCACAGCTGTAATCACAATAAAAAGGGTGCCCCCGCCACATACATGGCTTTGGGGCACCCTCATTCGATTATGATATATGAATTATGTCGTTGATACAGGTTTGATGGCTTCGGTCCATTCGTTATACTTCTGAAGTGCAGTGCCTTGCTCAATCGCATGGCGGGTCATATAGATGCCTTCTTCGATGGAACCTGCTTTCTGAGAAACCCACAAACGCACAGCGCTGTTGAGCAACACCATATTTAAGTAAGGGAGTGCAGCGTCGCCGCGAAGGACGGAAAGTGCGGTTTCGGCTTGCAGTTCAGCCGTCCATTCCACAGCTGGAACCTCAACCATAAGCTCATAAATCTCAGGATCTACAATGAATAATTCACTTGTTTCCCCTTGAATAAGATAGGTTCTTGTACGTTTATCGACGCCTAAATCCTCTGACCCTTCCATACCTTGCACCACAATACCGCGAGAAACACCCAATTCAATGAGCAAATTCGTGATCTTCTCAAAAACCGTACCATGGAACACACCGACAGCCATGTAAGGAGCTTCTGTGAAGCGCAGCAGTTTCTCTGCGGTATTGAACACAGTTCTCAAACCAAGTTCTTTACGCAGCTCGCGCAGTTCACCAAGCGGAGCACACCAGCTTTCAGTCGGAGTGAACAGGAATCCTGTCCGCGCTGCAGCGGAAATCAAGGCTTCGCGTGAAGCTTCCAGCGCATTTACGCCCATCGCAGCAAGCACATCGGATAAGGTGATGCCCCATTTGGGTGGCATGCTCGGGCTGCCATGCAAGGTTGTTGGCAATCCGCAGGCTGCGAGCACGAAAGCAGTTGGCAACGTCGCAATAAACGTACGTGTGCGACCATCATACGGACCGGCACAGTCAATACTTCCTGCCATGGGATAAGTGCTTACACGCTGGCGCAACGCATTAATGAAGGCTTTGATTTCATCAGGTGATTCCATTTTAATTCGTTCTGCTACAAGAAAAGCACCGATTTGGGCTTGCGTAGCTTCACCGGTTAAAATGAGTTCGGCTGCTTGAGCAGCTTCCTCATAGGTTAAGTCTCTGGCTCCGCGTTTACCGCGGCCTACTTCTTTTAATAAGGATATCATCGTTTGCGGCCCCCTTTGTTCTGATCCTGTAGTATCTGATATACCTTGACGATGGAGGTTGCGACGTCGACCATACGCTTACGTTCATTCATAGCTTGTTTACGGAGAAAATCATAAGCTTCAGCTTCTGAGATGCCTTTGATTTCGCATAAAATTCGCTTCGCCTGATCAACCCACTTGCGTTCTTCGAGTTTAGAATGCAGTTGTTCGCGTTCTTGCTGCCACTCGGTACGTTGGAAATAATGGTTCACACCCAATATCAAAGCACAATGAATTTCCAATGGGCTCATCCTGGGGCCGATTAAGCCATCAATACCTGCATCCATTTTGCATTCATTAGAAGGAAATGTATGTGTATCACACCACCAGAACATTGGAAGACTCCGCTGTGCGAGCAAGCGTACACGCCAATCCGTTACTTGTTCAGGTCCTACCGATAATAATACCGCATCGACCTTGGGGAGGATAAAGGAAATTTCTTTCATATTAGATGTAGAATAAATGCGAAAACCTAAATCTTTCATAATTTCATCAGGCAAAGACTTATTTCCATGAATGTCTTCCGTTCGAACAGCATGTGCGGGCTCAGAGGAGGTAGCTGAGCGAGTTGACATAAACTCGTCGACCAATATGAATGATTGTAACATGGGAATACCTCCATCTTGAATTACTTTTTCATGATAAGTTCATGTTAGGTTTTGTTGCTAATTGGTATTATTATACGGCAATACTATAGCATATGCACCTAAAATTTGTCGATATGTTACTCGAATTATCATGTATAATATTTTTGTGTTATGTTTATTGACATGTCGTTGAGCGCATCGTATAATCAAGTTAAGAAATCGGCACAATGATGTGCCACCTAACGAAGGCAATGGCGCCTATCCCCTTACAAGTACGTAAATGGATAGGCTTTTTATGTTCACTTTTATGCAAGGAATAAAATAATCAATCATGCTGATCACGAAGAAGTGACGGCAGTGGCAATGAGGCCGATGAACATCCCACAATTGATGGGGTATGTTTGTCGGCCTTTTCTGTTAATGTACAGTCACACAAGGTAGGGTAGGAAAAAAAGAAGGCGAAAAGCCTCAAAAAAGGAGAGGGAATACATGGTTGATCGGAAAAGTTTTATGCAAGTGGGGCACAAAGGCTCTTTGTTCAGTTCATTCTTGTATTTCGACATGAGCTTCATGGTATGGGTTCTTTTGGGACCGCTAGCTGTCATTCTTGCCAAAGATTTTGGGTTGGATGCCGCACAGAAAGCAAACTTAGTTGCTTTACCAACTTTGGGGGGGGCGGTCCTACGACTAGTGCTTGGCGTACTTACAGATAAAATTGGTCCTAAACTAACAGGACAGATTGGACTTTCTCTTACCTTAATACCTTTATTCTGGGGATGGCAGTTCGCTAACACGATGGGAGATATGTATTTCGTAGCTCTGATGCTTGGTATTGCAGGAGCAAGCTTTGCTGCAGCACTGCCGCTCGCTAGCAGCTGGTACCCGCCGCAGTATCAAGGTTTAGCAATGGGCATTGCAGGGGCAGGAAATAGTGGAACGATCTTCGCTACTTTGTTTGCCAATCGTATAGCACAACATTATGGAGACTGGCACGTTGTTTTCGGTATTGCCATGATTCCAATCGCGATAACGCTAGTCATATTTAGTCTATTGGCAAAGGATAGTCCCAATAAACCGGCACCAAAAACGATTGCAGAGTACGGCAAAGTATTGAAGCAAAAGGATTCTTGGTTGTTCTGCATTTTCTATAGTGTAACTTTCGGTGGTTTTGTAGGAATGGCTTCTTATTTAACGATCTTCTTCAATACACAATATGGACTTTCTCCTGTACGTGCTGCAGATTTTACAACTCTTTGCGTCATCGGTGGTAGCTTCTTCCGTCCCGTTGGTGGATGGCTCGCAGATAAGCTTGGTGGAATTCGCATGTTAATGGTTCTTTACGGTGTCGTTGGTCTAATGATGGCAGGTATCTCGACACTCCCTGCACTTTCATTGACAACAGTCATGCTCTTCGTTGCTATGATGGCTTTCGGAATGGGAAATGGTTCGGTGTTCCAACTAGTGCCGCAGCGGTTCAAATCGGAAATTGGGGTAATGACAGGAATCGTAGGAGCAGCAGGGGGACTAGGTGGTTACTTCTTACCTAAAATTCTCGGAAATCTGAAGCTATCCACAGGTTCATTCACTCCAGGATTCCTGATTCTAAGTGGAATTGCACTCTCCTGTATCGTGATCATTGCAGTTGTTCAAGGGCAATGGAAACGCACATGGATTGGTGAAGGCGGAAAGGTGAAAGTAGCACCAGCAAGCATGGATACGGTTCAAGCATAAAGCAGAAGAATATCGCCGCTGGCTATATGTGGCCAGCGGCAATCTGTAAAGTTTTTGCTCATGTAGCTTGCTCATTCAGGCTGTATGGGCAAAGACGTTACGACTAGCGTCTTTGCCAGTTCAATCGAACTGCTCAAGCTCCATATCCCAATTCGTCATTTGGGGGCTTTGCTCCTAAATGACCCTTTTTTACAACTACTCAAATTCAAATGAAAGCCATAGTAAATGGATGGAAGGATGATCACAATGACAGTCAAAAAAGAGAAGTTAGTCCTGGTCGGAAACGGAATGGCGGGCGTAAACGCCGTTGAACATTTACTAAAGCTGACACCAGATAAATATGAGGTTACGATTTTCGGCAGTGAACCGCACCCCAACTACAATAGAATCTTGTTGTCATATGTGCTCTCCGGTGATTCTAAAGTCGAAGATATCGTGATACATCCCTATGAATGGTATACGAACAATAACATTACCTTATATACGAATCAAACGATCACGAACATCGACACGCTGACACAAACCGTTACAAGTGATAAAGGCATGACGGTTTCCTACGATAAATTAATTCTAGCCACCGGCTCTAATCCATTCATGATTCCTATGCCTGGTGCAGACAAAGAAGGCGTCATGGCCTACAGAACGATCCGTGATTGTGAAATCATGATTGAGTCCGCTAAAAAGTATAAAAAAGCGATTGTCATCGGCGGTGGCTTGCTTGGTTTAGAAGCAGCACGCGGATTCCTCAATCTTGGTATGAAAGTTGATGTCGTTCATATCGTCGATACGATTATGGAACGCCAGCTGGATCGTACGGCTTCCAAAATGCTGCAAGCTGCTCTCGAAGAGCAAGGCATTAACTTCTTGCTTGAGAAGCAATCGGCAGAAATTATAGGTGACAAGCGTGTGACGGGCTTGAAGTTCAAGGATGGCTCTGTTGCTGAAGCGGATCTGATTGTTATGGCAGTAGGCATCAGGCCGAATGTGGCGCTTGCGAAAGAATCCGGCATCGAATGCAATCCTGGGATTATCGTCAATGATTATTTGCAAACGAACGTTCCGAATGTGTACGCCGTTGGTGAATGTGCGATGCACAGAGGGATTGCCTATGGTCTAGTAGCGCCGCTCTATGAGCAAGGTGCCGTACTGGCGAAGCATTTGGCTGGCGTAGAAACGGGCCCGTATGAAGGATCCATTTTGTATACGAAGCTCAAAGTATCTGGTGTTGATGTATTTTCTGGTGGTAAATTCGTGGATGCCGAAGGAACCAAAGCGATTCGCATTCATGATGAGTTCACAGGTGTTTATAAGAAAGTCGTGATTCAGGACAATAAAATTATCGGAGCTGTGCTCTTTGGCGATACGGCTGATGGCACGAGACTGATGCAAATGATCCGTGAAGAAACGGACATTAGTGGGATGGCGAAAACGGCGATTCTGACGGATGGTTCGAGTGGCGGTGGTGGAGCGGCTTCCGGCGTAGCGGATATGAAAGATGATGCAATTATTTGTGGATGTAATGGTGTCACGAAAGGGACGATTTGTTCTGCGATTAAGGATCAAGGCTTAACAACGGTTGATGAAGTGAAAAACTGTACAACAGCGTCTCGTTCCTGTGGAGGATGTAAGCCGTTAGTTAGTGATCTACTGGCCTTTACCCTAGGCGCTTCTTATGACAAAAATGCTGCAAAAGAAACAATCTGTGGTTGTACGACGCATACGCGTGATGAAGTCGTTACTGCGATTCGGGAAAAAGGATTATCTCATGTGCGTGAAGTGATGAACGTGCTTGAATGGAAAAATGAAGAGGGCTGCTCCAAGTGCCGTCCAGCATTGAATTATTATTTGGGTATGATCAGTCCTGAAACGTATAAAGATGACAGCACGTCTCGTTTCGTCAATGAACGTATGCATGCCAATATTCAAAAGGATGGTACGTACTCCGTTGTTCCGCGGATCTATGGCGGTGTTACGAATCCAACGGAGCTCAAGCGCATTGCAGAGGTTGCAGAACAATTCAACGTTCCAACAGTGAAATTTACCGGAGGACAACGACTCGACTTACTAGGTGTGAAAAAAGAAGACCTGACCGCGATGTGGGAAGCTTTGGATATGCCATCGGGTTACGCCTACGGGAAAGCCTTACGGACAGTCAAAACATGTGTCGGCGAAACCTTCTGCCGCTTCGGTACTGGGGATGCAATGGGTGTCGGTATCGAACTGGAGAAACGGTTCGAGCGTCTAAATACGCCGGCCAAAGTGAAACTTGCAGTATCGGGCTGCCCGCGAAATTGCGCAGAATCAGGCATTAAAGATTTAGGTGTCGTGTCCGTCGATGGTGGCTGGGAGTTATATGCTGGAGGCAACGGTGGCGTCAAGGTTCGCGTTGGCGATCTGCTAAGTACAATCAAGACGGAACAAGAGATTATTGAATATACCGAAGCGTATTTGCAATATTACCGTGAGACAGGGAAATACGGTGAGCGCACGAGTGAGTGGGTACACCGTCTAGGCATCGAACATATCCGTGATGTTGTCGAGAATGAAGCTGAGCGTAAACAATTGTGTGAACGTATGGATCTGGCGCTTTCAGTTACCCAAGATCCATGGAAACAAGCCATTGATAGCAAGAAAATCCAACGTGATCTCTATGAGGTTGTTGAGCTGAAGTAGTAATAGAGAGATAAACCGGGAGGAGCAGAGAACATGATAACACAAAATGAGCAAATGATTTGGGTGCAAGCCGTTTCCTACGAGGATTTAGCATTTAATACGGGGAAGACGATTCGATATCAAGGAGAAGAGGTTGCCCTATTCAAATTGAAAAGCGGGAAGCTTCAAGCGATTCAGAATCGTTGTCCGCATAAAGAAGGCGTTCTTGCCGAAGGCATTGTCTGTGATGACCATGTATTCTGCCCCATGCATGATCGCAAGATCCATTTGCCTTCCGGACTCGTGCAAGCTCCTGATACTGGCTGTGTGAAAACGTACCTCACCAAAGTGGATGATGGAACGGTCTACATCGGGTTTCCGATTGGTAAGGAAATGGCGAGTTAATTCTTTTTCTTCTATAAAAGAGATTGATCAGCGGGGGTGGGGTGCGTGAAATCAGCACTGGTCACATTATTGGATGAACAACCCTCCTCCCATTGTTGCTTTTGCAGTATGCAGTGTGGATTGGAGATCTTACCAAGTGAGAAGACAGAAGTGCTCACGATTAAACCGAGCGCGAATTTCCCTGTTGCGACAGGCCGACTATGTCAGAAAGGTTTAAACGCATTGGAGCATGTCGTTCATTCGGAACGCATTCTGGAGCCGCTTCATAGGGAGATAGTTAGAGTAGGTCAGTGGCAGCCTGTGTCTTGGACGCATGCGTATTCGGATATTGCGAAGAGGATTCAAGCTTTGCAGGCTGAACATGGGCGTGATGCCATCGGCGTCTATGGTGGCGGATCCTTAACGAATGAAGTAAGTTACTTACTTGGTAAGTTTACGCGAGTGGCTCTGAGGTCAAAATATATTGATTATAATGGCCGTTATTGTATGTCATCGGCTGCTGCGGCGAGTAATCAAGCCTTCGGTATCGATCGTGGAATGACGATGCCTTTATCGGAAATTCCCAATGCGAAATATATCATTCTAGCTGGCACGAATATTGCGGAGTGCCAACCTACGATGATGCCCTATCTATTAGAAGCAAAGAAAAAAGGCGCAGTGATCGTCACGATCGATCCTCGCAATACGATGACCTCCAAAACAGCAGATATTCATGTTCGTCTTCAGCCAGGCTTCGACTCCGTATTCATCAATGGACTTCTTCATGTGATGATTGAGGAGAACCTCGTTGATCAGAAGTTCATTCAATCGCGTACGAGTGGCTTCGAACAAGTGAAAGAAGCTGTCAAATCCTTCACACCGGCTCGCGTTGAGTATTTAACAGGCGTACTTGAAGCTGTAATTCGTACAATTGCACGTGGCTTTGCGAAGGCGGAGACGGGTATCGTACTCACTGCAAGAGGTTTGGAGCAGCAAGTGAATGGCGTTGAAAACACACTCAATTACATTAACTTGGCGCTGCTCACGGGGAAAATAGGGCGTTCAGGCTGCGGCTATGGGGCTGTGACCGGTCAAGCGAATGGTCAAGGAGGTCGCGAGCATGGGCAAAAAGCCGACCAACTCCCAGGCTATCGCTTGATCGAAGATCCTGCTGCGCGTGAGCATGTGGCGAAGGTATGGGGCATCGATCCAAGCGAGCTGCCAGGTAAAGGTGTTTCTGCCTATGAGCTGCTGCAAAAAATCGATGAAGGTGAAATAAAAGCTTTGATCGTGTTGGGATCCAATCCGCTCGTTTCCAGTCCAAATAATAAGATGGTAGAGCGTGCTTTACAAAAGCTAGATTTACTTGTAGTTGTTGATATGTTTGAGACCGAAACCGCGCGGTATGCGCATTATATTCTGCCAGCATCCTCCTTCGCTGAGGCAGAAGGCACCATGACCAACCTCGAGGGGCGCGTGTTCCATCGGAGGAAGGCTATGGAGCTGCCGGGAAATTGTAAGCTGGATTATAACATCATTAGTGAACTTGCTGAAGCGCTAGGACGAGGCGCATACTTTCAATATGCGGGTATTGAAGATGTGTTTCGAGAACTAGCTGCAGCTACGGCAGGTGGCAAAGCCGATTATAGTGGTATCACCTATGAGCGCCTTCAAAAGGAGAAAGGGATCTTCTGGCCTTGTGGGACGGCTGACCATCCAGGAACACCGCAATTATTCCAAGATCGTTTCCATCATGCGGATGGCAAAGCCAAATTATTCGGTATTCAACCCAAAATGCCAGCAGAGCCAATTGATTCCGACTATCCTTTCGTGCTCACAACGGGTCGTCTAGCTAATCATTACTTAAGCGGTGCTCAGACGCGTCGAACCGAAGCATTAAATAAGAAGGCACCCGTTCCGGTTGCCGAGATTCATCCCTCTTTGGCCAAACGAATTGGCCTAAGCCTAGAACAGAAAATCCGGATCACGAGCCGGCGTGGCTCACTTGTTTGTCAAGTTAAGGTCACCGAGGGCATCCAACCACGTACCGTCTTCGTTCCTTTCCATTGGGGCGACGAGCATTCGATCAACGTGTTGACGAATGATGCCTTGGATCCAACAAGCCGGATGCCGGAGTTCAAAATTTGCGCAGTGAAGGTTGAGCGAGTTGAATAGATAGGTTGAACCACCCCAGTTGGCTGCAACTGGGGTGGTTTTTGTTTGGTGAGGTAATTCCCAACCCAACCCCGACCCAACCCAACCCGACCCGACCCAACCCAACCCAACCCAACCCAACCCAACCCAACCCCGACCCCACGTCGCCTGCTCGCAGACAAGTAACTCTCCAACCTCTGCACACAAAACTAATTAACTGGATTTTGTACATCTAATTTTACTCAAAACACGCTGAAATTGAATTTAGATGGATTTTTTGTACGTAATTTAGTTGATATTGGCGATATCGAGAATAATGGGGTGAATTAACTACATTTTTTCCATCTAATTGGAATTCCGGTTGAAATATCAAGAAATAACTGTATTGAATCCAGTTAATGTCTGGTTTGCATAAGCTACTCACTGCCCAAAAGTATTCCGCCTATTTTTCTCTAGATACCGCACCATTGACAACAGCCCTTCATAAACTAATTTTGACTGTATCCCTTAACCTTGTAATTCCCAATACCCGAGCAAGGAGGGGTGACACACATCCATGGGCAGCGACCACAAAAACAAATTTTTACTTACGAACCGCGAACGCGAAGTATTCGAACTCTTAGTGCAGGACAAAACGACAAAGGATATCGCACAGCAGCTTTTCATAAGTGAAAAGACTGTGAGGAATCATATATCGAACGTCATGCAAAAGCTGAACGTAAAGGGTCGTTCACAAGCGGTTGTAGAACTGATTAAGCTTGGGGAATTAAAGATCTGATTCCGTCAGCAAAGGGATCCATGTAAGCCACCCACCCTCCTTCGGAGGGAAACGGGGGCTTTTATGTTTGTAATGAATTGTATTTTTGAGTTTCCACGCTAGGCGTGGTAAGCTGAAATGAGATAAATTTGAAACCGAGAGGAGCTGCTTCGGATGTTCAGGCGTGATTATTTGATGCGACAGATTGAACAATTGACGGTGGTGCTGCATCGGATTCTTTTTAATAAGGAACATATCCCGATTGAAGATGCGCAGAGACAGTTAGATGAAGCTAGTCGTCATTTATTGGGTTTGAATATTCGTTCCCTCCAGTCTTTGTCCAGTAAGGATATTCTGGAATTGCTATCCTACCAAGGGAGCATCGATACGGCGAAGGCGTTAGTGATTAGTGATATGTTTGTGGGGCAAGGGGACTTGCTTCACCAGCATGAGGAGGAAGGCGAGGCCTATTGGGCGTATCTGAAATCCTTGGATCTGCTTTTGCATTTGTCTCTCTCGGATGAAGTTGAGTCCGAGGATGAGGTCAATCAGGAAATTGCCACTCGCTTGGCCCAGAGCTTGGATCATCTGAAAGGCTGGGAAATCCCAGAAGGTACTCAAAGACTGCTATTCTCACATTATGAGAAGCAGGACAATTATGCGAAGGTTGAAGATGTTTTATTTCATTATATGGAAGACCATCCGGAGAAGTTAGAGTTACCGTCACAAGGTCTTATTTTTTACGAAAAGCTGTTGCAGGTAGAGGACGAGCGATTGATGGCTGGAAATTTTAGTAAGGAAGAAGCGATTGAGGGTTTGCGGATTATGAAGATGAGACTGCACTTATAACATTATTTAATTATAAAGCTGAAGGTGTTGAACAAAATGGCGTGGTACCAAGAAAGTTTTGGGAATGACTATTTACTGGTTTATAAACATAGAGACATGCAGGGCGCTTATCATGAAGTGAAAAAAATGGTGAATTGGTTGGAATTGAAGCAAGGTGCACGTCTGTTGGATCTCTGTTGCGGGATGGGACGGCATTCGATGGCGCTTTCGGAGTTTGGTTATACGGTAACTGGTGTTGATTTGTCGAACGTGCTGCTTCAGGAAGCGGCCAAGCTGGGTGGAGAAGGGCATGTGACATGGATTCACGGAGATATGCGGGAGGTTCCGCTTAATGAGCCGTTTGATGCGGTTGTGAATTTGTTTACGTCGTTTGGTTACTTTGATGAAGATGAACAGAATGAGAAGGTGCTTCATGAAATGCATCGGCTGTTAAAAAAGGAAGGTCGATTCATTATCGATTTTCTGAATCCAGTCTATGTGAAGGCGAGTTTGGTCACGCAATCGGAACGAAACGAAGATGATCTGACCATCCGCGAGACGAGAGTGATCGAAGAAGGCTGTGTGCGCAAGCGGATCGTGGTATCCCAAAAGGGTGAACCGGACCGGCATTATTTGGAGCAGGTGAAGTTGTATGAGCGACCTGTATTTGAAGCCATGTTGCAAAAAGCTGGTCTACATATCGATCATGTCTATGGGGGCTATGAAGGGCAGGACTATTCGCCTGAAACTTCGAGTCGGATGATTTTTGTTGGACATAAGGAAGGATGACAACTCGGATATGAACGTCGTGACCGTACATACAGACGAAATTACACAAGTGAAGGTGCCGTTGCCATTTCCCTTGCGTTGGGTGAATGCCTACTTGATTCGCGGCAGCAATGGGTACACCGTGATAGATCCAGGGTTGCATACCCCGGAAGCTGAGGCGCTCTGGCTGCAGGTGCTGCAGGAGCAAGGGATTTCGTTTGAGGACGTAGAACAAATCGTGCTCACCCACCACCATCCCGACCACTACGGGATGGCCGGCTGGTTCCAGGAGCGCACGGGCGCGCCGGTTCTCCTATCGGAGACCGGATACGCGCAGGTGCAGCTCCTGTGGGGCCCGGAGCAGCCGATGTCGCCGCTGCTCCTAGAGCTTTTCGCCCGGCATGGCTTCCACGAAGCCGGGCTGGAAGAGATGACGAAGCACATGGTGAGCTTCGTCGAGTTGGTTTCCCCGCAGCCGCAGGTTACCCTGCTGCGTGAAGGGCCTGTGCGCCTCGGCGACCGCGTCTACGAAGCCATCGAGACCCCCGGCCATGCCGCGGGTCATCTCGTCTTCTACGACGCTGAGGCGCAGGTGATGTTTTGCGGCGATCACGTCCTGCCGCAAATATCGCCGAACGTTTCCTTCCTCCCGCAGGTGGAAGAAAACCCGCTCGGCGCATACCTGAGCAGCCTGCAGGAGATCGGTAGGCTGCCGGTTGTGATGGCTTACCCCGGGCACCGGGAGCCATGGCAGGGCTTTGGCGCACGCGCAGAGGAGCTCGTGCGGCATCACCATGAGCGGCTCGCGATCATGGAAGGTCAGCTTAGCGCGCCGCAGAGCGCTTATGAGGTGTGCCGGGCGACGTTCGGCGACCGGCTGAGCGTTCACCAGCTCCGTTTCGCGCTGTCGGAGACGATCGCGCACTTGATCCTGCTGGAGGCCGAAGGCCGCATCCAGCAGGTGGATCCGCAGGCAGATCGCGTGTACTACGTCGCGATATCCAAATAACGAAAAACCCTCCAACAATGGATTTAGTTGGAGGGTTTTTCTGTTATGTGTATCTTTACATCACATGCAGTCTTACTTCAACGGCTTACTATACGTCGGCGTATGGTTATGTGCTAACCGACCACAAGCTGCCGCCACAATACCGCATACCATATCATCGATAAAAGTATTGCATTTGCCATCCGCGTGATCACTATCGAGCTGCTCGATAATACCGATTTTTGCTTTATCCAAATATCCGAAATTCGTCAATGCAATGGTCCCGTACATGAGAGGGACGGCAGTTGCGATGCTTTCATCTACGCCGAAAAGACCTTCATCCATCCCCACAATGTGATTGTATTGCGGATTGAATTCTTTGGCTTCCACAGCCGTATCAATTTTGATCGCGAGCTGGAGCGCATGAAAGGTTTGCTGCTTGCGAAGGACGGCGAGAATATGCTCTTCACAGAGACTTCGTGGCATATCAGGATTGTAAGGGCGCTGCAGTTGATCAAGAATCTCAACCATATCATCTAGCAATACACCCCGTGCCTCGAGCATTTGCAGATTGCGCTTGGTGTAATCGACTTTCACGCTATCCGAAATAATCACACTGGCGGTTGATGCGACAATCGCACAAATCCCCTTGGAGATGAAGGATTTCGGTCTTTTGGTCGGGAAAAAGAAGCGGAATTTACAGTCGATGAAGCCGAAAAGCGATATCGCGCCGCTGCCATATAGACCGCAAATCGACATCGCGATGGTGCGGTGAACATTATATGCAGGATCTTTCATGCTAGCTAGCAACTCTGCATCATGTTTGACCTTCTTCTGAAGCTCCATCAGGGTGGACATGACATTGAACGTTTCAGTTTTACTTAAAACACCTAGTAGGGTGGTTGTAATTAAGTCGGTAGGGATCTTCTTAATGCCTTTTATTTCAACGAGCAATCTTGCAACGGCTTCCTCGATGACAGCTTGTGGATAATGGCTGAAAACCTCTTCTCGAAATTCATTGAAAATGAGGGTCTTTTCCTTCAAAAATGTTCTCATGACAAGCACCTCCTTGTTCAAATATCAGAAAGTATTTGTTGCATTTGATAAGTAGCCGTTTATTTTGGGTTTACGCTGGTATTCAGTATAACATATGAGTTTGAATTGACGAAGAATGGTAACGGAAGCCTCGATTCCTGTTTTTTTATGTTTTACAAAAAGGTGGACAAAAAGTAGTTATAAATCGGACAAAGCCTCGTATACATAATAATACGAAAAAGCTTCGTACAGGCCATGCGAATAGCAAAACTCGAAGGAGGAAATAAGCAAATGAAACATCAACATTGGATTCGTTCAGCCGCTTTAGCGGGGGTGATTGTTCTGCTGACCACGGGATGTTCGATTTTGGGCTCCGGAAAGAAGAGTGACATCGATGCACCTCCGACAACGGGTGCAGAGGTAGACGTGAAGACGACTTCAGCTGCGGTTACAGTCGACATGTCCGAAGATATTACATCACAGATGACCGTTTATGTGAAAGATGGCAAAGGCTTTGTCACACCGTTAAGTCTAGCATTGCCTAAGACACTCTCTGTTGCTAAGACAACGTTAGAGTACATGGTGGACGGTGGACCAGAAGCGAGTCAGCTGCCTTCAGGGTTCCAAGCCCTTCTACCTAAGGGGACTAAGGTCATTAGCTTAAATGTGAAATCGGACAAAAGCGCCACGGTTGATTTCTCCAAGGAGTTCCTCAATTACGATGTAAAAGATGAGCGCAAGCTTCTTGAGGCCATTACGTGGAACTTAACGAACTTCCCTACGATTGATAAGGTTCAGCTGCGTGTGGATGGCAAGGATTTGAAAGAGATGCCAAAAGGCAAGACACCACTTGATGCACCATTGGCACGTACGATGGGGATTAATTTGGAGAAAGCAGAGGATACCGAATTTGGTCAAGCGACACCGGTAACTCTTTATTTCTTAAACCAAAACGATCAAAATTACAAATATTATGTCCCTGTAACTCGTCTCATTAAGAGAACGGATGATGTTGCTAAGGCTGTTGTCGAGCAATTAATTAAAGGTCCTGATCAGAAGAAGGGACTTGCTGCTGTCTTAAACGCAACAACAGAGCTGAAGAGCATTAAGCCAGGCGAGGGTCTAATCACTGTGGACTTCTCCAACAAGTTGCTGGGTACTGATCAGAAAGCTTCAGCCGATGCTCTGCAATCTGTCATCTTGTCTTTAACCGAGAATACGACGTTTAAACAGGTGCAAATTAAAGTGGATGGTGCTGTGAAAATTACGTCGACGGATAATCAAAACTACAGCAAGCCTGTCCTGAGACCAGCGCATATTAATCCAGCGAAGCTCTAAAAATATACGTTAATTACACACTACTAGGTTACCCCGCTTTTTTAAAACAGGGGAGTGACCTAGTAGTTTTTTGATTATTTTTCTAATCACATGCCCTAGGATGCTTTTCCTTGACGAGTTTGTTACAATGGGGCGTAAGGATTAGAGCTTGAGATGTATCTACAGGAGGAGAAAGACATTTATGAGAATTGGTGGAAGAACGGATCAAGAACTGCGACCTATGCAAATAACCCCTCATTATATAAAACACGCAGAAGGCTCGGTCCTCATTGAGGTCGGGGATACGAAAGTCATTTGTACGGCTACGATTGAAGAACGTGTTCCCCCTTTTATGAAAGGACAAGGAAAAGGTTGGGTCACAGCGGAGTATTCGATGCTGCCGCGGGCTACGCAGGTTCGAAATCAGCGTGAAGCGGCAAAAGGTAAGCTCGGTGGACGTACGATGGAAATTCAACGTCTAATCGGTCGAGCTCTGCGTTCTGTTGTCAGTTTGGAAGCGCTAGGCGAAAGATCCATTACACTGGACTGCGATGTTATTCAAGCAGATGGCGGCACGCGCACAGCATCAATCACTGGTGCTTTCGTGGCGATGGCGTTTGCAATCAACAAGCTTGCCAATGATAAAAACTTAGCCAAGTTCCCGATCACCGACTTCCTTGCTGCTGTCAGTGTAGGCGTTATTGGTGATACGCCGAAGCTGGATCTTAATTACGAAGAGGATTCCAAAGCGAAGGTTGATATGAACGTGGTAATGACAGGCCAAGGTCAATTCGTTGAAGTCCAAGGAACGGGTGAGGATGCGCCTTTTTCCCGTAAGGAGCTGGATGAATTACTGGCGCTTGCAGAAGCAGGGATTAACACCATGATCGAAGTACAATCAGGTGTGCTAGGACCGATCGCAGATCGTATTCGAGGTGCTCAGCATGCGGCTACAAAGTAATTTTGTCGTCATTGCAACGCGTAACGAAGGCAAGGTGAAGGAGTTCGCCAAGCTTTTTGGAGCCAAAGGTTATAAGGTTCGCAGTTTGGCGGATTACACGGATTTACCGGAAATCGTTGAGAGTGGGAAAACCTTTGCTGAGAACGCACGGATCAAGGCGCAGATCATCTCTGCGCATCTTCATGTACCTGTACTCGCGGACGATTCTGGATTGTGCGTAACGGCTTTAGGCGGAGAACCTGGTGTGTTTTCGGCTCGCTACGCGGGAGAGAACGCAACAGATGCAGACAATAACGCGAGGCTTCTACAAGCCTTGCGTGAGTTGAAGGATCGAATTGAGCTGACTGCAGGGGAGGGGCATCCTCCGATATTAAGCGAGGCTTCCTACGTATGTGCGCTCACGCTGATTGATCCCGTGGCGAATGAAGTGATCGAGGCCGAGGATGTTTGCCAAGGTTTTATCCTTCATGAAGAGCGCGGCGAAAGTGGCTTTGGGTACGATCCATTGTTCTATATTCCATCACTGGGTCGAACGATGGCCGAGCTAACGATGGAAGAGAAGAATGAAATGAGTCACCGCGCCAAAGCTTTGCGTATGTTCCTTGACCAGCTTCCAGATCAAACGAACTGAAACACAGCAAGACCTGCAACCACGTGAATGCGTGGAAGCAGGTCTTCTTTTTTGAGTGCTTTGTAGTTACCGAATCGATATTTTATAAGTTCGGAGCCAAGTGTCTACTTGCGCTAAATAAGCGAATAGCTGAGGACCTGTCATTAACTGACCGAACCATGGAAGATCGAAATCATTGGAGTCTGAGCTTGCGAGTGCGCGGATCTTTTTGACGTCGATGAAAGGCAAGATAGGGGATGAGGGATCATCTAGAATTTCCAGTACCCATTTTCTCACTGCTGTTAAATAGTTCGGGTTGTGTGTTTTCGGATATGGACTTTTCTTCCGTGTTAGGACATCTTCAGGTAATACACCTCGTAATGCTTGACGCAAGATTCCTTTTTCCCGATCCCCCGAAGTTTTGATTTCCCAAGGAATGTTCCACACGTATTCAACTAAGCGGTGATCACAGAACGGGACGCGTACCTCGAGGCCAACAGCCATACTCATACGATCCTTACGATCAAGCAATGTGGGCATGAAACGCGTTATGTTCAAATAGGACATTTCCCGCATCCGATTCTGCTGCTTCGTTTCCCCAGCCAAACGTGGTACCTCGCTTAAGGCTTGCTGGTATCGATTACTTACATACTCGACGGGCTTAATCCAATCAACGAAGTCTGGCGCGAGAAGGTCGACCCGATTAGCTAGCTTGAGTGACCATGGGAACGTGTTCGCTTCCAGTGCATCTGAATTGTGGAACCAGGGGTATCCACCGAATATTTCGTCAGCAGCTTCACCTGAGATCGCAACGGTAGCTTCTTTTTTGATTTCTCGGCAAAATAAATATAAAGATCCATCGACATCGGCCATCCCTGGTGTATCGCGAGCTAGTACGGCGGTCTTCAGGGATTCCACAAGTTCTGGTGTATCAAATTCAATATAATGATGCTCAGTACCTAAGTGGTCAGTCATCCTTTTTATCCAAGGTGCATCTGAGTTCGGTTGGAATAGATTCGCTTTGAAATGCTTGTCGTTATCCTTGTAGTCCACAGAGAAGGTGTGAAGGGATCCTTGCCCACTTTCTTTGTAGTGCGTCGCAGCAAGCGCGGTAAGTGCGCTAGAGTCAAGCCCGCCTGAAAGAAGCGTACAGATGGGAACGTCCGAGACGAGCTGACGCTCGGAAGTATCTCGGAGCAATTGTTGAACTTGCGCGGCTGTAGCAGGGATATCGTCCGGATGTTGATGGCTTTCGAGCTTCCAATACGTGCGAATGGATAATCCATTACGATCAAAAATAGCAAATTGACCAGGCTTTAGCTCTGACATGTTGCGATAAATCCCATGTCCAGGCGTCCTAGCCGGTCCGACAGCGAATATTTCAGCAAAGCCTTCAGCACCAACTTCCGCTTTGAAATCAGGGTGGGCTAGAATCGCTTTAGGTTCAGAGCCGAATAATAATACACTATCCTGATGGGAATAAAAAAGAGGCTTAACGCCGAGTCTATCCCGCACTAGGGTCAGTGACTGCTCTTGGTCGTTCCAAGCGGCGAAAGCAAAGATGCCATTCAGGCGGTCAATACAAGCTTTCCCCCACTCCATAAAGGCAACCAACAGGACTTCGGTATCACACGTTGTGCGAAATTGATGACCGCGGAGCTCAAGCTCCTTTTTCAATTCAGGGGCATTATAGAGTTCGCCGTTATATACGATGGTATACGTATAGTCGCCTTGTTTGCGTACCATAGGCTGAGCGCCGTTCTCAGGATCCATGACACTAAGACGTCGATGTCCAAGGGCACAATGCTGTGAAATCCAGGTACCTGAAGCATCAGGTCCACGCAGGTGGAGCGTTTCCGTCATATTTTCTAGAATGGACGGGTACCCGGTCAAGTCTTTCCGCCAATCTATCCAACCCGTTATTCCGCACATAGACGTTCCTTCCTTTCTTTTGAAGAGAGCATAATGATAAAGGGTATGCAATTAGAAAGTATTAAATGTCTGTCCAGCAGCCGGGGGAGCAAGCGGGACGGCGGATTTTGTGTGGAAGGTGTTTAAATTTCGAACGTCCGTGACATTCTAAAGGGGTAATGCCATTCTTTCTTCAGGAGGCGAGTGCTCATGGATAGTCATTTCATTAGCAAGCTGCACGAGAAGCAGAGGAAAGCCGAGAAGAACAAAAGGACACAAGGTGACGGTCATACAGGCAAGAATTTGCCTCATAAGATGCACTAACGTCGTTTGGCATGAGCAAGAGCCTGTAGGAATGAATTCCTACAGGCTCTATGTTTTCTTTTTTCAGACAGTCCCTGCCTAGTTGGAGAAGTTCACCAGCATATTCAATGCGGAAACCCTCCATACTAGTATAGCTTTCATTCTATGAATTGAAGGAGCTGCTACTATGGGTAAAAAGAAGAGTATGATGCAGAAAACGCAAAGTGCAATCGATCACTCGAAGCAATCATCACGTATTCAATCGAATCTTGATTCAACGGAGCCAGGTCATCATCAACCGAACAGACCCTCTGTGTAAGCAGATGACCGAAACAACACCCTTGCAGCGCACGCAGCAAGGGTGTTGTTTCATCTTATTCCTTTTAGAAAACAAAAAAAAGACCGCGATTTCTCGCGGTCCTTTTTCTTACTTGACGTCCCAGGAGGGATTCGAACCCCCGACCGCACGCTTAGAAGGCGTGTGCTCTATCCAGCTGAGCTACTGAGACCTATGACACTTCTTACCGCCTGGACGTGATCCGTTTGGCGAAGCAAGAGTTATAATATCATATCGATTTATGGGAAGTCAACACTTATTTAAATATTTATTTTTGCAATCATTTGGATGATGGAGTAAACTGGCACAAGCGAGACCACGAACAGAGGTGATCCCTATGTCAGACCCTACTTTAGAGAATGTTATCCTTTTTCCTAAAACAGAGAAGTTCTATGAAGACGAGCTAACCAAGCTGTTACGCTCCGAGCAATATAAAGAAGCACTTGAAATGCTTACTTTTCTTCTGCAGTTTCCCAATGTCGATACGGATAAGTCTGACCAATGGGAAGCCCTGCGACACTGGCTGCTCACCATGTTTCCGGAAACAATGTTTTCGTCATCAGAGACAGTGGAAGAAGATTCGGAGGAAGAATCCGACTTATTGCGGCAATATATTCACGATAAAGCAGCATCAGATGATGGCGCTTTTGTGATGAAGCTTCAAACCATGCTTCAAGAAGGAACGCTGGAGGAACAAGTCAGCGCCTTGGAACAGCTTGCTTTTATCGAGCAATCTGAGGTTAGTCAATTCGTGAAAAATTGGCTATGCGAAAGGCCTAGACACCCGCATCTCCAATTTAAAGCTTTGCAGACGTTGAAACAAATGGGGGAACATGGGCTTATTGAGTATCCCAAGAATGGTAAAACGGTGCTCGTCGAGATCGATGAAACGCCTCTTACGGCGGAGGATTTTCCATTACGAATTCGTGATATGATTCGTAGAGTCGGGGACATTAGTGAAATAAGCCAGCCTGACTTTGTGTACTTTGCGACCCAGACTTGGCAGGAATTTCTTGCCTATGCGTATGGTACTTCGATTTACACTGAGCTACTTAGGACAGAAGAAAGTGCGGTAGACGTGTGGGCCTCCGCGCTGCATGCGATTTTGCAAGACAAATTGTTTGGTACGGTTGATAAAGAAGAGTTGTTAGAAACCTATGGAATCGTGGATGCCATGACGTTGCAATGGAAGCGGGCACACAATGTTTTAACCGCATTTGTAAAGCAATTTAACCCCGATCCTAGTTAAGAACAAAGCTCGCTTGAAATGAAAATGTTATATGGTATAATAGAATGGTTATAATGAGCTTAACGTGAAAAATATATGTCATGGTACATTTTTGGAGGGGAAGGCATAAAATGAAAGCAAGTTGGGAAAAAATAGAGAAGAACGTTGGCGTTCTTGAAGTTGAAGTTGGGGCAGAGCGAGTTGCAGATGCTTTGGATAAAGCATTTAAAAAGGTATCAGCGAAAGTGAATGTTCCAGGATTCCGTAAAGGGAAAGTGCCTCGTTCAATCTTTGAAGCTAAATTCGGTGTTGAAAGCTTGTATCAAGATGCACTAGATATCATTTTGCCAGAGGTTTACGTAGAAGCGATTGAAGAGGTTAAAATCGAGCCTGTTGATCGTCCTGAAGTAGATGTTGAGCAATTTGGTAAAGGTCAAGTCTTGAAATTCAAAGCTAAAGTAACAGTTAAGCCTGAAGTAACGCTTGGCGATTACAAAGGTATCGAAGTAGAAGCGGTTAACGCTGCTGTTTCTGAAGAAGAATTGAATGAAGAGCTTGCACGTTTGCAACAACGTCATGCTGAATTGGTTGTTCTTGAAGAAGGACAAGCTGCTAACGGCGATGTCGTTATCATCGATTTCGAAGGATTCGTTGATGAAGTAGCATTCGAAGGCGGTAAAGCGGAGAAGTACTCCCTTGAGCTTGGATCCAACTCCTTTATCCCAGGTTTTGAAGAGCAACTAGTAGGTCTTGGTAAAGGCGAAGAGAAAGACGTTAACGTTAGCTTCCCTGAAAACTACCACTCCGAAGATCTGAAAGGCAAAGCAGCTGTGTTTAAAGTGAAACTTCACGATATCAAACGCAAAAACCTGCCTGAGCTTGATGATGAGTTTGCAAAAGACGTAAGTGAGTTCGATACACTTGTTGAGTACAAAGAAGAGCTTCAAAAACGTATGCAAGAGCGTAAAGAAAAAGATTCCGAAGCTGCACTTGAAACTGCAGTTGTTGAGAAAGCTGCTGCTAACGCAGAAGTTGAAATTCCAGGTTCGATGGTTGAAGCTGAACTTGATATCATGGTGAAAGAATTCGAAAGACGTCTTCGCTCCCAAGGCATGACGCTTGAGATCTACTACCAGTTCTCCGGTCAAAACGAGAGCGCATTGAAAGAACAAATGAAAGAAGATGCTGACAAGCGTGTTCGTAACAACCTTGTTCTTGAAGCTATCGCAGCTGCAGAAAAAATCACAGTTTCCACGGAAGAAGTTGACGCGGAACTTGAGAAGTATGCACCGTCTTACCAAAAATCAACAGCTGAACTTCGTGAGCTGTTTGCTTCCAACGGATCTCTTGAAGGTCTTAGCAACGATCTAGTAATCAGAAAAACGGTTGATTTCTTGCTTCAAAATAGCAAGCATGTTTCCGCAGCCGTGTAAATAAGGTAAGTAAAGGCACGTACGCAAGCAACGTGCCTTTCTTCTACCCTAATTTACGACTAATTGCCTTAGTACATACGTATTACCGCTTACATAGCTGATTTCAGAAAAATGACATTGTTGCCCAATCGTGTTAAACTGTAAGTGAATCTCAAGTGAGAGAACATGGCGCTTGCCGCAAAAGGAGTTGGTACAATGAGTCTTATTCCTATGGTTGTAGAACAAGAGGCTCGTGGGGAACGTTCCTACGATATCTACTCGCGTTTACTTAAGGACCGCATAATCTTCATCGGGACCGCTATTGATGACGATGTGGCTAATTTGGTCATTGCCCAGCTGCTCTTTTTATCCGCCCAGGACCCTGAAAAAGATATTCACTTATATATCAACTCACCTGGTGGGTCTGTTACGGCTGGAATGGGTATCTTCGATACCATGCAGTTTATTAAACCGGATGTATCTACGATCTGTGTAGGTATGGCCGCAAGTATGGGTTCTTTGCTTTTGACAGCAGGAGCCAAAGGTAAGCGATACGCGCTGCCAAATGCAGAAGTAATGATTCACCAACCGCTCGGCGGTGTTAGAGGTCAAGCAACCGATATCAAAATCCATGCGGATTGGATTATCAAGACCAAGCATAAACTCAACCAGATTTACGTGGACCGAACGGGACAGCCGCTTGAAAAGATCGAAAGAGACACCGACCGGGATAACTTTATGAGCGCTGATGAAGCGAAGGCATACGGGTTAATCGACGAGGTTATCACTCGAAACGACTTGAAATAAAGGAGTGATCCCATGTTTAAATTTAACGATGAAAAAGGCCAACTCAAATGTTCCTTTTGTGGAAAATCCCAGGACCAAGTTCGTAAACTTGTTGCCGGACCGGGAGTTTACATTTGTGATGAATGTATAGAGCTTTGCACGGAGATTGTGGAAGAAGAATTAGGGCATGAAGAAGAGTTGGATCTGAAGGATGTTCCGAAACCAAAGGAAATTCGCAATATTTTGGATCAATATGTCATTGGTCAAGAACAAGCGAAGAAGTCATTGGCTGTTGCGGTTTATAACCACTACAAGCGGATCAACTCTCAGAACAAGCTTGAAGATGTTGAACTACAAAAAAGTAATATCGTCCTTCTAGGACCAACAGGTAGTGGTAAAACACTTCTTGCGCAAACCCTTGCGAAAATTTTGAATGTGCCATTTGCAATTGCGGATGCAACTTCCTTAACAGAAGCTGGTTATGTGGGTGAAGATGTTGAGAACATCTTGCTCAAACTGATCCAAGCTGCTGATTATGATGTTGAAAAAGCAGAGCGGGGCATCATCTATATTGATGAGATTGATAAAGTTGCACGTAAATCCGAGAATCCATCCATTACACGTGATGTTTCCGGTGAAGGCGTACAACAAGCTCTTCTCAAAATTCTTGAAGGCACAGTAGCTTCCGTACCTCCACAAGGTGGTCGTAAGCATCCGCATCAAGAATTCATTCAAATCGACACGACAAATATCCTATTTATTTGTGGTGGAGCTTTTGACGGATTAGAGCAAATTATCAAACGCAGAATCGGTAAAAAAGTCATTGGCTTTAGCACAGATGGCGCGAAAGTTGATTTGAAACCAGGTGAGTACCTTTCCATGGTTCTTCCAGAGGATCTATTGAGATTCGGTTTAATTCCCGAATTCGTAGGTCGTTTACCGGTCATTTCAACGCTAGAGCCGCTTGATGAGGCAGCTCTCGTGCGTATTCTTTCCGAGCCTAAGAATGCGCTCGTGAAGCAGTACCAGAAGATGCTCGAGATGGATAACGTTTCGCTTGAATTTGACGCAGAAGCACTTGATGCGATTGCCAAAGAAGCGATTAAACGGAACACCGGTGCTCGTGGCTTAAGAGCCATCATTGAAAGCATTATGCTTGATGTGATGTTTGAAGTTCCTTCAAGAACGGATGTATCTTCTTGTGTCGTTTCCAAAGAAACGGTACAAAACAAGATCACACCAGTTCTGACTACCAAAGAGGGCGCACAGCCATCGGGTAAGAAAAAAGAAGAAAGTGCTTAACGCACAATTTCATAAATGATCACACAGCCTCCAATCCAATTTCCATTTCTGGGAATCGGAGCGGAGGATGTTTGGTGTCATGGGGAGAGAAACCAAAATGTTCCATAGAAGAGATACCAGAGCCGTTCGGGTAGGTGATTTAACGATCGGTGGCAGTAACGAAGTGATTATGCAAAGCATGTGTACAACGAAAACAGCTGATGTCAAAGCGACAGTAGCAGAAATTCTTCGCCTAGAAGAAGCTGGATGCCAGCTTGTGCGTGTGACGGTAAACAATAAAGAAGCCGCTGAAGCGATCAAAGAAATTAAGAAGCAAATTCATATTCCACTCGTCTCTGACATCCATTTTGATCATCGTTTGGCGTTGGCTGCGATTGAGAATGGGATCGATAAAGTACGTATTAATCCAGGTAATATTGGTCGCCGTGAGAAAGTCGAAGCGGTCGTTAAAGCATGTAAAGAACGCGGTATCCCGATTCGTATTGGGGTTAACGCAGGCTCCCTTGAGAATCATCTTCTTGAAAAGTATGGATACCCAACGCCTGAAGCTATGGTAGAAAGCGCTTTGTTCCATATCAACATTTTGGAAGAACTCGATTTCCATGATATCATCGTGTCCTTGAAAGCATCTGATGTCCCAATGGCCATTGCTGCGTATTCACAAGCTGCGAAGGCATTTAACTATCCACTTCATCTCGGGATTACAGAGGCCGGGACGCTCTTTACAGGGGCGGTGAAAAGCGCTGCGGGGATTGGGACTTTGCTTAATATGGGAATTGGTAATACACTTCGTATTTCTTTGAGTGCTGACCCGGTAGAAGAGATCAAGGTAGCGAGAGAGCTGCTCAAGACGTTTGGCTTGATTACGAACGCCGCGACGTTAGTATCGTGCCCGACTTGCGGTCGCTTAGATATCGACTTGTTCTCGATTGCTAATGAAGTTGAGGACTACATTGCCAAAATTAAAGTGCCGATCAAGGTATCTGTTTTGGGCTGTGCCGTAAATGGACCTGGTGAGGCGAGAGAAGCCGACATTGGCATTGCAGGGGCGCGTGGTGAAGGCATGTTGTTCCGTTACGGAGAAATGATTCGGAAGGTTCCTGAAGCTGAACTACTCAGTGAGCTGAAAAAGGAAATTGATATCATTGTGGCTTCTTATGAACAGACTGGGGTTATTCCTGGACGCAAGCAGCACTAAATAAATACATCGATAATAAAACCGTTAAAGAACTCTCTATGGAGTCTTTAACGGTTTTTTTGTATGCCTATGTGTATACGCATATTTGATGAGGAAGAGAAGCATAATGAGTAAAACTGGAAAGCATGCTCAATTGTCAGTATGTCTTTCTAAAGCAATAGCTGATGCTTACGAAGCCAGTTTTCTGACGAAAACTTTAGGAGGAGAAGAGGATGAAGATGTTTCCAGCGTTTGCATTATGTCGACAGGTGGCTCTTACCCTTATAGCGGGGACTATTTTGATTGCTAATCCAGGGTTGACAGCAGCAGAACCAGGTTTAAACTTACAGCAGCCCACTGGAGCTGTTACGAAGAAGGTAGCCATTGTCATTGATGACTTCGGCAATAACATGGAGGGGACAGCGGAGATGCTAAAGCTGCCCATTCCTTTCACAGTGGCTGTTATGCCCTTCTTGCCTTCAACGAAGCAAGATGCGCAGCTAGCCCATGACAGAGGACTTGAGGTCATCCTTCACCTCCCGATGGAGCCCGTAAGAGGGAAGAAGAGCTGGTTGGGTCCAGGAGCAATCACTACGGACTTGTCCAGTGAAGAAATCCACAAACGAATCATTGCGGCAATTGATGATGTTCCTTATGCCATAGGTATTAATAATCATATGGGTTCCAAGGCGACCGCGGACGAAAGAGTGATGAAAATCCTCATTGAGATTTGCAAAGAACGAAATCTCATATTACTGGATAGTCGAACGACTCCGAAGAGCTTAATTGGCAAGATTGCAGATTCACGCGGCGTACCGCATGCAGACAATCAGCTTTTCTTCGATGATTTGTATACCTATAGTCATATTAATAAGCAAATGGTCAAGCTGAAGAAATTAATACATGACAAAGATGAAGTGATTGCCATTGGGCATGTCGGGCCTCCCGGGAAGAAAACAGCTCATGTCATTCATGAGGCGATTCCAAGTATTCAAAAGGAAGCCACCTTTGTCCCCATTTCACAAATGGTCAAATAAACTACTTGGGATGCGTCATCGAGAAATATTGATCGACGGCATGTGTAATCGCTTTGGCAAGCTTGGCTTGGTGATGGCTGTCGTTTAAAAGCTTGCGATCCGCCTTATTTGATAAAAATCCGAGTTCAACAATGACGGAAGGGCATTTTGTAAACTTGAGTACATAATACTTTTTGCCAAGTACAGGGAGCTCTTCCGTACCATAAACTCTATTCAAATTGTCTTGCAGCAAACTGGCTATCAGAATACTGTCAGATTGATTTTGATAAATGACGAGTGGCCCGCGTGTGTTCGATTTCTTGGACCAATTGATATGCAGGCTGAGCATCATTTTCGGATTAATGGTATTGGCTAGACCGGAACGCTGTGCGAGATCTTTTCTGTGCCTACCTCCATATGACCATCTATTATCATCACTTAACGCATAATCCTCGGTGCGGTTTATGATAACACGATAACCTTTTTTAACAAGTGCTTTATACGTCTTTTTGGCGATAGCTAGATTCATATCTTTTTCTTCGTATTTACCAATCATGGTCCCGCTGTCGATTCCACCATGTCCTACGTCGAGAATAATGTCTGCGGTCGGAAGAAGAGGATCGTTACTAGCAGCCGCAGATATCTGCGAGTTAGGCGCACAAACAAATAGCGCAAGTACGATAATCAACAGGTATTGCTTCAAATCCCGCCACATCCTTTTTGCAAGAATAACTACCCTTATCCTTCTTCCGTAAGGAGGCAATCATACGTGATGCAAAAGTTTGCATAGATTGGATTAACCTTCTTTTACACGGGAATAATGGAAATTAGCAAAGGCAGATAGGCTAGAAATAAACGTAACTAATCGAAGATGACGTGTTTAAGGAGGTTCAACACATGAGTTTAAGTATCATTCTAATGGTCATTCAAGTGTTTTTTGCAGTTGTAATCGGGTTGTATTTCTGGAATTTACTGCGAAATCAACAGACGAACAAGTCTGCAGTGGATAGAGAGTCTAGGAAAGAATTGGAGAAATTACGTAAGTTGCGATCCATTTCATTAACCAAACCTTTATCTGAGAAAACAAGGCCTTCTTCTATGCAGGACATCGTTGGCCAAATTGAAGGGTTGAAGGCTCTGAAAGCGGCACTGTGTGGTCCCAATCCTCAACATGTGCTTATTTACGGTCCTCCAGGCGTTGGGAAAACAGCTGCTGCGCGCGTCATATTAGAAGAAGCGAAGAAGAATCAAGAGTCTCCATTTCGGCCTGACTCGAAGTTTACAGAGATAGATGCTACGACTGCCCGTTTTGATGAGCGTGGCATCGCTGACCCGTTGATTGGTTCCGTTCATGATCCTATTTATCAAGGTGCAGGAGCGATGGGCGTTGCCGGGATTCCTCAGCCTAAACCAGGTGCTGTTACGAAGGCGCATGGCGGGATTTTGTTTATCGATGAAATCGGTGAATTGCATCCGACGCAAATGAACAAATTATTAAAGGTGCTCGAAGACCGTAAAGTATTCTTGGAAAGTGCGTATTATAGCTCCGAGGATGCGAATATTCCAGGGTATATTCACGATATATTTCAGAATGGACTACCGGCAGATTTTCGTTTAGTTGGAGCGACAACACGCACACCAAGCGAAATCCCTCCGGCCATTCGTTCGCGTTGTTTGGAAATTTTCTTCCGACCGCTTCTGCCAGATGAGGTAGGAGAAATTGCACGGAAAGCTCTTGATAAAATTGGCTTCAAAAAATGTGAAGATGCGATCGATGTTGTGACGAGATATGCAACGAACGGTCGTGAGGCTGTGAATGTCATTCAATTGGCCGCGGGTATTGCTTTAACCGATAAGCGGGATGCGATTACCGCAGCAGACATTGAATGGGTTGTGAATTCTTCACAAATCCCGCCAAGACCAGAACGAAAAGTGCCAGCTCAACCACAAATAGGCTTCGTCAATGGTCTAGCTGTCTACGGCCCTAATTTGGGTACACTACTCGAGATTGAAGTTACGGCTATTCCAATTGCTGTTGCAGGTACAGGGAAATTCAATATTACAGGAGTCGTTGATGAAGAAGAAATGGGTGGCGGCTCCCGGACCATTCGTCGTAAAAGCATGGCCCGAGGTTCGGTTGAAAATGTGTTGACTGTGCTTCGGAAGTTAGGTTTTAATACGTCGGATTATGATCTGCATATTAATTTTCCTGGTGGTGTGCCGATCGACGGACCATCCGCAGGTATTTCGATGGCTACGGCGATTGCCTCTGCCATACATAAAATACCTGTAGATAACAAATTAGCAATGACAGGTGAAATGAGTATTCATGGGAAAGTTAAGCCCGTTGGCGGTGTTGTGGCCAAAGTGGAGGCGGCTTTCCAAGCTGGAGCTACTCGAGTCATCATTCCAAAAGAGAATTGGCAGGCGCTGTTTGTTGATTTACCTGGTGTTGAAGTTGTCGCAGCCGAAACAATTGAGGAAGTACTTTCAGCTGCACTCGGCATTGAGCTTCTTGATAATGTGATTCCATTACCTTTTGCTATGGAGAGAACTATTCCAGCTACAACTTTACCCATTCTACATGCCAATTCACAGCATACAATTGACTCTTAAAGGGAGGCTTTCCGTTATCTGACATGACGCGTCAGCTCTCAATTGGTGTTTTGTTTAGAGTTTTGTTAAAATGTAAAGGGCAACGTAGGGATAAAATCCCACATAGACAAGGTGAGACTTTGGACTTAAGGTTCAAGGATCCCTATTATTGGAGGTGCAGAGGATGGGGCCTGGAAAAATGAAGGTGCGCAGATTGCCGTTATTGCCTCTTAGGGGACTGCTAGTTTATCCGAGCATGGTTCTACACCTGGATGTAGGGCGAGAAAAATCGGTGAAAGCACTCGAGCGGGCGATGGTGGATGACAGCATGATTCTCCTCTGCTCTCAATCAGAGATCAACATAGAAGAACCAACAAAAGAGGATATTTATCGCATCGGAACCATCGCTAAAGTGCGGCAAATGCTCAAATTACCGAATGGTACGATTCGTGTTCTAGTAGAAGGCGTATTACGTGCTGAAATTGTAGAGTATTTGACGAATGACGAGTATTACGAGGTCACCGTAAAGGAATTGCCGGAGCAAGAAATTTCAGATCCTGAGATAGATGCTTTGATGCGAAGTGTGCTAAGTCAATTTGAGCATTATATCAATTTATCCAAGAAAGTGACGCCAGAAACACTTGCCGCGGTATCCGATATTGATGAGCCTGGGCGCTTGGCAGATGTGATTTGTAGTCATTTATCGCTGAAAATCAAAGATAAACAAGATATTCTCGAGACCGTTGATGTACGTGAACGGCTCGAGAAAATGCTTAATATTTTGAATAATGAGCGAGAAGTGCTCGAACTCGAACGCAAGATCAGCCAGCGTGTGAAGAAGCAAATGGAGAAAACCCAGAAGGAATATTATCTCCGTGAGCAGATGAAGGCGATTCAGAAGGAGCTAGGGGATAAAGAAGGTCGCGCAGGCGAAGTTGATGAATTACGCAATCAGCTAGCTGAAACCGAGCTTCCGGATAAGGTTCGCGAGAAGGTCGAGAAAGAGATTGATCGGCTCGAGAAGATGCCTGCAACCTCTGCGGAAGGCGGCATCATTCGCAATTACATCGATTGGTTGCTGGGGCTTCCATGGCATAAGCAGACGGATGACGATTTAGATCTAGATAAAGCAGAAGAGATTCTGAATGAAGATCATTTCGGCCTTGAGAAGCCGAAGGAGCGCGTTCTGGAATACTTAGCTGTACAGAAGCTAGTCAAGAAGCTTAAGGGTCCTATCTTGTGTCTAGTGGGTCCTCCTGGGGTAGGTAAAACCTCGATTGCTCGTTCCATAGCAAGATCAATGGGAAGACAATTTATTCGTATCTCACTTGGCGGCGTAAGAGACGAAGCTGAAATTCGCGGTCATCGTCGTACTTACGTTGGCGCTATGCCTGGTAGAATCATTCAAGGAATGAAGAATGCAGGTGCGAACAATCCGGTTTTCTTGTTAGACGAAATAGACAAGATGGCGATGGATTTCCGCGGAGATCCTGCCTCAGCCTTACTTGAAGTATTGGATCCCGAACAAAATAGCACTTTTAGTGATCATTTCATTGAAGTTCCTTTTGACTTATCCAACGTAATGTTTGTGACCACGGCGAATGCTGTGCATAATATTCCTCGTCCTCTGTTAGATCGGATGGAGGTTCTATATATTCCAGGTTATACGGAGATTGAGAAGCTCCAAATTGCCAAGAAATATTTACTTCCGAAGCAGAAACGTGACCACGGTCTTGAAGAAGAACAGCTTGTTGTTGATGAGGCTGCTTTGATGAAGATTGTGCGCGAATATACGCGAGAAGCAGGCGTACGTAATCTAGAACAACAAGTTGCAGGAATGAATCGTAAAGCAGCCAAAAAGATCGTATCGAACCCTGAAACACCTGTTCATGTAACAGTAGACAACTTGAGTGACTTTTTAGGTCCTGTTAAGTTTAAATATAATGTTGCTGAAGAGAAGGATCAGATTGGTGCAGTTACAGGTCTTGCTTGGACGGAAGTAGGGGGAGATACACTCGTCATCGAGGTATCTGTGTTGCCTGGTACTGGCAAGTTAACCTTGACGGGTAAGCTAGGTGATGTAATGAAGGAATCTGCACAAGCGGCTTTCAGTTATACACGTTCGCGAGCTGAAGTCCTTGGCATTGCTCCAGATTTCCATGAGAAAAATGATGTGCATATTCACATTCCTGAAGGTGCGATTCCGAAGGATGGTCCATCTGCTGGTATTACGATGGCTACTGCATTAATCTCCGCTTTGACGAACATCCCAGTCTCACGCTTAGTAGCAATGACTGGTGAAGTAACGCTTCGCGGCCGCGTGCTACCTATCGGCGGCTTGAAGGAAAAGGCGCTAGCTGCACATCGTGCAGGTATTCGTACAATCCTCTTACCTCAAGACAACGAGAAAGATATTATCGAAATTCCAGAAAGTGTCCGTGCAGAGATGACATTCATCCCTGTCAGTCACATGGATCAAGTGCTGGAACATGCGCTTATCAAAAATAAGCCGACGGCTAACGTCGGATCGACTTAGAAAGTAGTTGAACATTCATGAAAGTCAATCAAGCTGAGTTTATCATCAGTGCGGTTGGACCTAGCCAATATCCAGAGGATGCCTTGCCAGAGATAGCGCTGGCAGGGCGTTCTAATGTCGGGAAATCGTCACTCATTAACTGTTTGATTTCTCGTAAAAACTTAGCTAGAACCAGTTCTCAACCGGGCAAAACACAAACTCTTAACTATTATAAAGTGAATCAGGACTTATATTTTGTTGATCTTCCCGGATATGGCTACGCGAAGGTATCCAAAACCAAGCGTGAGCAATGGGGCAAATTTATTGAAAGCTATTTATTGAATCGGGAGCCTTTGCGCCTTGTGATGCAGCTAGTCGATCTGAGACATCCGCCATCCAAAGATGATCAAGCGATGTACGAATGGCTTCGCCACATGGATGTACCTGTTCTTGTCGTTGCGACCAAAGCGGACAAGATTCCTAAAAGCAAATGGCCCAAACATTTGAAGATTGTACGTGAAACATTAGGGATGGATAAAGGAGTTCAACCGCTTATGTTCTCTTCCGAGCTAGGGCTTGGCAAAGATGAACTGTGGGGAATTCTAGAGCAAGCGATTGCTTATGGCGAGCCGGAGCCTCAAACCGACGAAGGTCTTACCGCTGTAACCGATCCGCAACCGTCCTAATCACAGGGCGGTTTTTTGCGTATTTTTGAGGAAAGCGTTCAAAGATAGAGGAAATCAAAAAGAAGCATACGGGAAAGCGAGGTAATCTGGGGGAAATTTAATGGCATTCCAGTTTATCAAGCTTTTTTCAGAATATTTGGCTGATTATCATGAATTGCTGGCAGGAATAATCGCAACTCTTGTAGTATAATAATAAACAAGGTAATAGTTAATGGCTTGAAAACAAAGAATCGAGGGATTTTTATGGCACAAAGGTTAGCGACTGAATATGTCAAAACCTGCCTCCAGTTAACAGAAGCCGATATGTTGAAGTTTTTTCAAATGTTTGTGGACCATCAAGTGACACTGCAAGTCAAAGTTTTGGAAAACGGGAATCAAGAAGTTGTTTTTCAAGATGGCGAAGGTCAAGAAATCGTCCTTTCATTTGAAAAGAAATCGGGCCTATATGAATGCACAGGATCCTGCAGATTAAGTAATACCTTATTAGCTAATTTAATGCGTAAAGCAGTATCGGAATTCAAAGGCAGCGCGAAAGTCAACCGAATTTATCCTAGTTATACAATGGTTTATTACTATGAACGCGGAACTGTTGTGAAGATCGAGGAAATCAAAGGTCAACTCTTAACGATTGTTTACGAGCACAAAGATACCATTGGTCTTATGCAGATGATGTTCCAGAAGAGAGAAGTTGAGCAAGAAATTGAAATGATCTATGATCAAATCAATCATCTTCTTGATATGCGTAACATGCTGCAGGCAAGGGATGAACACCAACAGATCGACATTCGCCTCAATGAGCTAACACATCGTTTGTTCGTTTTGGAGGCATAATCACCCATACATGACATAATTGTGGAGACCCATTTTTGGGTCTCTCTTTGTTTTGAAGCACAAGCGACGGCTTTGCGACATAATTTAGATATGGCGTCGATGTGACAGTTAGCGTTTAGCTAAAAAAAACTATTGCATTTCTCGTCGATAGATGTTATTTTTATTCTCGTTGAAACAATATAGGAACCAGGATTCACTCAGGACATTGAATGTTGCGAGAGATTATACCCTCGGGAAGTGAATGACGTAGGTCCTAGCGGATGAAATTTTTTTCACACATTTTATTCCTAGGAAGGGGGAACCGAAAGATGGAAACAGAATACTCAACTTTCGGAAGACACGTTGCTGTTGATACTTGGGGGGTAGATTTTGAACTTCTGAACAATGCAGAATGGCTGCAAGCTCAGATGGTTGAAGCTGCCGAGGTATGTGGAGCAACTGTTTTATCTGTACAATCCAAGCAATTCGAACCACAAGGAGCAACAGTTCTTGTTATGTTGTCCGAGAGTCATCTCTCCATTCATACTTATCCTGAGAGAGGTTTTGCCGCACTTGATTGTTATACATGTGGTGAGACAGTCGACCCTCAATTAGCAATCGACTTTATGGTGTCCGTACTAAAACCAGAAACGTTCTATGCGAAGAAACTTGTTCGCGGAATGGGTGAACTACAAGTAGAAACTCCTGAAATAAAGCAAGCAGAGCTTGTTAAATAAAATTCTGCAAATTGATAATAACGATAACCACGGAGAAATCCGTGGTTATTTGTTTGTTCAGATACCCATACAATGATATTGGTGATACATGTCCAGTTCACTTGGAGTGGGGGGAAGATGCTTGAAGCAGAAATTAATTAGAAAAACAGTGCTCTATGTTTTTGTACTCTTTCTGATCGTTTGGCCTATATATCAACTTAGCCAAATGTTAGGTCATCATAAGGATAAAGAAGACCATGATGCAACGCATTTACTCTTTCAAGTATCTTTATTTCAAATGGAAATCGTGAAGAGCAGCTTGGAAGAAGCCTCATTGAGTAAAAGCACAAAAGAGTTGGATCCAGTGAAACAAGCGTTGTATTCAGCCGAATACACACATGAGCGACTTATTTTAGCTGCTGGAGGAAGTGAGGAGTTAAGTTCGCTTAACTTCATGACCCAATTAAGCCAATACATACAAAGGTTACAGCTTGGGGGCGTCAGAGCCTTAAAGCCGGATGAAACGTTAACATTGAAAGAAACCCAGAAGCAATTCAGCGAAGTGTATGAGATATATGAGAAAATGATGGCGTCCAACGGCGATATCATCTCGTCTCAGAATGAAGAATTATCGAAACTAGATCGGGATATGACCACCTTTTTAAGAAAAAAAGGTCTGCAATAGGGGATTCTGCCTGGATTCTGTCTGGATGAGGTATAGAGGAGCAAAGAGCTGTTAAAACTAACGAACAGACCCAAAGCATTCATAATTTATTCAAATATTTTGTCGGAATGTCGGTATTGCTGTGCTATAATGATTCTAAATAAAACGAAAGGCAGGTGGTAACGTTGCATATTATCGCAGTTGGTTTGAATTATCGGACAGCCCCGGTAGAAATTCGTGAAAAGTTTGCGTTCTCAGATCAAGATTTACCCAAGGCAATCGCTGAATTGAAAGAGACGAAAAGTATTCTTGAATGTGTTATTGTTGCCACCTGCAATCGCACCGAAATTTATGCCGTCGTGGATCGACCTCAATTGTGCAGTCATTACTTGACGCATTTCCTTGAGCGTTGGTTTCATGTGAAGAAGGATGAGTTCCAGAAGCATTTATATACGTATGAGAATGACAAAGCAAATGAGCATTTGTTCCGTGTAACAACCGGGCTTGATTCGATGGTCATTGGGGAAACTCAGATTCTCGGACAAGTAAGGGATGCTTTTTTAGCATCTCAACAATTGAAAGCAACAGGCTCTTATTTCAACACGTTGTTTAAACAAGCAATCACACTTGCTAAGAAAGCACATTCGGAAACGGGCATTAGTAATAACCCAGTCTCCATTAGCTATGCAGCCGTAGAACTCGGAAAACGGATTTTCGGAAGCTATGTGAACAAGACGGTTATGATTATTGGTGCAGGTAAGATGAGTGAGTTGACCGTGAAGCATCTCTATGCGAATGGTGCAAACAAAGTTATCGTTGTGAATCGCACGTTGGAGAGAGCTATGGATTTAGCGGGTAAATTCAATGGTGTGGCCAGCACACTAGAGGAAATGTCGAAATATTTACCCGAAGTAGATATCATTATTAGTTCAACGGGTGCACCAGGCTATGTTTTGACGAAGAAAGATATTCAGACATATGTGCAAAAAAGAAAATCACGCCCCCTCTTTATGATGGATATCGCAGTTCCGCGGGATCTGGATCCTGAGATTAGCGGCTTGCCGAACGTGTTCCTGTATGATATCGATGATTTGGAACATATTGTCGATAAACATTTGCAGGAGAGAAAGAAAGAAGCGGCTAAGATTGAAGTTATGATCAATTCGGAAATTGCCGCCTTTGACCAATGGACGAAGACACTTGGCGTAAGCCCATTGATTAGTGCGCTACAAACGAAAGCGAATCAAATTCACGAAGAAACCATGGAGAACATGCTGAACAAGCTGACAGATCTGGATGAACGTGAAATTAAGGTGATTCGCAAATTAACCAAAAGTATCGTGAATCAAGTATTGCGCGATCCGATTCTACGGATTAAAGAAATGGCTGGCGAGCGTCATGGCGATGATGCCCTCGAAATTTTCACCAAGCTTTTCGCATTAGAAGATACGCTAAAACAACAAGAACAGGCAGATCAAATAGCACAAGAGCTAGAGTCCGGATTTAACAAAGTGGAAAATAAACAAACAATGGACGAGAAACTGTCCGTTCGTGGTTTACAGAATGCGGATGTTCTAGCCCCATCTTGATATATAAGATCGTAAACGAACTCGCCCTAATGGGAGAAGTAGAAGTCGTTTATCTCAATTAAAAGGCGCTAACCGCCTAGGAGAGGTGCCATGGTTACAAGCAGCTGGTTGTTTGATGCGATGATTTATATGTATGCCCTGAGCCTACTGTTTTACTTTTCGGATTTCGCGAATGCGAGCCGGAGCGCGAAACGGATGGGGACGGGGCTGCTTTTGTTTGTATGGGTTTTGCAAACCGCTTACTTGGCTATCAGTTTATATGGTCATTTAACGGAATGGGCTTTCGTTCGGTCAGATGTACTGTTCATGTTTTCATGGCTTCTAGTCACGATATCACTCATAATCAACCGCTTTTTCCGTATTGAATTGTTTGTGTTCTTTGTGAATGTGCTTGGTTTTGCAATTCTGGCACTGAATATCTTTGGAAACCCGAATGTAATGCCGATTAAATCCAATTGGGACATCAATGATGAGCTATTATTCATTCATATTTCGTTAGCTATTGGCAGTTATGCCGCATTTTCGATTGCCGCCATTTTTTCAGGGATGTACATATTTTTACATACAAGGTTGAAGAGTAAGAATTTCTCTCAGGCTGTCATGAGGCTGCCGTCGCTTGAGAAAATTGAGCATTATACGTATTTGTCGGTCATTATTGGAGGGCCGCTGCTTCTGATGGCTTTGAGTCTTGGCGTGGTGTGGGTCGTGCTCGAAGGCAACCAAAATCTTCTCTATGATCCTAAAGTAATCAATTCTTTCTTCGTGTTAGCCGCATACGCGTTTTACTTATTTCAACATAAATCCATGCGGATTTCGGGGAATAAGCTAGCTGTTTGGAATCTGGCAGCTTTCTGTATCGTCGTGTTGAATTTTGTTGTTTCGAACCTTGTCTCTGATTTTCATGGGTGGATATGGAGCTAAATAGTTGGCAGCATCCTTACCCAATTATGATGCATTTAGCGGGGCGACGGTGTCTGATTGTCGGCGGAGGTCCGATTGCGGAACGGAAATTACGTTCGTTGCTTGGGGCAGGGGCAGAAGTGACAGTTGTCAGTCCGGCATTCACGACGGGTATTCTAGAGCTTGAGTTTCAACCGAATGTGATCGTGAAGAGACAGTCCTATGATCCAGCGATATGGACAGCTCATGACGAAGCACGCTTTGCCTTAGTCATCGCGGCAACGAATGATGCGCTTGTTAATAGGCAGATCGCACAAGATGCGAATGGATATGGCAGCCTAGTCAATATTGTTGATCAACCAGAGATAAGTTCATTTATTTTACCTTCTGTCGTTCGTCGAGGTAAGCTGGTGATTACGGTTTCTACAGGAGGAGCAAGCCCTTCGGCAGCACGTAAAATTGCCAAAGAGCTCGACAATGCCTATGGTGATGAGTACGAAATCTATTTGGATTTTCTCACCGATACGCGCTTGTTGATTCAGAACCATGTGAAGAATAAAGAAGCTAGGCAACGCTTATTTAAAGAAATGTTGGCCTGGGATCTCATGCCATTAATTCGTGAAGATACTTTTGAAGACTGGAAACAGAAGTTTTACATCGCATTACATAGCGCCGCTTGGATGCAAACGCAAGAGCAGGGAGAAAGTGAACTGCCTTCTTGGTCTTTCATCAATGAGATTGGGCAGCACGTATAGGAGGCGGAGACGAATGAAAACGATTATTGTAGGGACAAGACAGAGTGCCTTGGCACTCACTCAAACAGGACAAGCCGTGGAGCTCTTGAAACAGCTTGCGAAAGAGCATGGCATCGAATGTCAATTTGAAATTAAGAAAATTGTAACGAAGGGCGATCGTATTCTGGACGTCACGTTATCCAAAGTCGGAGGCAAGGGCTTGTTCGTTAAGGAAATCGAACAGGCGCTGACAGACGGCGAGATTGATATCGCCGTTCATAGCATGAAGGACATGCCTTTCGAGTTGCCGGAAGGCCTCATTGTAGGCGCGATTCCCAAGCGCGAGGATGCGCGTGATGCGCTGATCACGCGTGGCGGCAGTTCGCTGGACGAGCTGCCGCAGGGCGCGCTCGTCGGCACAAGCTCGCTGCGCCGTGCTAGTCAGCTGCAGCACTACCGCCCAGACCTCCGGATCGAGTCGATCCGGGGCAACATTGATTCGAGGCTGCGCAAGCTCGAAGAAGAGAACTTCGATGCGATTATGCTTGCCGCCGCCGGTTTGCACCGGATAGGCTGGCAAGATCGCATAAGCAGCTACTTGCCGCCCGAGGTATGTCTCCCTGCCGTAGGGCAGGGAGCGCTGTGCATCGAGTGCCGCGGCAACGACACCTTCGTGCTGGACTTGCTGGGCAAGTTCCAGCATGAGCCAACGGCGCTCGCGGTGCGAGCGGAGCGGGCTTTCCTCGGCAGACTCAACGGAGGCTGCCAGGTGCCGCTCGGCGCTTACGCGAGCGTGAACGAGACAAGCAGCGGGGACGCCCCGCTGCTGACCCTGACAGGCATGGTTGGGACGCCGGATGGCGTTACCATGCTGAAGGAAACAGCTTCCGGGACTGATCCGGAAGCGTTGGGTGCGCTAGTTGCGGATATGCTCATCGCACAAGGAGCTGAAAAGATTCTAGCTGAGGTGAGGGAGTGATTGCTATGAACAAAGGAAGAGTTTTTCTTGTTGGAGCGGGTCCAGGGGATCCTAAGCTCATCTCGGTACGCGGGATGGAAGCGATCCAAAGAGCAGATGTCATCGTGTATGATCGACTGGCGAATCCACGCTTATTGAAACATCGCAGACCGGAAGCAGAACTCATCTTTGTTGGCAAGCTGCCAGATAAACATATATTAAAGCAAGAAGAAATCAATCAGTTGCTTGTGGATTTAGCCTTACAAGGGAAGGTTGTTACACGTCTTAAAGGTGGAGATCCAAGTGTTTTCGGGCGTGTAGGGGAAGAAGCGGAGCTACTGGCCGATCATGGTATAACCTATGACATTATCCCAGGAATCACCTCTTCCATTGCCGTTCCAGCTTATGCGGGTATTCCTGTTACTCATCGTGATTTCACATCGTCTGTTGCGATTGTAACAGGCCATGAGTACCCGAACAAAACTTACTCCAGCCTGAACTGGGAGCATCTAGCCAAAGCGATTGGCACGATGGTATTCCTGATGGGTGTTGCCAATCTGGAGCAAATATGTCGCGAATTGATTCGTTGCGGGAAGCCGCCAGAAATGCCAGTCGCTCTAGTAAGATGGGGAACGTGGGCGGATCAAGAGACGATTACAGGTACACTTGCAGATATCACAGAAAAAGTAAGAGCAGCGAACTTTAAATCTCCAGCCGTCATTATTGTAGGTGAGGTAGTTAAGCTTCGTGAGAAGCTCGCTTGGCTGGAGAAGAAGCCGCTGTTTGGTAAACGCGTGCTCGTTACGAGAGCGCGCAGCCAAGCAAGTGAGCTTGTGGATCTGATCGATGATTTAGGCGGAGAGCCTGTAGAATTCCCGGTTATCCGGCTGCAACCGCCAAGTCGGCCTGAAGCACAACAGGAACTTGATCTCGCTCTCAACAGGCTGCAGGAATTTGACTGGATTTTACTAACGAGCGCGAATGGCGTTGAATTCTTCTTCCGCAGAATGCGTGAGCTGCATATTGATGTCCGCAAAATGGGGAATGCGCGTATTGCTGCCGTAGGTCCTAAGACGGCTGAAGCGCTCGCTGAGCGTGGAATCATCGCAGACGTCCTACCAGCTAAGTTCCAAGGGGAAGGCATCCTAGATGCCATTCAAGGGGATTTGAACGCTGGTCAGAAGGTGTTATTGCCGACAGCAGACTTGGCACGTGATTATTTACCTTCCAAACTGAAGGAGCTAGGTCTCGAAGTGACGGAAGTGGATGTATATGAGAATGTGCTTACTACCGATGACGGAGATGAGATCATTCACCTTTTACAAAATCAAAGCATTCATATTATAACTTTTACAAGTTCATCTACTGTTACAAATTTACTCGAAGCGCTGAAGCAGCTCGGCACGGAAGATCCGCTATCGTTGCTGCAAGGTGTAGAGATCGCAGTGATTGGTCCCAAAACGGCAGAAACCGTTATTGGGGCGGGTCTGTCGATTACATATATGGCTAAAGAAGCGACAGTGGCTTCTTTGGTACAAAGCATGATTCAAGGAGGCGGAAATCCATCATGAGTTTTCCAATCGTTCGTAACCGCCGCTTACGCGGTAATGCAGCCATTCGTAATCTTGTTCGTGAGAATCAAGTAACGGTTAATGATGTCGTTCAACCGATATTTGTTACTCATGGTACAAATGTAAAATCAGAAATTGCCTCTATGCCGGGTGTGTACCATTTCTCACTAGATCGCGTGAAAGAAGAAATCGATGAAATCACGCAATTGGGCATCCAAGCAATTCTCTTGTTCGGTGTACCCGATTATAAAGATGCAACCGGAACATCCGCATTTATGGATGACGGCATCGTTCAGCAAGCAACGCGTTTTATTAAAGAGCTCAACCCTAATTTGTTGATTATCGCAGATACGTGCTTATGTCAATTTACCGATACAGGTCATTGTGGCGTCATTCATCACCACCCGATCACAGGGCAAGCGGATGTCGCGAACGATCCATCTCTGGAACTGCTCGTTCGTACAGCTGTGTCACAAGCCAAAGCAGGTGCTGATATTATCGCACCTTCCAATATGATGGATGGCTATGTACAAGCGATTCGCTCTGGATTGGATGAAGCTGGTTACGAGAACACGCCGATCATGGCCTATTCGGTTAAATATGCATCAGCTTACTACGGCCCTTTCCGTGATGCTGCGCATTCTACACCGCAGTTCGGCGATCGGAAAACCTATCAAATGGATCCGGCTAATGGCCGTGAAGCTCTTCGTGAAGCAGCAAGTGACGTTGTCGAGGGCGCTGATTTCCTAATGGTGAAGCCAGCACTCGCTTATATGGATATTATCCGCATGTTGAAGGATAATTTCGATTTGCCAGTTGTCGCTTACAATGTGAGCGCAGAGTATGCCATGGTGAAAGCTGCTGCTCAGCAAGGCTGGGTGAATGAAGAAGCGATTGTGATGGAAACGATGACAAGCTTCAAACGTGCGGGAGCTGACATTATCCTGACATATTTCGCCAAAGATATAGCTCGCTACTTGCAAAAGTAAGGTGATCGTGAACCATTTGTCCTCTGTGATCTATAACGGAGTTCGGGTGGTTCTTTTTGTCATACTTTTGTCGCAATAGGTAAGCTTACGTTGGTTGTGAGAGGGGTATAATTAGGGCATAATGGATGAGAATAGATGGAAACAAGAGGAAGGTGCCTCATGAGTTATAACGATAATTTTATTAAAGCATGCCGGAAAGAACAGGTTGATACGCTGCCCGTGTGGTATATGCGTCAAGCAGGTCGTTACGACCCCGATTACCGTAAAATCAAGGAAAAGTACTCTTTGCTCGAAATTTGTCAACAACCAGAGCTTGCAGCTGAAGTAACGATGATGCCGATCAAAAAACTTGGCGTAGATGCCGCGATTTTGTACTCGGATATCATGAATCCCGTAGCTTCGCTTGGTGTTGATTTTGATATTGTCAAAGATATCGGTCCAGTGATACATACGCCGGTTCGTACAGCACAAGATGTTGAACGACTTCGTCCGATTGATGTGGAGAAGGATTTGTCCCACATCCTTCAAACGATTCGTATTTTAGATAAAGAATTAGAAGTTCCACTGATTTCGTTCGCAGGAGCCCCTTTTACAATTGCTAGCTATTTGATTGAAGGCAGACCTTCCAAGAGCTATATCCGCACCAAGACAATGATGTATTCGGAGCCAACCGTCTGGTTCGCGTTAATGGATAAGCTTGGGGATATGGTCATCACGTATCTACGTGCGCATATCGCCAATGGGGCGAAAGCAGTACAAGTATTTGATAGCTGGGTGGGTGCACTCTCTCCAGCCGATTTCGACGTCTATGTACGGCCTACGATGATGCGAATCTTCAAGGAGCTGTCCGATTTAAAGGAACCGAAAATTTATTTCCCAGGCGTCAGCTCGGGTGAATTATTGCCGTATTTGACGACGATTCAAGCAGATGTGATTGGCTTGGACTGGCGGGTACCGATTTCTGTGGGTCGTGAACGACTTCAGAACCGATATGCGGTACAAGGAAACCTGGATCCTTACATTTTAACAGCGCCGATGTCCGTGATTGAAGCGCAAGCAAAAGCGATCATGGATGAAGGGATGAAGCAGCCGGGGTTCATTTTCAACTTAGGACACGGCCTATTCCCAGAAGCATCGCTGGAGAAATTGAAAGAATTAACAACATTCGTTCATGCCTATTCTCATTCCGTTTTAACCCAGCAAGCAGGAAAGAGTGGTGTTTAATATGAGCCAAAAGCGAATTGGTGTGTTAGTCATGTCGTACGGTACGCCGGAAAGCTTGGATCAAGTTGAAGCGTACTACACACATATTAGACGTGGTCATCCGCCGACGCCTGAGCAATTACATGAATTAACGACGCGTTATGAGGCCATTGTTGGTGGCTTCTTCCCGCTGCGTGAAAATACGAATAAACAAGTAAAAGGACTCGAAGCTACACTTCGTCAAGAGCATCCTGAGCTTGAATTCATCTGCTACCAAGGTCTTAAGCACGCTCAGCCCTATGTAGAAGACGGCGTTGAGCAAATGGCTAAGGACGGCATCACAGAGGCTGTCGGGATCGTTCTAGCGCCTCACTACTCGACGATGAGTGTCGGTGGCTACGTGAAGAGAGCGAAGGATAAAGGGGAAGAACTAGGTCTTAAGATGACTTTCGTTCTGGATTATCACCTCCATGGGAAGCTGTTGGATGCTTTACAGACACGGGTAGAGGCCGCTTTGGGGAAATTTGCTGAAGCCGATCGTGATCAAGTGCGCGTTATCTTTACAGCACACAGCTTGCCAGAGAAAATTCTGGAGATGAAGGATCCATATCCAGATCAATTGTTGGCTACCTCCAAAGCACTAGCAGACAGGGTCGGTCTAACGAACTGGCAGTTTGGATGGCAAAGTGCAGGACAGACGGCGATGCCGTGGTTAGGTCCGGATATTTTGGACGTTATGCGTACAATTAAGCAAGAAGAGGGCGTAGATAAAATTCTACTCTGTCCAATCGGGTTCGTTTCCGATCATTTGGAGGTTCTGTACGATATCGATATTGAAGCACAAGCGCTCGCGAAAGAGCTGGGTGTTCATTTGGAACGGACAGCTTCGCTCAATACTGATCCCCTTTATATGGAAACCTTAAGTGATGTTGTGTACAAGAAATGGCAAGAGGCAGCGAGTTCGCAATGAGTAACCAAGTGCCTCATTATTTGATTATTGGCGGGGGTATTACGGGGCTAAGTGCTGCTTTTTATTTGAAAAAGCGGTTGGAAACTGAAAACGACGGAGGTGCCCCCTTTCGTATTTCTGTCGTCGAGAAATCACCGTCATTTGGCGGGAAAATTCATACCGTTGTACGTGACGGTTTTGTCATTGAAAAGGGGCCTGATTCCTTCCTTGCGCGTAAACGTCCCATTATTGATTTGGCGTATGATCTTGGCTTAGAGAACGAGCTGACTGGCACGAATCCGAAAGCCAAGAAAACCTACATTGTTCGTGGGAGAAAGCTGCATCGCATGCCTCCGGGCTTGGTTCTAGGGATTCCGACGCAAATGACGCCTTTTATGAAGACGGGTCTTATTTCACCGCTCGGCAAGCTTCGCGCCGCTATGGACTTGATTTTGCCGAAGCGGGATATGGACGCAGATGAGTCGCTTGGGCATTTTCTGGAGCGCCGATTAGGCAAGGAAGTGCTAGAACGCATTGTAGAGCCGCTGCTTGCAGGGATTTACGCGGGGGATACGTATAAGTTGAGCTTGAAGTCCACGTTCCCGCAGTTTCGGGCTATGGAGCAGAAGAACCGAAGCTTGATTCTGGGCATGATGGCTAGTCGCAAAAATGTGACCGAGGAAAGCGCGCATTTGCCTGCGGCTGTTCGCAATTCGGTATTTGTAACGTTTAAGCGAGGGTTGCAATCGTTAGTGAATGGTTTAGTAGACGCTTTAAGTACGGTGGATTTACGTGCGGGTGTTGGTATTGTCTCTGTGCGCAGTGTAGCGGAGGGACAAACAGAGGTTGTCTTCGAGGATGGTCAGCGTGAGATTGTTGACGGGGTCATTGTGACGACGCCAACGTTTCAAGCGGCGAAGCTGCTCTCAGAGCTGCCGGCAGCTAGTAAGCTAGCGAAGATCGATTACATCTCCGTAGCCAATGTGATTATGGCGTTCGAACGTAAAGATATTCCATTTGAGCTGGATGCCTCTGGTTTCCTAGTTCCCAAGCATGAGGGCTATACCATTACAGCTTGTACGTTAACCTCAGCGAAGTGGCTGCATGCTGCCCCTGAAGGCAAGGTGCTGCTGCGTTGTTATATTGGTCGTTCTGGTGAACAAGAATGGCCGGCATGGTCCGATGAGCAATTAATAAGCAAAGCGCGACAGGATATCAAAGATCTCCTTGGGATCACGGCTGAACCCGGATTCGCTGAGGTAACAAGGTTGATGCATTCCATGCCGCAATACCCTGTTGGGCATTTAGAGGAGATCGCTGATTTCAAAAAAGCACTTCTAACAGCCATGCCGCGCGTCGTGGTTACGGGCGCAGGGTTCCATGGTGTCGGTCTGCCCGATTGTATACGGCAAGGCAAAGAGGCGGCGAATCAGCTTGCTGAGATTGTCCTTGCATCCAAGCTCCAAGATGCTGCTGTAAAAGTGATATAATCAACGGAGCTTGGTTAACTCTAATGTGAATTCAGAGGCAGAGATGCTTAGGATTTTCTTCTCTTCGAGATCACGAATGACTTGCATGAGGGTTGATTTCTGAACACCTGCAAGTTGCGAGATTTCATCATAGTTCAGGACAAGCTTAATGACGATTGTGGTGCCTTTACGTAGACCATGCGAGTTCGCCATTTTGATTAACGTTTTGATAACCCGTGTTCTTGCATCTAGGAAGGTCAGATCAAAGACTTGTTGATTCGTATCGCGCAGACGATTACTGAGTTCTTGCATGATTCCTAGGCTAATGTCAAAATGATTACGAAGCAATTCAAGGAAGCTATTGCCGGTTATCGTAAGAAGTGTGCATTCTTCTAAGGTTTGAGCCGAGGCAGACCGGGGTTTGCCATCAATGAGGGACAGCTCCCCGAAGCTTTCGCTGGATTTGCAGATCGAAAGTATTTTCTCCTCACCTGCCTGGCTTGTTGTGTAGATTTTAACGGAACCGCTAAGAACCATATAGAAGACAGAGCCGATTTCTTTCTCTTGAAATAAAATCGTACCTGTTTTATAAGTACGTCTTGTACATATTTCAACAAGGGCGTTCAATTGATGCTCGTTTAGTTGGGCAAATAAAGGAACTTTCTTGATAAGCTCTAGCATAGGTTGTACCGCCTTTGTAGGTAGTTATTGGTAGGTGTGACCTCATTTTATCACAAGATCACGTCATTGGGGGCTAAATAATGGGAAATTCGAGCAGAATCGACAAACGATCAGCAGCCGCTTTTCAAGAATCAAGAAAGCTGATTCCTGGAGGTGTGAACAGTCCAGTTCGCGCTTTCAAATCGGTTGGCTTAACACCGTTATTCATGGAGAGCGGATCTGGCTCGCGGGTAACGGATATTGACGGGAATACGTTTATTGACTACGTAGGTTCATGGGGACCTCTTATCGTGGGGCATGCGCATCCCAAGGTTTTGGAAGCAATCCACGCAACAGCTATAAAGGGGACAAGCTTTGGAGCACCGACGTTGCTCGAAACCGAGATGGCGAAGCTTGTCATTGAACGTGTACCCTCCATCGATATGGTTCGCATGGTTAATTCGGGGACTGAAGCAACCATGAGTGCGTTGCGACTGGCACGCGGGTTCACGAAGCGAGATAAAATCGTCAAATTCGAAGGAAGCTACCACGGGCATGCAGATGCCTTGCTGATTAAGGCTGGGTCTGGGGTTGCTACGCTTGGATTGCCAGATAGTCCTGGAGTACCGAGCAGTGTTGCATCTAACACGATTACAGTCCCTTATAATGACTTGGATTCGGTGAAGCTGGTTTTTGAAAAGTTTGGTGAAGAAATCGCCGCGCTTATCGTTGAACCTATTGCAGGGAATATGGGGGTTGTTCCTCCAGCGACAGGCTTCTTGCAAGGTCTACGAGACATTACCAAGCAATATGGCTCATTGCTGATTTTCGATGAGGTTATGACGGGATTCCGCGTGCATAAGAACTGTGCACAGGGGTTATACGGTGTAACACCTGATTTAACTTGCCTAGGTAAAGTTATCGGCGGCGGGCTTCCAGTAGGTGCATATGGCGGTCGCTTAGACATCATGGAACAAATGGCTCCTGCGGGTCCGATTTACCAAGCAGGTACGCTATCTGGTAACCCACTTGCCATGGCGGCTGGTTATGCAACGCTATCCTTACTAGGCGAGCCGAATGTGTATGAGGAGCTTGAGCGCAAGTCGGCTAGACTAGAAGCAGGCTTCACTGCGAATGCGGCTGAGTTCGGTATATCTAGCACAATTAATCGTGTAGGTTCGATGGTTTGTCCATTCTTCACGGAGACGTCTGTGACGAATTATGAGACAGCCAAAACATCAGACCTTGGTCGATTTAATGCCTATTTCGGTCATCTGCTGGATCTGGGTGTTTCTGTTGCACCTTCGCAGTTTGAGGGCATGTTCGTGTCTACTGCGCATTCTGATGCGGATATTGAAACGACGATCGAGGCTCATCGCGAAGCATTGAAACGATTATAAAATAAGGGGCTGCCCTCCGTAGAAATTTCTACGTGAGAGCAGCCCCTATTCATATTAGTTAGGTTTAACTGTTGGTGATGTGGATGTTGATGCGTTTGGTGAAGTCTCCGTACCATTCGTAGCTGGCTTCGGTGTAGGACTCGGCGTAGGCGACGTTGTTGCGGGCGTCGTTGGCTTCGTAGTACCACCAACGGGATTGGTATTCCCACTACTTGGCGTTGGTGTTGGTGTTGGAGTTGCTGTAGGGTTGCCTGTAGTTGTTGGTGTAGGGCTAGTTGTATTCGTCGGTGTACCAGATGATGGCTTATCAGTCGTGTTAGGTTTAGTCGAATTGGTACTTGAAGGCGAAGATGAACCGCCAACCTTACCTGGTTCCGTCGAATTTTCTGATTTTGGAGATGGTGTAGGTGTTGCTTTCGGCGTTGGTGTAGGTAATTTACCTTGTGCCTTTAGTTCTGCTTGTTCTTTCAGGAATTCAGGGTGAGTAGAAGCACCGCCTGCATCAATCGTCGTCAAACCAGCCCACACGTTCTTCACTTCGACTTTCTCAGGATGATCGAACACTAAGAAAGCTGAAGGTAAACGACGCTCGCCATAACGGCTAGATGGTTTTGTAATGAGTGCATTATTATAAACCATTTCAGAAGATGCTCCACCGTCAAGGAATCCGGCATTGATTACGTCGTCTTCTAAGAATAAATCCTGTACTTCTTTCAGTGTAGCTCCGACACTTGAAGTTTGACGGCCATCGATAACGATAAAGATAACCGTGCCGTCTGCTTTTTGGCCAACCGCTGTACGCGGTGCACGTCCCCAACCGCCATCACCGCTAGTAATTAGCGGTTTGCCATTTGCGATAACTCGCGGATAGAAGGAAACTGCTTCCGAGACACCTAGTTTCAATAAATCGTTAATCGTATACTTACCGATAATGAGAGTTCCTTCTTTAGTGAAACCGACGATTTGTTGTGGGTTGCTTCCCTCTTGGTCGGTATAAAGGATTTCACCACCGGACATAATAGCACCAATTGGGGCAAATCCGTTTCCAAGGCCGTCAGGATCATTGAATCCTCCGCCGTTGACACCTGCGACAGCTCCAGTTCTCTCTACCATGGCTGTAATTCGTTCGCCTTCACCTTGCTTGGCAGGAACGACAACACGAATAGAACGTGGGTCATATACATACATCCGTTTACCCTTCCAAAGGGTGCCAGAAATGTCTTCAACTTTGACCAGACTCTCAATAGGTCGATTCGTATTGAACTGAACAGCTTCAATATCTTGTTTCTCGATCGAGTTGACTTCAGTTAAATTTTGCATCTCAAGAACCATCTGATCTCTGCGCTGTGCGCCTACGAAAATCCATGCCCAGTCACGATGTTGCGTTGTGATGACCGTTTTGGCCAAATACTCACGAATGTAAGTCCCTGGCGGGGTTAGAAATAAAAAGGTCGAACTTAAAAATGTACATACTGCTATAACAAGTAAAGTCCGCTTCAGCCAACTATAATTTCGAAAATGATTTGCAATTGAACTACCCAAGGTAAACCTCTCCTGCTCTATTAATAAATTGATAGAAAATGTCGAAAAAAAACAATACAAGACTAATAGTATCATATTTTTGCATGCAAATGGTAATGGTAATTGTTAAAATAAAGTGTACATAATCCCTCTTCCTTAAGGAGCTCGTTCTTATTATGAAACGTTATTACTTTTTTGACTTTCCGATCGATCTTATGGCGATTGTTTTTGTGTTTCTACTAATACTCCTAGCAATCTTTCTATCTTTTCGTAAAGGCATGAAATCATGATTACTTGGTCGCGCGATGGAGAGTGGCTGGAGCTACCGCTTCCGAATGAGCATTGGAAACCGCTAAAACCGGGCGCTGTTGAAGAATTAGCGGCTTATTTGCCGGTGCCTCGCAAATTTTTTCTGCGATTAGCTTCCCAGGGACTTATCCACACAGAAAATAATAAGGTTCGGCTAAAGGTGTTTCCTCAGGAAAAGGCAGCGTTTAAACCTGAGTCTTATGCATTAGACGTTTTATTTGAGGATGAGTTCACTTTAGTTGTAAACAAGCCAGCAGGGATGTCTGTTCATCCGGCCGAAGTTGGTCAAAGAGGAACGCTGGCTTCCGCCGTAGCTCATTATTATGAAGCGTCTGGACAAGCTTGCGGAATTCGGCATATTCACCGTCTAGATCAAGATACGACAGGCGTTATACTTTATGCCAAAAATGAATGGGCGCATGTCCTATTGGATGAAGCTATGCGGGAGAAACAAATTGATAGACGCTATGTTGCGCTAGCTAAGGGGATTTTCAAAGAGAAGGAAGGATGGATTGATGAACCGATCGGCAAGGACCGTCATCAGCCTGGGAAACGAAGAGTGGCCCCCAACGGGGATCAGGCACTTACGCATTATCGTGTCCTTCAACAAATGAAAACAGGGGCACTTGTGGAAGTGGAGTTGGAGACGGGCAGAACACATCAAATTCGGGTCCATCTTAGCCACTTAGGGCATCCATTAGTTGGTGATACTTTATATGGAGGTTCTTCACGTTTGTTTCAGCGACAAGCCCTTCATGGAGAAAGACTTCTATTTAAGCATCCGATTACGCAAAATGAGGTCGTTGTTCATGCACCTTATCCACTAGATTTCAAGTTATTATTGGAACAGATGTCCGTGAATTGAAAAATGTAGTCATGCCTGGCCTCCTTGACCCATATACTTTTAGAGACAATCAAGTATATCACCCAACAATTCGGAGCTGATTGCTGTTTCGAGTTAACGGAAGGGAGGATTCATTCGGTGTCTGAACAACAACCTGGATTACGCTTTGATATTTATGAACGTGTGCATTTGCAGGAGAATTTGGCGGCTATACAAGAATTGAATGAAGTAGAATTGCTTCCGCATATTCAAGTAATAACGCTGGATGATCAAGCGATCTTAAAGGGGAATTTACTACTTACGGGTAACTACTTTAGTGAAGAAGGCGGCAGCCCTCGCACACTTGAGCATTTGATTCCTGTCGAAATCACGTTGCCTTTGAATCGCATCCATCGTGTCGAAGATATTCAGGTGGAGATCGAGAATTTTGATATCGACCTTTTATCGGCACGCAGCTTGAATGTAACAGGCGTTCTTTCCTTGCAGGGTGTAGAAATGGTATCTGTGCCGCCGGAAAACTGGCGGGAGGAAGAAGAGGTTACTTTTGTCCATCAAATTGAGTATCCACGCTCCGAGCCCATCATGCCGTATGCACAAGCACCTTTTGCTACACCAGCGCCGATAGCTCAAGAACCGCAGGTGCAACAAGTGATTCAACCACCGCCAACGCCAGTCCTTCCTACACCATTACCAACGCCAGCACCAACGTTGATTGCAGCTGCACCAGAACCAACGATTGTTGCGGCTCAGCCAGAAACCTATTCGGGGGATGACACGGTAGGTATAGAGGTGGAACAAATCGAGTTGAAGGTGACCCCGCATGCGGATAGTACCGTCGTTACGGAGGAGAAAAAGGAGCTTAAAGTTGCTTTTGGCAAGAAAGCGACTGACGCTGTGGAGGTTAACCCGTATGGCATCAAATCGCTATTATCTAAGGCAGGCTCGTATCTTTCCGACAAGCGGATTGCGGAAGCTGAGGCGCAAGCGGCTCTTGAGGCGGAATCGCGGGTAGATGCGGTAGAGTGGCGGCGTTTATTTCTTCAGAGCCGATCGGAGTCGCAAGAGTTCAGGAAGCTCAAACTATGTATCGTCCAGAAGGAAGACACCTTAGAAACAATAGCGAAGCGCTATCAGCTGACAACGCGTGAGATTCAATTGATGAATCGATTAGGCGATCAGGATATTGTAGTGGGTCAAGTTATTTATTTGCCCAAATAACTACCGATACATAGGCAAGAGCCTCTGGCTGCTGAGAGCAGCTGGGGGCTCTTATGTTTGCGTTATGAGTATGGCACATAAGTAGTGGAGGTCAATTTGAAATACACAGCCTTTATAGTAACAACTTCTCCTTACTGCGTATAAGTTCCACCGTTTCACCCAATACTAGAAAATAATCCTTATAACATGGGCCGAAATTATTGACTATATGTCGATAATTCGATATCATATAGTGTAAATCATTTTCAAACCAACATATGGAATTGCAAAGATAGGGAGTAGTAGTCGGAACGCCCTTCAGAGAGTGGAACTGCAGCGCTGAGAGGTTCCTCAGGATACATCCGATCGAAGTCGCCCTGGAGCAGTAAATGTGAGTGCAATCGTCGAGTTTTCGTTTCTCGCCTGCATTAGCATTTTCCGGTCGCAGCCGTTATCTGTTTTAAGTGTCATGTTATTTGCTATTGGGGCAAGTATCATGAAATGAAGGTGGTACCACGGAAGCTATACCTTTCGTCCTTTTTTGGGCGAAAGGTTTTTTTGTGTTTATAACAACTAGCCAGATATGGAGGTACTCTTATGACCGAAACCAAATTGCAAACAGAAATGCCTACCACGTATGACCCGAAAGAAGCGGAGCGTAAATGGTACGACTACTGGATCAAGAATGAATTTTTCAAAGCGGGCAACCGTCCTGATGCGGAAACCTATACAATTGTGATACCGCCTCCGAACGTAACAGGTATGCTGCACATCGGGCATGCACTAGATTTTACACTGCAAGATATTCTTATTCGTACGAAGCGTATGCAGGGCTTCGACACGCTATGGCTGCCAGGTTCTGACCATGCGGGTATTGCGACACAAACGCGTGTAGAGCAGAAGCTTCGCGAACAAGGACAAACGCGCTATGATCTTGGGCGTGAGAAATTCTTGGAGAAGGTCTGGGAGTGGAAAGAATTATATGCCGATACGATTCGTGAGCAATGGGCCAAAATGGGCTTTTCTCTCGATTACTCGCGTGAACGCTTCACACTGGACGAAGGACTCTCGCAAGCGGTTCGTGAAGTTTTCGTAAGCTTGTACGAAAAAGGTCTGATTTATCGCGGCAACTATATCATTAACTGGGATCCAGCGGCACGTACGGCGCTTTCTGATATTGAAGTAGAATACAAAGAAGTACAAGGTGCGCTGTACCATTTGAAATATGAAACAACAGACGGTTCAGGCTCAATCGTAGTTGCTACGACACGTCCTGAAACGATGCTTGGTGATACAGCGGTTGCTGTTCATCCGAAGGATGAGCGCTATAAGCACCTCATCGGGAAATCCTTGCTGCTTCCGATTGTGAATCGTGAGATTCCGATTATTGCAGACGACTATGTTGAAAAAGAGTTCGGAAGCGGCGCGGTAAAAATTACGCCTGCGCATGATCCGAACGACTTTGAAGTAGGAAAGCGTCACAATTTGCCGCAAATTCTAGTTATGGACGAAACAGGTACCATGAACGCGAATGCAGGCCCGTACCAAGGTCAAGACCGTTTCGAGTGTCGTAAGCAAATCGTAGCAGATTTGAAAGAACAAGGTGTTCTGATCAAAATCGAAGAGCACGTTCACCAAGTAGGGCACAGCGAACGCAGTGGTGCTGTTATCGAGCCGTACTTATCAACGCAATGGTTCGTGAAAATGCAGCCGCTTGCTGATCAAGCGATTGAAGCGCAAAAATCAGGCAATGGCGTTAATTTTGTACCCGATCGTTTCGAGAAAACATACCTGAACTGGATTGAAAATGTACGTGACTGGTGTATTTCACGTCAACTATGGTGGGGACACCGAATTCCTGCGTGGCATTGTGCGGATTGCGGTCAAGTCACCGTAGCTCGCGAGGATGCGACAGCTTGCTCCCATTGTCAAAGTGCGAATCTTAACCAAGATAACGATGTACTGGATACATGGTTCAGTTCAGCGCTATGGCCTTTCTCCACATTAGGTTGGCCGAATGATTCCGAAGACATGAAGCGTTTCTATCCGACGAGTGTACTCGTTACGGGCTATGACATCATTTACTTCTGGGTCGCTCGTATGATTTTCCAAGGTCTCGAATTTACGGACCAAATTCCGTTCAAAGATGTGCTTATGCATGGTCTTGTTCGTGATTCTGAAGGCCGCAAAATGTCCAAATCCCTTGGAAACGGTGTTGATCCATTAGAAGTTATCGAGAAATACGGCGCAGATGCGATGCGTTATATGATTTCTACGAGCAGCACGCCGGGTCAAGATTTGCGCTTCCGTTGGGAGCGGGTCGAGCAAGCTCGTAATTTTGCCAATAAGATTTGGAACGCATCCCGATTTGCTTTAATGAATTTGGAAGGCGTAACCGCTGCGGATATCGATTTGACGGGTCAACTTGGTACAGCGGATCGTTGGATTTTACATCGTTTGAACGAGACGGTTCGTGACGTTACTCGTCTGATCGACAGCTACGAATTCGGTGAAACAGGACGTTTACTTTATAACTTCATCTGGGATGATCTCTGTGATTGGTACATTGAGTTTAGTAAACTGAGCCTATATGGTACGGATGCAGCAGCGAAGAAACAGACGCAATCGGTTCTAGCTTATGTACTAGACCAAACGCAGCGTTTGATTCATCCGTTCATGCCGTTCATCTCGGAAGAGATCTGGCAGCATTTGCCGCATGTGGGGGATACGATTACACTGGCGGCTTGGCCGACAGAGAACGCAGCCTTCGAAGCGCCTGATGCGATTCGTGAGATGGAGCTTTTGATGGAAGCGATTCGTTCGGTTCGTAATATCCGAGCAGAAGTGAATGTGCCGATGAGTAAGAAAGTAGAGCTTCTGATTAAACCGGCTAGTGCAGAGACACAGGACATTCTTCGCAAAAATGAGGAGTACCTGAAACGCTTCTGCAACACGTCACTGCTTGAAATTGACCTTACAATGGCAGCGCCAGACAAAGCAATGACGGCCATTATTACAGGTGCCGAGCTGTATCTGCCTTTAGCAGGCTTGATCGATATCACGCAAGAGCTTGCACGCTTGGATAAAGAGTTGCAATCCTTACACGGTGAGGTTGAGCGCATCGAGAAAAAGCTGGGCAATGAAGGCTTTGTAGCTAAGGCACCAGCGAAGGTTATCGAAGAAGAGAAAGCCAAGCTTGCTGATTATGCAGACAAACGAGATAAAGTTATCGCTCGATTAGCGGAGTTAAAGTCATAAAGAACGCAAATTATACGAATGCCTATGTTCGTCTACAAGGTGATTCATATAGTAAAAGAGGATGAGAACAATGGATGAAATCAAGAACACTGCGGGTGAGTTCCAAACCGCACAGGAAGCCATTGATTGGATCGTTGGACGGATGGAGAAGCTCGGCATGAAGCCGGGCCTCCAACGTATGCATCTGCTCATGGAGAAGCTTGGTCACCCTGAACGCAGGCTGAAGTTCATTCATGTGGCCGGAACGAATGGAAAGGGCTCAACATGTGCTTACTTAGCTTCCGTGCTTCAAGCTTGCGGCTATGATGTAGGCACGTTTACGTCGCCTTATCTGGTGAGATACACGAACCGCATTCAAGTAAATGGCGCCGACATTGAGGATAAAGTTCTACTTCGCTTAGTGAATGACATGAAGCCGATTGTCGATGAGATTGCAGCTACAGAAGTTGGTCCTCCAACGATGTTTGAAATCTCGACTGCACTGGCGATTCTTTACTTTGGGAAAGTGGCTTATCCTGATTATGTAGTATGGGAAACCGGACTCGGGGGAAGGCTGGATAGCACGAATATCGTGAATCCAATTGTTACCGTGATTACGAATGTGGGTCACGATCACATGGATATCCTGGGGGATACACTGGAGCTCGTAGCAGCTGAAAAAGCGGGGATTATTAAAGCAGGTGTTCCCGTCATAACAGCCGTCGAGCCTGAGGCGATTTGGAGCGTTATCGAACAAACGGCGAAGGCGAAGAAAGCTACACTATATTCCCTTGGCGATCAATTTCATTTGACCGAAGTGAACAGTGAACTAGATCGTCAAAGCTTCCAGTTTAACGGACCTTTTCGACCGATCCCGGATCTGGCTATCACATTAAACGGTGAGCATCAGTTGAAGAACGCGGCAGCAGCGGTCATGACACTTGAGGTGCTTCGTCAATATTACGCCACGATCGTGGAAGACGTCGATTTGCAGAAGGGGCTTGCAGGTACGAAATGGCCGGGCAGGCTGGAAATGGTTTCACAGGAGCCACGTATCCTTATCGATGGAGCTCATAACCCTGAAGGGGCTGCAACATTGGCTGCAGCGCTTCAAAACGTGTATAGTTATAAGAAGCTTCATATGATGATTGGAATGCTAGCTACGAAGAATCATACAGGCTACTTAAGGCATATACTACCATTGGTGGATACGCTCATTATTACAGAAGCAAATTTTCATAAAAAAGGGGATGCTTTCCTTCTCGCCGAAATTGCTAGTGGTCTGCTTCGAGAGATGAATCGTGAGGTAGACATTGTAGTAGAACGCGATTGGAAGCAAGCTCTAACTTTATTAACAAATAGAACTGAGCAGGATGATCTGGCGGTCGTATCCGGCACGCTGTATTTAATCTCTGATGTTCGTTCTTGGATAACCTATCAAACCGATTCTGAAAAAGGATGGTGAGAACGGCGTGAGTCAAGCAGAACACGTACATTTTATAGGAATCGGCGGATACGGCATGAGTGCCATTGCCAAAGTCATGCTCGAAATGGGATACCGCATTTCGGGATCAGATCTAGCACAGCAAGAGCTTACAGATAAACTGAAAGCCAAAGGTGCTCAAGTTTTTATTGGTCATGAGGCAACTAACGTATCAGGAGCCGATTTGGTCGTATATTCAACGGCGTTAGCCAAAGATAATGTGGAAATGCAAGCAGCCGAGCAAATGAATATTCCGATTATTCATCGTTCACAAATGCTGGGAAGGCTGATGAACGAACGCAAAGGGATTGCCGTAGCAGGCGCTCACGGTAAGACAACAACGTCCTCCATGATTGCTCTGGTGATGGAGATTTGCGGTATTGATCCAACGTATATCATCGGTGGAGAAATCATGAATGTAGGCAGCAATGCCAAAGCTGGCAAAGGAGATTATGTGGTTGCGGAAGCCGATGAAAGCGATGGAACCTTCCTCCAATACCACCCAACTCTGGCGTTAGTGAACAATATCGAAGCCGACCATTTGGAAAATTATAATGGCGATTTCGAAAACTTGAAAAAAGCATACAAACAATTCTTAAGCCAAGTAAGACCTGGCGGAAAAGCGATTGTATCTCAGGATGATGAATTCCTGCGTGAAATGATACCAGAAATTCAAAGCCAAGTGATTACGTATGGGATTGAGACGGAAGCGGATTATATCGCAAGTGACATTTCGCTTGGTGATCGCAAGGTAACCTTTACGGTAGCGTTCAAAGGAACGTCCTTAGGTCAAATAAGCTTATCAGTACCAGGTAAACATAATGTTTACAATGCGCTAGCTACTTTGATAACTTGCCTAGAAGCAGGTCTTCCATTCGAGCAAATAGCGGAAGCTATTCAGGAGTTTCGGGGAGCAAAGCGTAGATTCCAAGTGCTTGGTGAAGTTGAAAACATCTTGGTCATCGATGACTATGCACATCACCCAACGGAAATTCAAGCAACGATTTCCGCTGCAAAAGCTACGAGAAAGCGTATTATCGCTGTATTTCAGCCGCAACGGTATACAAGAACTTACTACCTGTTCGAGCAGTTTAGCCGTTCCTTCTTGGAAGCGGATGAAGTGATCATAACAGATATTTATTCACCAGCAGGTGAACAACGGATTGAAGGCGTTGACTCTGTAAAGCTAGTTGAGCTGATACGCAGCAACAGCAACCCTAACGTTCAGCATATCGCGACACGTGAAGAAGTGCTGACGTATTTGGTTGACCACGTTCAACCAGGTGACCTCGTCCTCACGATGGGCGCTGGAGACATCTGGAAAGCAGCGGATGGATTAGCTAAATCGCTGCGCAAGAAATACGAATCACATACGTAGAGAAAAGATCGCTGGAGCCACTGGGCTGGAGGCGGTCTTTTTTTCTTGAAAGAATCATAATAAAGTTCTCTCTCTCATACTCTAGTAACAGAAGATTGGGACAAGATGATACGGCATTGTGCCCGTTTCCAACATACATTTGATGAGGAGTGTGGGAAGAGAATGAAAAAAGCTAGAATTACATATCGCTTCGACCCCAAGGAAGGGGCAGAATCAACACGTAGAGCATCAAGGGTTCATGAACAAGAGGAGAAAGTAATTCCACTCTATCAAGAAGAGTACCAAGTGATAGAGGCGAAGATAGATCGCAGTTCGAAGGACGTAACGCCATATGAGCAAGCAGAACGAGAGCAAGTGGAGTCCATTTTTGAACCACATGCACTGAATACGTTTACTACGGATTTCGGAAACTGGCAAAGTCAGATCGAATCAGAGGGAGAACGGGTAGAACGTATCATTCGTGAAACTCAAATATCTCGCGAGCAGCAGAATTCTCCGATACCCCCTGTAGTCCGAACAGATCGAGAGTCTGAACCTGTGCATCCTCGGGATGAATGGTCGAGTTGGACAGCCAAAGAGCCATACCTGGATCCGGGGCCTAAAACTCGATATGCGAAATCGTCCAGCACACCATGGTTTCGAATTGCGACATCTGTTGCTGGTGCAGTTGTTACTGGCATCGCGTTCGGTTTCTTCGTGCTTTCCATGTTCTCTTCGGACCGAGATACGAATACGAGTATAGCGACATCGAATCCTACCAAAATAACTGTACCTTCACCTAATTCACAGGTCGCCACGAATACCACCAAAACGCAAAATGGCGAAGGGAATGCTGCTTTACCTGCAACAACAGCAGCTGTCACGCCTGTGCAAATTCCTGCAAAATCCTATACTTTCTTGCAAAACGGGGTGTTTAGCTCACTGCAGGGCGCCCAAGCTGTTCAGGACTCACTTAGTAAGAAAGGTCTTGCATCTGCGATGGATAGCTCGGATAAGCTTACGGTGTTCGTTGGTTTTGCTAAAACGAGAGATGATGCCATAGCTTTGAGACAAGGTGTGCAGGCGGCAGATAAAACGATTGAGGTTTTTATGAAAAATGTGGATTTCCCAGCGGTAACGGGTATTCGGTGGTCTGGCGCGAAGGCAGAATCACTGCCTAATTACATTGCAGAGGGCGATAAACTCGTGAATACGATGAGCGGGTTGACACTCATCCATTTGGCTGAGACGAAGCCAACGGCACTTACGGATGCTTCTTTACAGACGATTCGTACTTCGCATCAGGCCCTCATCACGCTTGGTACAGGACTGACTGACGGAGCGGGTGATGATGTGAAGCAATCGTTGGCTAAGATGACAACAGCGATCAATCGTGCTGTTCAATCGATGGAGGAGTACAAGAAAACACCATCCCAAGCTTTGATGTGGCAAGCGCAATCCGCCTTGATGCAGTACATTATTGCACAGAAAGAACTGCTTAAGACAATTAGCGTAGCTTAACAGAAAAGCCGTGTACCCTGAACTCATTTCTGAGTTGGGTTACACGGCTTTTTGTTATTTGGTGATATAGCGATCAAGCAGGGCGGCAATCTCCGCTCTTGTCATCGTTTGATCTGGCTTAAAGGAAGTGTCCGATATGCCGTTGATAATGCCCTTATCCTTCAATGTAATAATGGCAGCTGCACTCCACAGTGACTTGGGTACATCATCGAATGCTGCTGTATACGTTGATTGTGTCGTAGGTGAAGTCATTTGCAGAAGCTGATTAAATAAGAAAGCAACTTCCCCGCGTGTAATCGCCTGATTAGGACGTATCGTCCCATCGGCATAGCCTTGCAGCAAGTTTAATTTCGCGGCCTTGGCAAAAACAGCACTCGCCCAATGTGAAGCAGATAAATCCGAATAGCTTTTTGTTTGTCCAGTGCCGCAGCCATAAACATTGGAAGTCACACTTCCGTTCGTGCTACAGACAGCCGGCAGCTTGCTGAATGTAAATACGCGGTCCATCAGCGTGAGGAACTCTGCCCGTGTCAGCGCGCGGTCTGGTTCATAGTTGTTTCCCATGCCTTCGACAATGCCTTTATTCTTCATGCGAAGAACGGCGGCTCTAGACCAGTGGACAAGCACATCGGTAAATAAGGGCGGTTCATAGCTACTAATCCCATTGGCGATACCGATCGCCATCTTGGATCGCATGGCGTCGCTAGCTAGCAAGGCTGCATCGCTTTTGTTCGTGACAAAGGCCGTCTCTACGAGAATGCTCGGAATCGTTCCCATGCGGGCTACATAGACAGCACTTGGTGTTAGTCCTAAGTCTTTGGTGCCAGATTGCGCAAGTAAAGCATCCTGCACACGCTGCGCTAAATCTTTACTGTAGGGCGTTAATTGCGTCATCGTGCTGCTTGCAGGGTAATCTTCTTGAGGGTACGCGTTGTCATAATAGAGCACCATGGTTCCGTTAGCTTTGCTGCTTGAATGTGCATTGGCATGAATGGATACGAATAAGTCAGCCTGCTGTTCGTTCGTGAAGGCAACCCGCTGTGGGAGCGACAGGAAGGTGTCGTTGGTGCGTGTTAAGACGACCTCGTAACCGCGATCAAGCAGCGCTTGCCGTACCTTTAATGTGATGTCCAGATTGACATCTGTTTCACGGAGACCACCAACGCCAATGGCGCCAGGATCACTTCCACCATGCCCAGGATCAAGCACGACCTTGTAAGCGAATGCATGATAGGGGAACGCGATTGTAAGTAATAAAGTGAACAAAATAAGTCTTTTAAGTAGAGTCATAGTTGATTTTACCTCCGGTAACTATCTTACTAGGATTGGTCTAAGCTGTAAGCAGGTAAGAATCACCATTGATGATTTTCCGCGTCAGCTGTTTATTTTACATGGAAAAAAGAGGTGAATCCTCGTATAATAGGCTTGTACATACTTAGAGAGGATGACAGGAATGAAAAAAAATACATTTACATTAATCATTTTTCTAATCGTCGGGTTAATAACTGGGATAATTATCGGCCAGCTGCTGGCGCCCGTTCCTGCTCTCGCATTTCTAACCAAATCAGTTCAAATTTCTTGGGAACCCAAAGCAGATTTACAAGTAGTGAAATATGAATTCAACCTTTTGGTGAAGCTAAACCTATGCAGTATTATTGGATTAGTAGGAGCATATCTCCTTTATCGGAAATTGTAGTGAGTTTTTGAACTTTAACGCGTAGGACTATTATTTTAGGAGTTGTTGATGATCGTGCAATCGAAAGAATATCAAAGACTTATTCTTGCTTCTTCGTCACCTCGGAGGCAGGAGCTTATCCAATCGTTCGGACTACCTTATATAATTCGCGTGAGTGACGCGGATGAGACCGTCGAACAAAAAATAACACCATCTGAGCTCGTAGAGCTGCTTTCTGTGCGCAAAGCCTCCACAGTCAGAGATATGCTGGAAGTCCAAGATCAGTATGGAGTTATCATCGGATCTGACACGGTTGTTGTGTACAACGAGGAAGTTCTCGGCAAGCCGGTTAATGAACAAGATGCTTTCCGCATGCTGAAAGAACTTCAAGGAAATACGCACCAGGTATATAGTGGTGTTGCCTGCGTGGACGCAGCTACAGGTCGACAAGTTGTCTCACATAGTGTGACTAACGTAAGGATGAAGCCGATGTCTGACGAACAAATCTTGCGCTATATCGCTACCGGAGAGCCCAAAGACAAAGCAGGCTCATACGCGATTCAAGGCATTGGGGCAACGATCATCAGTGGGATTGAAGGGGATTATTTCACGGTTGTAGGACTACCGCTTTCTTTGCTAAGTGATTTATTGCTGACGTTTGATATCCAAGTACTTTAGTCTCATTTCCAAGCATATCCATTCTAGTCCAAAATAGGGTAATTAGATTGACTGACCAATCTGTAACGGTTACAATGACAGTAAGCGACATGACTTCGCATTCTTCTGGGAGGTATCTGCCATGAACAGCGAATTTACAATTGCCGTCCACAGTCTCGTTCTGTTAGCTCATTTACCAGATCATATGGCAACTAGCGAAGAAATTGCAGCTAATGTGTCTACACATTCTGCCCGTATTCGTAAAGTTATGGGCTTTCTTCGAAAAGCCGGGTATGTGTCAACGAAGGAAGGCATCGGTGGCGGTTTTATATTAAGCTGTAAACCTGAGGAAGTCACACTCGGGGAGATTTACCGATTGACCTGCCAAGGTACTTTGAAGCCTAGTTGGTGCTCGGGTGATGAGTCGAAGCCTTGTATGATTTCATCTAAAATGGATAAATTGATGGGTAAAGTTTTCAACGATGCTGAGAAGCAAATGGAAAATTACTTTGAAGGCCATACAATTGGCAGTATGCTTGAACAAATTAGGGCATTTGAATGTCCGAAATCGAATACAGAATCTCTATCCTAGAAGCCCTCGGATCTCATAATCCGGGGGTTTTATGTTGTCTTTAGGGGCTTATACCTGCATGCATGGGATCGCAATAAGTAACATAACCTACACTACGGAAGAGGGGAAAACATGGAAAGCTCTAGCTTGATGCTGCGAGAAGTTCCGATCGAAGAAAGACCGCGGGAGCGAATGCTCCAATTGGGTGCAGGGGCGTTAAGTCACGCCGAGCTGCTTGCTATTTTATTAAGGACAGGTACAGTAGCGGAATCTGCCATCCATTTGGCAAGCCGGATCCTAAGTGAAAGCGGCGGGCTGCGCAGCCTTGTGGATATGAGCAAGGATCAGCTTAAGCAAATCAAAGGTATTGGCGATGCGAAGGCACTTCAAATTCTTGCAGGTATTGAGTTAGGTCGCAGGCTGGCCAAAAGCTCATATGAGGAGCGGATTACGATTCGTTCTCCCAAAGATATCGCCAATCTAATGAGTGAGGAGCTGCGCTATTTACAGAAGGAGCATTTCGTCTGTTTGTTTCTGAATACCAAAAATCATGTCCTTGCACAAGAGACATTATCGATGGGCAGCTTGAATGCTTCTATTGTTCATCCGAGGGAAGTGTTTCGTGCGGCCATTAAACGGAGCAGTGCCTCAATTATTTGTGTACATAACCATCCAAGTGGAGATCCTACACCAAGTCCGGAAGATATTAGTTTGACAGGTCGATTAGTAGAAGCTGGAGCAATAATTGGTATTGAAGTGTTGGATCATGTTATCATTGGAGATCAGAGATTTATAAGTTTGAAGGAACAAGGCTTTATGTAATATAATAGAACACGCAACAGGAAAGGAGCCGTTTGTATGTTTGGTGGTTTTACGAAAGATCTTGGGATTGATTTGGGTACCGCGAATACACTGGTTTATGTGAAAGGCAGAGGAATTATCGTTAGGGAGCCTTCGGTGGTCGCCCTTCGTACCGATACAAAAACAATTGAAGCAGTAGGTGAATCGGCCAAAAAGATGATTGGTCGTACACCTGGGAATATCCGCGCAGTTCGTCCGATGAAAGATGGCGTAATTGCCGATTTCGACACGACCGCAACGATGATTCGCTACTTTATTCGACAAGCGCAGAAGCAGCGATGGTTATTCCCGCGTCATCCGAATGTTATGGTGTGTGTGCCATCTGGGATTACAGCTGTTGAAAAGCGTGCCGTTGAAGATGCGACCAAGCAAGCGGGAGCAAGAGAGGCCTATACGATCGAGGAGCCCTTTGCTGCTGCGATTGGTGCAGATCTTCCTGTATGGGAGCCAACTGGAAGTATGGTTGTTGATATTGGCGGAGGCACAACGGAAGTTGCTGTTATTTCGCTTGGCGGTATTGTCACTAGCCGATCTATTCGTATCGCCGGTGACGAGATGGATGAAGCTATTATTCAATATATTAAACGTACGTACAATCTCATGATCGGGGAACGTACCGCAGAAACGCTGAAGATCGAAATTGGTTCAGCGCTAAACACGGATAAGGCGGAATCGCTGGAAATTCGTGGTCGTGATCTTGTTAGTGGTTTACCAAAAACCATGAGTGTAACATCTGTCGAGATAACTGAATCGTTGTCTGATACGGTAAGTGCGATTGTGGATGCGGTGAAGGTCACACTGGAGAAATGTCCGCCTGAGCTATCTGCGGATATTATGGATCGTGGTATTGTGTTGACTGGTGGCGGCGGATTACTTCGTAATCTGGACCGACTTCTGGCTAAAGAAACAGGGATGCCCGTCATGGTTGCCGAAAATCCGTTGGATTGCGTAGCGATTGGAACTGGACGTGCATTAGAGAATATTCATTTATTCAAAAACAAATCAGGATCTGGTTCGAGGTATAAGGGTTAATATTCGTTAGAAGGTGCTAATTTGTTTAAATTCATGGGAAATAAACGACTCATTTTTCTTATGTCCGGTTTAGTCTGTTTCTTTATACTAATGGGACTAACGCTAGGAAATCGAGGGCCGATGACTTGGCCCGAGAAATTTGTCAAAGACTCCGTATCATGGACGCAAGGACTCTTGTACAAGCCCGCTGCGCAGGTAGCGGGCTTCTTCGAAGATATCAGACAGCTGCGAGTCATTTATGAAGAAAACAAAACATTAAAGCTGACGCTCACGCAATATGCGCGAGATACACAGCGATTGAATGAGCTTGAATCGCAAAACAAACGACTTATGGAAGCGCTTGGCTTCACAGAACGCCAGCGAGAAGCCAACAATTATACATATCGTATCGCAGAGGTCGTCACCATTGATCCAGACCCGTACAACAGCACCGTAACGATTAATTTGGGTGATAAAGATGGGATTAAGGAGAATATGGCGGTCATGACGGTTGATGGTTTAGTAGGAAGAGTGAGTAAAGTATTTGGATTCCACTCCAATGTGCAGCTGCTGTCAGAGACGAATGATACCGATAACAACTCAAAAGCAATCGCCGTTACGGTCAAAGGGAATGAATCACAGCCATTTGGGATGATTGAATCGTATGATCCCAAAGTAGGGGAACTAGTGATGAATAAGGTTGAACATGCGGATGACATGAAGGTTGGCGATACGATTATTACTTCTGGCTTGGGGCAGGTGTTTCCTAAGGGAATCGAAGTAGGAACAATCTCATCGATTGGACCCGGGGAGTTCGGCATTACTTACAAAGTAATGGTGAAGCCAAGAGCATCCTTTAACCGAATCCGTGAAGTGTTCGTTGTAGAAGTTCCGGAAGTGAAATGAGGTGAGCCAACAAATGAATAGACAAGTGTTATGGCTCATCCTGTTCGCTCTATTTATCCTTCAAGGTAGTTTAGTTGTATGGCTGCTGCCGGCCTCGTGGCAATCGATTGTCTTTGTAACTCCGCACTTAACCTTGGTATTCATCATGTTTATTGGACTTTTTCATCATCGTCATGCGGCTTTAGTTTACGGATTGCTGTTTGGACTATTACACGATTTTACCTACTATGGTGCGATGTTAGGCGTTTATTCGTTCAGCATGGGGCTCGTAGGCTATTTGGCAGGGCTTGCACAGCGTAAGCAGCCTAATCTGATTTTTTACAACTTGCTAATCACGAGCTTAGGATTGTTAATATTTGAGTTTCTCAACTATGGGATCAACCGCTTATTCAAACTGATAGCCATTGATTTGAATTTTGCTCTCACCCATTACATGCTCCCAAGTGTTCTATTTAATTTACTTGTGGCCTTGATTTGCTACGTTCCCATTCGCAAACTGCTTGAAGGCAAGCGACTTGCAGCTTCAGCGAAGGAAGATTAATTTTCCAGGCGATAAGCAGGAGAATTTAGAACAGGGGCCGAAATGTATAGGTTGGGAGGTCGTCATGCCATTATGTCTGTAGCGAAGCACCATGTGATGATAAAAGGGGTCAAAGATGGCCTTGTATTTTTACTAAATGACGCATGCGATTGGCAAGAGCTGTTGCACGAGCTGCAACATAAGCTCGAGAAAACGCATCAACAAATATTAACGGGTCCTATTATTCATGTGAATGTCAAATTGGGCAACCGAGAGGCCACGGATGAGCAGAAAGAAGAGATTCGAGCTGTCATTAAGCAGAAAGGAAATCTCTTGATTCAATCGATCGAAAGTGAACCGCCTAAGGTAGAGGCTCCGCCCGAGCCCAAGGTCTCAATGACAACGCTAAGAGGGATGATTCGTTCTGGACAAACCCTTCACAACGAAGGTGATTTGCTTTATTTAGGTGATGTTAACCCTGGTGGAATTATTACCTCCACAGGGAACATTTACATAATGGGTTCGCTTCGCGGTATGGCTCACGCGGGGTCAGATGGGGATGAGAAGGCAATCATTGCTGCATCTCATATGCGTCCTACACAATTACGTATTGCCGGAGTCATTAGCCGTTCACCAGATGAGTGGGGAATCGAAGAGGCTTTTATGGAATTTGCTTATGTCAAAGATGGTAAAATGGAAATAGATAAGCTGCATCAGCTGCATCGGATTTGGCCGGATGCTCCTGTCAAATAACGATTTCAACATGTAGAAAAAAACTGTGTCTGGGGTGAGGAATATGGGAGAGGCTATCGTTGTCACCTCTGGTAAAGGTGGCGTTGGTAAAACGACGACTTCCGCTAATCTGGGAACTGCACTTGCACTTCTTGGGAAGAAAGTATGCATGGTAGATACGGATATTGGTTTGCGTAATCTGGATGTTGTGATGGGATTGGAAAATCGAATTATCTACGATCTTGTGGACGTTGCGGAAGGACGTTGCCGATTACCGCAGGCGTTAATTAAAGATAAGCGATTTGACGAGCTGTATTTATTGCCAGCTGCTCAAACGAAAGACAAGCATGCCGTATCTCCGGAACAGGTACGGACCATTATATTAGAGCTCAAAAACGATTTCGAATATGTCATCATTGACTGTCCAGCAGGGATTGAGCAGGGCTTTAAGAATGCGGTTGCTGGCGCAGATAAGGCAATTGTTGTAACGACACCTGAAAATGCTGCTGTTCGGGATGCTGATCGCATTATAGGCCTATTGGAGAATGAGAAAATATCTTCACCGAAGCTTGTCATTAATCGTATACGTCCTCAAATGGTGAAAAAAGGCGAAATGCTGGATATTGATGAAATTTGCTCTGTGCTTGCTATAGATTTGTTAGGGATTGTACCGGATGATGAGCATGTCATTAAGGCAGCTAATTTAGGCGAGCCAACGGTGATGAATCCTTCATCACGCGCAGCCATCGCCTATCGGAATATTGCTAGGCGTATTGTTGGCGATACAGTGCCGCTTATGCAGCTAGAGGACAAAACCGGTTGGGTAAAACGAATGAAAAAGTTTATTGGAATAGGATGATTGTTCTGTGTTTGCCAAGCTGAAAAACATTGATATTCCAATAGTTGTCATTCTGTTTGCTTTTATGGTGATAAGTACGATGATGGTCTACAGTTCATCGGTCGATCATCCAACCATTAACATCAGCATTACGAAAATTTTGGTCTTGTACGCGGTAGGCTTAGTCGCTTTTCTAGCATGTAGTTTATTCGATTACCGAGTTCTTATACGAATCGCCCCGTACTTGTATGGGATTGGGATTGTTTCCTTGATTGCCGTTTATTTCTTCGGTAAAAAAATCCACGGTGCGCGCGGCTGGTTTGAGCTGCCAGGTGGTTTGACTTTCCAACCAGCAGAGCTCGTTAAGCTGATCTTGATTATTTGCATTACAGCGCTTCTTGCCAAGCGCGGCGGTGACCTGCTTCTTGTTAAGAATGATATTATCCCAGTAGGGTTAGCAGTTCTACTGCCATTCGTTCTTGTACTCATTCAGCCAGATCTAGGAAATGCGATTATTTTTATTATTATTTTGCTCGGGATGCTATGGATAGGGAATATCAAATATTCGCAGGTCTTGATAAGTATCCTAGTGGTGGTCGGTGTAGGATTCCTGACGTTAACGCTATATAAACATTTCCATGATACCTTGTTTGAGATGCTCAAGGGCTACGGCTTCAGCCACTGGATGGATCGGATTGATACGTTCCTTTATCCGCAAGATGTGTCGGATGATGATAACTATCAGGTCCGTAACGCGGTTAGAGCTATTGGTTCTGGTGGTTTGGAAGGTGAAGGCTTCTTGAAGGGGACTTCGGTGCATAGTAACTTTATTCCCTTCGCCTATTCGGATTCGATCTTCGTAGTTGTAGGAGAAGAGTTCGGTTTCCGCGGATCAGCGGTACTTTTGCTTATTTATTTCTTGCTAATCTACCGTATGATTCTGATCTCTATCCAAAGTTCTCAACTAGGTGGAGCCTATATTGTTGTTGGCGTAGTGTCCATGTTCGTATTTCAAATATTTGAAAACGTCGGTATGATGATTGGTATTATGCCGTTGACTGGTATTACACTTCCTTTTGTTAGTTACGGAGGAACTTCGCTCCTTATCAACATGCTCTCATTGGGCCTTGTCATGAGTGTGAAGTTGCATCAAGAGCGTGCACCCGAATTGTTTTAAAAGTTTATATGGCTGTAAGCTTGCTAAGTCCGTGACCCTATTGGGGCCGCGGGCTTTTTTCTTATCACATAATCTTGTCCATCTGCTCATAGGCTGTACTAATGAAAGTCTATAAGGAGGGGATTCTATGGTTATAAAAGATAAAGTAAAGCAGCGCCGACTAGAACGACTTCGCCATTTGCGAGAATCGTCAGAAGGAACAAGTGGGAATGGCAGTTCACTAAGATCCTCTCCGTCGGCTGACTTCCTGTTGCCTTCACATCAGAGAGACGATGTACTGGATTATGTGGATTCGGACTGGAGACGGCGGATGGAGGATCCAGAATTTGCGTGGAGACAGAAGCTTATGATGGATAGAAATCATGATGATCCAGAAACAGGATTGTTCACGCCGCCGTCTGCTCGGAAGATTGCAGTAAAACTGCTTATCAGCGGTGTGATATTTGTTTCTGTTTACGGTATGTTTCAAATAGACAAGCCATGGGCTATCCGAGGAAAGCTATATGTAACGGCAGCACTTACGCAGTCTTATGACTTTACAGCTTTTTCCGCATGGTATGCCGATAAGTTCGGAGGAACGCCTTCTTTTATTCCGAGTTTTAACCGAGCAGGTAATGAAGCTGTTATCGTAAGCACCTCGAAACGCACCTTGTTTGCACCAGCCAAAGGTACCGTGTTGATTAGATACGATGGGACCATCCATAAAGGAGTCAATTTAAACACAGCTGAGTTTGCACCGGTGTATGCGATGGACACGGGACAGGTCATTTTCGCAGGTAATACTACGGATACGGGGCTGACAATCATGATTCGTCATCCAGGGGGACTGGAGTCATTATACGGTGGACTTAGTGAGTCTACAGTAGCTGTAGGCGATTGGATGAAGGTTGGAGAGCCGATAGGCAAGGCATCTGCCAAAGATCCAGCGAAGGGGACGCTGTATTTTTCAGTCATGAAAGAGGGCGGGACGATTAATCCGGCGGAGTTGATCACCTTTGATTAAATGGGCGGGGACGAAATATCGATTTCATCCATTATTTACGTTAATTATGATTGGCTGTGCGATCACAGGATATTTTCTAGAAGCAATCACCTTATTCGGCATCGTCCTCATCCATGAGCTAGGGCATTTAACCGCGGCGAAAGGGTTCGGTTGGAGGGTCCAAGAAGTGCAACTTCTTCCCTTTGGTGGTGTCTTGATCGTTGATGAACTAGGAAGTACGTCAACCCGCGAGGAATTAATCGTAGCTTTAGCTGGCCCCCTACAGCACGTGTGGATGATTTTGGTAGCTTTACTGATGAAGTCATTTGATATTGGAAGTGGTAATTGGTGGGACTACTTCATTGAAGCGAACCTCATGATCGGTTTGTTCAATCTGATACCTGTGATGCCACTCGATGGCGGGAAAGTAATGCAAAGCTTGTTAGGCTACATCATGTCGTACCATAACACAATAGTTTATTCTGTTTGGATCAGTATGATTATTAGCTTTTCGATCATTGTTATGGCCATTATTCAGCTCATACAAGGCCAGTTACCGATTAATATTCTAGTAATTGGCTTGTTTCTTCTCGTGTCAAATTGGTACGCTTACCGCCAAATACCGTATCATTTTCTCCGCTTTCTCATGGGGCGCGGACTCCGAGTAGGACAGTTGCTGAGCCGTGGTACAAGAGCGCAGCCTATTGTGATTACGAAGCAGCTTACGATGGCAGAGACGTTGAAGCTTTTTATGCGAGAACGATATCACTTAATTTATGTAATGAACGAAGCGGGGCGCATCCAAGCTGTGTTGCCCGAGCAGCAAATCGTCGGCGGTTATTTAGATGGGAAAAAACCGGGGAGTGCAGTTTCCGATCTTTTCATGTAAAATAACTGGTGAGGTGAACGTGTATGAAGCAACTGATAATTCACTGCGCACCCGAGCTTACACAAGCGGCATTGCTAGAGGATGGACGTCTTGTGGAGTATGATACGCAGTATCCGCTTGAAACTCAACGGGCAGGCAGCATCTACATGGGCCGCATCGTTAACGTACTTCCTGGTATGCAAGCGGCATTCGTCGATATTGGACTTGCGAAGAATGCCTTTCTTTATATAGACGATCTCCTCCCCGTGCATTTGGACAAGCAGCCTAAGATTAAGCCATCCATTACGGATATTGCTGAAGTTGGGCAAATGCTAATGGTCCAAGTGAGCAAGGATCCGCAAGGCACCAAAGGGGCAAGAGTGACTACGCACGTTTCCATTCCGGGTCGTTGGATTGTTTATATGCCAGATGCTGATTATATAGCGATTTCACGTAAAATTGACATTGAAGCCGAGCGACAGCGTCTGAAGCAGCTTGCTGAGGGTAATCTCATGCCTGGTGAAGGTGTTATTATTCGTACAGGTGCGATTGGTCAAAGTGAAGAAGCCATTCGAGACGATCTACAAAACTTACGAGATGTTTGGAGTACCATTCTAGCGAAGCGAGAAGAGACGCATGTCCCTGCTCAGCTTTATCAGGATTTGGATCTCCTGCCCAAATTGGCGCGAGATGTGATTTCCGATGAGGTTCAAGAAGTATGGATGAGCAATAACAAGATCTTTGAAGAGATGAGAAGCTTACTGCGCAAGCAGCAACCGAGCTGGCGAGGCCGCGTTGCTTTCTATGATCGTAGAACACCGATGTTTGATCATTTCGGGGTTACGGAAGAGTTGAATCAGAGCTTCCGTCGTAAAATTTGGCTGCCTAGCGGCGGGTATTTAATTATAGATCAAACAGAGGCACTAACGGTCATTGATGTCAACACGGGACGATACACGGGTTCTATTGATTTAGAGCAAACTGTGACCGATATTAATCGGGAAGCAGCTGTTGAAATTCCTAGACTTTTGCGGCTTCGTAATTTAAGAGGCATCATTATTGTTGATTTTATTGATATGCATGCGGAAGACAACCGTGCAAAGGTCATGGCCAACATGGCGGAAGCGGTGCGAAAGGACCGTTCTAAGACGACAATTGTGGGTTGGACCAAATTAGGATTGCTCGAGATGACCCGGAAACGCAAATAAAAGGTTTGCATATGAAATTATAACTGTGATATAATATTCGAAGTGTGTTGTTTAGGCATGCTGTAACCGCACGAAACAGGTCGAAGTACGCGATTGGTTTACTCCATTCCGTCACCTGAACAAGGCGAGTCTGAGACATGAGGAGGTAATGAAAATGTACGCAATTATTGAAACAGGTGGTAAACAGTACAAAGTTCAAGAGGGCGATGTTCTTTACATCGAAAAATTGAACGCTGCTGAGGGTGAGGTTGTTTCTTTTGATCGTGTGTTCTTGGTTTCCAAAGAGGATGGCCTAGTAGTAGGTGCTCCATTGGTTGCAGGTGCTTCAGTTTCCGCGAAAGTGGAGAAACACGGCAAAGGCGCAAAAGTCATCGTTTATAAGTACAAGCCGAAAAAGAACTATCACAAAAAGCAAGGTCATCGTCAACCGTACACAAGAGTAGTAGTTGAGAAAATCCAAGCGTAAGAGACAAGCCTATGATCTACGTGACCATAGAACGTCTTTCACCAGATTCATCTCACATTCTTTCTTTTGTAGTGGAAGGCCATGCTGAATATGACGTGCCAGGCAAAGACTTGGTCTGCGCCGCGGTATCAGCGATTTCCGTTGGTACATGTAACTCGATAGAATCCTTAACCGGCGTGATTCCAATTCACGAAATGGAGCCTGGACTGCTGGATGTAACCATCCCGGATAGTGCGCGCGACGTGCCTGAAATTTGGAGTCAAGTGCAGTTAATTATAGAATCGATGGTCGTTATGTTACAAACGATTGAACAAACTTACGGTGATTATATAACGATTGAAACAATCTATCACAAAGGAGGATAACACCATGTTTTTGAAATTGGATCTCCAATTATTCGCTTCCAAAAAAGGGGTAGGTTCCACAAAGAACGGTCGTGACTCGCACTCTAAGCGCCTTGGCGCTAAACGTGCTGACGGTCAAACTGTTACTGCTGGAAGCATTCTTTACCGTCAACGCGGTACGAAAATTCACCCAGGAACGAACGTAGGCATCGGTTCGGATGATACACTTTTCGCTTTGGTACAAGGCGTAGTGAAATTCGAGCGTTTGGGCCGCGATCGCAAAAAAGTGAGCGTATACCCAGTTGATGTAGCTCCAGTAGCTGCAGCTCTAGAAGCGTAATTAGAATCCCTGGTGAGCGAGAGTTCATCCAGGGATTTTTTCTCAATATGCATGAAAAAACCTCTAACCGTGATCACTCATTTCGGATGGTCGAGGGCGGGGGTTTTCTCGTTTGTTTGGTGAAGTTTTCCAGCCAGCATGATATACTGGATGAACGGTTACAAAGCAGGGAGAACGGGGCGGACGGATAATGAAGCAATTGGGCAGCGCACAGGTCTATTTATTAGCACTTGTGCTCATAGGATTGACTGGCATGTTGGTTACAGAACCCTGGATCATCAGAGTGGCATTTCTACTAATCATTCTCGTAAGTGGTTACACCGCATGGAGACTTGAAGCGAGCAGAATGGAAGAAAAGTGGCGTTTGGCGCATAGGCAGCAAGAACAAGATGATCATCTGAAGCTGATTGGCGTCGTAAATCGCTTGCGGCATGATTGGATGAATGATACCCAGATTTTATTTGGTTACATTCAAATGAAGAAGTTTGATAATTTGCGGCCTTATATGGAAAAAATAAAAATGACTATGCAGCAGGAAAGCAATCTCTCCAAGCTCGGGATCCCATCTTTCATTGCTTACTTGCTTCAATTCCGCGTGCAGTCGAAGACATTAGAGCTGAAAGTGGAAGTCGAACAAGAAATTAATCTTGGACAACTCCCGATTCAGCACGGACTGATTGAACGATTGGTTCGGCAAATGGTGGCGTGTATCCAAGAGCATACGGCATTCGAAGATGGGGAAAGTGGCACACTCAGCTTGGAGTTTGATGTTCAAGAAGATTGCCTACTGCTTGATTTTGTATATCAAGGCCCCTATAATCGGGAGCAACTTGAGCAATCGGTTTTAGCACGTTTTTCATCGAAGGGTTCCCAGTATTCGTTTGAGAATGATGATTGGCATGAAGAAGAAGCAGGTGTCACACTACGATTGCCGTTTCATATATAAAGTTGAGGTGTAGGAAATGTTTGTTGATAAGGCGAAGGTTTTTGTAAAAGGCGGCGACGGTGGTGATGGATTAGTTGCTTTCCGTCGTGAGAAGTATGTGCCAGAAGGCGGTCCTGCCGGTGGTGACGGTGGCAACGGCGGTGATGTTGTTTTCCGCGTAGATGAAGGCTTACGGACATTGATGGATTTCCGTTATCAGAAGCACTTTAAAGCGGAACGCGGCGAGAAGGGTCGCAACAAATCGATGCATGGCGCCAACTCAGAGGATATGATTGTTCGTATTCCGCCTGGGACAACCATTATTGATGATGATACCCAAGAAGTAATTGCTGACTTAACCCGTCATGGGCAAGAAGTAGTCGTTGCCAAGGGTGGTCGAGGCGGAAGAGGAAATACTCGCTTCGCAACTGCACGTGTGACGGCTCCTGAGATTGCGGAGAACGGTGAAGAAGGCGTAGAGCGTTGGGTTATCTTAGAAATGAAAGTGATGGCTGACGTAGGGCTTGTCGGTTTCCCGAGTGTGGGTAAATCCACGTTATTGTCTGTCGTTTCTGCCGCGAAGCCTAAGATTGCTGCTTACCATTTCACGACGTTAACCCCGAACTTAGGTGTAGTTGATGTTGGGGATGGCAGAAGCTTCGTTATGGCAGATTTGCCAGGCTTGATCGAAGGTGCTCATGAAGGTGTAGGTCTGGGTCACGAGTTCCTGCGTCACGTAGAACGTACACGTGTTATTGTGCATGTCGTGGATATGTCGGCTGCGGACGGACGCGATCCTTATGAGGATTTCATCAAAATCAATGAAGAAATTAAACTATATAACGCGAAGCTAGAGCAACGTCCACAAATCGTTGTAGCTAACAAAATGGATATGCCGGAGTCCGAAGATAACTTGGCATTATTCAAAGAGCAGTTAGCGGCTGACGGTAAAGAATTTGAGGTTTATCCGATTTCAGCATTAACACGTGGTGGCGTTCAAGAGTTGCTATACAAGATTTCTGACATCGTGGAAAGCATCCCGAATGCTCCTGAGGTAGAGGGCGTTGCTGAGGCGGAAGAGCGTAAAGTATATCGCTTTGAGAAACGCGAAGAAAATGACTTCACCATCCGTCGTGATAATGATGTCTTCGTAATTGAGAGCCCATCGATCGAGAAATTGATCAAACGGACGAATTTTACGACCCAAGATGGGATCGCGCGATTTGCTCGTATTTTGCGTAACATGGGCATTGATGATGAGTTGCGTAAACGCGGCGCTGTTCATGGACAGACGATTCAAATTGGTGATTTTGATTTCGAGTTCGACGAGAACAATTTATAATACAAGGCACTTATCCTAACAAGATAGGTGCTTTTTTTTGTCACGCCTCAATTAATGTTACAATACTTGACATGTAGTTTTAAAAGCATTACCATTTTAGATATATCACTTAATTAATGTTAGTAAATATAACACGAAAAAAATGCCGATAAGCGAGAAAGGAGGGCAACGATGAAGAGATGGATTCAAGCGATGGGTTCAGATCAAACGCGTATGCGAAATTTAACCTATGATGAAGCGCTGGAAGCTGCCAATGAAATGGCAAAGGGAGATTCAACCGACGCGCAGTGCGCAGCATTCCTAATGGCGTTATGTATGAAAGGGGAAGCAGATGACGAGTTGATGGCCTTTATTGATGTATATCGCGGCTACGCCTTGAATTACCATGCTCAGCCTAACTCGCTTAATTCAATAGGACCTACAGAGGGGAGAAAACGATTCCCTATTACGCTGCCTGTCAGCCTCCTGCTTGCCTCAGTTGGCTTCACGCAGGTGCTGCAAGGTGGTGACGCACTTCCTTCGAGGCAAGGGACGGCACTGAAGGAAATCGTAGAAAGCTTTGGTGTAGCTTTGCAACTTTCTATGAAGGATTGGCAATCCATGTTACTTCATTTGCATATCGGATTTCTCCCTACCGAGCAACTGTGTCCGCCAATTGGGCGACTGAAGCAGGTCAGGGAACAACTAGGCATACGAACGGTCATAGATACGATAGAAAGAGTATTGAATCCTGTACTTTCAACGAATTTAATTATTGGTGTGCAGCAGCGTAAAGCGATGGAGTCCCTGATTCCCATTTCGATGCGATCCGGATTTCAACAAGCTTATATTATCAGTGGGATTGATGGCTCTGAGGATTTACCCCTCTATGAGAACAGCATGATCCGCATTGTGACACCCTGGGGAGATGAGTCCCGCAGTGTCGAGCCACAGAAGTTTGGCTTCACTAGTACACCTTTACCATTGCTTGCGAAAGAAGATCAGATCACCATGGTGAAACGAATTATTACAGGTGAGGATGGGACGGAAGTTAAACGTGAACGCGATCACGTTATTTTCAATACGGGGCTGCGATTGAAATGGTTTGATAGAGTGGATAGTTACGAAGAGGGCTTTCAGCTAGCTGAAGCTTTACTACAGCGGAAAGAAGCCCAAAAAATCATGCAGCGCTGGATCGATCAGAGTCAGTATTTGAAGCTGCAGGATCTAGGGGATAGCGACGATTCCTCATCGAAAATAGGTTGAAGACCTTACCATGAAGCTGGCTCTTAGACAGCGAATGAGGGGGTCTTTTTTTATGGGGGTCGGCGAATTGGTAGATGTTACAGCTAAAACTTAATCAATGGATATGTTACCATTTACTAGTGTCATTGTCATTCGTAAGTACAAATCGCTAGGAGGCCTACAACATGAAGAAACAATTACTTGCTTTTGCACTTATCCCATCTCTTATATTTGGGGCTGTTACAGTCCCATTACCTAAAGCAGCATCTGCTGCAACCACTGGTGAAGTTGTTAGTAGTGTGAGCTTCCGCCAAAGTCCTAATGAGAATTCACCTCGTATTCGCTATTTAAAAGCAGGTGAGCCTGTCTCGATTATTGAAAAAGTGAATGCCTATTGGTATAGAGTTCAAGTTACGAACGGTCAAATCGGTTATGTCTCAACAAGTTCGAAGTACATAAAAGCAAACGGTCAAACCACAACACCAGCATCTGGAACAGGGCGCATCGTCGCGAGCGTGAGCTTCCGTACCGCTGCCAATCAGAATGCAACTCGCATTCGTTATCTGAAGGCGGGAGAGACGGTGCAGATCTTGCAGAAAGTGAATGCATACTGGTATAAAGTTAAAGCTTCAGATGGTCGTGAAGGATACATAAGCACAAGCCCTACATACATTACAACTTCTGGTGTTGTAACATCCCCTGGGAACAGCGGTGGAGGAACAACCAGTGAAAAGGTTCAAAAGGTGATTGCCGCAGGAAAGAAATACATGGGAACGCCTTATGAATATGGTTCCAGTCGTGATAACACGTCAACGTTCGATTGTTCAGACTTTGTACATCAGGCTTTCCTAGATGGAATTGGACTGAAACTACCGACGGACTCTAGAGGTCAAGGCGCGTTTGTGAAGTCACTCGGACACAATGTCACGGATTGGCATAACCTCAAGGTTGGCGACCTCATGTTCTTTATGTCTTATAAAGGGACAGCGCAGTCCAATTATTCAGGAATCAATAAGGCAACACAAACGATTACGCATGTTGCTATCTATCTAGGCAATGGTCAGATCCTTTCGACCTATTCCAAAGAAAGTGGCGGGGTGCGAATTGATTCCATCGCCAATCGACACTGGGAATATCGCTTTCTATTCGGAGGCAGCGCGCTATAAGCACGACAAACAAAGAGCAGATAACGAGAAATCGTTGTCTGCTCTTTGCGCAATCCTTAGATTTGCATCGGATCCAACAAAGGGTTCCAATGAATAGTTGGTGTATCGGTCTCGGAATGAATCCCTGCTGAGCCTATCCACGGATGAGAAGTTGGACCTACGCTGAAATAATGTTCGAGCAAACAGCGGAAAATATAAGGCATCGGACGGTCTAGGACAGATGCTTTAGGAATCCAATGCAGATCACCTTCAGACGTTACGATCCGTGGATCCACATCCGTCTTGCCCACATAGAAGAACTGTTGGCGTATTTCTTGGCCATTAAGCCGAATTAAGACATACTGCAGTCGTAAGTCTTGAATTTCGTCCTGCTCAATGCCCGTTTCTTCCCATACTTCACGAAAGCAGGCCGTTCTAGGTTGGCTAATTTCATTCGGTTCGAGATGACCGCCAATTGCGGCCCATAAGCCAGGGGAGAGTGTGCGCGTTAATGCGCGCTTCATCATAAGGAGCTCGTCATGCTTATTCCATAAAAGTGCGGTAGACATCATGCGTAATGTAATCATGGAGAGGTCCCCTCCCGTCTTTGGTTCCATTTCAGCTTATCATAGAAAGGGAAGGGGCTGCAAAGGCGAATGCTTGGATGCATTTTGCCTATTGCTTCACAAGGCATGTTTCGATATAATGTCCTCTATAGGGAAACATTAGTCTTTTTGGAGAGGACGGTAGTTAGGTGCCGGAGAGCAAAGAGTTTCTTCCAACCATGAAGCACATCGGACCTGAGAGGTACTACTTAGTCCGCGAGGACATTCTTCCAGAAGGTGTTCTGAAGACAGCGCAGGCCAAAGAGTTACTTGCAAGAGGTGAAGTGAAGACGATTCACGACGCCGTAGAGCAAGTTGGGCTGAGCAGAAGCGCCTTCTATAAGTATAAAGATGGCATTCATCCACTTAGCAAGCTAGAACGCGAGCGAATTATTACGATTTCAATGGATTTAGAGCATAAGGCCGGGATATTATCCCGCGTACTCGCACTTATCGCAAATTTGGATGGCAATGTATTAACCATTCACCAAACGATTCCATTACAAGGCATGGCGAACGTCGTTATATCACTAGAAATTTCATCCATGGGTGAAGAGATCCGAGAAATTGTGGATCGCCTAGGAGCGCAAGATGGAGTTAAGCGTGCCATGGTCATCGGTCAAGGCAGTTAAGATAGCATACAATTCAGGAGGTAATGAAATGAAACCCATCAAGGTTGGTTTACTAGGATTAGGTACTGTAGGTACAGGTGTAGTACGTATTGTTGAAGGACATCAAGAGGATTTGCAGCGTCAAACAGGTTCATCGATTGAAATCGCGAAAATTCTTGTACAAGATAAATCCAAGCTTCGTAACATCTCTGTGGATGCAGATAAGCTAACGGAGAATGTGTGGGATGTAATTGGCGATAGTGAAATCGATATCGTCGTAGAAGTTATGGGTGGCGTTGAAGCAACGAAGGCACATATTCTCACAGCACTTGGAAATGGGAAGCACATCATTACGGCTAATAAGGATCTTATGGCGATGCATGGTGCTGAGATTTTGGCGAAAGCAGCTGAGAATAATTGCGATGTCTTTTATGAAGCGAGCGTTGCAGGCGGAATTCCAATTATTCGTGCGCTTGTAGAAGGTTTCTCTTCGGATCGCATCACAAAAATCATGGGCATTGTGAACGGGACAACGAACTACATTTTGACTAAAATGAGTCAAGAAGGCGCGGCCTATGCGGATGTGCTGAAAGAAGCACAGGAATTGGGCTATGCGGAAGCGGACCCGACTTCGGACGTTGAAGGCTTAGATGCTGCTCGTAAAATGACGATCTTATCGACGCTTGGTTTTCATGCGAATGTTGCATTGAGTGATGTTGAGGCGAAGGGAATTTCCAAGGTAACGAAGGAAGATATCCAATACGGGAAGAAATTAGGCTACGAAGTGAAGCTGCTGGGTATCGCTGAAAATCATGATGGCCATATCTCTGTCAGCGTTCAACCGACAATGGTTAAAAATACACATCCACTAGCATCTGTTAACGGCGTATTCAATGCTGTATACGTAACTGGTGAAGCGGTTGGTGAAACGATGTTCTATGGTGCAGGTGCCGGTGAGCTTCCAACAGCAACATCCGTTGTAGCTGACTTAGTAGCCGTAGTACGTAATCTGAAATTAGGTATCAATGGACGTACTGTACAAGCTCCTTACAAAGAGAAGAAGCTTAAAACAGACGAACAAATCGCGTCCAAAAACTTCATCTTACTTCATGTTGAGGATAAAGCAGGCGTGCTCGCTCAAATTACACAAATTTTCGCAGAGCATGAAGTTAGCTTGGAATCCGTCTTCCAGCACCCGAATAAATCCAATCCGAAGGCTGAAATCATCATTATTACACATGATGCGAATCAAGCTAGCATGAAGAATGTATTGAATCAATTCGGATCCATGGACGTTATTCATGCGATTAAGAGCGTGTACCGCGTAGAAGGCTAGGAATTGGGCTGTAAACAGCGTAGTTACGGATAATTCAAATTATCCAATTGATATGTTTCAAATATAACTTGGCTAAATTTCTGGATACGCTCACGTCCTGAAAGGACGGCGTATCCGTTTATTTTGACTGAAGAGAGGCGCAATTTCGAAATGAGCTACAAGATAGAACAAAAGGTAAGGGTGAAAGTACCGGCAAGCACGGCGAATCTAGGTCCCGGCTTTGACTCTCTGGGGATGGCCTTGAACTTATATGCTTGGATTGATATGGCGATCTCTGATCAGACAAGAATACAATTGATTGGCGATCAGATGAGTGGCATTCCTACGGATAAATCGAATTTAATCTATAAGGTCGCTCAAATGGTTTTTGATAAAGCAGGTGTTTCACATCCTGAGCTTGAGATTACCATGTATAGTGAGATTCCACTCACGCGTGGTTTAGGAAGCAGTGCTTCGGCGATTGTAGGGGCACTTGCAGGAGCGAATGCGCTTATTGGGAATCGATTCTCAACCTATGAGCTGTTTCAAATCGCTTCTCGTCTGGAGAAGCACCCTGATAACGTGGGCGCAAGCATATACGGCGGGATTGTTGTTGCGTTCTGGGACGAGGTGAAGGCTGAATCGATCCGGATTGAGCCTGATCCCAATTTGGAGGTGCTGGTGGCGATACCGGCCTTCCAGCTTTCAACTGAAAAGGCGAGAGGTGTGATGCCGCAGCATGTAACGATGAAAGATGCGGTGTTCAATCTTAGCCACTCCTCATTGCTCGTTGCTGCGCTAAGCACAGGAAATCTCGGCATGATTCGCTATGCGATGAAAGATCGCTTGCATCAGCCCTACCGCGCGGCACTCATTCCTGGTATGAGAACATTATTGGATCAATGTGAACATCATGGCGCCCTTGGTGTTGCTTTAAGCGGAGCGGGACCAACGATGTTAGCGCTGGTTGATGCACGCAGTGAGAAGAAAACGGAACTAGAGGCGTTCCTTCAAGGCACGTTGGCTAAGGAAGGCATTGAAGCGCAGCTTCTATGGCTGAAGCCTAGCCAAGAGGGTGTGACTACAACAGAACTTCAAAGCAGTGATGAGGGGCTTCTTTCCCTAGTGGAAAAGGAAGTGCTAGCATGAAACGAGTTGCTATACTTGGACCAAGCACCTTTTCAGAGGAAGCTACACGTCACTTTCTCGGTGAAAATTTTACGTATGTGTCGTATAAGTTGATTTCTGAGGTATTTAATGCAACTGCTTCAGGAGAAACGGACCTAAGTGTTATCCCGATTGAGAATACGCTAGAGGGTTCTGTTCACTTGCACGTAGATTGGCTTGTTCATGAAGTTGATCTTCCGATTCGAGCGGAGTGGGTATTCCCGATTGATATGAATTTAATTGGTTACCCGAATCCTGATACGGACGTTGATGCCTCGAATCCCTACCGTCACATTCGCAAAGTTCTGTCTCATCAAGTTGTCCCTGCACAGTGCAACCAATTTATGAAGCAATATTTGCGTGAGGCGGAATTTGAACAAGTGAGCTCTACTGCTGAGGGAGTTCGCATTGTATCAACGCTTAAGGATCCAACGGTTGCTGCGATTGGGACGGCCATCGCCTCGACGAACTATGACGTGCCCATGCTGCAACGTGAAATTCAAGATCATAAGGATAATATGACACGCTTCTTGCTTGTTGGTAAAGAAGCATCGGAGCTGAAGGCTTCGGAGGACATGAAGACGACGATTCTTGTCACTCTGCCCGAGGATTATCCGGGGGCTTTGCACCAGGTGCTATCGGCATTTGCTTGGCGGAGAATCAACCTTTCGAAGATTGAATCGAAGCCGACGAAGAAGAAGCTTGGCAATTATTATTTCTATATCGATATTGTTGGCAATATGGACTCTGTTCTTCTGCCTTCAGCTATTCAAGAGATCGAAGCGATTGGATGTCAGGTCCGAATTCTGGGTTGTTATCCAAGCTATTCGTATATAGGTTCTTAGGACAAATCCCTTGCGTTTATGACGCGAGGGATTTTTTTTGTGCGACAGGGGCAAAAGCCTAGGAACGCGCATAAACTGTAATATCATTATTGTGAATAAGCGAATCCTGACGCGGCCAAGTACATGGCGATTGAAAGAGAAACGCGAAGGAGAGGCTTACGAAACCAGTTTTTCTAACGAAAAACGCTAAGTTGATGCTTACGAAGTGAGTTTTCTGAAGAAAACTTGAAGGAGGTAGGGTTTTGAAAATCCATATTGTCAAAAAAGGCGATACCCTGTACGAGCTCGCAAAAAAATACCACACCACCCTAGACCAGATTATTGCGCTCAATCCGCAAATAGCTGACCCGAATCAGATTGAGATTGGCATGAAAGTGAAGATTCCATCTTCACCTAAACCGGTAGATCCACCTGCATCTGACTTTGTTTATAAGCATGTCATTCAGCAAGGTGACAGTTTGTGGAAGCTTGGGAAAGCTTGGGATGTGCCATTGCAAGCAATGATTAAGGCTAATGCACACCTAAAGAATCCGAATGTACTTATGACAGGGGATATCGTTTATGTCCCTAAAATGCAGCATGGACATACGCATAGTAACCAGCATGGAATGCATCACACTTCCAAGCTATCCACCGAGCCATTTGCTCCCATGCCTATGATGCCGTCAATGCCGCCAGCAGATGCCTATCAACAGCCCGTGATCCCGAGTCCGCAACAACCTGTCGTTGAAGCGCCACCGTTATCTAAGGGGGAAACGGTACCAGCCGCGCCGCAAGTGACTCAGCATGTGCCGGTTATTCCAGCTCCAGTCATGGAAGGACATGGACTGCATGAGCCTTATGGGCAAGCGGTACATCCGTTTCAACAATTTCATATTACCGCTACGGAGGTATTTGCTTATCCTGAACAGCAACATGAGGCAATGACATACCCGTCCTATTCGCCTTATCAGGAAGAGCCTTGTGAGCCGCTTCCGACGATGGTAGCTCCGGTGACTGTAGTCGATGAAGGCTGCGGGTGTGGCGGACCTGCGGTGAATGAACACCCATGGATGAATTATCCAGCCCATCTCGCCAATGTACCTATGGGTAATCCTTGGGACAATATGCCGCAAGAGATGCATGCTATGCCTGCCTTTTATCCGCCTCCGATGCCGTATGACCATCCTATGGCGCAACACTATGCCTATCAGCATAATCCGTATGGTATCCCTTATGTAGGAGCTGATCAGCACGCACCCTTTGAAGAGTCATCCTTGTTGCCTCAAGTTCATACCCATGAGCTGAAAAAGGTTTCTGATACCTTAACTGAAGTTGAGATTGATATTCGCGATAAGCAAAAAGCAGATAAAACCAAGTCAAGCGGAAGTCGCTCAACGCGAAAAGTAAAGCTATCAGGAACATCTGCATTGAGTGCTTTCTTGCAGCAACAAGAACGAGCTACGGAGAAGCGGGAAACGAGTAAACCCAATAGTCCATGGATTAACTCTAAGTGATAGACAAAGAAGCCTCAAATCACGAATGACATCGTGGTTTGAGGCTTCTTTCTATGTTGAAATGGCGTTAGGCGATCATGCCCAATGTGAAAAATGTCATTAAACCAATAACGAAATTCATGCCCCACTTTTTGCGAAGGAGCTCACGCCCCCGGTGCAACCGTGTTTTCACCGTCGTGATCGGCAGGTTCAGTCGCTCACTAATTTCTTGAAGAGAAAGCTCCTCTAAATAGTAGAGTGTAATGATACCTTTATATTTGTCCGCCAATTTATTAATGGATGCGTGCATATGCTCTTGAATTTCGGTTTGAAGCACAGCATGTTCCGGCGATTGATCTTGACTGGCAAGCTTACTGTAGTAGCTGTAATCATCATCAAGATCATTCAGCTCCGCATCTAGGGATTGTACAGGCCTTTTTTTGCGAAGCAAATCAATGGCAACATTTTTTCCGATCCGATAAATCCAAGTTGAGAAATTCTGGCTTTCATCAAAGTGGTTTAAATTCAAATAGACGCGGATAAAGGTTTCTTGGACAATATCCTCCGAATCAGGACGGTTATGCAGCATCCGAAACGCTAACTTTTGTATTTTACTACGGTAGAGCTCGACTAACTCCACGAAAGCGTTGCGATCGCCCCGTCTGGATAATTGAATTAATTGAAGTTCTGCCACATTCATGATGTTTCCCTCCTTAGAGTTGTCGTTTAGAAAAAGGTGAAGACCAGTCTCATTTGCTTATTTCATATATATCGTCATTCGTGAATGCCTATGAGAGTTTTCATATATCTTTGACTATATCATTTCTGTGGCTACAGTCAAATTCAAATGAGAGGAAGAGTCCGATTATAACCAATTGTTACCGAAATCATGTAAGTTTCGTGACGATTAGGTATGGGGACTTGGATTTGAGTGGGAGACAGAGGTGGTATTCGTACTCGTGGTGTCTGATCCAACTTTATGAATTTCGTTCCATAAAGCCACACTTCCCCAGAATATAACGACGCCGATAATAAGGAGAGTTGTGCGTTTAATTGGTTTTCTTCCGTTCATGGTTACGTTCACCATCCGTCTTGATTGGTTTCATTCTCTTCTATGGTAAATGATGTATAGTGCTTCTTGCAAATGGAAACAATACGAAAAAACAAGAAGAAGGGGATAACGTGAATGTACATCGGTTCTTGAAGCAATTGAAGAAAAGACTACGCTGGAAGCGCAGTTGGTTAACCTTAGGGATGTTCGTTCTGGTTGTTACGATTACCTGGATCGCATGGGGGGAACATGACCGCCCGAACCCGAATGTTGCCACGCGAGCGACCATCGCTGGTTTAACGCCTGAGGATGATGTACGTCTTCAGGAAGCGACAAAGCTGTTGCAAACCATTTCGGATCGCAGAGAAAGCTATTTGCTCAAGTCCTATGTTTGTGGAGAAGAAACCAGCCTACTGGGTTCGCTTACGTCACAAGAATTACTCTCGCTTCAGAAACAACATCCAAGCTGGTTATTAAGCATCAAGGAGGCCGGCGAGGTTGTCTTTACGGAAAACATTGATGATTTATCTCCAGACTGTAAAGAAAAAGCCGTATTTGGGATTGATGGGAGCAGCAACTTGTCGTTATTCAATGGTACACCTGCAAATAATCAAATTATTCGAACCTTTTTCCAACTCAATATCCAGCAGTTAGAAAGCAGCTTGCCAAGAGATACGGTTGCGCAGCTGCACGAAGGAATCCGAGTCACTGATATAGAGGAGTATAATAGCGTATTATCTACATTCAGCGATTATGCCATAGAAGTCACAGAAGGTGCAATGTCGCGTCCCTAGTTCAAACAATACCATAGATAAATTCGAAGAGATAGTTTCGGGAATTCCCGAGTCTATCTCTTTTTTTTGTTATCTGCTATAATGGAAATGACTACATATGTTCGCTTTTTTTTAGATGGGAGAGAAATGTTTTGCGTATTCTAGGGATTGATCCAGGGATCGCGATCGTAGGCTTTGGCTTTATTGATAAAATCGGCAGTAAACTAGTTCCGGTACAATATGGTTCGATTCAAACGGAAGCACACACGGATCCTGGTATCCGATTGAAAGATGTCTATGACGCTACAGTGCAATTGATAGAGAAATATAAACCAGATGTGATGTCTATTGAGAAATTATTCTTTAATCGAAATGTAACGACGGCATTCACGGTCGGCCAAGCGCGAGGTGTGATGATACTTGCGGGCGTTCAGGCTGGGTTGCCGATTGCTGAATATACGCCGCTTCAAGTAAAGCAAGCTGTTGTTGGATATGGGAAAGCAGAGAAGAAGCAAGTGCAAGAGATGGTCAAGATTCTGCTGAAGCTGTCACAAGTGCCGAAGCCAGATGATGTCGCAGATGCGCTCGCTATCGCTATTTGTCATGCCCATTCCTCTTCACTTCAATCTAGGATAAATGAGGTCAGGAAACGATGATAGATTTCTTACGAGGTAAGGTTGCTTTACGTGAAAGTGATTATGCAGTACTTGATGTTAATGGGGTGGGCTATCGTGTATTCTGTCCGAATCCTTATGCACTTTCGCATAAGGAGAATGAGGATGTCACGATGTTCATCCATTATCATGTGCGGGAAGATGCGCATCACCTCTTCGGTTTCATCACACGTGATGAGCAGTCCTTATTCCGTTTATTGCTAGATGTGAGTGGCATTGGTCCCAAAGTAGCGCTTGGTATTCTCGCAGCAGGCGGCAGGCCTGAAGCGGTAATTCTGGCGATCAGCCAAGAAAATCTGGCGTTTCTTACTAAGCTGCCTGGTATTGGGAAGAAAACAGCCCAACGGATTATTCTAGACCTGAAAGATAAGCTGGGCTCTGTCAGCTTCTCGAGTCCTGAAGCCGCTGTTGCCTTAAGTATTGTCGGATCAGCACAATTAACAGAGGGCGGGCTGCCTTGGAGCGAAGCGAAGGAAGCCTTAATGACACTTGGCTATACGGAGGCAGAAGTCGATCGTGCGTGGCTGCAAGTGAAGCCTAAAGCTGGGCCATCGGATTCCGTTGATGTACTTGTGAAGCTTGCCTTGCAAGCCCTATTTACCATGTAAGTGAATTGAACGTGCAAAGGAAGGAGGGACACCATGGACAATGACCGGATCATATCGGCTAATTTTATGATGGAGGACAATGTGGTCGAGTATAGTCTACGTCCTCGTTATTTGGCCGAATACATCGGCCAGAAGCAGGCGAAGGAGAACCTCAAGATCTATATTGAAGCTGCGAAGATGCGGAAAGAAGCTTTAGATCATGTGCTTCTATATGGACCGCCTGGACTTGGGAAAACAACGCTATCCAACATCATCGCCAACGAGCTTGGCGTGAATATTCGTACAACATCAGGGCCTGCCATTGAGCGGCCTGGAGATCTTGCTGCTATCCTGACGAACCTGCAGGAAGGGGATGTGCTCTTCATCGATGAGATTCACCGACTCCACCGAACGGTGGAAGAGGTGCTGTACCCTGCGATGGAGGATTTTGCCCTTGATATTATCATCGGCAAGGGGCCTAGTGCACGATCTGTGCGACTCGATCTGCCGCCATTTACATTGATCGGCGCCACGACACGTGTGGGGCTGCTCTCTGCGCCTCTGCGCGACCGTTTCGGGGTCGTTAGTCGCTTGGAGTTTTATACAGTTGATGAGCTTAGCTACATCGTCAGTCGGACAGCCGACATTCTGCAGGTCGGCATCGTGGGGGATGCTGCTCGCGAGATCGGCATGCGTTCGCGCGGAACACCGCGTATTGCCAACCGATTGCTGAAGCGGGTTCGCGATTTTGCACAGGTGAGAGGCGATGGCATTATTACGATGGAGCTCGCCCAAGAATCGCTGCGCCTGCTACAAGTCGATGATTTGGGGCTTGATGAAATCGATCATAAGATGCTGCGCGCGATTATTCAGAGCTTCCAAGGGGGCCCTGTCGGGCTTGAAACGATCGCTGCAACTATTGGTGAGGAAAGCCAAACGATTGAAGATGTATACGAGCCTTATTTGCTTCAAATCGGGTTTATGCAACGTACACCAAGAGGTCGGACTGTGACGCCACAAGCCTATCACCATCTCGGTTTACCAGTACCAGAGCAACGTTAAATCGTTCTCAGTTCCTCTATACGAGTATTGACAATTGTAAGCTTTTGCCGCTGCTGGAAGGGCGGGCATTAGCTTTTTTTGTCATTTTTTCTGCGCACCAACAAAACTTCTGTCTCTTACTAGAGTCTACATTACTAGATGAACGGAGAAAGAAAGGATACGATACCTGTATGTTTGGAAGACGAAAGATGATGCACGCTAAGCGTATTGCCCTCATAACTACAGCAGCAATAACCTTTACAACCATTTCCTACGGGGGAGCTAAGGCTAACGCGGAGGGAAATAAGCATCTGGATCAGATTCGTGTTGCCCTTGTCCTTAACGCTACCAACTATAAAAAGCTAGAGCCGCTAGTTTCACTCTCCTCTCCTGGTGGATTTGATATTGGTGTTCGCAATTCAGCAACCGCAGAGGTTAAGTCATGGGCTTCGATCGCAGATACGTCCATTCGAATGTCATTAGATCAGTATAGTACGATGATGTTGGAAACAACTGATTTCACTGCTGCCAAGACATTGAATGCGAAACTGGCCGTGATGACAGAGGAAAGTTACGTGTTAAGTCGGTCGAAGTTGGGTAAAATGGTGTACCAAGTTTACTACGGGAATCTGCCTACGAAGGCTGAAGCTGATGATGCAGCTGCTCAAGCGATGAAGGACCCAACTGTAGCAGCCTTGACGAAAACGGCTGTTCTTGCCGTTAGTGGGCCGCTCCATTTGAGCGTGGGGACATTTGCTACAGAGGCTGCGGCGCAACAGCAAATCGCTGTATACACCCAGGCAGGAATTATAGCTGATCTGGTCCTACAAGACGATGGTACAGGGAAAGTTGGCTACGGCGTTTGGGTAGGCAGTGAGGCAACAGATGCCAAACTAGAGGCTGTGAAGCAAGCAGCGTTAAAAGCTGCACCTAACCTGCCTCTCCAATCGGCGAACACAAAGGCTGCTTATTTAATCCGCAGGTCGGATGTAACCGTCGCAAACAGTCCCACAGCTGCGGTAGCTCATTATGTAACATCTGCAGGTGAACAGAAAACGTTAATTCATCCCAAGAAGAATGGGATCGCTGTGAAAGAGCGCCTGGATCGCAGCTTCCGCGGGGACATGGAAGTAAGCACTTATCGTGATCGATTAGCCTTAATAAATGTACTTCCAATGGAACAGTACTTATATGGGGTTATTGGTGCCGAGCTTAACTCACAATGGCCAACGGAAGCGTTGAAGGCTCAGGCTGTAGCTGCGCGTACATATGCCATATATCAAGGAAATAAGTATGAAATTGCACAGGTGACGGATACAACGCAGGACCAAGCATATTACGGGTTGGATAAAGAATTTACAGCTGGCAACCAAGCTGTTGATGCCACGAAGGATGAAGTGATTTCAGATAAGCGAGGCTTGATTTCACCAGTATTTGGGTCCAATGCGGGCGGAATAACCGCAGATCCTACGGAAGCATGGGGCAATTCGGTGGATTATCTGCGGAGTGTGGCTAGTCCGGATGAAGGCGCTGAGCTTGGGAAGGCCATTTGGTACCAAATTCAACTGACAGACGGCCGCATAGGTTTTGTACATAGCATGTATGTTAAGGATAGTGGACAGAAGGACAAGTCCGGTAAGGCTATTTATGAAGCTACAGAGCCAGATGTCAATGTGCGGATCTCGCCTTATGTTGATAATAGTACGAACCCTGCCATCGCAAAACTGGCTGCTAAAGAGAAAGTCATCATCCTGGGGCAAGAGAGAGAATCAAATGCGTATTCCTGGATACGAGGCCCTTATACATTAAGTGAAATCAAGAGTAAGCTTGAAGCTGCAAAGATACTTATTAAAGGGGAATTAACTTCGCTGGAAGTGTCCAAAAGAGGACCATCTGGCCGAGCTATCGAGTTAAAAGCGAACGGTGTTGTCGTAAATGTAAAGAACCCAGATGCGATTCGAACTGTACTTGGCGGTTTACCAAGCACGCTGTTTGAAATAGAAGGAGCAGGCAGTTATACTGGTACTAGTCCAAATGTTCCAAGCATTGCTGTCCTGAGCAGTACAGGGGTAGTCTCGAGCACATCTGACAACATCTATGTGTTAGCTGGCAAACAAGCGCAACCAACAACGGTGAAGACAACGGATATAGTGACATTAAGCAGTAAGGGGATAAGTAAGCCTGCGGTGTCAGGAACCGGGACTCCTGGACTCCCATCCAAGGGATCGACTACCCTGCAAGGCAATCAAATTATTTTCCGTGGAAAAGGGTTTGGACACGGTGTGGGCATGTCGCAATGGGGCGCAAAAGGCTTTGCGGAAAAGGGCTATGATTACAAAAAAATACTTCAGACGTACTTTACTGGGGTCAACATAACGAAGGAATGAATATATCTGATGGAAGTACAAGCTTTCGATTTTGAATTACCTGAATCATTAATCGCCCAGACGCCGCTGCTGCAACGCACGGCGTCTAGGTTGCTTACGCTGAATAAAGAAACAGGCGAAACCGCTCACCGCACATTTGAAGATCTGATTGACTATTTAGAAGCCGGGGATTTACTCGTGATGAATGACACACGAGTCATTCCAGCGCGGCTTTTTGGTATGAAGAAAGACACCGGCGCGAAAGTGGAATTATTATTGCTGAAGCCACTCGGCGAGGACCGATGGGAGGCGCTAGTCAAGCCAGGGAAGCGCATGCAGCTTGGCGCTGTTGCGGTATTCGGCACAACGGCTGACGAGGGCAGTGAACCTCTTTTAACTGCGGAAGTCGTAGAAGTTGGCGACATGGGTGCTCGCATTCTGCAATTCCGGTACACCGGAATTTTCAATGAGATCCTCGATCGATTAGGCGAGATGCCGCTCCCGCCTTATATCAAGGAGCAGCTATCGGAGCGGGAACGATATCAAACCGTCTATGCGAAGCATGAAGGGTCATCCGCCGCGCCAACCGCTGGCTTGCACTTTACGGAGGACTATTTGGAGAGACTTAAGGCCAAAGGTATCCGTCTTGCTTTCGTAACCCTGCATGTAGGCCTAGGCACATTCCGCCCTGTATCCGTGGACAAGATCGAAGATCATCAAATGCATGCCGAATATTACATCCTTTCAGAAGAAACAGCTTCACTGATTAATGAAACCAAATTAGCGGGTAAACGCGTCATCGCGGTCGGAACGACATCTGCACGGACGTTGGAGACAGCCGCTGGATTACGTCGAGAACAGCCTGACTACCAAGAGGGTGAGCTATTGCTCGTTCAGCCTTCACAAGGATGGACGTCCATTTTCATTTATCCTGGCTACACGTTTGGTGTCGTAGATGTGTTGTTGACGAATTTTCACCTGCCCAAATCAACGTTACTCATGCTGATTAGTGCACTAGCTGGGAAAACAAATGTAATGCGAGCTTATGAAGAAGCTGTGAAAGAGGAGTATCGCTTTTTCAGTTTTGGCGATGCGATGTTAATTTATTAAGGCGATATAAACGAACGAGAGAGTAAGCTTAGAATAGGAAGTGGATATCATGACAGCAGCAGTAACCTATGAACCGATTAAAACCTGTAAACAATCCGGCGCACGCTTAGGCCGCGTTCACACTCCACATGGTGTAATTGAAACGCCAGCGTTCATGCCGGTGGGCACACAGGCAACTGTGAAAACGATGAGTCCGGAAGAATTGAAAACGATGGACACTCAGATCATTTTAAGTAATACCTACCACCTGTTCATTCGTCCAGGACATGAGATTGTGAAAGAAGCTGGTGGATTGCATAAGTTCATGAATTGGGATCGTCCCATTCTGACGGACAGCGGCGGATTTCAAGTTTTCAGCTTAAGCAATATGCGTAAAATTACCGAGGAAGGCGTCCAATTCAAATCACATTTGAATGGTGACAAGCTATTCTTATCTCCAGAAAAGGCAATGGAGATTCAGAACGCGCTAGGTTCGGATATCATGATGGCCTTCGATGAATGTCCACCATTTCCAGCTGAATATGAATATGTGAAGAAATCTCTTGAACGTACGACGCGGTGGGCAGAGCGTTGTCTACAAAGCCATGCTAGACCACAGGATCAAGGCTTGTTTGCCATCATACAGGGCGGTATGCATGAGGATCTACGCAAGCTAAGCGCGGAGCAGTTGACTTCCATGGATTTCCCGGGGTATGCTATTGGTGGACTGAGTGTGGGTGAGCCCAAGCACTTGATGTATGAAGTGCTAGATTACACGACACCGCTCATGCCTGCGAACAAGCCACGTTATTTAATGGGGGTTGGCTCGCCGGATGCACTGATTGAAGGCGCTATCCGAGGCATTGATATGTTCGATTGTGTATTACCAACGCGGATTGCTAGAAATGGGACTTGTATGACAAGCTCAGGACGTCTTGTCATTCGCAATGCGAAATATGCAACTGATTTCGGCCCGCTAGATGCCAAATGCTCCTGTTATACTTGTACGAATTATAGTCGTGCTTATATTCGACATCTCATCAAAGCGGATGAAACGTTCGGTATTCGCTTGACAACGATTCATAATCTTCACTTTCTACTACAGCTTATGCGTGAAGTACGGGAAGCTATTAAGGAAGATCGTTTGCTCGATTTCCGCGATACTTTCTTTGCCGCTTACGGGCTGAATGATAATGAAAGAGGATTCTAAGAGAGGAGGATACCTATGTTTCTATTGGCTGACGATACGACAAGCACTGGTGCAGTAGGATATTTGTATACATACGGGCCTTTAGTGCTCATGTTCGTAGTATTGTACTTCTTACTTATTCGTCCACAGCAAAAAAGACAGAAAACACGTAGTCAAATGCTCGGAGGATTGAAAAAAGGGGATAAAGTAGTAACCATTGGCGGACTTCATGGCACGATTGTAGAAATCACAGATGACATTTGCGTACTTCGTGTCAACGATGCGACGAAGATGACATTTGATCGCTCTGCGGTTAATGCGGTTGCACAAACACCTGCTACTAAGGAATGAGAAAATTAAAAAAGCGAGGTCCTATAATAGGCTCTCGCTTTTTGTTTGCTTAATCATATGAAATTTTCAATACTCGTTATTCTTTACTCGACGCTTGAGGAGTGCGCGCTCACCAAGGATGAGACGGCCTTCGGCAATGCGAAGTCCCATTCGGGCAGCTACGACACCAAGTACAACGCCGGCACACATATCAGATAACCAGTGAATGCCTAGATAGAAGATTGTGAAAATAATAAAGGCTGCGGAGCAAGGAACGAAAATTTTCCAAAACATATTTCGGCTTTTTACAGCGATAACTGCCATTGAAATGGAAATGGATGTGTGCAAACTTGGAAAGCAGTTGTCGAGCCCTGATAACGGTCTGTAATCTTGCTCAAACGTTGGGAATACATCTAGAATAAGAAGATCTACCTTTGGATGGAAAAACCATACTTCATTAACTGGGAAAAAGAGATAAAACGGAATGGCAATCATATAATTGAACATGAGTGCATAACAGACCGCATAGAAGAGCTTATGATTCTTCTGGTACGTGTAGAGAGCGACAGAAGTAATCATGATGGATGGAAAAATAATAACATAGAAATAGCTGCAGATAACCGTAAGAACATCATTATGGAAAAAGTTCTGAATCGATGCTACAAAGTCGCCTTCAATGCCGTAGATCGACTTCGTAAAATCGGCTTTGTATTGCATGCCTTTTTCAATCGCCATCTCCATCTTGTTGAACATGAGGATCATAAGTAACGCAATGAAATGAAAAAGGTATTTGCGTGAAGTAAATATTTCTTGAACAAAGCTACTCGCAATGGTGTATGGACTCTTTCGCGTTGCGATAATTACAAAAGCGAAAATAGTTAGTACAATATAAACTGTCGCATGCGTCATAGATTGAAAAGGGCTCATGTTGTATCCCCCCTATATATTGGAAGTTTTGTGCGGCAATAACTATGACATTATACCACATTCAACGGGGGGGAAGTGCAATCTTCACGGAAAAGACTTATTTTTGTGTATTTACACCAAGTATGCCTCCGAGCGCCCCAGCTGCGAATAAAATGCCAAGTAATTGGAGGGATTGAAGATTCAACCCTGCGTCAAAAGCTAGGAAACCGACTAAGAAAATAAGAATGAAATAGAAGATGCCGACCATGCCCCCATGGTACCAGCCGCGGCTACCGGCTCGTTTGCCTGAAACCCATCCTCCAATAAATAAGGAGACTGCGTGGATGATGGTTGTTAATGTGTGTAAGGAGCTTTCTTGTGTGCTTGTTAATAGCAAAAACAAGGAGGTCACGATGGTACCAATGGTCATCATCGTAAATGAATAGACAAGTCCTGAAAATAATGGCGATGTTATTCGAACCTGACTGACCGTTTTCATAGGGTTCACAGGCATCATTCCTTTCCTATATTCGAACGCTTCATTAACATCATTGTATGGGCAAGTACATAGAATTAGTACAAACTGTAGATCAAAGGAGTGTGATTATTTATGACTGAATTCTCTCAGGGTCCAGCTATGTGGCAAGCAGTAGCAGCGTTGCTTATTTTCGCGGCTGCTTACGTTTGTATATTGATTGAAAAGTGGGATCGTATGTATACCGCGTTAGGTGGAGCATGTTTGATGCTGATTTTGGGCATTGTACCACTCCAGAAAGCACTAACAAGCTACGCGAACTGGTCCATTTTGATTTATCTCGTGAGCCTATTTATCATATCTATCCTTTTTCAGAAAACCGGTATTCTTTCTTATATCGTTAGTTCGATCGTTCGAAAATACCGAATGCGTGCACTAACACTTATCATATGCCTTTCACTTCTAGCGGCGATACTTTCTGCACTCTTGGATAGCTTAATGGCTGTCGTAGTTATTGTTCCCTTTATCATTATCGCTTCTAAGAAAATGAGATTATTGCCAGCTCCATTTTTAATTTCTATGCTATTATCCGTACATATCGGCGGCGCAGCAACTATCATGGGGAATCTACCTAGCCGTATGCTGGGGGCCTCAGGACATATCTCAGCAGGGCAGATGTTCATCAAGCTTTTTCCATTGATCTGCTTGCTGTTAGCGGTTGTTTATCTCATTATGTGGTTGATTTATCGAAAACGTTTGGTTGCCGCTGAAGCACATATGCGTGAATTACTCAGCTTGAAGCCAAATTCGTATATCTCAACAAATCGAGTATTCGTATTGGGAAGCAGCCTCATAACGGGGGTGACCATGCTAGCACTGTGCCTTCATGGTGTACTAGCTTGGAGCCCGGCTTACATTGCAGCCTGCGGTGCTATTGCTTCTCTAGCAATCAATTACAAAGACATTTTTGAAACTGTGAAAAACAGAGACTATGGTGCGGTTTGGTATCATTTGAAAGAAACGCAATGGCTCTTTTTCTTAGGACTGTTCATCATGGTTGGTGGCTTAACGTATGCAGGCTTTTCGGGTTTCATTGCAAGCAGAGGGCTTGAGTTAAGTCAAGGGAGTATCCCTTTCTTGACTGTACTGTTGTTATGGTTAAATAGCTTTGGCGCTGCGATGATGGACAACATCCCATTCATTGCTGCGATGATTCCGATTGTAGATCAGATGGAGCAGCTCTTAGAGACTTCCACACAGCCAATTTGGTGGGCATTAATCGTCGGGAGCGGGATCGGAAGTGGCGTGACGCTAATTAGCTCCATCGCAAGCTTATACGCAGCATCATTTACCTATCATGATGGTGTTAAGTTAAAACAAAGTGAATATGTCGTAGTAGCGGCACCGATTTGTTTGGTCTTATTGTTGATTTCTACGTTATATTTCAAATTATTCTTGTTGTAATTGCCAACAATTGAATACGTAATATCTGCATGATGAAGTGCATGGGCGGTCAGAATACCAGTGAACTCCGAGAACGAGCTAGAGCTTAGATCAGGGAGGTTGCGATGGATATTCTGACCATTTTTTTGCGTACAGTGCTTATCTATTTTGTCGTTTTTCTCATGCTGCGAATTATGGGGAAACGTGAAATTGGCAAACTTTCGCTTTTCGATCTCGTCATTTCGATCATGATTGCGGAAATTGCTGTGTTCGTGCTTGAGGATGCGAAAAAGCCCCTTATGTCCGGCCTTTTACCTATGGGGACTTTGGTGCTCATTCAAGTTGTCATTGCCTTTATTACGTTAAAAAGTCGCACAATTCGTGTACTTTTCGACGGGAAGCCGAGTGTTCTAATTAATCGGGGAATGATCAATCGGGATGAAATGAAGAAGCATCGTTATAATCTAGATGATCTGATGCTGCAATTAAGACAAAATAAAATTATGAACGTGGCTGATGTGGAATTTGCGATTTTGGAGCCTTCGGGGAAATTAAGCGTAGTTGAGAAAGATAAGAATGAAAAAGAAACAGGGGCTGGCGTTTCGAAGTTAAAGGAAACGATTCGTTACGAAGGCCTGCCGCTGCCTCTTATTATGGACGGTAAAGTTCAAGACGATAATTTAGAGAAAATAGGGCAAACGAGGTTTTGGTTAAAAAACCAGCTCCAAGAGAAGGGAGCAAGGGATTTTAAAGAAATATTCTATTGCTCGATTGATCATCGCGGCAGGATGTTTCTTGATCGGAAGAGGTAAGCCGCCGCGATTTAGCGTATTATCTTTTTGCCCATGTTCATAACACGCCCGATATCTTTAAGACTAATGAGTCTGAAAAGTGTGATGAAAAAGATATAGGAGAATAGCCCCAGGAGTAAAGAGGAGACGAAACGGATCCAAGTCAGGGAGACCCAAGGCGTATACATGATGAAATAGCATACAATACCAGAGAGAAGCATGGCCGCACCAATTTTCCCGAAGTTACTGCCTTCCATTTTGAATTTGAGTAGTCGAACTACACTATTCCAATGAAGCAGTGTAACCAAAACGATATTAACATTAATGGCGAAAACCGCACCCTGGATACCCATTTCTGGCTTGCTGGCTAACCAGTAGATTAATAACAGCTTGACCGTAGAACCAATTAAAGTGTTGACGAGCGCTGCACCTGGCTTATTCAATGCTTGTAAAGCAGATTGCAGCGGGGCTTGAAAATATATGAAAATTGCGATCGGTGCCATCATTTTGAGCATGACACTGACATCAGGTTGATTGTACATATACGTACAAATCGGTTTAGCTAGTACAAACATTAAGACTGAGAAAGGGGCGCCAGTCACTAAAGCGAGCTTCAGCGATTGATGCAAACGCATATGGATGGTTTTGAGATCTTTACGTGCGGCAGCCTCACTTAACGAAGGAACCAGAGAGACAGACAAGGACATGGTGAGCGCACTCGGGAGAAGGATAATGGGAATGATCATGCCTTGTAATGCCCCGTATTGTGCGGTTGCAAGGGAAGTGGTAATGCCTGCGATGGCTAAGCTCTGAGCAATTAAGATTGACTCCAGTAAATAGGAGCTGGCGCCGATCAGTTTACTTCCTGTAATCGGAATAGAAATACGTAAGATTCTACGTAGATTCGTAAGACGACCTGTTGTTTTCTTCGTGCCAATTTGGGCGAGTGGAGACTTGGGGGAAGCTTGCTTATCCCATCTAAAATGAATAGCCAAGACAGCTAGTCCGCCTATTTCACCTGCCAAGACGCCAATCATCGCACCTGCCGCCGCATATTCAATTCCATAAGGGATCATCATATAAGAACAGACGAGCACCATGACAATCCGAATCAACGTCTCCATAATTTGCGATGTCGCAGTGGGGATCATATTTTGTCTGCCCTGAAAATAGCCGCGATACACAGCAGAGACGCCAATAATAGGGATCATGGGACTCATACATAGAAATGTGTAGTAAACACGGGAATCTGTCAGCAAATGAGAAGTGATCCAAGATGCTCCTGCAATACAGATGACTGTAAAAATTAAGCTTAGCGATATGGTGATTGCTAACGATATGCGCAAAATGCTGCGAATCCGATTCTCATTCTTCTCTGCTTCCGCTTCCGCGATCAGCTTGGCAATAGCAACAGGAATGCCTCCGGTAATGATGGTTAAAATCACAGACAGGAAGGGCCAGCCCATTTGATAAATACCAATGCCTTCAGCTCCGATCACGCGGGGTAAAGTCATTCGGGGTATGAAGCCAAGTATGCGATTCAAAATGCCTGCGGCGAGCAGGATCATTGTACCTCTAATAAACGACTGCTTGGTCACTGCCATACCCTCTTCCGATAATGTCATACCTATGACTATGCGCGAGCTGGCCAAGCTCATGCTAAGATTTTATGGACGAGGGGCTATTTGGCAGGAAATCACGAAGTGAATCTCGAATGATATAACATACAGGTAAAACCAATGCCTTAGGAGGATCCCCCATGAATGACGCACAGGATAACGGAAGTGAAGAAGAGAGTCCGGGGCTTTCGGATCACGAGCTGAATGAAATCATCGAAAACTTATGTTTGAGTAAGGTTGAAGAGTTTATTCTTCTCGGATACGAGCATGTTACCGGCAAGGATATATGGGATTGTGTAAGCGACAAGTACCGCAAGACTGGGTTGCCCTCTCTCCATCAAATCGTAAATGATATTTTGTCCCTCAAATCTACAGCGTTTATGAACTGGATGACGATTAGTATGTATAGAGGAGCCCAATTCTAAGAATGGGCTTATTTTTCATGAAACGACTTAAATTGACTCGTTTTTCAGACCTGAGTATAATAGGCATATTGAGTATTGAAGGGAGACTAGCAACAGATGCTGGATTGGAAAAGAATTTCGTTCTTTTTTCTAACGGTTATCATTGTTCTTGGCGCAATTGGAGCAACGAGCCCTAGACTAGTAGATCGTATTAAGCTTGGATTGGATTTAAAAGGCGGTTTCGAAATATTATACACCGCAGAGCCGTTAACGGCTGGACAGCCTCTAACGAAGGAAACGCTTACGGAAGCAGCGCAAAGCCTTGCTAAACGTGCGGATTCACTTGGTGTTGCTGAGCCTGAGGTGTACCCAGAAGGTTCCGATCGTATTCGCGTACGTCTTGCGGGTGTGGAGAACGAAGAAGAAGTACGTACCTTGATGTCCAAGCCATCCGTACTTACATTCAGAGGACCTGATGGAACGGTTTACATGAATGGAACTGACTTCGTCGAGAACGCAGCGAAATTAAGCTATGATCCGAATACGAAGCAACCGATCGTTGAGATCAAAATGAAAAGCAGAGAGAAATTCAAAGAAGTAACAACGAAGCTGGTAGGCAGCACGTTGTCTATTTATTTGGATGATGTCGTGCAGTCCACGGCGTCTGTCAATTTCCCAATTGATAGCGACTCCGCAATCATTACACAAACTAACGTAGCCGAGGCTACCAAAGTAGCGAAGATGATTAACTTGGGCGCTATGCCGCTCAAATTAACGGAAAAATACATACAACGTGTTGATGCTACTTTAGGAAAAGCTTCCTTGCATGAGACAGCTAGAGCGGGGTTAATCGCTTCGATCTTAATCTTCTTGTTCATGGTCCTTTATTATCGTGTACCAGGACTTGTAGCTGCGTTTACATTGATTACGTATGTGTGGGTATTATTAGCGATCTTCGACTTTATGAATGCCACGTTGACGTTGCCTGGTATTGCTGCCCTTGTCTTAGGCGCAGGGATGGCCGTTGATGCGAACATTATCACATATGAAAGAATTCGCGAAGAAATCCGTGCAGGCAAGAGTATCCTTTCATCCCTGAAAGCAGGGACGAAGCATTCCTTCCGTACGATTATGGATGCGAACGTAACGAATTTAATCGCGGGTATCGTGCTTTATTATGTTGGTAATGGCGCTATTCGCGGATTCGCAGTTATTACGATGATGAGTATTATTATCAGTATCTTAACGAACGTCTTGTTCTCCAGATGGCTGCTACATCTTATTATCCGGGGTAATTTGCTGAAAAAGCCAAGTTATTTCGGTGTGAAGGAGGCAGACATCCGTGGACTCTAAGCAAAAGTTCGATTTTGTAAAAAATCGCAATAAATTTTTCATCATATCGGCTGCAATTCTGATCATCGGGTTAGTTGTTATTTTAACCTCAGGCATGAATTTCGGTGTCGATTTTAAAGCAGGAACGAATATCGACCTTGTTGTCGGTAAACAAATGGATAGTGCCAAAGTTGAGGAAATTCTGCATGGCTTGAACACCAGCGGTGACGTTAAGTCGAAATATGCAGATCCTACAATTGGCGGGAATAACAGTGACCGCGTGTCGATCCGTTTCGATGATGTACTGGATGATGCGACGGTGAACAAGATACAGAAAGCATTTGCAACAGCCTATAGTGCAGAGGTTTCGAAGGAAATCAATACCGTTGATCCACAGCTAGCCAAAGAGTTATTGATGAAAGCGGTGTACGCTGTTGCCATTTCTAGCGTATTGATTTGTTTGTATGTTAGTATCCGTTTTGAATGGCGTTTTGCTCTAGCAGCGATTATCGCTATCTTGCACGATGCGTTCATCGTAATTGCAATGTTTGCGATTTTCCGTTTCGAAGTGAACCTTCCGTTCCTTGCGGCTGTCTTGACCACGATCGGTTATTCCATTAATGATAAGATCGTTATCTTTGACCGGATTCGTGAAAATTTACGTTTCGCTAAACTTAAAACAGATGCAGACCTTGTTGCTCTAGTCAACGACAGTATCTGGCAAACCATGGCGCGTAACATCAATACGGTTCTCGTTGTGTTAATCGCAGCAGGTTGTTTATATCTATTCGGAAGCGAGTCCATTAAGCTGTTCGCATTAGCTAAGTTAATTGGTTTAACAAGCGGTGCTTACTCTTCCATCTTCATTGCGTGTTCCTTGTGGTATTTGTTCAAAAGAAACTCCTTATCACGTTCTAAAAAGAAAGCTGCAGCGTAATAACCATAATAACCGGCCGCGTGATTGTTGCGCGGCCTTTGTATCCGTTCAGGGGGAATGTCCACGTGAATGATGAGGGTTTTCAAAAGACAGAATACGCACTCTGGGGAGGTATGATCGTCCTTGCTGTGCTGGCTTGTCTGAAGGGCATTGTTGGCTTCCAGGCACATAGTATTTCACTGATCGCAGCGGCGGCACAGTCAGCGGCAGGGGTTTGCATATTAGCTGCTGCTAGCACCAGAGTAAGGTCGATGAGAGTGCAGTTGGCCGGTGCTTCCTTCCGAGGATTGGATCAAAAAATTTCAGTCGGTTCGATTCTGCTCATTGTACTGGTTATGGTGATTGGCACTGAATTAGGCATCGTATCTGTCAAATCAATGTTCAACCATGCCGATTATGATTTCACCATAATGCCCCTTGCTGTTCTCGTTTTCTCGCTTCTAACGAAGGAAGTCATGTTCCGATTATTGAGCAGGCTCGGCAATCAGGTTGGAGCAGAGGAATTTATTGCCAATGCACGAAGACGCGGTTCCGATATATACTCTTCTTTTGTGGTTGTGGTTGGCATTGGTTCGACGATGCTAGCACATGCAATTGGATTTACTGCACTTTCCTATGTGGATGCATTATCTGGACTCATTGTTGCACTTTTTATAGGTAAAATGGGATTCTCCTTAGTTAGCAAAACCATATCTACCTCAACCGAAAAAGTTCTTCACCAGGAAGAGGCAGCTGATTTTGTGCAAACTGTTCAAAAGATTCATGGTGTGATTACGGTTGATGATTTGAATGCGAGAGAACATGGGCATTATGTTGTCATCGAAATGACAATCAGTGTAAATCCCAGACTTTCTGTGTGGGAGGGGCATGAGGTGTCAAAGAAAATTAAACAACAGCTGTTGAAGCAGTACCATCATGTCACACATGTGTTCATTCATGTGAATCCTTATGATGCAGGTTATCCCTACAAACAACAAGCAGATGTGGAAGCTAGTGAGCTGCCGTCTGTTTTACACTAATTTATTGTTTTCGAAGTCTAAGTATCACGAGATTTACTTAGGAAAACCCCAAGGAGGACCCCCCAAGTGCTAGCACCGAAGGCAAGATGGAACATTGGAAATGCGGATGAAGCGCTTGTTGAAGAATTTGTTCGTGAGCTGCAGCTGGATCCCTTGGTTGCCCGTATTCTAGTTCTGCGAGATATTCGCAACGTGTCTGAGGCCAAACAATTTATGCAGGGCGGCGTTGGTGATTACCATGATCCCTACTTGTTGGACGGGATGCTGCCCGCTGTGGAGCGAATTCGCAAAGCACTGCAAAACAACGAGTTAATTCGTGTTTATGGCGATTATGATGCAGATGGTGTCAGTAGTACTTCTTTAATGGCGCATTTGTTAAAAGGCTTAGGAGCACGTTTCGATACCTATATTCCCCATCGGATTCGCGAAGGATATGGTTTGAACCGTGCTGCAATGGCCTTGGCGAAGGAGCAAGGTGTTCAGCTGCTTATTACGGTGGATACGGGAATAAGCGCCGTTCAAGAAATTGCCTATTGCCATGAAATCGGCTTGGATGTCATTGTCACGGATCATCATGAACCGCCAGAAGTACTGCCTGATGCCTTAGCTGTGATAAACCCTAAGAAGCCTGGCTGTCCATATCCCTATAAGCTATTAGCAGGTGTAGGCGTTGCATTTAAGCTCGCGCATGCGCTGCTGGAGCGGTTTCCGGAAGAGCTTCTTGAATTCGCTGCGCTTGGTACAGTAGCTGATCTTATGCCACTTACAGGTGAGAATAGGTTGCTTGTGAAGATGGGCCTTGTACGCATGCAGGATTCCAGTTATGTCGGATTTCGTTCCCTTATCGGTGTGTCAGGCATAGAACGAAAAGAGATTACCGCAGGGCATATTGGTTTCTCACTGGCTCCCAAAATTAATGCGAGCGGTCGGTTAGAAGCAGCTGATATTGCTGTAAGGCTGCTTACCACGACGGATGAAAAAGAAGCGGAGCAAATTGCCTTCGAATTGGATATGCTGAATAAGGAACGTCAACAAATCGTCGAGGATATGGTCCAAGAAGCGTTCGCAATGGCGGAGGAGCAGCGAGCAAAAGGCTTGGATAAAGTTATCGTTGTAGCCAAAGAGAACTGGAATGTTGGTGTTGTTGGGATTGTTGCCTCAAAGATTGTGGAGAAATTCTATCGGCCTACGCTCGTACTGAGCATTGACCCAGAGAAGGGCATGGCCAAAGGTTCTGCACGTTCGATTGCAGGCTTTGATTTGCACAAGGCGTTGACAGCTTGTAAGGATCTGCTTGACCACTACGGCGGGCATCAAGCAGCCGCAGGGATGAGCTTGGATAGTGGTCATCTGGAAGCTTTCGCACTTCGATTGAATGAGCTCGCAGCGGCAACTTTGACGGAACAAGACTTCGTTCCCGTGTTACGAGTAGATAATGCGTGCAGCCTAGTCGATGTGCCTATTGCAAGCATTGAGGGGCTTGAACTGCTAGCACCATTCGGAATGGGGAATCCATCACCGAAGTTTATGTTTACGGAATTGGGACTTGAAGATATTCGAACCATGGGTAAGGAAAAGCAGCATCTGAAGCTGGGACTCTCACAAGCGAAGGATGAAGTCAGCTGTACGGTTGAAGCAGTAGGCTTTGGCAAAGGGAGTTTAGCAGCGCTTATTGCACCATCGGCCAAGGTGGATGTCTTGGGAGAGCTCTCGATTAATGAGTGGAATGGCGTTCGAAAGCCGCAAATCATCATGCAGGATCTGCGTATCCCGCATACGCAGGTATTCGATTGGCGAGGTACGGGGCAATTGCACATGAAGCTTGCAGCGCTTGCGAGCAATCTCTCAGGAGGACCTGCGGCGCCACTGAGGTCACCGGGAATTGTGCTTTTTGACGAGGCAGACGTAGCTTTGTATCAGGCAACTGCGACTCAGGTCGGAGATCAAGTGCCTTATTGGATCGTGCAAGATACCGGCTCTCTAAGGTCGGGTAATGAGGCAGCAAACGCGATCGCGTTCGGGGAGCTCCAAGATGTCATTTTGTACACCTTACCGCGTCAGATTGACAGCTTGAAAGGGGTACTCCAACAGGCGATAGGTATGATGCGATGCTATCCAGTATTTGCAGAACTTGGGCAAGATAGTGGGAATACCTTACCTTCCAGGGACATGTTCAAGATGCTCTATGCGACCTTGCAGAAGGAGAAATCACTCCAACTCCAAGATACCAGAATGATGGCGTCTTTCAGTAAACGCTCAGGACTCTCACTCGGCATGATTCATTTTATTATATCTGTCTTCGAAGAATTAGAATTTGTCGTAAAACATGATAATATGGTTACATTGAGTGCCACTCCGGCCAAAAGAGATTTAACGACATCACGATTGTACCAGCATCGATTGCATCGTCAAGAAGTTGAAGCCATTGTCATGTATTCTTCAGCGAAAGAGCTGGAGCAGTGGATCGCTGATCACATAAAATAAAAAAGAGTTCACATTGGAGGAAATCATATGAATTTCAAAGATTATATTCGCGTTATCCCGGACTTCCCACAGCCAGGTATCCGTTTCAAAGATATTACAACGCTGTTGCAGAATGGTCCTGTTTACAAAGAAGCGATCGAGCAAATGAAACAACTTATTCAAGACAAAGAAATAGACTTGATTGCAGGTCCAGAAGCTCGTGGATTTGTAATTGGAGCTCCTCTAGCTACAGCATTAGGCGTAGGCTTTATTCCCATTCGTAAAAGCGGCAAATTGCCTGGCGAAACGATCGAAGCTGATTATGCGCTTGAGTACGGCAAAGATAAGCTTGCCATGCACAAGGACGCCATTAAGCCTGGACAGAAAGTACTTATTGCGGATGACTTGCTTGCAACAGGCGGAACGATTCAAACATCTGTTGATTTGATTAAACAGCTTGGCGGAGAAATTGTTGGAGCTGCATTCTTAATCGAGCTTACGTACCTAGACGGCCGTAGCAAATTTGATGGTATTGATGTCGTATCTCTTGTTCAATATTAAGATAGGGTTGGAGAATCGAAGGTTCGTTATTCGATTCTCTTTTTCATAGCATTCTACGGAGTGAATAGTGTATGTTTTCGGCATCTATGATGCTTTTTGTCGAAAGCATGTACGCGAATAGTTGACGAGGGGCCTGACTTGCAGGCATAATGAATAAAAATCGACTAAAGGGAATGGGTAGATGCATGGGTATAGAGCAGCTGCTGGAAAAGGCCGCCACCTATCTGAAAGAGAATGATTTGCAGAGGATTCGGGAGGCCTATGAATTCGCGGATGAAGCCCATCATGGCCAAGTGCGCAAATCAGGTGAGCCCTATATTCTGCATCCACTCGCTGTTGCAGATATATTGGTGAACATGCAGATGGATGTCACTTCGGTGATCGCTGCGCTTCTGCATGATGTGGTTGAAGACACGACAGTTTCATTGGAAACTGTTCTAGATAAATTCGGGAAAACTTGTGCGATGCTTGTTGATGGTTTGACGAAATTGGAGCGCATTAAGTTCAAATCCAAAGAAGAGCAGCAGAACGAGAATTATCGCAAAATGTTCGTTGCTATGGCGCAGGATATTCGCGTTATTTTGATTAAGCTTGCAGATCGTCTGCACAATATGCGGACACTCAAGTATCAATCAGAAGAAAGCCAGCGCCGCATTGCGGAAGAAACATTGGAGATTTTCTGTCCGATTGCCCATCGTCTTGGTATTTCCACGATCAAATGGGAGATGGAGGACATTGCCCTCCGTTATTTGAATCCGCAGCAATACTATCGGATCGTTAATCTGATGCAGAAGAAACGGACTGAGCGTGAGCAATACATTGAAGATGTGATTCATAGCATCAAAGAAAAATTGGATGAGATGGGAATTCAGGGAGATATTTCTGGAAGACCTAAGCATCTGTATAGCATTTACAAAAAAATGAGCTCCCGCGGCAAGCAATTTAACGAAATTTACGATCTTATGGCCCTGCGTGTCATTGTTGACGGCATTAAGGACTGCTATGCCTCTTTGGGAATCATTCATACGTTATGGAAACCGATGCCTGGCCGCTTCAAGGATTATATTGCGATGCCGAAGCCGAATATGTATCAATCCTTGCATACAACCGTGATTGGTCCGAAGGGTGAGCCGCTTGAGGTTCAGATTCGGACGTGGGAAATGCATCGCACATCAGAGTTCGGGATCGCAGCGCATTGGGCTTACAAAGAAGGCGGCTCTGTTGTTCCATCTGGCACATTCGAGGATAAAATGAGTTGGTTCCGCGAAATTCTTGAGCTTCAGCATGAAACGAATGATGCCTCAGAATTCATGGAATCCATGAAGATGGATTTCTTCTCTGACCTTGTTTTCGTATTTACGCCAAAAGGGGAAGTCATCGAGCTTCCAGCGGGCTCCGTTCCGTTAGATTTTGCTTATCGCATTCATACGGAAGTCGGCAACCGTACCATAGGTGCCAAAGTCAATTCGCGGATCGTTCCGCTCGATCATAAGCTCAAAACCGGCGATATTATTGAAATTCTAACTTCTAAGCATTCCTATGGTCCAAGTCAAGATTGGATCAAGATCGCGCAATCCTCTCACGCTCGCAGTAAAATTAAGCAATGGTTTAAGAAAGAGAAGCGTGAAGAGAATGTTGAAAAAGGTAAGGATATGATTGAACGTGAGCTTAAACGCTTAGCGATTGATCCTCCAACCTTAATGAGCGATGATAAAATGCTGGAAGCAGCGAAGAAGTTTAATTTTAGCGATATTGAAGACATGCTCTCTGCTGTTGGCTTTGGCGGTATTACGGCAGCTCAAATCTGTACGAAACTAACAGAGAAGCTGCGTAAGGAAGCGGAAGAAGCCCAGATTATTAAGCTGAGCAGCGAAGTGAAAGAGGTCAAAGCACCCGCATCTACAGAGCGCAAAGGCCGTCCTACGAATGGCGTTCGCGTCAAGGGTGTGGATAATCTGCTTGTACGATTTGCTCGATGCTGCAATCCGGTACCAGGGGATTTCATTATAGGCTATATCACACGTGGACGAGGGGTTTCTGTGCATCGCGCAGATTGTACCAACATTCCGACGAGCATGGGAGAAGAAGAACGGGTTATTGAAGTGGATTGGGCAGAGGCTGTTGAATCCAATTTCAATGTGGAGATTGAGATAACAGGCCATGATCGCCGCGGCTTCCTAAACGAAGTGCTTCAAGCTGTTTCCGAGAGCAAGACGATGATTTCAGCTGTTTCTGGCCGTTCGGATAAGAACAAAATGGCAACGATCCATATGACCATTTTAATTAAAAATATCGATCATCTACAGTCCGTTGTAGAAAAAATAAAACGTGTCAAAGATATCTATTCTGTTCAACGGATTATGCAGACCTAGCAAGAATAAGGGGATTTAGGAACGATGAGAGTAGTCGTACAGCGTTGTAAACGTGCGGAAGTAACCGTGGATCATCAAATCATCGGTCGTATTGAGCAGGGGTTAATGTTGTTGGTTGGCATTACTCATGAGGATACGGAACAGGATGTGAAGTATCTTGCGGATAAAGTGGCTGGCCTCCGTATTTTCGAAGATGAAACTGGGAAAATGAATCTTTCTGTCATGGATACAGGGGGAGCCATCTTATCGGTGTCACAATTTACGCTGTACGGGGATTGTCGCAAAGGTAAGCGCCCGAATTTCATGGCAGCGGCACGACCTGAACAGGCAGAGCCGTTGTATGATCAATTCAATGGCTTGCTCAGGGAGCAGGGCTTACAGGTTGAAACCGGTGCATTCGGTGAAATGATGGATGTTTCCTTAACCAATTGGGGACCTGTTACGTTAGTCATTGATAGCAAATAAGCTTTTATGGTACAGGTTTCGGGATAGGCAGTTCGGCCGGTGGTTATACTAATAAAGTATAAACTAGCGGTTAGGAGCCTACAGATGCATCAATCCATCAAAGAAAAAATGATCACTGCTCCCGTTCAGCAATTGTTCCATACCTCGATGGCAGAACGGATGAGTCAAGCTTCGGCGTTTGCGGATGTTGAAATAAGTGCAGAATTCACGTCTGATCATGAAAAAATGAAGAGTATTCCTAAGAAATCCTACCGGTAATTCATAAAACCACGTGTGTGCTGTACGTCAGCCCTGCGTGGTTTTATTTGTGAAACGGGTATAATTTCTCTACTACTACAAATTGTGGTAAACTAGCCTATGGAATTATTGTAAGACAAGCAGGAGATAAGGTGGGTGCTTACGTCGTAATGGCAAATTCAAATCGCAACAAATCCACATCCAAAGGATGGCTATGGTTGATGGGGTTATTGATTGTACTTACGCTGCTGGCTGCAACGGCCGCCATGTACTATCAATATGATCACCATAAGGGCGCCAAAGGACATAGTGGGCAGCAACAAGCCCTTGAAGAAGTGAAATCGGTAAAAAAGGCGAAAGACGCCTATGATGTGATTGTCGTTGGTACGGACCCGGAAGGCGTTGCCGCTGCGGTTTCGTCGGCGCGGAATGGATTGAGCACATTGCTTATCGACGGTCGGAATCGTGAGATTCTAGGCGGTTTGATGACGCTTGGCTGGATTAATTCCCTAGATATGAATTATTCCACAAGTAAGACCTTGCTGGGCAAGGATGACGTGTGGAACAAGGGGTATTTCTCTGAATGGTACGCGAAAACCGAAGGGGACTCCTTCGATGTACATACAGCTGCAAATGCCTTCTACGATGCTGTGAAGAATGAGAAGAATATCGATGTTTTGATGAAAACGAAGAAGATTGAACCTGTAATTTCGCAAAATAAAAATGCGGTGCAAGGCGCGACGATCACTCTTGAAAATGGTACCACCCAAGTAGTTAAAGCCTCATCGGTCATTGATGCGACACAAGATGGTGATTTCGCAGCAGCAGCAGGCGTACCTTTTACAATGGGACATGAGGATATTGGGGATCCGAAATCCAAGATGGCTGTCACGCTTGCCTTTCGTTTGAAGAATGTCACACCTGAAGTCTGGAAGCTGATGGCTAATCGCTTGAATGGGGATGACAATTCAGGTACTGGTGTAACGGATGTGAGTGTATTCGGATACAGCGAAATGAGCAATTATCCTGCAATTAACAAGGATAGAGCCAAAATGAGAGGCCTCAACATGGGGCGGCAAAATGACAATACGGTGCTTATTAATGCTTTGCAAATTTTTGGTGTAGACACCTTTGATCCGAAGTCGGTTCAAGAGGCATTTGATATTGGGAAAAAAGAACTGCCGAATATTGTCGCTTACATGCAGAAAACCTTTCCAGAGTTTTCTTCGATTGAGCTGGATGGCTCCGCTCCCGAGCTTTATGTGAGGGAGACCCGTCACATGCAAGGCGAATACCGATTGAGTATCGTCGATGTTTGTACAAATGCAGATCAGTGGGATCGCATCGGCTTCGGATCCTATCCTGTCGATATTCAGCGTATCGCACCAACGGATTCAGGCAATGTTGTGTGTAAACCCAAACAATATGCGATTCCTTTCCGCAGTATCGTTCCGCAGAAGATTGATGGCTTACTCGTCGTAGGCAGAGCGGCAAGCTACGATACACTTCCACACGGAAGCGCACGTGTCATGCCGACGGGCATGGCAGAAGGAGAGGCAGCAGGAGCTGCAGTGAGCTTAGCGAAAGCAGAGAATATGACGTTCCGTCAGCTTTCAGCATCCAAGGAAATGATAGCGAAGCTTCAAGCGCAGCTTAATAAGCAGGGCATGGAAGTTCAGCCGATGAGCATTAAGCCACAACCTTTCATGGAGCATAAGGCATTCGATGGTCTGAAAACGGCAATGATGCTTGGCTTGGCATCGGGTGCTTATGATAATAACTTCCGTCTAGATGACGCGGCTAATCCGAAGCGAATGGTCAACGTGGTTGGCGGGGCTAGGAAGATGAAGCCGGATGCGTTTGCTGGGGATGTTAATCAAGCTATCGCTAAGGTGGAAAATGCGGATAAAATCCCGCTGACCCTTGAGCAAGCGAGCTATACGTTTACACAAGCACTTGGTATAAAAGTTACAGCTGCTGAAGCGCAAGCGAAGCTCGTAGAGGGCAAACTGCTAACTGCAGCAACGATTAACGGTATTGCTGATAAACAAAAATTAACCAACGCCGATACGTATATGATGATTCGTGACGTTAAGCTGGGTTTGACAGGTAAACCATAAATTAAATCAATAAAGAGCCTTATTGCCGCAATGGATGTGGCTGTAAGGCTCTTAGTTTGTAGTTGGCGATGAGTGTTAGGATGGTGACGGTTACATTTGTTAGTCTTCGTCTGTAACTTCTTCGTCTGCTTCTGCGGATTCCTCTGCTTCTTCCTCGTCGGCAGCTTCTGGCTCCTCGTCCGCGGATTCTTCACTTTCAGCTTCTTCTGCTTCGGCTTCTTCCTCATCAGCGGCTTCTTCTTCCGCTTCTTCTGCATCAGCATCCGTCTCTTCAATGGCCTCTTCTTCGGCTGCTTCTTCGTCAGCAGTTTCTTCTTCTACTTCGGCTTCGGTTTCGGATTCTTCAGAGAAAAGCACCACGAGATCTTGACGTTCCTCTTGAAACTCGTTTTGTAGTGTCATTGTTACAGCCTCCAGATGTAATATTCAAGGCCATCTGCCTTGTTGTACATGTATATGTGAAAATAGAATGAATATACGAGTGAAACGAAATGAAAATGCTTGAAATTAAACGAGATTTTGGCGTAATCAAATTGTAACAAGAGCTTCATGTTCTTTTAATCTAGGCGGGATATACTAATAATCGACCCCCTTTAAAATATAAACTTTTGAAAGCCTGCCGCCCCGTGCTGCAGGCTATTTTCTTTGTGCACAAAGAAAAACCGTCTCAGCGTTAGCTGGACGGTTTGGAATTCAATTTATAACTTACATAAGAGCATCAATAGCGTAATCACCAGCTCCGATTAAAGCAACCCCAAGAGCGGTAACGAGTAGAATGAGATTATATTCAAATCCATTGGAGGTTACCCAGTACCCGTTTTTGCCATGAACTTTAATAATAGCCATGATCATTGTAATAATAATAAGAGCCGCGCCAACTTCTGTCCATAAACCAGCGGCGAAGAGCAGGCCACCACCTAATTCTGCTAAACCAGCAACTACCGCCATCATGACACCAGGTTTGATACCGATGGATTCGAAGAATCCGCCTGTACCTTTAGGTCCATAACCACCAAACCAACCAAACAATTTCTGTGTACCATGTGCCGCCATCGTTAACCCAATCACCAAACGAATAATAAGAAGTCCTAAAGCCATTACTAACATCTCCCCTGTAGATATATTTTGTTTAACAACTTACTTTATGTTAGTATATTATTACGAAGCACTTACTTTTGTCAAGCGACTATGCTAAAATAGTTTATACAGAAGTGTGTGAAGCCGTATTCAGCAAGAACTCGAAGGAGATGATTAAGATGGAAAACTATCAACTATGTCCCAAATTCGAGCATGCATTCGAACTTCTGGGAAAACGTTGGACAGGACTTATCGTAAATGTGTTGCTATCTGGGCCAAAGCGGTTTAAAGATATCTCCGTACTAATCCCAAGTATGAGCGATCGGATGCTCTCCGAAAGATTCAAGGAATTAGAAGCAGCGGAGATTATTATTCGACATGTTTATCCAGAAACGCCGGTTCGAATCGAATATGAGTTAACGCCAAAAGGAAAAGGACTTCGTCCTGTTATGGATGAAGTACAAAAATGGGCGGACTCTTTTAACTAAAATACAAGTTGAGGACGCATAGTAAGTATGGTTATCTCTTGACTTTGCCCTTACCAATGTTTACAATAACCATAATGTAATTCCATAAGATTGTGATCCGTTGAAGGGACACAGTAGTTCGCCCCCACATGTACAGAGAAGGAAGCCTAGGCTGCAAGCTTCCGATGATGAGCGAATGAACAGACCTCCCCGAGGACCAACTGGGAACAGCGCATGGTAGAGGCGCTAAGTAGTAGTTGTGCGAGTAGCGGGCGTTAACCGCAAAGAGCAGAATTGTTTTTGCTCGCGTATGCGAGGAAGCAAGGTATGCTGAATGTGGGTGGTACCACGGGTGAATTTGATAAATCAAATCTCTCGTCCCTGACGTAAGTCGGGGGTGGGGGATTTTTTTGTTTTTCGAAAAAGCATGTAGTAGAGAAAAAGGGAGGTTACTTAGATGAGTATTCAGAAGCCAAAAGGAACACAGGATCTTCTTCCTGGCGAGGTAGAGAAATGGCAGTACCTCGAGATGAAAGCGAGAGACTTGTGTCAACGTTTTAACTACAAAGAAATTCGTTCGCCAATTTTCGAGAGTACAGAGCTTTTTTCGCGAGGGGTCGGAGAAACGACGGATATTGTCGAAAAAGAAATGTACACATTTCTGGATAAAGGCGACCGCAGCATGACGCTTCGTCCAGAAGGTACGGCTGGAGTTGTTAGAGCTTATGTAGAAAATAAGCTGTACGGGATCCCAGATCTAACGAAGCTGTTTTATGTGGGACCTATGTTCCGTTATGAACAGCCGCAAGCGGGGCGTTATCGTCAGTTTCACCAGTTCGGAATTGAAGCCTTCGGATCGGTAGATCCAAGTATTGATGCAGAAGTCATTGCGCTTGGCTACACCTTCTATAAAGAAATTGGTCTCAAAGAAGTTACTGTGGAAGTTAACTCGGTGGGTACACCAGCAGTTAGAACGGCTTACCGCGAGCAGCTTCAGACTTTCTTTGCTCCAGTGAAGGATCAGTTGTGTAAGGATTGTCAGTCTCGCTATGACCGTAATCCAATGCGAATTCTGGACTGCAAAATCGATCAAAAGCATGGTGTAGGTGCGCCTGACATTCTAGAGTTCCTGGACGAGGAATGCCGTACACACTTTGCGCAGGTACAAGAGCACTTAACGGCGATGGAAATTCCATACCGAATCAATCCTCGCCTTGTGCGCGGACTAGATTACTACACGCACACTGCTTTTGAATATAAAGCAGCTGGTATCGGTGCGATTGACACGATTGGCGGAGGCGGACGTTACAATGGTCTTGTCGAGCAAATAGGTGGACATGGAACTGATCAACCAGGAGTAGGCTTGGGTCTTGGTCTTGAGCGCATTTTGCTCGTATTGCAAGCGCAAGGTGTTGAAATTCCGAAGCCTGAACCGCTTGATGTGTACTTGATCGGGCTTGGGGAAGCAGCCGAGAAGGAAGTAACAAAGCTTCTACATCAGCTGCGCGTTCAAGGCTTGAAGGCAGAGAAGGACTATCAGGGTCGTAAGATGAAGGCTCAAATGAAATCGGCGGATCGTTTCCAAGCAACCTATGTGGCGATTCTTGGTGACGATGAGTTGGCACGCGGCGAAATTACGCTGAAGAAGATGGAAACAGGAAATCAAATCACGCTAAGTTTAGTGGATCTTGCCTCAAACGCTGCAAAGACACTATTCGAATAGACAGCTACACCAATTTGAACACTACCGAGGAGGAAATAACAATTATGATGCTCAAAACACATCATTGCGGGCAGCTTACGAAAGCCCAGGTTGGCGAAACAGTAATACTTAACGGGTGGGTGCAAAGAAGACGCGATTTAGGCGGCGTTCTATTCATTGATTTGCGCGATCGCAGTGGACTTGTACAGACCGTATTTAACCCGGACTTCTCAGGGGATGCATTGGCTATTGCGGATCGTGCTCGTAATGAGTATGTTCTTGCCGTAAAAGGGAAAGTTGTTGTACGTGATGCTGAGACCATCAACAAAAATATCCCAACAGGTGAAATCGAAATTCAAGTAACAGAAATCGAAATCATGAACGCAGCGAAAACGCCTCCGTTCTTCATCGAAGATGGCGTGGAAGTGGATGAAGCCGTTCGTTTGAAATATCGTTACCTAGACCTTCGTCGCCCAGAAATGCAACGTACCTTGATGCTGCGTTCCAAAGCATCCAATGTATTCCGTAATTTCTTAGACTCACAAGGCTTCATTGATGTAGAAACACCGATCTTGACGAAAAGCACACCAGAAGGAGCACGTGATTACTTGGTACCAAGCCGCGTGCATCCAGGCGAGTTCTTCGCGCTTCCACAATCTCCACAAATCTTCAAACAATTATTGATGGTTAGTGGTCTTGAGCGTTACTACCAAATCGCTCGCTGTTTCCGTGACGAAGATCTTCGTGCAGATCGCCAGCCTGAATTTACACAAGTCGACATCGAGACTTCTTTCTTGTCGCAAGATCAGCTTCTAGACATTTTGGAAGAGCTTGTTGTTAAATTGATGAAGGAAACAGCTAACGTTGAAATTCCTCGTCCGTTCCAACGGATTACACATGCAGATGCAATGGCAAAATACGGATCTGATAAGCCAGATCTTCGTTTTGACCTTGAGTTGAAAGATGTATCCGATATCGTTTCCACTTCAGGCGTTCAAGTATTCGCAAGTGTAGTTAACGGCGGCGGCCAAGTGAAAGCTCTGAACGCAAAAGGCTGTGGCACATGGAGCCGTAAAGAAATCGACGATCTATTGCCATTCGCAGCACGTTATGGAGCGAAAGGTCTTGCTTGGATTCAAGTGAAAGACGGCGAGTTCAAAGGGCCTATCGTGAAGTTCTTTAACGAAGCTGAAATCGCAGCGTTGACAGAGCGTTTGGGCGCGGAAGATGGAGATTTGTTGTTGTTCTCCGCTGACAAGAAAAAAGTAGTTGCTGATGTGCTTGGTAACCTTCGTTTGAAAATTGGTCGTCAACTTGGTCTTATCGATGACTCCGTCTTCAAATATGCGTGGGTTGTAGACTTCCCACTTCTTGGGTATGACGAAGAAGCGAAACGCTATGTAGCGGAACATCACCCGTTCACACGTCCGAATGAAGACGACATTCATTTCTTTGACACAGATCCAGGACAAATTCGTGCGCAAGCTTACGATCTTGTCTTGAACGGTTACGAAGTTGGCGGCGGCTCCATGCGGATTTACCAACGTGATGTACAAGAGAAAATGTTCGCAGCACTTGGTTTCTCCAAAGAGGAAGCGTATGAACAATTCGGCTTCTTGCTGGAAGCATTTGAATACGGTACGCCTCCACACGGTGGCTTTGCCTTCGGATTTGACCGCTTGGTGATGTTAATCACAGGCCGTACGAACCTAAGAGAAACGATCGCATTCCCGAAAACAGCTAGCGCAACAGACTTGTTGATGGACGCTCCGGGAACTGTTGATGATAAACAACTAGAACAACTATCGATTCGCTTAGCGCTTAAGCAGCCTGCTGCGAAAGCCTAAGAACTTTGAAGAGGAAGTGTTCCCATGCTTCACCAATTTTCGAGAACTGAATTAGCGATAGGCCCTGAGGGCCTTGAAATTATGAAAAATAGTACCGTTGTTGTACTCGGTATTGGCGGTGTCGGCTCCATCGCGGCTGAAGCTTTAGCACGATCTGGCGTTGGACGCTTAATTCTGATCGACAAAGATGTTGTCGATATCACGAATATCAACCGTCAGATCCATGCCCTTACGACAACAGTAGGTCAGCCTAAGGCTGATCTGATGCGGGACCGTATCCTTTTGATAAACCCCGAGTGTGAAGTTATTTCTCTCCGGATGTTTTATACAGAAGAAACGTATGAGCAAGTATTCGCTTATCCAATCGATTATGTGCTAGACGCAAGTGATACGATCTCGTACAAGATCCATCTGATTAAACAATGTCTTGAACGCAAAATCCCGATGATTTCTTGTATGGGTGCTGCGAACAAAATGGATCCTACGCAATTTAGAATTGCTGATATTTCGAAGACAAGTATGGATCCGATCGCACGTGTCATTCGCCAAAGATTACGTAAGGAAGGCATCAAGAAGGGCGTGAAGGTCGTATTCTCGATGGAAGAACCCATGAAGCCACGGGAAGACGTTACTGAGCAAATCGTGCCTGCGGATGCACCAGATAGACGTAAGGCGCAACAACCGCCTGCGAGTAATTCTTTTGTACCTCCTGTAGCGGGACTTATCATGGTGAGTGCGGCTGTGAAGGATTTGCTGGAGATTGGTGCGAAGAAGAAATAATAGACTTAGGGATGCCCGTGAAAATGGGTGTCTCTTTTTTTCTCTTTTACATATATCAGTTAAGTATATATTGACTCGATATAGGTATTCTGATAAATTGAAAATAGATCGAGACGGTTACAAAAATGGAGGCTTCACAACATGAATAGTCAAGATGTGATTTTGGGTTTACTAATGCACCATAGCTTATCTGGATATGACATCAAGCATAAGATGGAGACGATTTTATCCTACTTTAATAACGCGAGCTTCGGCACGATTTATCCCACGCTTAGCAAAATGGAGAAGGATGGCTTGATTACCAAGGAAAGCGTCATTCAAGAAGGCAGACCGAATAAGAATCTCTATTCCATCACCGAGGAGGGGGAACATCAATTTAAAAAGTACATGTATAGTCCAGTTGAAGACAATGAGTTCAAGTCGGATGCGATGACAAGGTTGTTTTTTGGCGAGTTTGTAGAAGCGGATATTATGGTTGGTGTGTTAGAAGAGTACCTTAAGCGAACGAAAGTAAATTTGGAGCGTTTACGTAAGCTGTACGTGGATTGCCAGCCTGAGATGTCGCCTACACAGGAAATTTGCATTCAAATTGGCATCAACAATTCAGAAAGTCAAATCCTTACCCTGACACAAGGAATAACTCGTTTGAAAAATGTAGAACAAAAGTGAGGTAGATTTAGAAATGGCGAATAAGAAAACAGGACTGATTATTTTAGCGATGGCCCTTGGACTTCTCATGTCTGCACTAGACAACACTGTGACATCTGCGGCGATTTCGCACATTATTAGCGATATTAATGGGTTTGATAAAATAAGCTGGGTATTCACCGCCTATATGCTTGCCTCAACAAGTACGATGCTTGTTTTCGGTAAGTTGTCGGATATGTTCGGTAGAAAATTGTTTTATATGATTGGGATTTCGATCTTCCTGATTGGGTCGGCCTTATGCGGTATGGCCCAGGATATGACACAGCTTATTGTATTCCGTGCCATTCAGGGTATCGGATCTGGAGCGATTTTCCCGATTTCATTTACGATCATATATACGATATTTGCCGACCCCAAGCAGGCGGCGAAGCTATCAGGCGTATTTGCAGGTATATTTGGGCTATCTTCCGTTGCAGGGCCTCAAATTGGAACGCTGTTGGCTGAATCATGGGGCTGGCGCTGGTGTTTCTACGTGAATTTGCCACTGGGAGTATTATCGTTCATTGTTTTATTTTTTGCGCTAAAAGAATCTCGCTCCGATCGTCGTCCGAAAATCGACTATTTGGGTACGCTGTTCCTCATTGTAACAACCGTTTCACTCATGCTGGCGCTTGAGTTCGGTGGTAAAGATTATTCCTGGGGCTCATGGCAAATTATTAGCATGCTAGCCGTTGCGATTGTCGTTGGTTTCTTGTTTATTCAAGTGGAGCGCCGAGCGCATGAACCCATTCTTCCGTTACCTTTATTCAAAAATCGGATGGTTCTGGCTACTGTCTTAGCTTGTCTGTGTCAAGGTGCTATTATGTTTTCGGCGATTGCTTATTTGCCTATTTTTTCAACAGCGGTTCTGGGCAATGCGAATTCCAATAGTTTGCTGACTCCTATGATGTTCTCCTTAATGGTTGGTGCTGTTGGCTTTGGGTTCTTGCAACGCTACTTCAGTTTTCGTGCTGTTTTCGCTTTCAGTATGACAGCGGGTATTGTTGTAAGTTACCTGCTCAGCGTAGTAAGTCATGATGCAAGTAAGTTCTATATGATCGTGCTTATGGTCATTCTTGGCGTTGGTGCGATCGGACCCTTAATGAGTGTTGCTCAAAATGCCGTTGCGCAAAGTGTAGACCGCAAATATATCGGTGTCAGCTCGTCGATCGTTGGGTTCTGGCGGAATATTGGCGGCGTTCTTGGGGCGTCAATTATGGCGACTATCGTGAACAATAACTACAGCAGCCTTATTCAGGATGGTGCTGCCGCTCATAATATGCCACTAGATAAGCTTGCTACGCTTGGGAACCCCGAGCAATTGATACGTGCAGGTTCAGAGCTGTCTCCAGCTACAATGAACTTCCTGCGTGACTCGCTAGGAACAGCGATCAATCATGGCTTTATTCTAAGTATTGCCTTTGGTGTTGTTGGGTTAGGTGCTGCATTTATAGCGGGACCTCTGCGTTTCGCAGTCCCAGCACCTCGTCAGGATGCCCAGCCGGAGCCTGTTGTTTCTCACTAATTATGGCTCCTCCATGCGAATTCCAAGCATTGGAGGAGTTTTTCTTTGGATAGACATGACATGCCAATCCAGGCAAGGTATAATGGACAGACTAACTTTTAACACCAAGTAAAGGAAACTAATCATGGATTTGTTTACATATGCGTCATCACAAGATCCAGTGGGCAAGCTGCTTGCCGATCGGATGCGGCCAACCACATTGGACGAATATATAGGCCAAGAACAAATCGTTGGCAAAGGCAAGCTCCTGCGACGGGCAATTGAGGCTGATCAAGTGACCTCGATTCTTCTCTATGGACCTCCTGGGACAGGTAAGACGACGCTAGCGAACATTATTGCTAATCGGACCCAAGGCGAATTTATGAAGCTTAACGCTGTTGATGCTTCCGTTAAGGACGTTCGTGAGATCATCGAGCTGGCCAAAAGCACGAAAGCGATGTACGGGCGTAAAACGACCTTGTTTCTGGACGAAGTCCATCGCTTCAACACCTCGCGGCAGGATGCGCTGCTTCCTGCTGTGGAGCAGGGCATCCTCATCTTCATCGGTGCGACCACAGAGAACCCCTTTCACCATGTGAACGGGGCCCTCTTGTCGCGCTCGACGCTGTTTCAACTCGAGCCTCTCACGGCGGAGCATGCGCTCATCGCCATGCGAAGAGCGATCGCCGACCCCGTGAAGGGGCTCGGCTTCATGCGCCTCCACGTGGACGAGGAGGCGTTAGAACACATCGGGCAGATGGCCAATGGCGACATCCGCCGATCCTTGAACGCGCTGGAGCTCGCAGCGCTGACGACCTCCCCTGAACCGGACGGCACGGTTCATATCACGCGCGAGGTGGCGGAAGAGTCGATCCGCCGCCCGATCGTGAAAGCGGACGAGTCGACGCAGTATGACGTCTTGTCCGCCTTTCACAAGAGCGTGCGCGGCTCTAGCGATGCCGCGCTGTTCTGGTTCCTCTATGCCGTCGAGAAGCTCGGCATGGATCCTATGACCTTCCTGCGGCGTCTGATCGTCGCTTGCAGTGAAGATATCGGACTCGCCAATCCGCAGGCGATGGTCCAGTCTGTCACCGCGATGGACGCCTACCATAAGATCGGCTGGCCGGAATCGAAGTACATCATTTCCCAGGCAATTTTATTCGCGGTGGAGAGTCCAAAGTCCAATTCGATACCGCTCGCGATCATGCGGGCACAAGAGTTGATGGAGCGAGTGAAATCAGCGGAGGTTCCGCTTCATTTGCGCGACACACATTACAAAGGTGCGGAAAAACTTGGTCACAAAGGTTATATGTATCCGCATAATTATCCAGGGCATTTCGTTCGACAACAATACTTGCCGGATGAGATTCAGCATGAAGTGATTTTTGCAGCAACCAATCAAGGGACAGAAGAGAAGATGAAACTGAACCAACACAAAAGAAGAGGGACACCTACAGATTCATAGAATCCGTAGAGTCCCTCTATTTTCTTGCTCCATGAGGATCGTGAACACTTTTTCGGTAACGGGATCATAACGAATGGAGACGATGAGTGGAAACTCAGCACCATTCTTTTTGACCCAGAATCGGAACTGCTGCTGAACGACGCCCGGCGCTACAGTTGATTTTCCAATGTATTTGTAATCCAGCAACGTATACACCTTACCGGCCTCGTGAAAGGCAAGGCGGCTCCATTTGGCATAAGAGGGATCTTGAACAGGCACTCTTTTCGTATGGCCGCCGTAGCCTAGTTGGATCGTTTCTGCAAGCACAGGGGAAGATCCAATCCAGCTCAGGCCGAATATGAGTAAAATAGCTATAATTTTGCTCAGTTTCGCTCACACCTTTCGCTAATAGACTGCGCGACGTGGGGAGCTTGCATGCGCAATGTGCGAGCGGTAAATAACAGCAAAACGTGGTCTAAAAGCATGATCCCTCGTGGTAACCTCGAAATCTGAGCCTATAGTGAGGCTCTCCGAAATGAAGTTCCTAGAGTTTTTCGCTACATGCTACTACTTGCGGCGAAATAGATGTATTTTGTACAGCTAATTCTTCGGAGTTTCCCTCGAAAATCTGAATAACTGGATTTCCTCCAGTTAATTTCAACTATTTATGCCAATATAGCCAAATAGGGCAGAATGAACTACATATAATCCATCTAAATCGATTTTCCAAGTGGATTTCCACGAATTAGCTGTACTCTTTCCAGTTATCCTATATTTCTAGCACACCCACCAAGAAGCTGCTTCAGCAAACAAGTCTGTCTCGCCACCTTAGTTGCTTAAGCAAACAAGCCAAACAAAAAAGGAGCACCAAAGTGCTCCTTTCCACTTTACAATTTAAAAATCTTCCCTAAGTACTTAGCAGCAGCTTCGCTATACTTGTCCTGCAACAGCGTTCGCAACTGAGCTTTAGCTTCAGGTGTTGGAAGGGTATTCTTCTCGATCCCATGCAGCTCCATCCAATGCGAAGCAGTCATGTAACAGGTGCCGTTCCATCCGTTTTTCGTGCCATTAGCGTTCAATCGTTCACTAATCCCTGCAATCACGATATCAGCTTTACTCTGCAAGTCGATCAGTGCACGATCAAATTCATTTTTAGATTCTTTGGATTTCAAATCGGTCGCAGCACGCAAAGCTTTCACATCAATGCCTTCATTACCTGCAATAGCGTGATACACATCGACGGCCGCTTTGGACAGCTCTCCATCGGAATACCGCTCGTCCACCGTGTAGGGGTCTTCAAGTAAGTTTTTTATGAGTGGGAAGAGATCAGAAGAGATCAACAGTGGTTTCTTGGCAAAAAATCGCCCATAAGCAGCAAGCCCATCACCCGGTAGGCGATCGCGCCAAAGCCAAGGATCTGTCTCTAAACCTGTATGCCACTGTTCCTGGACCGTTAGGGAATCCAGAGAAGGATGCTCAGGCATGAACGAAGAAAGGGGAAGAATACCAATCTCCTTAACGAGCCTCGTTACATCTTCATACGTATCAGCTTTCATCGTTACCTCGTTCATAGCCATACCCATTCTCCTCTGCATTAGCTTCTATTCATTTATCTCTAGTCTTTTTTATCTCTAATTTTTGCTTCTATCCCTAAACCTGTGTACATATCTCTTATTTTCGCTTTATCTCTACCTTGCATTTTTCGCTCTCACTCGCGCTAACTCTTACTTATGAACCTTATCAATCACACCGCCACCTAGACATATCTCCCCATCGTAAAAGACAACGGATTGGCCTGGTGTGACTGCTTTTTGCGGCTTATCAAAAACAACTTCGCAGCTGCCATCAGGCTGCAAGGTAATCACAACCCCTTGATCCGCTTGGCGATAACGGAATTTGGCTGTACACGTGTATGGACCTTCTGGTTTCTTGGAAGAAATCCAATTCAGATCAGTCGCTGTCAGTCCCTTGGAGTAAAGCCCTGGATGCTGTTCACCTTGAACGACGAGCAACTCATTCGTCTCCAAGTTTTTATCCACTACGAACCATGGCTCACCTGAGCCTGATCCACCAATTCCGAGACCTTGTCTTTGTCCTAACGTATAGTACATCAACCCGTCATGGCGGCCCTTGATCTCACCGTTACGAATATCAACCATATTGCCTGGTCGAGCAGGGAGGTATTGGCTGAGGAATGTTTTGAAATCGCGCTCGCCAATGAAACAAATCCCCGTACTATCTTTCTTCTTCGCCGTTGCTAGTCCAGCTGCTTCAGCAATTTCACGAACCTTAGACTTAGGCAGGTGACCGATCGGGAACATGGCTCTAGCAAGTTGCTGTTGATTAAGCACGTTAAGGAAGTAAGTTTGATCCTTGTTCGAATCATTTCCGCGCATCAGCACGAATTCACCATCTTGTTCCTTCACTTGCGCATAATGACCAGTTGCGATGTAATCGCCGCCTAAATCAAGCACTTTTTGAAGCAATTCCCCAAATTTGATTTCACGGTTACACATAACGTCGGGGTTGGGGGTACGTCCCTTGGTGTACTCGTCCAAGAAGTAGGCAAAAACCTTGTCGTAATACTGCTTCTCGAAATTTACTGTATAGAAAGGGATGTCGAGCTGGTCACAGACCCGTCTGACATCCTCTGCGTCTTCTTCTGCGGTGCAATGACCAAATTCGTCAGTATCGTCCCAATTTTTCATGAAAATGCCAATTACTTCATATCCTTGCTCCTTAAGCAGCAGCGCGGCAACGGAAGAATCGACACCTCCAGACATCCCCAGGATGATACGTTTTTTTGTTTGCATAGCGTAAACCTCTTTTCCATCTTGCTTGACTTTGTGGAGCTGTTTTATTTTGAACACTACTATTATACATGCCAATTGCTCAAAATTAAAATATTTCATGAGAATGTCATTGTTTTTCCCCCACAATACAAGGGTTTTGTGATAACATAGATACGATATACGGATGTTTTGGAATGTTTTTGCGAAAAATGGAAACGCTGTTTACCTAGATAGGGACGACCCTGGTGTTAAAGCGTGGGTAGCAAGGTTGGTAAGCATCTCAAGTTTTAGCGATATATACAGACTCCTTGATGGCATATCATGTTGAATGAGGTGTTAATTTTGAAAATTTCCACAAAAGGTCGTTATGGTCTAACGATCATGATGGAATTAGCTAACCGAGTGGGTGAAGGACCAACTTCACTGAAGAGTATTGCTGAGAGACATCAGCTTTCTGAACATTATCTTGAACAACTTGTAGCTCCTTTGCGCAATGCGGGTTTAGTCAAAAGTATTCGCGGAGCTTACGGTGGCTATATTCTTTCTAAATCTGCCGAGCAGGTAACTGCAGGAGAAGTAATTCGTGTACTTGAAGGACCGATCAGCCCCGTAGATTTTACGGAAGAGGATGATCCTGCCAAACGGGACTTGTGGATTCGCATACGCGATAGCATTGCGGAAGTGCTGGACTCCACAACATTGGCGAACCTGATTTCTTTTGAGGATAAAGGCAAAAACGATAATTACATGTTTTACATTTAAGGTGACTCATGGAACCCATTTATCTAGATCATGCTGCAACAACGCCTGTACATGCTGATGTATGGGAGGCTATGTTGCCTTTCTATACAGCAAATTATGGTAATCCTTCCAGCACGCATAGCTTTGGTCGAGCAGCAAGAACAGCGCTGAATCGCTTCCGCGATGGCATGGCGAAATCACTAGGCTGTTTGCCTAGTGAGCTGATCTTCACAAGCGGTGGAACAGAAAGTAATAACATGGCGATCTTTGGGATCATGCAGGGGGAGCAAGCCGGCAAGAAGCATATCGTGACTACAACGATTGAGCATCATGCCGTGCTGCATCCCTGCGAACACTTGGAAAGTCTTGGATTTGAAGTCACATACCTCCCAGTAGGTTCGGATGGACTTATTCAAATAGAAGATGTTAAAGCAGCTATTCGTCCCGATACGGCTTTAATCTCTATGATGTATGTGAATAATGAAGTGGGTACGATTCAACCAATTGAGCAAGTTGGCCTGCTCGCAAGAACGCATGGCATTCCCTTTCATGTCGATGCGGTGCAAGCTTTAGGAAAGATTCCCTTGAATCTTACTGAGCTGCCGGTCGATCTCTTGAGTCTGTCCGCTCACAAAATTTATGGCCCCAAAGGTGCTGGAGCCCTCTACGTCTCCAAACATACGAAGTTGCTTCCTCACGTATTCGGTGGCTCGCAAGAACGCAAGCGCCGTGCAGGTACTGAAAATGTCCCCGCTATCGCCGGCTTCTCGAAAGCAGTTGAAACCATTCTTCCGCTCCAAGAACGCAACTACACCCAAGCCAGTGAGCTTCGCGAACACATGATTTCCATCTTAGAACAGCAATTGGGCTGTGATGCGTTTACGATTAACGGGCATATGGAACAGAGTGTCCCGCACATTCTAAACATTTCTTTTCCAGGGATCTCAACTGAAACACTTTTAATGAACCTTGATTTAGATCAGGTAGCTGCTGCAAGCGGCTCCGCATGCACATCTGGCTCACTGGAAATCTCACATGTCTTACAAGCCATGAAACTTCCAGAAAATGTGACACATTCCGCGGTACGATTTAGCTTTGGAATGGGGAATTCTAAAGAACAAATCGAAACGGCTGCCCATAAAGTTGCAACCATTATCCATCGGTTGCGTAATAAGTAGTACTGGGTGGTTCTAGGAGGCGTTGCGTTTGCGCAGAGCGCATGAATTAATAGGACTTCCCGTGTTAACCGTTGAGTCGGGTAAGCAAGTAGGCGAAGTAAAGGATTTATTGATTGACCCAACGTGGAACATAAGCGGCATTGTGCTCGAAGCGAAGACATGGTTCTCGTCCTTACGTTACATCTCATGGGAGGGAATCGTCTCAGCCGGAGAGGATGCTATAACCATACCGAACGAAAGTGTCATTTGCGAATTTGGGCAGAAGAATGAGTGCCATGCTTTTCTTGAGGGAAGCGACAAGATTAAAGGACTCCCAGTCGTCACGGTGGGAGGGCACGAATTAGGCGTGGTAGAAGATGTTTATTTAAACCAGAATTGGGGAAAACAAATAGTAGGTTATGAATTGTCCGAAGGGTTTATTTCTGATTTAAAAGAAGGGCGAAAGTGGCTTCCCATGCCAGAATCGGCAACCATGGGGGAAGATGCGATCATCGTGCCTGGACATTGCGCTCAGGAAGTAGAAGAACTCTTCGTATCCAAAGAAGAATAGGGTGAGCATGATGCGTTGTCCAAACTGTAATTCCAAAGATATTGGAAAGATCGGTTCCCATCAATTTTACTGCTGGGGTTGTTTTATCGAACTCAGCGTAAACGGAGATAAAATGTCCGTTTATCAAGTCGAGGAAGATGGTACGTTAAGTTCTCTGGATGATTTGTTTTTTGAGGAAGAAGTTTCTCATATCCACGAGCACGTGAACTAAAGTTAACATGTTGAAACGTTAGTGTTCGAGCGAGAATTCGCTTGAGCCCTAGCGTTTTTTTGTCATTCGGTGCCAACCAAGGGTTAATTTGGGCGAGTTGTACACATACTGTATGAGCGCGAGCTTGAATTCAAATGACAGAGGTGGAGGCAGCATGGAAAGCTTCTCGAGTAATAAATGGTTTAAAGGACTGATTTATGCCTTATTAATCTTAGTCGGTTTATATTTGCTTATTCTCATAAAACCTATCTTATTTCACCTTTTCACATTCATCAAAGCCATAGTCATGCCGTTTTTCATAGCGGTCATTATCTCGTATATTTTAAATCCAGTTGTCACGATATTGAATAAACGGAAAGTGCCAAGAACGATTGCCGTCCTGTTGATTTATAGTGTTTTTATCACATCGGTGACGGTCATTATCATGAATATGACCCCCATGTTTGTAGAGCAGGCTGCTGAATTAAATGAACATATGCCACAAATGGCGATGAAAGCTCAGTCCCTTGTTGACGGCTTTAATCAAAATCAACTACTGCCGGACAGTGTGCGAAATGGGTTTAATCACTCGATAGGGAAACTGGAGTCGAAGATTTCTATGGCGGTCGCCAATTACATGAATCAGATTGGGACGACGATCAATATGCTGTTTATTGCTTTTATCGTGCCATTCCTTGCTTTCTACATCTTGAAGGATTTCCAAATTATTGAGAAAACGGCATTAGCCATCGTACCTGTGAAGCATCGCAAAAAAACCGTCTCCCTGCTTATGGACATTGATACGGCGCTTGGCAACTATATTCGGGGACAGCTTCTCGTGTGCTTCATTATTGGCGTTCTTGCTTATCTTGGCTATTGGTTGATTGGCATGCCATATCCGTTGCTGCTTGCTAGCGTGGTCGCAATCTTCAATATCATCCCTTACATGGGGCCCTTCTTTGGTGCGGCGCCTGCCATTATTATGGCTTCAACTGTCTCGTTGAAAATGGTGCTGTTCGTCGCACTGGTCAATTTGACCGTGCAGATTCTCGAGGGGAATGTGATTTCTCCCCAAGTGGTTGGCAAAACCTTGCACATGCATCCGTTGTTTATCATTTTCGCCTTGCTGGTTGGGGGAGAAGTAGCGGGAGTTGTAGGATTAATCTTGGCAGTACCCTTCTTCGCGGTGATGAAAGTCATCATTCAGCATGTGTTTATCCACTTTGTTCATAAGCCAACGACCTAGCCAGTCCATGCCTAACAAGTAGAAAAACGCACAAAACCCCCTGAGCATGACTTGCGGGATCATGGTCCAAGGGGTTTTGCACGAGGGTTGAGGAGTTTTGAAAGGTTGTGGCCCATACGTAAACCATAAAATGGACTACGGAATAAGTGAGTAATAAACAAGCTGTTAGTTGATGTCTTCGATAATGAAAATCATTATCATTAAAATTAGTATACTTCTATTGAGAATCATTGTCAATGGTGATTTTTAATCTGATATAACGGAAGAAGAACCTTATTTTAGATGCTTGTTTTTATCATCGCCTTGGCTGTCGTCCTCTTCTTTTTGTTCTTTTTGTTCTTGAAACTCCACATGGGATTGACCTGTTATGTAGTCAAAGGGGTTGTACCGACTGTCCGGTATTTGTTTCTTAATGATTGTTTTCGCCATAATATAAATGATCAAAACGAAGATGGGGAAGATGAGGCCGAGCAAGGTAAGCGTTGAAATGTCCATTAGAAGCACCTCCATAACCTATATTCTACTCTATAATGCCTTCATATTGACAGGCAACCCCCATAAAGTTATAATTTGCCTTATCTATATGTGAATTAAAGCGTTGATGAAACTTAGTAAGCCATAGCCCATCGTCAGAGAGAAGGTTCCGCTTGGCAGTGATAGCTGCGAAGATCGGCTGGAAGAACCTTTCGGTGTTAGGATGGCCCAAAGCTCGTTTCGGAGTGTGGATGAACTCCACCGGTTGGACCCGTTACAAATCCGCACAAGGAGATTGGATTCGCCCTATGCCTCTAAGGCAGTGGGAGCACGGATACAATAACCAGGGTGGTACCGCGATGATTCGTCCCTGTTAGCTGCAGGGGCGTTTTTTGTTTGTTTGTAAACTTATCCTAAATATGGAGGCTTGACTTCGATGAAAGCAAGTGAAATTCGTTCGAAATGGTTACAATTTTTCGCAAGTAAAGGGCATAAGGTCGAGCCGAGCTCATCATTAGTTCCGCATAACGATCCATCCTTACTGTGGATTAATGCCGGTATTGCTCCGTTGAAGCCTTACTTGGATGGACGTGAAATTCCTGAGAATCCGCGGATTACGAATGCTCAGAAATGTATCCGTACAAATGATATTGAAAACGTAGGTAAAACACGTCGTCACCATACATTTTTTGAAATGCTAGGGAACTTCTCGATCGGCGATTATTTCAAAAAGGAAGTTATTCCTTGGGCATGGGAGTTCCTAACGGATCCGCAATGGATTGGCTTTGATCCGAATCGGATCTCGGTTACGGTACATGAAGATGACGAGGAAGCTTTCGAAATCTGGAATAAGCAAATCGGCATTCCAGAGGAACGTATTTATAAGCTCAAAGAAGATAACTTCTGGGATATTGGTGAAGGCCCATGCGGTCCTTGTACAGAAATTTTCTACGATCGCGGCGACAAATACGGTGATTTGTCTGATCCGGAGTGCTGGCCAGGCGGAGAGAATGAGCGCTTCCTCGAAGTGTGGAACTTGGTGTTCACACAATTCAACCATAATTCTGACGGCAGCTACACGCCTCTTCCGAATAAGAACATTGATACGGGCGCAGGCTTGGAGCGTTTTGCTTCCATTCTGCAAGATGTGGATTCCAACTTCGACACGGACCTGTTCTTGCCGATTATTGAGAAAACGTGCGAGCTAACAGGTGTTGCTTATCACGTTAATGAAGAGCACGATGTTGCGCTTAAAGTGATTGCTGACCATATCCGTACCGTTGCATTCTCAGTAGGTGATGGCGTTCTTCCTTCCAATGAAGGTCGCGGTTATATCATTCGCCGTTTGCTTCGTCGCGCAGTACGCTATGGGAAAGTGCTAGGCTTAGATAAACCGTTCTTGTTCAAGCTAGTGCCAACGGTTGGAGACATCATGGGGGTTTATTATCCTGAGGTCGTCGATAAACGCGAGTTCATTGAGAAGGTAATCCGTACCGAAGAAGAGCGTTTCCATGAGACGCTAAGCGATGGCTTGATCATTCTTGCCGAAATGGTACAGAAAACCCAGCAAGCCGGCACGAATCAAATCAGCGGACCTGATGCATTCAAGCTTTATGATACGTATGGCTTCCCTTTCGATTTGACGGAGGACTTCGCGTCAGAGAAAGGGCTGACTGTGGATCGTGCAGGTTTCGATGCTTCGATGCAAGAGCAGCGTGATCGTGCACGCGCAGCAAGTAACAAAGAGGGCGGCATGAAGGTTCAAGGCGGACCGCTGTCGGAATTAACGATTAAAAGCGAATTTGTTGGATATAATGAATTGGTAGTTACTGCTAATATCACAGCTATCGTGCACGAGAATGAGCTCGTGGAGCTTGTTGGTGTTGGTGAGACTTGCCAAGTCGTTCTAGATCGTACGCCTTTCTATGCAGAGAGCGGTGGTCAAGTTAGCGATCATGGCACAATTCGCAACGAGCAGGTAACTTTGCAAGTTGTTGATGTGATGAAAGCTCCACATGGTCAGCATGTACACAAAGTCATCGTAGAGTCGGGTGTGCTGCGTCAAGGTGAGGCCGTTGTGGCAACGGTAGCTTCTGCACCACGTACCGACATTATTAAGAACCATACGGCAACACACTTGCTGCACAAAGCACTTAAGGAAGTGCTGGGGACGCATGTAAATCAAGCGGGTTCACTTGTTGAGCCAGATCGCTTGCGTTTTGACTTCTCCCATTTCGGCTCCATCACAAGTGAAGAGCTGCAAGATGTGGAACAACGTGTGAATCAACAAATTTGGAATAGCACGAATGTGGATATTTCCCTCAAAGCGATCGCGGATGCGAAAGCAATGGGCGCAATGGCGTTGTTCGGTGAGAAGTACGGCGATATCGTTCGCGTTGTACAAGTCGGGGACTATTCGTTAGAGCTTTGTGGTGGCTGTCACGTTCAAAATACAAGCCAAATCGGTTTGTTCAAAATCGTAAGTGAGTCGGGGATTGGCTCCGGCGTACGTCGTATTGAAGCTGTTTCTGGACGCAGCGCGTATGAGTATTTAGATGGTCAACTGCAATTGTTGAAAGAAGCGGCTGGCTTGCTGAAGTCGAACATCACGGATGTTCCTAAACGTGTTGATGCTACCTTACAGCAAATGAAAGAACTGGCGCGTGAGAATGAATCGCTTCGTGGTAAGCTCGGTCGTATTGAAGCAGGTTCGCTCACGGATCAAGTGAAACAAGCAGCAGGTGTTTCTGTTCTGGCTGCGCAAGTCAATGCTGCGGATATGGATTCTCTTCGTAACATCGTTGATGAGATGAAAGGGAAGCTAGGTTCGGCTGTCATCGTTCTTGGCGCTGCTACAGAAGATAAAGTCAATCTGGTAGCTGCTGTAACACCTGATCTCGTTTCTAAAGGCTTCCATGCGGGTAAAATTATTAAAGAAGTCGCACAGGCGGTTGGCGGAAGCGGTGGCGGTCGTCCGGATATGGCACAGGCTGGCGGCAAGGATGCATCCAAATTGCAGGCAGCATTAGCTAGTGTCGAGGGGCTCCTTTCCCAATTCGTATAATTATTTTTCTAATGGACAGGAATTTTTAAAACCATAGAGAATATATCACATGTATAACGTAAGTTTTTTCAAATATTTTACAAGGTCACAAGGAAGTGGGGTGCTCCTGATGAGTTCCATGGACAAAACAATGAAGTTCAATGTGAAGGCGGAAGAGATCGAGACTTCGCCGAAGGATGTGTTGCTGGCGGTGTATGATGCTCTTCAGGAAAAAGGGTATAATCCGATTAACCAAATTGTTGGTTACTTGCTTTCGGGGGATCCTGCCTACATTCCGCGTCATAATAATGCGAGAAGCCTCATTCGTAAACGGGAACGGGATGAACTGATTGAAGAATTAGTTCGTGCTTATCTGGGCCAACACAAATAGAAGAAAAGAGAACCAGCATGAGATGGATGGGCTTGGATTATGGGGATAAAACCATCGGTGTCGCATTAAGCGATGAGCTCGGATGGACGGCTCAAGGACTTGAAGTCATTCGCCGTAATAAGCCGGGAGAAGACTTTGAACGGCTTATCCAGATTGTTAATGAATATGGCGTATCGCAAGTTGTTGTCGGGTTGCCTAAGAATATGAACAATACGATTGGGCCTCGCGGCGAGATTGCGATTGCTTTTTCAGAAGAATTAAAACAAAAGATCAGTGTACCAGTACACCTATGGGATGAGCGATTAACAACCGTAGCCGCCACACGGACGCTTCTTGAAGCAGATGTAAGCCGGAAGAAACGGAAGCTAGTCATTGATAAGATGGCCGCACAGCTTATTCTACAAGGGTATATGGATGCCAATATGAAGAGGTGAATGAACATGTCCAAAGAAGAATTGCGTGAAGAAGAACCAGAAATCATTTACATCCCGGACGATGAAGGCAACGAAGAAGAGTTCGAGGTTATCATGAAATTCGAAGTGGACGGTTCAGATAAGAAATATATGATGGTCGTGCCTACAGACGGTGGAGACGAAGAATCCGACGAAGTGTATGCTTTCCGTTATGAAGAAGACGACGACGGCGAGGACTTGAAGCTTTTCACCATTGATGATGAAGAAGAGTGGAACATTGTGGAAGAAACGTTCAACACCTTAATGGCGGAGTTCGATGAGGAAGAAGAAGCATGAGTTTGACAACACCTTCTGATGTATTGCGCAAAACTTACGGGGATGATATCCTGTTGTCTGACGACCAAAGTGAGTCGACGGTGTATCATCTTCTGAAAGAATTCGTCTATGAGAACCAAACGTATGCCGTTATGCAATCCGATGCACTGAAGAAGGAAGAGGAAGTTGCCCTTTTTCGTGTCATCTCGAATGATGACGGTGAATACGAACTAGTTACCATTGACGATGACGATGAGTGGGAAACGGTTTCGGAGTTATATGACGAGATGGTTTTTCCTGAGCAGGACGACTTGTAAGAAGAAGATAACCGAGCGGAGATTATCCGCTCGGTTTTGTTGTGCATATGGTTAATGATACTAAGGTAACCTACAGCCAAAGGCTTGACGATTGACATTCTTAGGAGGAATCGAAGCGTTGTGAATATGGATGATGAACTAGAAGAATCACAGAAGCCTAAGCGTGGAGTGCTGAAATGGATATTGCTTAGCTTTAGTATTGTTATATTGCTTGTTCTCGGCACAGCAGGTGGCATTGGCTTGTTTGTAGCGAGTGCGCTGCAACCAGTCGAGGCCTCGGATCAGGAGGTCCGCGTATCCATTCCGCAAGGCTCCAGTTCGATACAGATCGCAGAGGAATTGAAAACCAAGGGACTCATTAAGAATTCATCTATTTTCACGTATTATTTAAAATGGAAAAAGCAGGGCTCCAAATTTCAAGCTGGCGAATACGCGATGAAGCCAGGTATGACATTTGTAGAAATGATTGATAAGCTGAACAAGGGAGATGTCGTGAAGGAAGAAATGGTTCGTATCACGATTCCTGAAGGCTTTACAATCGACCAGATTGCCGCTAAAGTGGGCGAACAGAGCACGTGGAAGAAAGAAACGTTTCTGGGGCTTGTCGATGATCCTGCGGGCTTTAAAGAGGAGACAACAGCGTCGATTCCGGACAGCAAAAATTTAAGACATCGATTAGAGGGGTATATCTTCCCTGAAACCTATGAATTCAAGAAAGGCTCTACGGAGAAGGAATTCGTCGAGCGTTCTTTAGATCAACTAGACAAGAAACTTGCGACACTTCCACCTGATTGGAAGGACAAGTTAAAAGCGCGTAATCTCACCATTCATCAAATGCTGACAATTGCTTCGTTGATCGAACGGGAGGTTGTTGTCGATACGGAACGTGCACTCGTTTCTGGAGTCATTGTGAACCGATTGAAAATGAACATGCCGCTTCAAATCGATGCGACAGTCCAGTATTTATTCGATAAGTCGAAGGAGCGATTATTGGAAAAGGACCTTCAAATACAAAGTCCTTACAATACGTATTTGAATACAGGATTGCCTCCAGGTCCAATCGCGAGTCCTAGTCTAGCCTCCATTAAGGCGGCGATCTATCCGGAAGAAACGAAGTATGTCTTCTATGTGACCAAGAAGGATGGAACCATGGGTCATTTGTTTGCGGAAACCTTTGAAGAACACAAGAAGAATATTGCCAATAGTAAGAAGGCCACGAATTAGAAGGACGTGCGAATTAAGCTGACAGAAGGTAGGTAAGCATGACGTGAAAAGACCAGAATTAGTCATCAGCTGCAGTTCTATTGCTGAGTTGAAACAAATGATACTTGCAGGTGCAGATGCCGTTATTATAGGGGAAGATCGCTACGGGCTTAGGCTCCCAGGCGAAGTGATGCTGAACGAGATCGGAGAAGCGGTCACATGGGCACATGAACGTAATGCGAAAGTCTATGTGGCGGTCAACAATATTTTAGATAATCAAACGCTTGAAGGGTTAAAAGAATACTTAGCCTCCCTACAGTCACATGGGGTAGATGCTATTATTTTTGGAGATCCTGCTGTTGTCATGACGGTGCGCCAGTTACCTGAACCATTGCCGCTGCATTGGAATGCTGAGATGACCTCTACGAATTATGCCACAGCGAATTATTGGGGGAAGCAAGGTGCAGTACGAGTAGTACTTGCGAGAGAACTGAACATGGAGCAGGTGCTTGATTTTAAAACGAAGTCAGAGATTGCTGTAGAAGTACAAGTTCATGGGATTACGAATATTTACCACTCCAAGCGCGAGCTGGTCAAAAATTATATGGCACATCAAGGGAATAAGGTGGAAGAGGACCGTTCGAAGGAGCGGGGATTATTCCTTATCGAGCACGAGCGTCGCGATCAACGATATCCCGTTTATGAGGACCGCAATGGTACACACATTATGAGCTCCGAAGATTTCTGTATGCTGGAAAATTTGCCAGAGCTCATTGATGGGAATATCGACAGTTTGAAAATTGAAGGCTTGCTCAAATCCTCACAGTACAATGAAACGGTCGTAAAAAGCTATCGCGCCGCGATTGATGCTTATCTTGCGAATCCTGAAGGCTATGAGTTTCAGCAAGAATGGCTGGATGCGATTGTGGAGCTTCAGGATCCTGAGCGCGAGTTGAGTTTCGGGTTTTTCTATAAAGAACAGGTATATTGAGTAAAGAAAGAAGGTGCTCTCCCAGATGACGACAGCCGTAGAAGCACGAGCCAGGGGTAAGCGTGTAAGACTTGATAAGCCGGAGCTGCTAGCTCCAGCTGGTAACTTAGAGAAGCTGAAATTTGCGATCCATTATGGCGCAGATGCCGTATATATTGGTGGACAGAAGTATGGTTTACGCTCTAACGCGGATAATTTCTCCAAAGAGGAAATGCGCGAAGGGGTCGAATTTGCAAAGCGATATGGCGCTAAGGTATTCGTAGCAACGAACATCTACGCACATAATGAAGATATTGAAGGATTAGACGAGTACTTACGAGGTCTGCAGGAGGTTGGAATTTCGGCGATCATCGCTGCGGATCCCATCATCATGGAAACGTGCAGACGCGTTGCTCCTGAATTGGAAGTCCATGTAAGCACGCAGCAGTCGGTGATGAACTGGCAAACGGTTCAGTTCTGGAAAGATCAAGGCATCGAGCGTGTCGTATTGGCGCGTGAGGTCAGCATGCAGGAAATCGATGAAATTAAGGCGCATGTGGAAGTCGAAATTGAGGCCTTTATTCATGGGGCCATGTGCAGTTCTTACTCAGGACGGTGTGTCTTATCCAATCACTTTACGGATCGCGATTCGAACCGCGGTGGCTGCTCGCAATCGTGCCGTTGGAAATATGATCTATTCACCAAGGATCAGCCGCTGGATGCCCCTTTGGCGACCGATTTCCCTATGTTTGCTGAGGATGACGATGCATTTACCATGGGGTCCAAAGATTTGAGCATGATTGACCATATTGCGGATATGATCGAATCGGGTGTAGACAGCTTTAAAATCGAAGGCCGAATGAAGAGTATTCATTATGTGGCTACGGTCGTGAACGCATATCGTCAGGCGATTGATGCCTATTTCGAGGACCCAGAGCATTTCGAGCTCAATCCTCTATGGCAGGATGAAATCCACAAAGCAGCGAATCGACCATTGAATGATGGATTCTTTTATGAAGCACCTGGTCATGAGGATCATATTTTTGAACCGGAAGATAAGGTTATCGGCTTCGATTTTGTAGGCTTGGTCATGGACTACAACTCAGAAACCGGAGTTGCTCTTATTCAGCAACGGAATCATTTCAAGCCCGGCCAACAGATTGAATTCTTTGGACCTGATGGCACGCATTTTAAGCAAACAGTTGGCGTTATTCAAGATGAAGCGGGTCAAGAATTAACGGCAGCAAGACATCCTTTACAATTGGTTCAACTAAAAACCGAGAAACCTGTAAGAAAATGGGATATGATGCGGAAGAAAACAGGAAAATAGTACCATGGAAGCTTTCTCCAGTGTGGGTTATATTGGAGAAAGCTTCCTTTTTTATTCGCATGAAATTGAAAAGTTTGTTGGTTTTTGTCGACAGTTGTCTCATTGACGATGAAAATTACCTCTATAAGCGGTCGCCCATCCACGAGTAGACGCAATAAAAGTTTTCTCATACTTTTGGATCGTTTTATAGAGGATATTGGAAATACATGTCGAAATTATTTTATGACTACGCATGTAAACCTTTTCATTTTGGCTGAAAGAAGAAAAAGGGTAATTAGAAACTAATGGTGGTGAACGAAATGACAAAAAAACTTCAAGGTATCCGCGCTATTTTAAACAAAGTAGTTCAAGCAACTGGTCAAGTTCGAAGGGGTCGAACTGTTGAGACTACGAATGGTGGCTCAGCTTCACCGAATGGTACATATGCATTCAAAGGTCCGAGCAACATTAAGCTCGAAAATCCAGTGAAATCAGTTGGTATGAAGTTATTTCTGATGTTTTTTGTAAGTATTCTGTTTTTCGTACTTACGGTAGGGATGATTTCCTATTCAGTTTCCAAAAGTGTTATTAAGAACAAGGTATCTGAATCTAGTTTACAAACGGTGACACAAGCAGGACAGAAGTTGGATTTCCTTTATCAAACTTTTGATGATGTTTCGCTGCAGATTATGCTTAATAAAGAGTTGCAAGAACTACTGGATAAGGTTCCAAAATTGGAAGCATCCTCCTATGAAGCACTGGATGTTACGCGTCAATTAACTGAGAAATTAAACGTAGTTACTTTCTCTAACAAATCAATTAAAACGCTTCATTTGTACCGTCCGGATGGTAAATTGATCGTTATTACAGGAGCTGGCGGCGCTCCAGCGACTGAGAATTCAGCAACAACGGAGTGGTTTAAACAAACTGTTGAAAACGCTGGTAAAGTAACATGGCTGGATAGTCAAGCCAAAGGTTACTCCAGCAGCTCTTCAAATACGTTTGCGATCAGCCGTCTGATGCGCAATACGTTAACGAATTCGTCAACAGCTGTTCTAGTCATAGAGCTTAGCACAGACATTTTGACGAAAGAGTTAGCCGGCATGTCTTTAGGGGATGACAGTAATGTCATCATTACGAATGCGGCGAATAAAAACATTGCGGTCAAAGATATGAGTAATGTTGGCAAAGAATCATCCGTTCAACTCACGAAAGAACAGATTGCAGAAGAACATGGTTCATTCATCACGAAAGATGATCACTTGGTAGCTTTCTACAAATCAGCTGTGTCGGGCTGGAACTTGGTTGGTGATATTCCGGTCAGCGCACTTGTAAAAGATGCAAAGAAAATTTACAATTACACGCTGCTTATCGCATTGTTTGCGGCTATCGCAGCGGTTATTATCGGTATTATCGTAGCTAGAATGATTGGAACTCCACTCATTAATCTGCGTAACTTGATGCAGCAAGGTGCCAAAGGGAAGCTGACGGTTCGTGCCAATTACAAGTCTCAGGATGAAATTGGGCAATTGGGCGCAAGCTTCGATGTGATGATGCAGCAGATTACGACACTTGTTCAACAAACGAGTACGTCTGCACAAGCGGTATTTGAAACAGCGCAAGAATTGACGAATTCCTCCAAGGTGACTGCTACAGCGGCAAGAGAAATTGCGGTAGCAACAGATGAGATTTCCAATGGTGCAGGCGGTTTGGCGACAGAGTCTGAGAAAGGCAATGAGCTAACTCACCATATTGGCATTCAAATGAAGCAAGTGATCGAGGCCAACCTTGAGATGGGAACTGCAGCAGCGGATGTACAAACTTCCAGTGAGCTTGGAACGAAGTATATGTCGGAGCTCATTTCCAAAACGAATCTGACGGAAGAAATGATTCGTTCCATGGTTGATAAAGTTGATCGCTTGAAAGATAGCACACGTTCGATCCGTAAGATCCTAGATGTACTGAACAACATGACGAAGCAAACGAACATCCTCTCCTTGAATGCGACGATTGAAGCAGCACGTGCTGGCGCAGCTGGCAAAGGCTTCATGGTCGTAGCAGATGAGATTCGTAAGCTAGCTGATCAATCGAAACAATCGATTGACGTAGTAGGACAAATTACCGAGACGATTCAACGAGAAATCGATGAAACGGTAAAGGTGCTTTCAACAGCAACACCAATTTTCCAAGAGCAAATTATGGCGGTGAAAGAAGCCGATACGATTTTCAAACAAGTAACGAATCATATGGGCGGCTTTATTGTTCAGTTGAGCACGGTTAGTGACTCCATTTCTACGCTGGAACAATCACAAGTAGTTCTGTCAGATGCAATGACAAACGTCAGTGCAGTTGCTGAGGAATCCTTGGCTACTTCCGAGGAAGTTGCTTCCTTAAGCTCCGAACAGCTAAGCATTAGTGATGGATTGGTGAAATTGTCGGACAAGCTGGATCTTCTGTCTCAATCACTTACCGATACATTATCCAAATTCGAAGTATAATAGCGAAGACGAGTCCACTCTCCATGAGGAGGGTGGATTTTTTTGTGTTTTCGCAGAGTAGAAGCGGTTTGATGTGTTGCTAGAATGCCGATACTGGAAGAAGCGACGGTTATTTTGGAAGTTCAAAGGGGTTCGTACAATGAGAGAAAGTAAATTATCTTCGATGGAAAAAAGGCGTATGTTTCTGATGCTTTTTTTGATTTTGCTCTTATTTCTTGGTATTTTTGGCAAGCTGTTCTGGATCCAAATTGTTGCAGCGGAAAGTTACTCATCTCGGGGAATCAATTTGGTGAAAAATTCTGTGATTCAGCGCCAACGCGCACTTGTTTTAGAAAGTGGGCGAGGTGAGATTCTAGATCGGAATCTCCAACCGCTGACTGGAAAAATTGTGAAAGCGTTAGTCGCCTTCCCAATCAATAGCGAATATGCGATGAATCAGCAGGAAGTGAGTCAACTCGCACGTATTTTGCAGACGAATAAAGACAGTTGGGTTGCTTTTGCTCGTAATTTGAAAGAGCCTCAAGTATGGGGAACGCAGGATGGGGGGAAGGCACTCTCCCTAAGCGCGCAACAAGTGAAAGAGATAGATGGGTTAGGTTTATCCAATGTGAAGGTTGTTGAAACGGAGGACCGTTATCCCACTGGCATGACGGCGCGGCAGCTAGTTGGCTTTATTGGACAAAATCCGGATCGTGTGATGCAAATCTACAGCTCGGATCTGGAAAAAGGGAGAGTTGCGCTGACTTCGAAAATTGGTGGGGCTGGCTTGGAGAAGTCGTTCGATGCATGGCTTCGCGGTGTAGGTGAAACTTCGATTTCATACTTCACAGATGCGGGGAAGAGACCGCTCGCGGGATTGGACGCACGGATGATTGCTCCGGATAATTCCTTTTACCCTGTGAAGTTAGTTACGACCTTGGATAGCCGCGTACAGCAGCAAATAGAAGGCTTAATGGATAAGCTGGGCATTCGTGAAGGTGCGGCAGTTGTGCAAGAAGTATCGCATGGCGATGTAATTGCTATGGCTAGTCGGCCAAACTATAATCCATTGCAAGTGGATCTTGCTAGTAAGAATTGGAGTAATTATGCACTCAAAGCGACGGCACCTGGTTCGATTTTCAAAACGATTGTAGCAGCAGCTGCGTTGGATGAGAAGGTAGTTACGCCAACGGAAACGTTTGATTGTGAAGGTGCGCTTGGGAAGTATGGCTTCACATGCTGGAGGAAAGACGGGCACGGGCCTTTAACCTTAGAAGAGGGCTTTGCGCAATCGTGTAATATTGTGTTTGCCAACGTCATGCAGCGTTTATCGCCCTCTCAATTAGAGGAGTATGCGAATAAATTAGGTGTTTTGAATGAAGTAGGTTGGACTGGGAAAACCGATACGAGGGATGTGTTTGCACAATTTGATTCCGAGGAGACAGGGCAATTATTTGCTGCACATACCCCTGAGAATGATGAAGGTGTTCTGATGCAAACGGCCATTGGACAACGGGACGTCCGTATGACCCCTCTACAAGCGTCGAATATGGTCGTGACCTTAATAAATGACGGGAAGGGTTTCTCGCCTCGTGTTGTGCAAGAAATTCGCTATCAAACGGGGCGTGAGATGGAGGCGTTTCCTGTTAAGTCTTTAGCTTCAAAGGATGGCAAAATATCAGCAGCAACCAGTCGTACACTCCTAAGTTGGATGCGGGAGGTTGTTACGGAAGGAACAGGTCAAGGCTTGCTAAATGCTAAGTGGAAGCTGGCGGGCAAGTCAGGGACAGCCCAGATTCAAAATGGCAACCAAGAGAAAGTGAATCAATGGTTTATTGGCTACGGCCCGGTGGAAAGTCCTAAGTATGCGGTTTCCGTTGTGATAAAAAATACGGACCCAACGGAAAGTAATAAGGCGATTCCTTTATTTAAAGGGATCATGGACATTTTGGCGAGCCAAGGGTTGTCAAACAGCAAATAACAGGTATGATGGAGGTTAAGCCTATTTGGCTGCCCATGCTGTTGATACAGACTAAACTCAGGAGACCTAACATTATGGCGACCCAACTGCCTTCATCCTTACGAATTCTTGACCGTTCAAATGACACGGAACCTAAACCCATTTTATATGCGTTTGCCTTAGAAGAGCTCCTATGCCGTGCGATTGGTCAATCAACACCACCCATCTTACATATTTGGCGGCACCCGAGGGCCTTCGTCATGGGGCTAAGAGATAGCAGATTGCCCAGCGCTGCGGAAGCAGACGAATGGCTGCGAAACCAAGGCTATGATACAGCCGTTCGCAACTCTGGAGGAGCAGCTGTGCCTTTAGATGCGGGAGTCGTTAATATTTCCTTACTGCTTCCAAAGGAAGCCGGAGATATGGAGCATCGCAAAGATTTTGATCTTATGGTCGAATTGATTCGAGAGGTGATGGCTTCCATTACGGATCGTATTGACCAAGGGGAAATTATTGGTTCATTTTGCCCAGGAGAATTCGATCTGAGCATTGGAGGACGTAAATTTTGCGGAATTGCACAACGCAGGCAACAGCTTGCCATTTCCGTACAAGCTTTCTTAATCGTTGAGGGCCGCGGCGAGGAGAAGGCTGCATTAGCTCGTGGTTTTTATGAGAGGGCTGCAGTATCAGCAACAAAGCACGATTATCCAATAGTCGTGCAGGAAAGCATGTCGAGCTTAGCAGAGTGTTTGCACCTTCCGTTGACAGCAGAGCAGTTTGTTGAGCAGTTACGGCAAGTGATGATCAGCCGAGGTATACAGCTTGCTCAAGCTGAGGAAATCGCCGGTTATCCCGACGAATCCCAGATTGAAGAGATGATTACGCTAATGAAGGACCGCTATGCCATCTCATCCTAAAAAATAATGCAGCGCCTCTGGTAATTCAACTTGCCAGAAGCCCCAAATATGCTTGCCAGGCTTCTCTATATAGTGAAGCGTGGCTTTTTTGTCTTGCAAAAATGTGTGCGTCAGTCTATTTTCTCGGACGAAATCGAAAGTTCCGCGCTCCGTAGTAACATCTGTTTCATCTGTTCCAATCAACATATAAATCTCTAGCCAGGATAAGTCGTCCTCTTGCTTGATTCGTTCGCGTGTAATGTCGAAAAATGCACCAGACAAGGATATAACTCGGCAAAAAAGGCTAGGATAATCTAAGGCGAGATGCAAGGAAACTGTTCCTCCAAGTGAATCTCCTGCAAGGATACGTTCGGCTCGCTCTGTTCGGACCGGATAACGACTCTCTACATAAGGGAGGAGCTCATCAGCGAAGAATTGACAGTAAGTATCGTGACGCTCTCCTTCAGGCGCATATTCGGATGTTCGATTCGTGTTATTCACGTCGACACCTACTACAATGGCAGGTTCCAAATCCTCATCTAGGATTAGCCGGGTCAGCGTTGTAGCAATCCGACCGAAATTGAAGAACTGTTCACCATCTTGACAATAAATCACTGGATAGGAGAGCAGCTCGTTATAGCCAGGGGGGAGATAGATCCGCAGGGGACGATTTTCTCCGAGCAGGCTCGAGGTTACTTCATCTTTTACAATAGTACGCTTATACAAACGGGAGTCGTCTAGCATCGTGGATCTCCTTCTCAATGGGGGTAGGTGTATTATAGCAGTTGTTGTTTCCCTTTAAACTGTATTATATATTTTGTTAAACTGTACTATTCACTGACAGTAAAAAAGGTGAGATACCCCGTCGTTGCTGGTGTACAATTCACCAAAACAGGATTATAATAATACTATAACAGAAGTCCAGATAGTAGGCACCAAAATCATATAAGAGGTGAAATGGTATGAGTAAGCCACTTGTCAGCCAAGCAAATTATGAAGTGACCACAGAAAAGGTTGAGCCATTGCAGGTTCTTGCTCCAGACGGCACGGTCGTAAATCCCGATAAAATGCCTAAGCTTAGCGATGAACAATTAAAAGAGTTAATGAGAAGAATGGTATTCACACGTGTATGGGATGAAAGAGCAGTTAATCTAGGTCGTCAAGGCCGTCTTGGTTTCTATGCACCTGTATCAGGTCAAGAAGCATCCATGATTGGCAGCGAATTTGCTTTGAATAAAGATGATTTCATTTGCCCAGGATACCGTGATATGCCGCAATTGGTATGGCACGGTCTTCCGCTTTATCAAGCATTCTTGTATTCCCGCGGACATCAGCATGGCGGACAAATTCCGCAAGACGTACATGTACTTATGCCGCAAATTATTATCGGCGCGCAAATTCTTCACGCAACTGGTGTAGCTATGGCATTCAAAAAGCGCAACCAACCGCGTGTAGCGATTACTTACACAGGTGACGGCGGAAGCTCTGAAGGTGACTTCTACGAAGGCATGAACTTTGCTGGAGCATTCAAGCTGCCTGTCATTTATTTTGTACAAAACAATGGTTACGCGATTACAACTCCTTATTCGAAACAAACAGGAGCACTTTCTGTTGCACATAAATCCGTTGCTGCGGGTATTAAAGGCGTGCAAGTAGACGGCATGGACGTTCTAGCTGTTGTTCAAGCTGTTACGGAAGCTGCTGAAAGAGGACGCAGAGGCGAAGGCGCTACATTGATCGAAGCGTTGACTTACCGTTTCCGCCCACATTCCTTAGCCGATGATACTACGAAATACCGTACCAAAGACGAAGAGTCCGATTGGGAGCCAAGAGATCCGCTTACACGTATGCGTTTGTTCTTGACGAAAAAAGGTCTTTGGAGCGAAGAAGAAGAAGCTGCAGTGAAAGAAGAAGCGAAAGCTACTGTTGCTGAGCACATCAAAAAAGCAGAAGAAACTGAGAAAATGACAGTCGCTGGTTTGATCGACTCCATGTTCGAAGTAACTCCATCTCACTTGGAAGAACAAAAAGAATCTTATAAATAGAGTAAACGTACGAAACAAGTTTTAACTTTAGGAGGCACAGAGTAGTCATGGCACAAATGACAATGATTCAAGCGATAAAAGACGCGATGCGCGTAGAATTAGAAAGAGATCCTAATGTTATTTTGTTCGGTGAAGACGTTGGTAACGTTGGTGGCGTATTCCGTGCGACAGAAGGTTTGCAAAAAGAATTCGGCGAAGAGCGCGTATTCGATACGCCTCTTGCTGAGTCCGCAATCGGCGGACTTGCGGTTGGTTTAGGCGTACAAGGCTTCCGCCCAATCGCTGAGATCCAATTCGTAGGTTTCATTTACGAAGCACTTGACCAAATTTGCGTGCAAGCGGCTCGTATGCGTTACCGTTCCGGTGGTCGTTATAACTCCCCAATCGTATTCCGTACGCCATTCGGTGGCGGTGTGAAAGCGGCTGAGCTTCATACAGATGCACTTGAAGGTCTACTTGTTCAAACGCCAGGGATTAAAGTAGTTGTTCCTTCAAACCCTTACGACGCGAAAGGGCTTCTAATTGCCGCTATTCGCGATAATGACCCTGTATTCTTCATGGAGCATTTGAACTTATACCGTGCTTTCCGCGGTGAAGTACCAGAAGGCGAATACACAGTCGAGCTTGGTAAAGCGAATGTTGTCAAAGAAGGATCAGATGTAACGATCATTACTTACGGCGCCATGGTTCATACATCCATGAAAGCTGCTGAAGAAATCGAAAAAACAGAAGGCGTGAAAGTCGAAGTTATCGACCTTCGTACACTTCTTCCATTGGATATCGATACAATTGTAACTTCCATCAAGAAAACGAATCGCGCGATTATCGTTCAAGAAGCGCAAAAAACATCTGGAGTAGCTGCAGAGGTTATTGCTCAAATTAACGAGAAAGCAATTCTTCATTTGGAAGCTCCGGTTCTGCGTGTTTCACCACCAGATACGGTTTATCCATTCGCACAAATCGAAGATGCTTGGTTGCCAAGTCCAGCAAGTGTTATTGCTGGAATTAAGAAAGTACTTGAATTTTAATTCACCCAGTCGAAGGTAACAGGAGGTCGTACACGTGGCATTGTTTGAATACAAGTTCCCAGAGCTTGGTGAAGGCATACATGAAGGCGAGATCGTGAAAATGTTAGTTAAAGCGGGTGACACCGTAACTGACGAAACGATTCTTATGGAAGTACAGAATGATAAAGCAGTCGTTGAGGTTCCTTGTCCTGTTGAAGGTAAAATCGTCAGCGTTGCAGTCAAAGACGGACAAGTCTGCACCATCGGTGAGCTTGTGATGACGATTGAAGTGACAGGCGAGATGCCTGCAGCTTCGATGCATCACGGTTCCAGCCACGCGGCACCAGCCGTGGCTGTAGCAACACCACCTGCAGCTGCGCCTGCTCCAGCAGCAGTAGCGGTAGCTGCAGCGCCTGTAGCCGCTGCTCCAGCACCGGTACCGCCAACGGGTGGCGCGGGCCGTGAAGTACTTGCGACGCCTAGCGTGCGCAAGCTGGCAAGAGAGAAAGGCATCACACTCGCAGAGGTGACGCCTACAGGGAAGCACGGCCGCGTAACACGCGAGGACGTGCTAGGCTTTACAGGAGCTGGCACAGCCGCTCCGGCAGCAACAGAAGAAGCTGCTCCAGCAGCAGCAGCTGAAACAACTGCACCTGCAGCTTCAGCACAGCAGGTAGTCGTTGGTGATCGCGTTGAAGAACGGATTCCATTCAAAGGCATCCGTAAAATTATCGCGAACGCGATGGTTAAATCCGTGTACACGGCTCCGCACGTGACATTAATGGATGAGATCGATGTGTCGGCACTTGTCGTTCTTCGTGAGCGTACGAAGCCGCTTGCTGAGAAAAAAGGCGTGAAATTGACGTACCTTCCGTTCATCGTGAAGGCGTTGGTAGCAGCTTGCCGTCAATTCCCGGTCATGAACGCAATGATCGACGAAGAGAAGCAAGAAATCGTCTACAAAAAATACTACAACATCGGGATCGCAACAGATACAGAAAACGGCTTGCTCGTTCCTGTTATCCATGATGCTGACCGTAAAAACGTATGGTCGATCGCTTCTTCGATCAAAGATTTGGCTACTCGCGGACGCGATGGCAAATTGGCGGCGAATGAGTTGAAAGGCAGCACCATCTCCATCACGAACATTGGTTCCGTTGGCGGTATGTTCTTCACACCGGTTATCAACTTCCCTGAAGTTGCGATCCTAGGTGCAGGCCGTATCACAGAGAAACCAGTTGTGAAAAACGGACAAATCGTTGCCGCACACGTTATGGCGCTTTCCTTGAGTTTCGATCACCGTATCGTAGACGGAGCGACAGCACAAAGCTTCTTGAACTACATCAAACAGCTTCTGGCTGATCCAGAGCTTCTTGTCTTGGAGGTGTAACACATGGTAGTGGGAGATGCTTCTTTAGATATAGATTTGTTAGTCATCGGTGCAGGCCCTGGCGGTTACGTAGCCGCCATTCGGGCTGCTCAGCTAGGCCAAAGTGTTCTTATTGTTGATAAAGACGCTTGGGGCGGCGTGTGTTTGAACCGTGGTTGTATCCCATCCAAAGCTTTGATCTCAGCAGCGCATACGTATGAGCACGCTCAGCATGCGGACAGCATTGGGATCTCCGTAGAGAATGTGAAAGTGGACTTTGCGAAGGTACAAGCATGGAAAAACAGCATCGTTGCTAAGCAAACTGGCGGCGTAAGCGCACTGCTGAAAGGCAACAAGATCCAAACGTTCCAAGGTGAAGCGATGTTTATCAACGAGCACGAAGCACGTGTGTTCAATGATGCAGAAGCACCGCGTTACCGCTTCAAAAACTGTATTATTGCAACAGGCTCCCGTCCGATTGAGTTGAAGGCTTTCCCTTACGGTGGAAGAATCATCTCTTCAACAGAAGCTTTGAACTTGCCTGAGATTCCAAAAAGCATGATCGTTATCGGCGGTGGCTATATCGGGATCGAGCTTGGTCAAACGTATGCGAAATTCGGTACAAAAGTTACTGTGTTGGAAGGCTCTGATCACGTGCTTCCAGGCTTCGAGAAAGAATTGACGAAGCTTGTTGCTAAGAACCTAGAGAAAGTTGGCGTAGAGGTTCATACCGAAGCGCTAGCGCAATCCTGCACGAAAACCGACAACGATGTTACTGTAACATTTACAGTTAAAGGCGAAGAAAAACAAGTGACTGCAGATTACGTTCTTGTAACTGTAGGTCGTCGTCCGAACACAGATGGCGAGCTTGGTCTAGACCTAATTAACTTGAAAATGACAGATCGCGGTCTAATCGAAGTTGATAACCAAGGTCGTACAAGCATTCCTCACATTTTCGCTATTGGTGATGTTGTTCCTGGTCTATCCTTGGCACACAAAGCTTCCTATGAAGCGAAAGTGGCTGCTGAAGCGATTGCTGGGCACGCAAGCATCGTAGATTACAAAGCTATGCCAGCTGTAGTCTTCTCCGATCCGGAAATTGCTGGTGTAGGTCTAAGCGAAACCGAAGCTAAAGCGCAAGGTATCAATGTTACTATTGGTAAATTCCCTTACGCGGCTAACGGACGCGCGAACTCTTTGAACGCATCTCAAGGCTTTGTGAAGCTTGTCGGCGACAAAGAAACGGGCCAATTGCTTGGTGGTCAAATCGTAGGTCCAGAAGCTTCAAACTTGATCGGTGAGCTTGCGCTTGCGGTTGAGATGGGCGCTAATCTGGAGGACATCGCACTTACGATTCATGCACATCCAACATTGACTGAAATGATCATGGATGCTGCTGAAGGTGCGCTTGGACACCCGATTCACCAGCTTGGCAAATAATTTGTAACTAGATTCATACGGTTTCTACACCTTTAGATAAAAGTCCCGGGAGCTTGGCTGCAAAGCCGCTCTACGGGACTCTTTTCATTAGTTAGGAAATATATGGATGCACGGATTGACGTCCCGAATCGGCTGCTTATATAATTTGAAGGAGTAAGTCATGTAAGTTAAAACGTTGGGAGCGTTGAACATGCATACACCGAAACCGATTGTCATCGGCCACCGCGGCGCGGCGGGGGAAGCCCCGGAGAATACGCTAGCTTCTTTTGCATTGGCCTTGGAGCAAGGCGCACAGGCGATTGAACTGGATGTTCATATCACGAAGGATGGCGAGATCGTTGTTTGCCATGACGGAACATTAGATCGAACAACGAATGGTACAGGACCTATTTGCAGTCAACTATGGGAAAACATTCAAAAGCTAGACGCGGGAACTTGGTTTTCGGAAAAGTTCAAGGGGGAACGCATTCCGCTTTTAAGCGAGGTATTTGATTTAGTGCCGCGTGGTACGCTGATCAATGTGGAAGTGAAGCATGCCTATGAAGGGCAAATGGAGAAGGCGCTTTTGGCTTTTCTGCAAGAGGCTAATCGCTATGAGGACGTCATTGTTTCTTCTTTTGACCATAAAGTTATTCAGCGCTTAAAGCGGGCAGAACCCGAGTTGAAGGTGGGCTTGCTGTATGCAGCGAATCTCATTAATCACGCGGAATATGCAAAACTGCTTGACGTCGATGTCTACTCTCTGCATCCCCATTATCATTTGATTGATGAAGCGGATACTGCTTTGGCCACGACAGATGGGTTGGCGGTCTACCCCTATACGGTGAATGAGGTTGCGGACTACAAAAAGATGATCGATGCAGGTGTCACTGGCATTATTACAGATTTCCCTAGCCGGTTGAGGGCGTATTTGAATACATAGCTAATAATAAATGGACCGAGGCATACACATGCTGAGGTCTTATTTCTTTTTCCTGCATACAATGACTATTGACAGACTCGAAAGAGATACCAATAGGGGGAATTCCCATGATCAAATGGATGTTCGTTGCGCTAGTAAGGCTTTTACTACCGAGCTTGCGTCTGTTTGTGCTGTTCGCCTTTAAGGTGAAAGTGACAGGCATGGAGAATCTCGTTATGACAGGAAAAACGGTACTTATCCCAAATCACGTATCGTTGTTGGATGCCGTGCTGCTCGCTTTGATTTTGCCTAAAGATGCGGCATTCGTTGTGAATACGATCATTGCGAAGCGATTTGCGTGGGTACTCCTCTTCAGGGCGCATATGACCGTGGATACTTCGAATCCATATGCCGTTCGTAAAATGCTGAAAACCATAGTAAGTGGAACACCGCTCGTTATTTTTCCAGAAGGACGTATCACGACGACAGGCGGGATGATGAAAATATACGGCGGCATTGGGTATCTTGCGCTCCGTTCTCAGGCGCGTATTGTGCCGATTGCAATCCAAGGTTTGGAGTATTCGAAGTTCTCTTATCTGAAAGGAAAAATAAAGCAACGATGGTTCCCTCGGGTGAATATTGCTTTTGGCGAAGCTTTTCAAATCCCAGCAGGGGATGAGCGGTACACACGAAAAGTTCAGAAGGAGCAAGCGACGGAAGCTATTCGCAATAAGTTGCTGCATCATTTGCTCCAAAGTCGACTCCAGCCAGAAATTAACTTATTCAACGAATTGCTATTGGCCGCTCAAAGGAACGGTCAAACTAAGGTTATTTGTGAAGATGTCCTAAGTAATACTGCATTGACCTATCGGAAACTGCAATTGTCTAGCTATACGTTGGCAGTTCCATTGGGGAAGCTTCTCCAGGGGCAGAAGCGAGTAGCTCTGTTGCTTCCCAATGCCGCGGGGCATGTGGTGACGTTATTTGCGCTATTTCGATTAGGCCTTACACCGGCGATATTGAATTACTCTGCCGGCAGGCAGGCTATGTTGGATGCTTGTGAAACAGCCGAAGTGAACTTTGTGCTGACGTCCAAGGTATTTATCGAGAAGGCGGGACTTTCGGAATTTATCCAAACAGCTAGTAGTTCCTTCAAGCTTATTTATCTCGAAGATGTGAAGGAAGCGCTAACTTTACAAGAGAAGCTAAGTGGTTTGTTCAACTTTTTGCAGCGGAAGAAAGGGCCTGTGGGTGCTGGTCAGAATGAAGTCGTTCTATTCACCTCAGGCAGTGAAAGTAAACCGAAGGGTGTCGTCCTGACGCACCGAAATATATGCGCGAATTTACAGCAAGCGAGGCTTGTTATAGCCTTTAATTGTTCAGATAGCGTGCTTGGCAGCATGCCAATGTTTCACTCGTTCGGGTTGACAGCGGGGACGATGCTCCCGATTCTTTCGGGAGTGAAGCTGGTTTTATATCCCAATCCTTTGCATTACAAAGTGATTCCAGAGCTCGTGTATGACCGGAATATTACGATCCTATTCGGTACGTCAACGTTTCTAGGCGCTTATGCGAGAACGGCACATCCTTATGATTTTGCCCATTCGTTGCGATATGTCGTAGCGGGTGCGGAAAGGCTGAAAGAAGAGGTCCGTCAAATTTGGCAGGATAAATTCGGGATTCGAATTCTGGAGGGCTATGGTACGACGGAGACAACACCTGTTATTTCATTAAACACACCGATGTACACGAAGAAAGGCTCCGTCGGCAAATTGCTGCCAGGGATTGAAGCCGTGGTGGAAGAAGTGGAAGGGATTGCAACAGGTGGACATTTGCTCGTTAAAGGTCCGAATGTGATGAAAGGGTATTTGATTCATAGCCAGGGCTTCGTTCCTGCTTCGGAGTGGTATAGCACCGGGGATATTGTTACCTTGGACGAACAAGGGTACCTGTTCATTCAGGCACGTTTGCAGTCTTTTGCTAAAATAGGTGGAGAAAAAGTATCGCTTCTTATGGTGGAAGAGCTCGTATCCAAGAATTTAGCGGCACCTGCGGTCTGCGCTGCGGTACATGTGCCTGATCGGCGAAAAGGCGAGCGAATCATTGTTTTTCACACCAGCAAGGTGAGTCCTCTTGAAGCGCTTCGCGAGTCGATGAGACAGGAGGGGCAGCCCGCGATTTATATGCCTTCTGAGCTTCGGTTTATTGAGAAGCTGCCGCTATTGGGGAGCGGGAAGATTGACTATGTGACATTGAAACAATGGGCACTGATGACGAGTGGTGTCGCGCAGATAGATGAAGATAATGAAGATAAACCCACAGCTTAAGCTGTGGGTTTTGAACGGATGACGGAAATGGCAGCAGGGATGAGTTCGATTTGCAGGGGCGTGGAGCCAGCGAACTCCCCATCTGCTTGGACAAGCAAGGGCTTCTCTGTTCGAATGGAGATGGATTTTCCTTTATAGAAGGATACAGCGGGATGCTGGGTGTGCTTCCCTTGGTACACCGTGAGAAGAACCGGCAGGAGGCGAATGCGGCCTTTACTTTGAATAACAACAACATCAGCCATACCGTCGGTTGGACTTGCTGTCGGACAAATTTGAATCGAACCTCCGTAAAATGGAATATTCGCTACGGCTGCCAGCCACATGTCAGGTAGCTCAGTTACGCTGCCGTCTACTTCTAACCATGCAGTCGAAGGCTGATAGGTTGCGAACACACGGAGTATAGAAATAAAATAGGATAGTCTGCCTAGTCCTAGTCGGTTTAAAAGCTTTTTGTAGCTGGCTTCGTTCGTAAGTTTGGCAACCATCCCATCAAAGCCTGCACCAATGCTATTCACAGCCACTTGGTTTTGAATTGCATGAAGAAGATCAATTTGCACCATGCTGGGAGCGGTTAGTGCGATTTGCAGGGCTTCAAGCGGATGACTAGGTATGCCATAGGCTTTGGCAAAATCATTGCCTGTCCCTGCTGGAATAACCGCAATGGGGCAAGTTACTCCCTTCTTTTGAAGCTGCCAAACCCCGCCTACCGCTTCATGAATGGTACCATCACCACCAATGACAATAATACGCTGAACGTGATGCTCTTGGATCAGCGTTATGGCATGTTGCGTCGCTTCACCTGCTTGCGTTGTTAATTTTGCTAGATAAGAGATTTGTTTCGCTTGGAGGTAGGATTGAATTTCTCCCCAGATGTTAGCTCCTCTGCCATTGCCTGAAAGCGGGTTCACGATGACTCCGATTGATTCCATGTGTATATGCCCCTTATCTTTTTATTGAAGTGGTAGTATTTGGTAGGAGGAATGATAGTTGTAATAAGGTTTTAGATGAATTTTTCTTTACATAAGGGGCACTGTTTTGTAAAATAAACCATAGGTAAATTAAATTATTCTTATGTTAGGTTTCATGCCATGAGAAAGACTGCTTTGTGATTTACACTCGGGGGGGAGAATGGGTAACATTGAAATTCGAATCAAAAGTGAACAGCATGCATAGCACAGGAAAGCTCAACGTCAACCTGTCCATCCTTCGTAATCTGAAACTTCGTTTTAAATTGCTGTTCATGAATGCGATAGCCATCTTATTCTTATTAATTGTTGGGATTACTGGCTATCATTATATGGACAAGATGTCTAGTAATTCTACTAGAATGTACGAGGAAAGTCTGCTATCTGTCAAATGGATTAATCAATTAAAAACAAATTTCAATGAAACCGAATCTAATTTGCTTGAAATGATGTTGTCTACGGATGTGAAATATAAGGCCAAGCTCAAAGCAAAGTTAGATGAGAACTCCGGTACAAATAAAGATTTAGTAACGAAAATCGCGGGGATTGCACTGAATGCGGAAGAATCAGGAGCCTTCAAAAGCTTTGAGGAGCTGAATCTGAAATATCGTGAAGTCGTCACCAAAACCATTGATCAAGCGACGCAAAATAATCAAGTGGCTTATCAGGTTTACAACAATGAAGTATCCCCACAAGGGGATAAGACGGTAGAAGCGTTGGATAAGCTCGTCGGGCTCAAGGAATCCGCGGCTGAACAATTCCAGAAATCGAGTAGCTCGGATTCGGCGACTTCTCATTGGGTCATCATTTTAACGATTATCATCGCGATTGTTGTGATGACTTTGGGTGCTCTAACGTTGAACATGATCATCTCTACGCCAATTCGCAAGCTCCAAGAAAGCATGGAGAAAGCAGCCGGTGGTGATTTGTCGGTTACAATGGACTACCCTTATGAGGATGAGGTAGGTAAATTAACCAATTCTTTTAATGTGATGACGGGGAGCTTACGCAGCTTAGTTATGCAGATCTCAGATAATGCGTTAACCCTATCTGCGAGCTCAGAAGAGCTTCTGGCAAGCTCGGAGCAAAGCTCGATGGCAGCGAAACAGGTTGCTAGTTCGAGTCAGCAGTTGTCGGAAGATTTCGATAAGCAATTTGCTGGTGTTACGCAAGCGAATGAGGCCGTTGGTCTGATGCTAACAAGCACGAAGCAAATTGATGAGTCCGCGCAAGTAGTAGCCAATCTTGTGAATCAGGCGACGAGAGCCGCTAAGAATGGTAAGCAGTCCGTCGTATCAATTGCGGGTCAGATGTCTGAGATCTCAGAAGCCGTTCGCGACGTTAATGTGGTTATTGAAGCACTGGGCAAAAATGCACATAAAATCGGTGAAATCGTCAATGTCATTAATGAGATTTCGACGCAGACGAACCTGCTTTCATTGAACGCAGCGATTGAAGCGGCACGCGCGGGGGAAGCTGGACGTGGCTTCGCGGTCGTTGCTGGGGAAGTACGTAAACTTGCGGAGCAGTCGTCCACTTCCGCGCGTAACATTACGGATCTGGTGTCGACGATCCAAAGACAGATCAATCAAGCCGTAAGTTCCATGCATACGGGTGCAGGGAAAGTGCAAGAGGGATTGACGATATCGGAGGAAGCGCAAGAATCGTTCGTACATATCGAGACTTCGGTCGAGAAGGTAAATACGAAAGTGGGAGATGTGAATCAGAGCATTCACCAACTCGTGGAAGCGAACTTGCGCATCGAGCAAGTGATGCGCATTGTGAGCTCCGTTTCGGAGACGGGGATTTCCGTCAGCCAAGAGACATCGGCTGCGAGTCAGCAGCAAATGTCGACCACGGAGGAAATCGAGAATTCCGCGAAGTCCCTAGCAGGACTGGCGGAGGAATTGCAAATTTCGTTGCAGAAATTTAAGGTGTAGATGAGGACCCGCGGGCATTGTGCCTGCGGGTTTTTGGTTTGTCGCTGTAGAGCTTTGAAAAACACGCTTACAGCGGGAGAGCGGCGGGAAATCCGCCGCAAGTCATGCTGGTAGTGATGAAAAACATCACTACCAGCAGCGGCAGAGGGTGAACTTGACACTATAGTGATGCAAAACATCACTATAGAAGGTGTAGCGGGTCGAATGCGCCGCAAGTCATGCTGGTAGTGATGAAAAACATCACTACAGCAGCGGCAGAGGGTGAACTTGACACTATAGTGATGAAAAACATCACTATAGAAGGTATAGCGGGTCGAATGCGCCGCAAGTCATGCTGGTAGTGATGAAAAACATCACTACAGCAGCGGCAGAGGGTGAACTTGACACTATAGTGATGCAAAACATCACTATAGAAGGTGTAGCGGGTCGAATCCGCCGAAGTCATGCGCACTAACCCATCATTTGCTGAAGTATTTCAGCTGTAAGGCGGTAGCATCTGATCCGTTGAGTCCCTTTTCCTGAGGGTTCAAGCATGTTTTTCTCATGCATGACCTTGAGCAGTTGTCGTGCTTTTTGAGCTTCGATAGAGAGTACTTGGCATACATCTTGAGTTGTAAGGGAGCCTTCACTTTTTAACGCATAACGCAAGACTTCCTTCTCCACGTAGCTCATCGATTCGATTGAACCATCGTTCATGCCCAGATAGCGGCCCATGAATTGTTGTAGGACCTGTTGGCACATGCGGGGGCGATCTTTGATATCATCGTAGGAGAAACGGAGTATTCGCCATCCATCGATGATAAGGTGGTTCTGACGAAGCAGCTGATCTGAGAATTGGGAGCGGCTAATTTGCGAGGCGTGTGTTACGAATCCATCAATTTCTATAGCAAGTTTGAGGGTATGTTTGATAAAAGCAAAATCAATGAATCTGGTTCCATCTCGGAAGTCTTTCACTTCATATTCGGGATGAAGATCATTAAAATGTTTAAAGGCAAGCCACCACACCTGCAAAAGAAATAATTTCTCGGCATGACTGTGGCCCTCCAGCAGCCTGCGAAGAGAGTCACCTTTTCGAGTAGATGCGTGGTAAGCGATAAATCCATCATGTGCCACTTCAAATTCTATTTTCACAGGGATACCTCCTTGAAATAAATAAAGCCGCTTCTCTAATTCAGACTAGGCTGAATTAAGAAAAGCGGCGTATTCTTTACGACCAACTATTTCTATATAGTAGCACACACGCACCGTATATCACCACCGTATTGACACGCATGTACAATTATTATATAATATTAAAGTTGATTGAAATGAAACCATATAAACACTTCATATTTAGCCTCATTTACCCCACACGAACGATTAGCGAGAAGAAAGTAACCCCCTCTCCTTGTTTGTTTTTCTCCCAATGCGCAGTCCATCAGCTCATTTATGGTAAACCCGAGGCAACGTAAGTGTTTCGGCAGTAAGTGTTTGTAACGCAATTCGCACTGGCGCGGTCATTGGAGCCGCAAGGATGAAAGAGAGGTAGGGCTTTCATTGTTTTGATTCCAACACATGAATTACGCAATTTCATAGAGATCAATTGATTTTAGATAAATCGTTTTCGTGCTGATTCGGTGCGGGAACGATTTTTTATGTTGTTCGTTTTATCTTGCAGTTTTCTGATAGAAAGCGTCAAATTGCTGGTGAATTTTGCTATGTTCCTTTACAATAAAATCAAATCAACCAAAGGTTTGTTAATGATAGCAGCAAGTATTTTTGATTACGATATCTAGTCTCAATTACCGTGCAACTATATATAGAAAGAGGCGTAGAACCGATGGTCGAACAAGCCTTTGAACTAAGAACAACCTGGTCAGGCGGCCTTGATGGCACAGGTCATATACAAGCGGAGGGCTTCCAAACGCCCATTTCCGTCCCTAGACAATTTGACGGGCCCGGAGTGGGAACGAATCCGGAAGAAATGCTCCTCGGTGCCGCGGCAACCTGTTATATCATTACACTGGGCACGCTGCTCAAACGAGAAGGAATCGTATCCCTAGAGCTCAACTCCCACATCTATGTCCAGAATCGACCGACTATGAAAGTGAATGCGATTATACACCGTCCCCTCATCTCAGTGCCATCTGATACAACTGAAGCGCAATTGGATAAAATAAGCAAAGCTGCATTCCGCGCTGAACAAACTTGTATGATTAGCAAAGCTTTGAGAGGCAATGTGCAAATTAGCGTTGAGCCTGAGATTCGTATCTTGGAAGCATAGATGAAGTAGTCGGATTAACTGATTCTATCCAGAAGGAGAGCCGTGCAGCGATGAATTTGAACAAAAAAGTATTTATCGGTTTTTTGCTTTTCATTATCATCCCTTTATTCGTCCTAGGGTCAGCGGTATACACAGTCTCTCAGCAGCTTATTGAGAAAAAATATGGGGATCTAACAGAAGTAACGCTGCAAGCGATCTCTCGCAATATTTATTACATGTTCAAGGAAGCGAACTATTTCTCCGATTTCTGGATGGTGAAAGATAGTATTCAAGGGATTTATCGAACGATAGATACCGCAAAACCGGACGCAGACACACTCTCCTCTTATGATTTGAATACGTTTGATACACTGCTTCGCGGCTCGATCCTTACGTATTCGCCTGTTCAGTCTGTCGTTATTTACAACAATGGGGGCAAATCCTTCAGTGCTGGGCGTACGAGCGGAAATGCGATTCCATGGCAAACGATTCAGCAAAGCATGGCCTTCCAACATATTCAAGAGTTGAACGGCAGCCCACTTTGGATAGGACCCTCCGAATTCAAGGAGTTCGGTTCAGGCCGCGGAGAGTTTTATCAAGCAAGGATGGTCAAGGATTTTTGGACGATGGATAATCTCGGCTATATGCTGCTGAAATTTAAATTTAATGAGCTGGATCAAATCTTTAAGTCCTTCAATACGAATGAACAAAGCTCCAAGCGTTATCTGTTGATTAACAAAAATGGACTCATTTTTTATGATAATAAGCAAAGTTTAGAAGGGGCGAATGTCCTGCAATTAACTCAGGGTAAATTGGATCTTGGACTTAATAATTACAGCTTCCAGGCCAATTTTCAAAATGAAAAAAGCCTTATTTCCTTGTACCATTTGAATATAAATCAGATGGGTGTTCAGGACTGGAGTGTTGTGTCAGTAACCTCGTGGAAATATGTCGCTGGGGAAATTGAGACGATTATGAAGCTAGTAGCAGGAATTACGTTTATTTGTTTGTTCTTTGCACTCGTGTATAACCTCGTCTTCGTAAGACGGATTATTCAATTGATTCTCCGCATGCTGAATTCTATGAAGAAAGTAGAGCGGGGTGATCTGACCACACGCTTGGAAGTGAGCGGGAAGGACGAAACGACAGCGCTGGCAAGAGGATTTAACAGTCTGGTTGTGCGGGTCGAGGATCTACTCGAAGAAGTGAAGCGGCAGCAGGACCGGAAAAATAAGGCCGAGCTTATGCTGCTGCAAGCGCAGATTAAACCTCATTTTCTGTTTAACACACTCGAGTCGATCAATGTGCTAGCCATCCAAAATCAGGGGAAGAAAGTCAGTCAAATGGTCATTCGTCTGGGGAATCTGCTGCGGATCGGGATGGAAAATCGAGAAGAAATTACCTTGAAGCAGGAGATTGAGCACTTGCGCAGTTATTTGGAAATCCAGGAGTTCCGCTTTGAGGATCAGTTCCAATATACCATTGAGGCGCCTCCGGAACTGCTCCATGAGGACATTTTGAAGCTAACGCTTCAGCCGCTTGTTGAGAACAGCTTGCAGCATGGTTTTGAACCGATTAATTATATGGGCTTGATCACGATAAGGGTCGTGGACGAAGGAGATCGCATTGGGCTGTATGTGACGGATAACGGCGTTGGCATTAGTAACGAAAAGCTAGCGAAATTCCATTATAAAACAGAGCTGGAGACCCCATTTCATGAAATTCTGGAATCGAATGAAGAGCGAAGAGGCCTTGGCGTCAGCAATGTAGCGGATCGAGTCCGTATTCAATATGGGGAGCATTATGGCATGTTTATTTGTTCGCAAGAAGGACAAGGAACGACGATGAAAGTTGTAATTCCGAAGAGAAAGAGGGATGTAGGGTGAGGTTGAAGGCTATATTGGCAGATGATGAGCCTAATATTTTACGTAATTTACAGGCGGTCATCCCCTGGGAAGAACTCGGAATCGATATTGTGGGCAAAGCCAAAAATGGGCTTGAGGCCTTGGAGCTCTGTGTTCAACATATCCCAGATATCGTGATGAGTGATATTCGGATGCCGCAAATGGACGGAATTACGTTTATCCATAAGCTTCGGGAAATCAATGAGGACTGCACTGTGCTCATGGTGACGGGGTATCAGGATTTTGAATATGTGCGTTCGCTTCTGAGAGTTGGCGTCAGTGATTATATTTTAAAGCCGATCAATTACGAAGAGCTTGAGAACTCGATTCGTAGACTCGCTGTCGAAATTCGTGCCAAAAAACAGAATGAGCAAGAGGAACTCCTCAAGTGGGGGAAACTTAGAAGCTTGGCCTACGAGAAGATTTTGCAGGATATTCTGTTGGACTATACTGATATTACAGCAAGTACAAGGCTCCCCATTGATCAAGGTGATTTGGACACACTGAGATATGTATTCGCCATGATTGATGTCGATAATTACTCTCAGAAATCACTGCTGTGGTCAGAGCAAGAACGTAAACTGTGGAACTTCGCAGTGCGGAATGTCCTGCAGGATTCCTTGGCAGATGAGACATCACAGTTCACCGTTCTGCAAATGCGAGAAGGGGAATGGTCGCTGCTCATGGCGTGGGAGGATGCTGAGCATGAATCTGTCGAATCGAAGCTGAGCGAAGTAGCAGCGAAGCTGCAACACAATGTCCTTCAGTCCGTGAAGCTAGGGATCAACGTGGGCTACTTTCCAGGGCCTGTAGGGTTGCAACAGCTTGCAGACACCTATCGAAAGCTGCAACGATTCATGCAGTTGAATTTAGATAAGCATCAATCTGTACTTCCTTACAAAGAGGTGAAAGAATCTGCTGATGCCAGTAGCTCGCTTTGGTTTTTGGTGGAGGAAATTGTAACGGGACTGAAGCAGTTGAACCGTCTCAAGACCGAAGATGCGCTGTATCGTCTTAAGTTGCTGTTAGAAGGCCTATCGGAAGGGTCAATAGCCAGAGCCTACCAGATGCTGCACTATCTCATCCTGCATGTCCTGCGAGAACTGCGTGAAATGAATGCCCTTGATAGCGGAGAGGAAGAACAGATTTGGCGTGAGCTGGATAAAAGCGAAAGCATCCCGCATCTGCTGCAGGTTATGGTACAGCTTGTATCGATCGGGCTGGAGGGTACGAACAAGAAGAAGAATAGTGAGCTGCTGATGGCTGCAGCCAAGGAGTATATACGTACGAATTATTCGACGGATTTTGGTATCGAGGACATTGCAAGCAGCTTAGGGATTAGCTCGAGTTATTTCAGTTTGTTATTTAAACAGCATTTTGGGGAAACCTTTGTGGAGCATGTAACGAAGCATCGGATGGAGCAGGCGAAATCCTTGTTGCTTCACAGTGACAAAAGCATTACGGATATTGGGAAATGTGTAGGGTACATTGAACGACGCTATTTTACCAAAGTATTTCAGAAGTTTACCGGCGAAATTCCTTCTGAGTATCGTGATAAACGGAAGGAAGGGAACTAGAGGAATTTGCCCCTAGATAAGGAATTTATCTGTCTTTAGTACATACAAGGGTTCAATTATACTTAAATGGTAAGCGTAAAGGAGAACCTAGTTGATGAGAAAACGAACACTTTTGTTAGGCGCAGGTGCCGTGGCTCTCACTCTCACCCTGTCGGCTTGCAGTATATTTAAGGACCAATCGGATTCACAGGGTGATGCGGCTGGCGGTAAAGGGGTACAGAATACGCCCATTCTGCTGACAATTCGGCATACACAGGTGAAGGATACACAGAAGAAGCGATTGGCTATGCTGCAGGATGTTGTGAAAGCGACCGAGGCGAAGGTTCCCGGCTTGACGATTACGCTCGATGGTGTTGAGGATAAGGTTAATCGTTTTGAAAAGCTGCGAGCAGAAATGGCTGCTGGCAATCCGCCAGAAATCTTTGATCTGTTCGGAGGCACGGATACGAAGGATTATGTGAAGGCGAATCGGCTGCTCGACCTTACACCCATTCTGCAGGAGCTTGGCTTAACGGATAAGTTTTATAGTTTTGAAGAATTCACAGTCAATGGCAAAATCTATGGGATTCCCATGGCTGGTTATGTGGAAGGCTTGTACTATAACAAAAAGATTTTGGCAGAGCAGGGGATCAAATTGCCCCAAACGTGGGACGAGCTTGTAGCTGCTGCGGCGAAGCTGAAAGCTGCCAAAATTACTCCTTTTGCCATGGCAGCCAAGGATTCATGGGTTATTAATATGATGATTAATACGATGTGGGTACGTACAGCAGGAGCGGATTCGATCGAGGGCTTCTTAAATGGAAGTCAGCATTGGACGGACCCTGAAGTATTGAAAGCTTTTGAACAGTATCAATCGCTCATTCAGAAGGACTATTTCCAGGATGGCAGTCTAGCGCTTGCATATGCGGAACAGCAAAATACATTCAGCAGCGGAGGCGCGGCTTTCATGTTTGATGGCAGCTGGGCGAATACGCCGCTCCTTGATCCTGAGAAATCCGTGATAGCTCAGCATGTCGGCTTCATGAATTTCCCTTCCATGGGTGGGCCTGGTGACGGGTATATCAATGGAGGCTGGTCTAATGCCTATGGCTTCTCTCGTAAGGTCACGCCAGAGCAACTGATCGCGATCAAAGAATTTATAAAGCAAATGTACACGGAATCGATGCAGAAAAGACAACTCGTTGAAGAAGGCATGCCTCCTGCAATGAAACTGCAAGATACGAATCAAGTGAATCCATTGATCACTGAAATTTTGAATGTGTTTGCGAATAGTAAAGGGACCTTTCCTGCCTTCGATTCTCGTATTCAGACGAAAGTTCGAGAAAAGCTTGAGCGCGGGATGCAGGAGTTGCTAGGCGGGAGAACAGATCCAGCCTCGCTGATGGCGGATTTACAAAAGCAGCAGGAGGCTTCGAATAAAGAAGAAACCCATACCAAATAGTAGTAGGATGACATATGAACAAAATGGGAAGAAATGCATGGGCCTATACGCTCTTTACTTTGCCAACAATGCTCATATTCGCGATTTTTTTCATCTATCCGATGGCAATGTCGCTGCGTTACGGTTTTACAGAGTGGAATGGCATCTCCCCAGCGAGATTTAATGGGCTGGACAATTTCATAACTGCCTTTGGAGATCCATACTTTTGGATTGCTGTGCGAAATAATTTGTATTTCATTGGCTTCTCCATTGGAATTCAAATTCCCATTATTCTTGCCATTGCGCTGCTGGTGAGTCAAATAAAACGTTGGATCGGGTTTTATAAAACGTTGATTTTTCTCCCCACGATTCTGTCCACTGCGGTCGTAGGTGTGCTCTGGGAATTCATTTATCATCCCCAGGCTGGTCTCCTTAACCAAGCTTTGGAAGCTGTTGGTTTAACCAAGTGGCAGCATGCGTGGCTGGCAGATGGAGCGACGGCGATGCTTTCGATTTTGATTACAAATGCTTGGCAATGGATGGGGTTCTATGTGGTGCTCGTAGTATCCGCGATTTATGCCATTCCGAAGCATTTGGTCGAAGCCGCTCAACTCGATGGAGCAGGCAGCCTCAGACAAGCATGGTTCGTCATTTTGCCTCTGCTAAGGCCGGTTATATTCGTTATGATGCTCTTATCCATTACAGGTGGCATGAAAGCGATGGACATTGTTGTAGTCATGACGGGTGGTAATCCTTATGGAATTACGGAAGTTATGGCATCCTATATGATAAAAAAAGCTTATCGTATCGGCGAGTATGGCTACGCAAACAGCATTGCGGTGTTGATCCTTCTCTTTACAGCTGTCTTAACATCCTTATTCGGCTGGCTCACAAGAAAACAGGAGGAGGTGCGATTTTGAGAGGAAGCCTCCTTCGTCGTATATTTCCACATGCGGTATTAATGATCTACATAGGGTTGATTTTATTCCCACTCGGCTGGACGTTGAATTCATCTTTTAAAACAAATAAAGAAATCATTACGGCTCCATGGTCCTTTCCAGCAGACTTCTTAATATCGAATTACTGGAATGCTTGGACTGGTGCTCATGTGGGTCAATATTTTATGAATAGTGTGATCAATTCGACGGTTTCAGCTGTTGTCTCCCTCGCTTTAGGGACGGCGACCGCCTATGCATTAACACGGATGTCATTTCCAAGATTAAGTCTTGTTCTGAAAAGGATTCTGATCCTGGCCTTGCTTGTGCCTGCAGCTTCCTTACTTGTTCCCCTGTATATGCTGATACGGAATTTACACTTATACAATACCCCGCTTGCGCTCATTCTGCCCTATGTGACGCTAGGGTTGCCTTGGACCGTGTTCATGGTGAGCAGCTTCCTTACGTCGATACCGAATGAACTGGAAGAAGCCGGCATCATAGATGGGCTTTCTATTTATGGGCTGTTGTGGCGGCTCATCGTCCCAATTTCCATTCCATCATTGTTCACTGTATTTATGCTTAACTTTCTGACGAGCTGGAATGAATTCATTATGGCTAATTTGTTTCTGACCAAAGAGAAGTTACGCACGCTCCCAGTAAGTATGGTAGCCTTCTATGACCAATTGAATATGAACTATGGCTCGCTATGCGCGGCGATTATGATCAGCATGATTCCTGTTGTCGTGATGTATCTCATCTTACAAAAAGGCATCATGGAAAATATAAAAGCATAATTATTCACTCGAGGAGCGTGTACATACATGTCAACTGATGGAACTACGAACTATAAGCCGCTTACTTTACGTCAAAAGGTAGGACAACTCTTCGCTTGTGGGTTCGATGCCCTAGCACCTAACCCGCACATTACGCAATTAATCGAGGAATATGGAATTGGCGGTGTTATCTATTTCCGTCGCAATGTGAAGGACGCGCATCAACTTGCTCAACTGTCAGCCGATTTACAAGACATAAGCTTGAGAAGCGGCGGCCAACCGTTATTTATCACTGTGGATCAAGAAGGCGGCATGGTGTCGCGAGTCGAAAAAGGAGCAACGTTACTGCCGGGTAATATGGCATTAGGTGCTGCCTTTGCACCATCTGGCGTCTACGCCAGCGCGAAGGTGATGGGGAAAGAGCTTCGCCAAATGGGTGTGAACATGAACTTGGCGCCTTGCTTAGACATTAACAATAATCCTCTAAACCCTGTTATTGGGGTTCGTTCTTATGGTGAAACAGCGGCGATTGTAAGTGATATGGGTACGCACGCTGTTAAGGGCTTGCAAGACATGGGCGTTATCGCAACGGTGAAGCATTTCCCTGGTCATGGGGATACAACAGCGGATTCCCATCATGATCTGCCGGTTGTTCCACATAGCATGGAGCGGTTGATGGAGCTGGAGCTGGCGCCGTTCATCAAGGCGATAGAAGGCGGCGTAGATGCAATCATGTCCGCGCATGTGGTTTTCGAAGCCTTGGAAGACAGCAGTGTACCTTCGACGTTGTCGTATAAGATACTGACGGAATTGCTGCGCGGTGAACTTGGATTTAAAGGACTTATCGTGACGGATTGCTTAGAGATGAAAGCAATCTCCGAAGGTGTCGGCGTAGCTGAAGGTGCTGTTCGTGCATTAGAAGCGGGAGCGGATATTTTGCTGGTTAGTCATGAGTTGGAGCGTCAGATCGCGGCCATGGAAGCTGTCGTTGCGGCAGTGGAAAGCGGTCGAATTTCTGAAGCGCGCATTGATGAGTCTGTGCTGCGTATAATGACGTATAAATATAAGCGGGAGATTCGCTTCGATACGCTAACTCCACTTCCGGAAGGGCCTATCTCGACACCTGAACATCAACTGCTGGCTAAAGAGCTAAGTCGTAAGAGCATCACCAAAGTCAAAGACGAGGTTGGTAAGGTGCTTCAGATCAACGATAAAACGTTAGTGATTTGGACAGAAGTTCAATCGGGTACGGAGATCGACGAGGTTGTAGACCGTGAGGGAACTCTTGGCAGCGTGCTGTCCGAGTTGACGGGAGAGTCCGTTCGTGAGGTTTATTTAGGGCTCCAACCAACATATGAGGAAATTGCGGAGATGATCAAGGTTTGTGAAAACGTAGAGCAAGTCGTTATCGTTACATACAATGCGACCTTCTCCTTTGGTCAAACCGCGTTGGTCAAAGCTTTAACGCAATTAGATGGGGTGCATCTTATCGTTGCGGCAGGACGTAATCCGTATGATTTGCTTGAATTCCCTGAAGTGAAGACGTACTATGCTTGCTACGAGAATCGTCCGCTGGCGATGGTTTCTCTAGCTAATGTGTTGCTTGGTCGTGAAGCAGCCGTTGGGCGGTTACCTGTGACTTTATCTGAGCAATATCCGATTGGATGGAGACAGGATTAGGGGAAAATAAATATACATAATTTTTAACTAGAAACTTTCAACATCTCTTAGTAAAATCAGATAGGCTTGTGAAACTTTTTGCTTCCGTTTACGTAGGAAGAATGCGCACAATTCACGCATTTCACAAGTGATCTAATTTCAAAGGGGTGTTTTCTTTTCTTATGAGCCAATCAAATGCTCAAGCTGAGCCAACGATGAAATCGTTTTTTGCCAGTCGATTCGTGCAAACGATTATGCTTTCTGGCCTTTTGCTTCAAGTCGGGATATGGATTCGCAATTTTGCGATACTTCTCTATGTGACGGATATGACGAATAACGATCCTTACTCGGTATCCTTAATTTCCGTTGCAGAGTTCGCACCGATATTCCTCTTCTCCTTCATTGGCGGAGCCTTCGCGGATCGTTGGAGGCCGAAGTTGACGATGGTTTGGTGCGATATTTTGAGCGCAGCCTCCGTGTTCGTTATTTTGATTACGTTGTATATGGGATCTTGGAAAGCCATCTTCTTTGCCACCTTGGTGTCATCCATCTTATCCCAATTCTCGCAACCTTCCGGGATGAAGCTGTTCAAAGTACATGTTCATGAATCCCAAATGCAAATGGGAATGTCGATGTTTCAGTCCATGATGGCGATTTTTATGATCTTGGGACCGATTCTAGGAACCTTCGTTTACTACCATTTTGGGATTGAAACGGCCGTTGCGATTATGGGAGGATGCTTCATACTATCAGCATTGGTCCTTACATTCCTGCCCGCAGATCGCAAAGAAGAGAAGTCTTCAGAGCCGCGGACAACGCATATATTTGCCGAAATGGGTCAAGGCTTTCGTTATGTGTTAAGAAACAAAATGCTAGTTATCCTTGGCGGATGTTTCGCTGTTGCGGGTCTGGCCATTGGTTTAATTAGCCCGCTTGGTATTTTTCTTGTTACGGAGCAACTGGGCTTGCCCAAGGAAAATCTGCAGTGGTTTATGGTTGCCAATGGGCTGGCGATGATTGTAGGCGGGGGAGTAACGATGGCGTTCTCCAAAAAAATATCCCCACAGGCAATGCTTACCATTGGTATGGCTGTTAGTGCTGTTACCTTTGCCTTGCTAGGGATGACGCACTTGTTCTGGCTAGCGCTTGCCATGCAGTTCATTTCAGGACTTGTCATGCCGGCTATCCAGATTGGGATTAGTACGTTAATTCTTGGAAATACCGAAGAATCTTTCGTCGGTCGTGTAAATGGTATATTAACTCCGCTCTTTATGGGGGCGATGGTGATCATGATGAGTTTGGCCGGGACGATTAAAGCACAGTTCTCCCTAGAATCGATCTACCTAACGTCGGCGTTATTGTTTGTGATCGGCGTATGTATTATGGTGCCGTCTTTGAAAATGAAGTCAGGGCAAATTCCACTGCCGAGCAGTGAACTAAAATAGGCTTTAAGAGCGAAAAAGCGATATCCCTGGGAGTGAACCCTGAGATATCGCTTTTTGATGTACATAGGTATTAAAGGAAGGGCGTGCCGGATTCCTTAAAGGCTAGCTTCATTTCGGGTGTGATCGAGGAATCACTAATGATGCCGACGGCTTCTTGTACTTCACCAATCACAAATAAGGAGCTTCGGCTGAACTTGGAGTGATCAGCCACGAGATACGTTTCCATGGATTGCTTCATCATGCGGCGATTCGTCTCAGCTTCAAGTTCATTGTAGATCATCATTCCGCGAGAGAGGGAAATGCCGTCGCAGCCCATGAAAGTTTTGCGGATGCTGAGATTCTCGAGTGTGGCATTCGCCAGCGGACCTGATAGTTCAAAGGTTTGTGTGCGAATCACACCACCAGTCAAAATCAGTTGCAGCCCCGGCGTACCGATGAGCTCGTAGGCAATGTTCACGGCGTTCGTAATGACAGTCAAATTTTTGAATTGGTTCAGCTTTTTGGCAATAAAGGTCGTAGTCGTTCCGCCCGTTAGTCCGATAATATCGCCATCTTCGATGTAACGAAGGGCTTTGTCAGCGATTTCTTTTTTTTCTTCTGTGTAGAGCTCCATTTTATTAAAGAACGGGACTTCCACTTTCAAGCTTTCGAGTACAGCTCCGCCAAAAGTGCGGATACAGCGCTTCTCTTGCTCAAGAATTTCTAGATCTCGACGTGCTGTTGCTTCGGAGACATTGAATTGCTTCACAATATCCGTCAAGGCAATGGAGCCTTTATCTTTGATCGCATGCATGATGGCATCTCGGCGAACATCGGTCTTTCCCATGGTACCTCCTAACAGCTTCCTGTCTGGAAAGCTAAGTAACGATTCTATGTAAAACATGCTTATTTTGCCAAAATTAACGCTTCTTTATATCTTATCATGGGAACGGATGGTCGTCCATTAGATCATGCGTGTAACAGCCGTTTATGCCTTCGTTTTTGCTTGAAGCGTGCATTTCTTGAAATAAAAAGCAGGCATCCTTATTGAAAGGTATGCCTGCTTTTGTTCTTAAGCTTATGCTCATTTTTTGGCTGCGAGCCAATTCGCTAATGCTTCGATATCTTCTGCGTTCAACTTGTCTTTGAAAGGCGGCATTTCGACCTTACCGTTCATGATTTGCGCTACGATTTGATCTTTCGTTCTGCGTGAACCGACTTTCGTCAGGTTCGGGCCGTAATCACCCGTTAGGCCTGCGCCATGGCAGACTAGGCAGTTGTCCTTGTACAGCAGCTCGGCCTTCGCGCTGGTGCTAGGCGTAGTGCTTACCGTCGCCTCCGGCTTGACGGTAGGTGATGGGGAAGGCGATGGCGTCGCGCTTGCAGGCGCCGGCGTTGGGGTTGACTTCACCGGCGCGGGCGTAGGCGAAGGTGATGGTGAAGGTGTCGCCGCAGCTTGCGGTTGCGGCGAAGTGCTCGCTGCAGGCGCCGGGGTTGGCGTCGCCGCAGTTACTGCTGGAGCCGACACCTGTGGAGTCGGCGTTGCGGATGCGACCGCCGTCGTCGTGACGGGTGTCGGCGCGGTGGTGACAGCGGCTGGCGAGCTGGTCGCTGGTACGGCAGCTTTCTCGCTGCACCCCGTGGCAGCGAGTAGGATCATTCCACAGATGCTCATATGTATCCATTTGTTCAAGACAATCCAACTCCTTTTTGTATATTCTACTTAAGGTAACGGAGGATAACTGATTTCGGTTTTATCACCGATGAATGTGATAGGAAAATAGGGGAAGGACTGGTATCCCTGAACAAATGGATGATCTACAGGTAATTTGCGAGTTTTGGAATGAAAATCGTGATTAGATGGATTTCCTGTAGTTAAATTTCTGGTATTAGGTCATATAGCGTGTTTGGTAGGAAATTAGCTGTAGGTTTTCCATTTAGATTGTTTTGAAGCAGGAAATGGGAGCAATTAGCTGTAGGTTATACAGTTAGTTGCGTGAATGTGTAGGGGGAGTAGCTGCAGAAGGAGCAGCAAGTCATCGAAAGAAGCGAGTTTGGGGGAGCAGGAAAGTAGCTCCGCAAAAAGCCCAGCAAAGCCTTGTTACAAAGGGCTTTGCTGGGCTGTAAATTGATGCGCGAGCGTGAGTCGCAAAGGATGAACCTCCGAGAGCTACACGGCAGCTCCTGTCAAATCAAGCCAGGCCAGCTCCTGCGCCGTAAGCACAAGCTCTGCGCCGTCGCGGCAGGAGACCATCTCGGCCTCCGTGCGCGGGCCGATCAGCGCGCACGCCGGGAATGGCTGGCTCAGCACGTAAGCGAGCGCAATCTGGATCGCGCTGACGCCCTTCTCCTGCGCGAGCTCCTGTGCCCGCTGCAGCCGCGTCCAGTTCTCGTCGCTGTAGAATACGCGAACGAGATCAGCGTTATCGCGGATCTCCGGCGAGAACCGGCCGGTGAAGAAACCGCGCGCTTGTGAAGACCATGACAACAGTGGAAACTGTTGTGCTTCGTACCAGCGCAAGGATTCCTCGTCTGCAGATACACAGCCAGCCCAGAACGGCTCATTCGGCTTAGCGAGACTAAGGTTAGGCGAGCTGAAGCTGAAGCCAACGAGTCCATGCTTAGCGGCGTAATCATTCGCTTCTTGCAAACGCTGATGCGTCCAGTTGGAGCCGCCGAAGGCACGAATACGGCCAGCTTCCAGATGCTCATTCAGCGCTTCAACAATGACGCCAACAGGAATTGCTGGGTCATCCCGATGTAAACCGTACAAATCGATGTAGTCTGTACGCATCCGTTCGAGACTTGTCATGAGGTCTTGGCGAATAGCCTCTGGATTCACGCGCGGACCATTTTTATCGTGGTGAGAACCTTTGGTGAAGAGCACCATTTCTTCCCTTTTCCCCGTTTCATCCAACCAAATACCAATCGCTTGCTCGCTTTCCCCGCCGCAATAAATGTGAGCGGAATCAATGGTGTTTCCGCCAATAGCGAGATAATGATGAAGGATGTCACTTACCTCTTGCTTGTTGTCCAATCTAAAAAAGTCAGAGCCCATCACCAGCTTGGATACCGGTTTATCTAACCCTTTAATTTGAATATGTTTCATGTAAGTTCCCCAGCCTCTCGATAAAATTATTAAAGCTGCACGCGTGTACGTTCTGATGCCGATTGCAAGCAAGCGTCAATGATTTTCATATTAGAAATAGCGTCTTGTGCAGGGAAGCGTTGAGCTCTCTCCCCCCATGCTGCGTACGCCAAATCGTCGACTTGAAGGGCGTATTGGTTCAGGAAAGGAACTTTTTCTTCGCGCTGCTCGTTGCCAACATAGACTTGGAAATGACCAGACTCTTCGGTTGGCGTTATAAAAGCTGAAGGAATTACAATACGTCCCTTAGATCCGAGAATCTCGAGCGTGTTTCGGAACGATGCCCACATCCCACAATCGAACGTGAGGGCGACATTGCCGCTGAATTCAACGAGTCCAGACATCATCATATCGACGTTATCGTGCTCAGGAGAGAAGAAGGCATGGGTAGTGACAGCCTCAGGCTCTCGTTCTAGTAAAAATCTAGCTGCACTGAGCGGATAACAGCCAACGTCATAGACGGAGCCGCCGCCCCAGGCGCGGACGTAACGAACATTTTTGCTATCATTTGGATTGCTGAATGTAAATGTGCCGTGAATACCACGAATATCTCCGATTTCGCCGGATTGCATGATTTCTTTTACACGCTGATAGCGAGGGTGATGGCGGTACATGAATGCCTCGGCAAACAGCACGCCGGCTTCTTCACTGGCTGTAACCATTTCTTGAACCTCGGCTGTCGTCAAAGCTGCAGGCTTCTCACACAGCACATGCTTGCCAGCCTTCGCTGCACGGATTGTCCACTCTTTATGTAGATGGTTCGGAAGCGGGATGTAGATGGCATCAATATTGGGATCCTCAATTAATTCTTCATAGCTTCCATAAGCTTTCGGGATATCAAGTCGAACGGCTACTTCTTGTGATTTTTCCAAGTTGCGGCTTGCAATTGCACTTACAACACCTGTCTGGGATTGTTGAATCCCTGGGATACAGGCCCGAATGGCAATGTTTGCGCAGCCTAGAATTCCCCAACGAAGTTTAGTCATGACAGCATTTCTCCTTTGTCTTGCGGAATATGTAACGTTATATTGCTATTATAAAATGAGTTATTTAAAATGAATATAACAATATATTGAATCGACTATCGTAATATTGTCATTAGAGATGAGGTCTGATCTAGATGCGCCGTCAGGTTATGTTACCTACCTTACAGCAATCCACTTTCTTCATATTCCCAGAATCCGTAGGCTGGTATCGAGAAGAGATCAATCATGAAGTTGAGCGGCCAGAGGGCTTGTGGTCGACGTATAGCTTGCATTTTGTGATATCAGGGAAGGGCTATGTGGAGCTCGAGGGGCAGCAGTACACATTGCAGAAGGGGGATGCTTTCTTATTTCCGCCCTATCAAGAGCAGCGTTATTACAGTTCGAAAGATGACCCGTGGGATATTCGTTGGGTGCATTTTTATGGGGATCAGATCAAGGAGTTTCTGTTGGAGAAAGGGTTTCTGCGCAATCTGTGGACGTTAAAAAGAAGTGCTGAGCTTGAGAAAGCTTTCAATGAGATGCTAGTAGAAGCTGAAAGTTATCAAATTCTTCGCCCCACACAATTGAGCACATTGAATTATATGATTTTGTGTGAATTCATGAGTTATGCCACGCCGTTAACGGTCAATCGAGGGACAGAATCGGTGGATCGGATACTAGCCTTGCTTCCAGACATGCAGAGAAGAGCATGCGAGCCCTTCAATCTGGAGGAGTGGGCGGAGCTCACAGGCGTGAGTACGTACTACTTTTGCAAAATATTCCGCAAAGCGACGTCGATGACACCACTCTCGTTCATTACGCTTTGCCGGATTCAATTTGCTAAGCAGCGCTTAATTGAGAAAGAAAATTGGCCAATCAAGGACATCGCGATTGAGGCGGGCTATACCTCTGCGAGCTATTTCAATCAGCGATTTCATGAGCATGAAGGCATAACACCGAGTGAGTTCCGCAGCTTATATATGAAAGGCTTATTTAGTTGAAAGAATGGGTTTGAGGCGCAGTACTAGAAAAAGTTAGTACTTTTGGAAGGCACGCCTGCACGGTACTCTTAGTCTGAAGAGATGATAAGGGGGCTGTGCAGATGCCAAGTAAAGCGAATAAAAAACCTTTCCGAACAAATTGGATTTTGCATGTGATGATGGTGATTTGGCTTGGTGTATGGGGATGGTTAGCGTTTAGTCCGCATAGCCGAGGTGATTGGGTGCTGGAAAACTTATTGATTTGGGCAGCTTTGATTGGGATTGTGGCTACTTATAGGGTGTTTACATTTTCGAATTTATCTTATGGATTACTTGCTAGCTTTCTGTTGCTGCATAGCATAGGAGCCCATTTTTCTTACAATGGCACGTGGTTCGATCCTTGGTTGCGCAGCCTGTTTGGGTCTGAACGTGATCATTTCGATCGGCTTGTTCATCTGAGCTTTGGGTTATTATGTGCCTATCCGATTCATGAAGGCATGAGGGCCTGGACTAAGCTTGGGAGAAGATGGATTTATGTAATGACGTGTGTTATCGTTTTGGCTACGGGTGCTTTCTATGAGCTTATCGAAATGTGGGTTGCGAAGATCGTAGCTCCAGAAATAGGTACTTTATTTGTTGGTGCACAGGGAGATCCTTGGGATGCCCATCATGATATGGAGCTTGCGTTATATGGGGCAATTATTGCGATGTGTGTGACGGCATTGGGGAGTCGATGGCAAGTGAAAACCAATCATAGAGACGTTGGGGAGGCAGAATTGTAAAATGGCAAAATGGGTTTATATCGGATCATACACGAATGAACAGCATCCGGTGGGCATTTCTTTATATAGCTTTAATGGGCAAAATGGTGAGTTAACGCTGGTTGAAACGTACAGCGACTTACCGAATGCTTCGTTCCTAGAGGTGAACAAAGAAGGCACAGTTCTATATGCTGTGAGTGAAACAGAAACATACGAGGGACGTTTCGGAGGCTCAGCAGCAGCATATGCGATTGAAGCGGGCACAGGGAGATTGAGCCGAATCAACCAACAACCGGCAGATGGTTCTGCACCATGCTACATTAGCTTGGATGCGAAGAACCGCAGGGTGTATGTGGCCAATTATTTAAGCGGCTATGTGACTGTTTTTCCCGTAGAAGCGGGCGGCGGTCTGGGTGAACATACGCAGCTGATCAAGCATGAGGGCGAACTTGGACCGCAAGCGGATCGCCAAGAAGCGTCGCATGCGCACTCGATTGTCCCGTCTCCGGACAATCGGTTTGCGGTTGCAGCCGATCTCGGCCTGGATCGGTTGGTCGTTAGCCGCATTGACGCGGAGAGCGGCGATCTGCTGCCGCATGGCACAGCGGCTTTGAAGCCGGGCGCGGGCCCGCGGCATCTGGTGTTTAACGCGAACAGTACGTACGTGTACGCGATCAATGAGCTGGACAGCACTGTAACGGTGCTGTCTTATGAGGCGGCCGCGGGAAGCTTGGCCGCGGTCCAGACCTTGTCGACGCTGCCGGAGGATTTCGGCGGCGTTAGCTACTGCGCGGACATCCACCTCGCAGAGGATGGCCGCTTCTTGTATGCATCAAACCGCGGACACGATAGTATCGCGGTTTATAGGGTCGACCGAGACAGCGGCACGCTGTCGGTCGTGGGTTGGCAGTCGACGCGGGGGCGGACGCCGCGGAACTTCGCGCTTTCGCCGCAGGACGAGTTCCTGCTCGCGGCGAATCAGGATTCGAACAGCGTCGTTGTTTTCCGCAGGGATGCGGAGACAGGGATGCTGGAAGAAACAGGGCAAACGGCAGCGGTATCGCGACCGGTTTGCGTGAGATTTTTATAGAAAGCGTCAAGCGCTAATTCCGAAAATGAAGGGCAAGTTTCCATTTGCTCCTTCATTTTTTTGTATTGGCGTGCGGCGGGAGCTTTTAGGCCCTAGTGGGGCCTAAAAGCTGGGCTCGCAGACGGGGGAAGACCTTTATTGCCCAAACTTATGGGCACTATCCCATTGGCTCAGAATGTGGATCGACGCTTGCTCCTGAGCGAAGGGGATAGTGGCTAGAGGTAGCTTAATGAGAATGTCGGTCGATTAATGAAGAGTAATAGTGAGTAATCAGTACGGCTGGTTCATTAGCTGTAGTGATGAAAAACATGACTACAGCCGCGCCAAATTGCTCACTGGTGTCTATAGTGATGAAAAACATAACTACCAAACGTGGAACTGGCAGAATACGCCGAATCCATCGCTGTAGTGATGATAATGCTCTTCTGTCAAGAAAGTGGACGTCACTAAGTTAAGCTAACCGCTGGTAGTAGAGCTGCTCGAATTGTGCGGGGGACATGTAACCAATTGTGCTATTCGACCTTGTACG
>NZ_JCAUAO010000008.1:0-287246 GCF_059691995.1 Paenibacillus sp. J22P169 | reverse complement strand
TTCTCTCATGCGAGAAAACCAGTTATCCGGTCTTAGCTATCGTTTCCGATAGTTATCCCAGTCTTAAAGGCAGGTTACCTACGTGTTACTCACCCGTCCGCCGCTAGCTTACCCCGAAGGATAAACCCGCTCGACTTGCATGTATTAGGCACGCCGCCAGCGTTCGTCCTGAGCCAGGATCAAACTCTCCATAAAGAAACCCAAAAAAGTGACGCTAACCTCCGCAGAGAATTCCGATTACTTTTTCGGGGCCCAAAATTCAAGATGACTTGCTCATTTGAAGCTAGCGAGATTTTGCAATCTCTTTTATAGTCGATTACTCGACTGTGCTTACTCACTCGTTGTTCAGTTTTCAAAGATCAATTTCTTCCATATTTACTCCCTGCTCTCTCGGCAGGAATTACAATATATCATATTCACCCAAACAGATGCAAGCTTTATTTTTACAAATTTCGATAAAATTTGCAGCCCGTTTTGGCCGGACCAGTAATATACCACGGGCATTTGGATAATGCAACACCTTTTTAAAAAGAATATCGATTCAGCTCTTGCACCACAAGTTCTTGCTCAAATTGCTCTTTCAATGAATCATTGCTTGGCGAAATCGTTAGACCCATTTCTTTGAACTCTCGAATCAGATTCTGAATCTCATGTAAGTTACCTTGTTGTACATATTGCTCTGTCTGATTAATAACATAGAACGCCATAGCCTGATAAGCATCTGTAAAGCTTTGATCAACACCCTCTGCCCCTCGGTAGTCAGCGTAGTATCTTCTAAATGTATCCATCAAACTTTCTTCCATCTTAACCCACTCCTTTCAAGATATCATATAGTTTCTCACTTCACTTTCCAAATTATACAATTAAATAACAACAAGCCCCTTGCAAGAAGCAAGGAGCTTGATTGTATGAATCTAACCTTTTTATCTATCTAATGTAGGAATGCGAACTTTTTATCCTTATTTAACGTCAATTGTTGTAACGGATTGATTTTGGCCTTTAAGCTGGATCAGATGACCTGCAGAGAAGTTAGCCAAGTTGCCTGTCAAAGCGAAAGTCGAAGCCACATTATATGTAGTGGATTGATCAACGCCATTGATATTTTGTGTGATTGTGATTGTTGCAATTTTACCTTGCGCGTTAACTGTTGTTGAAGTCAACGTACCCAAAATGTCGAAGTTTGTATTTACTGGAGCATTCGTAGTTACTTCTACAAATACAACTGTGTTGTTGAAAGTACGTACTTTTACAGTATCGCCAACAGCAATTTCACTAGCAGCTACTTTCACACCATTACGCAATACGAAAGCATCTGGGTGCAATGTATATACAGTTGTTGTGCCATTTTTAGTTAGGGAAAGAACATTGTTGTAAACAGCTGCATTTACAGTTCCTGTTTTAGTGTTTTGATCTTCACCAGGCAATTGCTCATTTGTACGATCTAGAAGAGCTGCCAGTTGAGCACGTGTTACATTTTGATTTGGTCTGAATGTGTTGTCTTCAAAACCGTCGACTAAGCCTTTATCAACCGCTACTTTCACATAACCAACAGATCCTGCTGGAATTTGCTTCGCATCCTTAAATGTAAGTTTGCTTGTCATGTTTGCTTTTGCTTCCGCTTCTAATTTCAACGCTTTCACTAGAAGTGTAGTTGCCCATAGACGATTTGCTTCTTCATTTGGACGAACGCTGTCATCGCTTTCTGTGAATAGGTCATTCTCAAGAGCTACAGCAACATAACCTACTGCCCATGCAGGAACTTTGTCCGCATCTTTGAAGTTCAATTTCGTGGATTTTTCAGCATCGGACTCAGCTTGCTCACGCAATCCCATCAAACGAACAGCTGCTGTAATTGCTTCAATACGAGTTACTGTTTTCTCTGGTTTGAAGCTACCATCTTCATATCCTTCGAAAACACGCTTGGAAGCTAGGCTTGCAATATAACGCATTGCCCATTGTGAATTTTTCATATCGTTGAAATTAATGTTAATTGTTACGTTTCCATTAATAACATTTTGTGTATAGTTCGTATTATTTTTTGGTCCATTGTTATTATTGCCTTTGCCGTGGTCATCGTTTTTACTTCCATTTGCAAATGCGGCAGTTCCGCCACCCATTACCATTGTTAGAACAAGTCCTGTAGCTACGAATTTTTTCATTAGATCCTTTTTCATTTTAAAATCTCTCCCTTAAGTCATTTTATGGTTTATACATAAGATGGAGCCTTCGCGAAGGGTTCCTGGTTATGCTACAAGGATTCGCCAATGCATGTCATTTTTTGGGGGTAGAGCTTGCAAATCTTTTAAAATCAATTCTCAAAGTCTATTAAATCCACCCTGAAACTGCTAAACTGAGACCATATAGTCTAACGCTAAAGGAGCTTATGTATGCGCTTACGAAACCCGCGAGTTCAACTCGTTATTGCTCTGGCTGTACTTCTAATCCTTGTATCAGCCTTTTCATTCAGCAAGATTTGGTTTAAGCAAGGAAGCATTAACGTGACCGCAGTAGCTCCATCTGTCACAAATCCAGCCCCCCCACAAGTAAGTGAAATGCCATCATCAGTACCCACACAAGATACGAAAATAGAGAGCACGACCACATATCCAACAGAAAACGTAGATGTCGTTGTTATTGGAAGCGAGCTCGAAGGCCTCTACTTGGCCCGCGCAGCCATGGATGAAGGGCTCAAAGTGAAAATCTTAGACCCGCACCAAGCCTTTGGCGGACAAATTCTGCAAAGTCAGATGCTATTTCTAGATGAAACGCGCGATGAACAAGGACATTTACTCGTCCAAGGCCGAGCCAAGGAACTATTTGACGGCTTCCGCAACGCTAAGATTCGTAAGCTTTCTGAATTCACGACTTATATGAATAAACTGAGCAAGGATATCCCCATTGAGTCAGGAATCACCATTCAAGATGTTGAACAAATTCAAACGCCTGACTATATGCACAAAATTCCATCGATCGTATATCGAACGAACAAGAATGAAGTAAAGAAAATCACAGCTTCTTATTGGGTAGATAATAGTGATTTCGCCGCATTACTTAGCCGATTGGAAACCAAACGTCTACCAGGCCTTGAAAAGTTCTATGGGCAGAAAGATATCGAGTACATGAGCGCTGGCATGATGATGAAGTTCAAAAACGTAGATTGGAAGAAGTTCAATACGACTTTTAACGCATTAAAGCCCGAGGATAGAGCAAAGCAATTTGGCGGTGGGAGTGTAAGCGATAGCTTCGCCATTGGACTTAGCGGGATGACGAAAGCGTACCATCCTTCTAATGATCGTGTTTTCCTAAGAGGTTTAAATGCGGTGAATCAACGCGATGGTGAGGTCCTCATTAACGCGCTGCTCGTTTATACCGTGGATCCTGCGAAGCAAGCGTCCGTACAAGAAGCTGTATATTTAGGAAATAAAGAAACTGCACTTATCTTACAACATTTCCGTAAAACGCTGCCTGGTTGGGAAAAAGCAGAACTAGGCGAACTTCCGACCTATCCTTATATACGTGAGTACAACCATTATGAAATGGACTACACATTAAAGCCTTCTGATCTCCTCGCAGGCACCATGTTTTGGGACAATGTCAGTATTGGCGGCTATCCCCTAGATTTACAGGGAACAAGTGCTAACAAATGGGGAATTGAGATGGGACGTCCTGATAAATATGGCATGCCGCTTCGCAGCTTTTTACTGAAAAATTATGAGAATGTCATTGCCGCAGGGAAAAATGTTGGTTCCTCAGCAATTGCATATGGAAGTACACGTATTCAACCAAACACGAGTTTGGCCGCTGAATCCATCGGTGTCATCCTAGGACAGCTTCATGGAAAGAACAAGCTTCGCGAGATTACACCGGAAGAAATGACGAAGCTCCAAGCGTACTTAGCGACTCGTTATCAAATCAAGCTGACCGGCGTAACTGCTACCAATAAGATTACCGGCTGGAATGAAGAGGAGATTCGCAAACTTGATTCAGGTGAGATTACGTATCCGAGCTACATTCAAACACGTAAAAAGCCAGCCGTTAAATAAGATATAGATGTTTTAACCGTGTTCTCGTTCATGCAGCGAGTGAGCACGGTTTTTCTTTTGAAAAAAGGATTGAAAGCCAAGCAACATACGTATACAATAAGTCATATACTTATAATTACTTATGATTACTTAAGTGAAGGAGGTGAACATCCTTGTTTCAAGAAGAACGACTCATATCCATCCTTGAATACTTAAAATCAAATAAGCGAATCTCTGTGGATTTGATCTGTGAGCTCTATGAAGTTTCGCGCGATACCGCTAGAAGAGACATGGTCAAACTAGAGGAGCAAGGCTCAATCGTTCGTACAAGAGGCGGAGCTATTCTTCCTACACTATCTAAAGCAGTTGGCAATTATGATCAACGTCTTCAGGAAGAATCCTCTTCCAAACTGACGATAGGTAAAACAGCTGCTGCCCTCGTACAAGATGGCGATTATCTGATGATGGATGCTTCTACAACGGTCTTGCACGCGGCAACTGCCTTAACTTCGAAAAACAACATTGTCATCACAAGTTCGATTGAAACAGCCGCTATCCTTACCCGTAAGGATGGCATTACGATTCATATGCTTGGCGGTGTACTAGATAATAAGCATCATAGTGTTTACGGAGCTAAGGCGATTGAAATGTTAAAAGAATATCACGTCGATAAACTATTTATTGGTACATGTGGCATTTCCGAGAATGGGCTGTCTGCCCCCAATGAAGAGGATTGTTATTTAGTCAGAGCGATGATGGAGCATGCTGATCAAGTCATTGTTCTCGCAGATCATTCAAAGTTCGGCAAGCGACTGTTCCATCGTGTCGTAGGTTTTGAAAGTATAGATATTTTAGTTACGGACCAAGCACTAAGTGAGGAAATGAAAGAGCGTTTATTAGCCAGTGAAGTGGAGATTGTACTTGCAGGAGGAGAAGACCACCATGATTAAACTTATCGTTAGCGATCTTGACGGCACGTTACTTGATCATCATAAGAAAGTTACTGAGAGGGAGCTTAACGCTTTACGTAAAGTGAATGAAGCAGGACTTACGCTTTGTCTAGCCTCCGGTAGAATGAATTTGGAAATGCAGAGAGTACTTCAGGACATACAACATCAAGCTTATTCTGTTTCTCAAAATGGTGCCTTCATCCATTTGATGGATGGTACCCTTCTGCATGCGAAGCTATTCGATCCTTCCATTGCCCATCAAGTTTATCAACTTATCAAAGAGTTCGATGTCGTTAAACTGATTTGCTCTGGGGATGCCAACTATATTGAGCGCTTGAACCCTGCTTCCGAGGAAATTCAAATGAGAATGTTTGAACCGTTCGTAGTAAAAAGCGAGATTGAACAATCCCTGAAAGATGCTTTTCCAATCTGTAAATTTTCACTTTTCGGGCCTGTCGACAATTTACTTGAAATCAAGAAGCTGCTAGAAAAAGAGCTAAATGACCATTTGGACATTTATATGGCCGATACAGATTGTCTCGATATCATGCCACACCAAGTGTCGAAGGGCAGCTCCCTGCTTACCCTTGCAGCACATTTAGGTTTAAAGCCTGATGAAATAGCCTGCTTTGGAGATTCTTTTAATGATGTCTCCATGTTCGGTATTACACCGCACAGTTTTGCCATGCATACCGCACATTCAGATGTGAAAAAGCATGCCTCGAATACAGTGAATTCTGTCTCCGAAGCGATTGAACAAGTACTAGCTTATAATGAAAAGTTTACGACAGAAGGTAAAGGCAGCGCCGTATTATGAAAAGACTTTTAATCATGGGCTGCTTGTCCTACCTTTTAACAGGCTGTACGCACGTTATTTTTGGCGCTGTGTTGCCTGAACTGCTGGCCCATTATGATCGAAGCTACAGCGGCGGCGGAATGCTCGTCTTTCTGGAGTTTGGCGGCTTCATGCTCGGTGTACTTGCGATGCCTTCACTGATTCGTCGTATTAGTCGTCGCAGTACGATTACGCTTGCTTTTAGTTTTCTGTTTATCGCAATGCTTGCCATAGGCTTATTGCCTCCCTGGCCGATGGTCGTGGGTCTGACCTTCATCGCTGGCATCTCCTTCGGACTCGTAGAGTCCAGTATCAGCACCTTCGTTCTCATGGCTGCCAAAGATCAACAAGCGGTTGCCTTCAGCAAGCTTGAAGTTTTCTTTGGACTTGGCGCCTTATTCATGCCGCTAGTTTCCAGTCTACTTATTGCTAATGGGTTATGGAAATTCGCCTTCATGCTGCTCGGCTTAAGCGCACTTGCCACAGGCATCATATGGTCGAAGCTTTCTTTAGGCGAGCATGATGAATTACTTGCACATAAAGCAGACCGTACTCAAAAAGTGGAGCGCATACCCGTATTATCTAAAAAGTCATTCCTTTTTCTCTGCTTACTTATGACCGTATTCTTCTTATATTGCGGGATGGAAAATACGATTGTTAATTTCTTACCGTCGATTTTTAAGGACCAGCTACAAGCTTCAAGCTCCATCGCTTCACTAGGCGTTACGGCTTATTGGGTAACCATGGTTGTGGGTCGCTTATTTGCAGGCATACTAGCAGAAAAAATGACATATTTCCGTTATTTAGCCTACTCTTTTGCTCTAAGCCTAATCACTGTATTCATTTGGGTGTTTAGCACGAATCTATGGAGTAGCTTTGCTGTAATCCTCTTGCTAGGGTTATTCATGTCAGGTATGTTCGCCGTTGCACTAATCTATGCTAATCAACTATTGCCAGGGCGTACGGAACAAACCACGAGTGCACTTATCGCCGCTGGTGGTTTAGGTGGAGCCATCCTGCCGTTAGGTGTCGGTTGGGGAATGGATCACTTCCATGTAGGTGTCTCGATCTGGTTTGTTCTGATCAGCATGTGTGTTGTGTTTGGCATTATTATGTATACGCGTAGATGGCAGGTTCCTGTGTTGCGTGTACAGCATGATGACGTTGTTGCTTCCCCGTGATCAGAGAATAGATAACTGGATAAAATCCATCTATTTTTCTAAACTTTCGCTCCAAATTCCGTTTAGATGGAAAAACTGCAGTTAATTATTGCTGAAACGCCCTCTCTGACCCATTTGGCTAAAAATTAGCTGTAGAAAATCCATCTACTTGTCTGATTATCACGAAACTAGTGAAATTAACTGTAGGAAATCCAGCTATTGCGTGCGGCAGTGTTGGGAGTAGAACGCGAACGCGAAAAACCTTTCAGATCCACTTAGGTGGACTTGAAGGGTTTTGTGCGTTACTGGAATGGCTTTAGCTGAATCAGAATGGACTTATCTTCAAAAACCACATTCTTAATCCCAATTAATTTAGGCAAATAGGATTGAAGTGGAATTTCAACTGGAGCTAGTTGAAGCCATGAACTCGGCAGCTGCCAATCCTTGATCTGCGTATTCACATGCTGGATGACCAAATTAGGTGGATCCCACGCCAATGTAAATATCGCGTGAGCACCGATCGGAATCTGTTCGTGCCACCTCACATTGACATCGGCCTCAACCATAGAGCCTTGCAGATGCAGCGCGGCGCCTTCCATCCGAAAATCATGGGGCAGCATGCTGTGCGAAGCTAATTGCTTCTTGAGCAATTGATTCACATCCTCTTCCGAGAGCCGCACGTCCAGCTTTCGGGAGAGGATCATTTCTGCAATTTTATTACTAATTGAAATCTCTTTATACTGCAAATCGAGCGACTCTGATGGTTTCACATACTGAATGACGATGACTAGCATCACCGCAGCGATGACAGCCAGAGTCAAGATCGCAATCGTTATTTTCTTCAGCATGCATGACACCCCGCAGATCATGAATAGGCTTCCTTCAGAAGCGTGCTATTCTTCTTTATTCTGCTGCTTCTCTTTCAGCCAGCGCGGAGCTCCCTTGCTCTTGCGATCGCGCTCGCGTTGCGCTTTACTGACGGCTTTGCCAAGGGCAGCCGTCTTCCCTTGCGCTGCCGGCTTCGCCGGCGCAGCGCTCTGCTGGCCGCGCGCGTCTGGCGCCGCGGCACTAACACGCACCGCGCCCGCAGGCGCGGCAGCATCACGCGCGCTGGCGGAGCCGCTGCGCGAAGGTGCTGCGCCGCTTGGGCGCGCAGCTTCACGGCGGCTGCGCATTGTAGCCGCACTGCGATCTTGGGCCGGGTCAACTAACCGGCCTTCGTACATAGCCTTCGGCTCAATCGTGATGCCGAGCTGTTTCTCGAATTTTTCGATGATGAAGAGTTCCTTCGAGGTCACGATAGAGATCGACGTCCCTTCACGACCCATCCGGCCTGTCCGACCTACACGGTGAAGATAATACTCCGCATTCGTAGCCACATCCAGATGGAAGACGTGTGTAACACCTTCAATATCTAGTCCTCTCGCAGCAACGTCCGTAGCCAGCAAAAGTTGGAATTTCCCCTCGCGGAAATTACCCATAACTTTGGCGCGATCCTGTTTGCTCGCTTCACCATATAGAGCTTCAATGGAAAGTCCTACATATTGAAGCTTCCCAACAACTTGCGCAATATCATCGGTCACGTTAATGAACACAATCGCGGAAGTCGGCTTAATCATCCGAACGAGTCTCCGGAGGGTGTCAATCTTTTCACGTTCTTGGCACACCACATAATGATGTTCCAACGTTTCAGCGGTACGCTGGGAGGGGTTAATTTTGATAATAACCGGATCCTTCAGCCATCTGCCCGCAGCTTGCTCCGTACTTTGGGGAATTGTCGCCGAGACAAACACCATTTGACTGGAACGAAGCATCCCTTTGAGCACGCCTTCTACATCTTGCATAGAGCCAAGTTCAAACACTTGGTCGACTTCATCGACAATGCCGATTTTCACGTGATGCAGCGTAAGTTTTCGAATTTTCATCAATTCAAGCAAACGTCCTGGCGTTCCAACGACAATATGCGGGTGAAGGCGCAGCTTTTCTACCTGTCTTGCAGCTGCTGCTCCTCCGATCAAGGATTGCGAACGAATAGGTCCACCACTCGTCAGCTTCTCAATTTCCTGCATAATCTGCATCCCTAGCTCTCTCGTAGGGACGACAACCAGTACTTGCAATTGTTTACTTGTAGGATCAATTCGCTCCAAAGCAGGCAGTAAATACGCTAGTGTTTTACCCGTTCCTGTCTGAGATTGGATAATTGCATCTTTCCCCTGTAAGAGAACCGGGATTCCCTCCGCTTGAATCGGAGTTGGCTCACCAATCCCTAATTGTTGTAATTTATCTAAATATGTCTGTGCAATCTGCAGCTGTTCAAAACTCGTGCTCAATGCTAAATACCCCTTTTCTCTTCCAACCTCATGCCCATATTATATGCTAGAGTGCCTCAGCAAACAAATATTTGAACATTTCCCCTCTATTGATCAGAGCCCCACTCCTTCAAAAACTTCTGTTTAATCGCATCGCGTGCACGAAACAGCCTCTGTCGCACAACGCCTTCAGTCACACAGAGTTCACTAGCCATATCCTTGTAAGATAAATTGTGTATCCATTTCATAGCGATAATCTGTCTATAGGAGGGGTTAAGTTGATTGATATAAGCGATAACAGCTTCTCGCATGACCTTCATTTCAACCTCTACATCAGGCGTAGCCGAATAATCCGATGTTGGGGCAGACTCCTTCAAGGAGAACAACATATCCGTTTCGAGTTCATCTCGGTTACGTCTATGTTTGCGCAAATGATTTAGGGTTACGTTACGGGTAAGTCTCTTGAGCCAGCCCTCATATTTGTCAATCTCCGTTAATAACGGGGCCTTGTGAACCGCACGAAGAAAGGACTCCTGGATAATATCCTCCACAGCCGCGTGATCTCTCAAGATAAAGTTAATCATCGGATAAACGAGCAAGTAAAATTCTTTATAAATCTGCTCCTGCATGCTCTTATCTAATGTGTTAAAGTCGCTGTTAAATATCTCTCTCAGTGACTTCATCAAATTCCCTCCTAGCCTACAGGTAAAAAGACCCAATATGTATCTACCTTATTTTAGGATAAAAAAGGGGAGTAAACAATCGTTAACGACAAAATAAACGGAAAAATTTCCCTACATGCCGAATTAGACATTTTGACAGCCTCATCTTCATCCATTAAACTAAAAGTGCTCCAACCACCCTATTTCCATCCGAAGGGATGAAGTGAATGAATACGGATTTCGAAAACGATTTTAATACGTTGGTTGCCAAAACAGCTGAACTTATTACAGGTGATACGTCCCCAGAAATGATCGAAAAAATCAAAATATGGGCTTTCTTCAACCATGTTCATAAGGCCCTGCCTGCACTTGCCTCCCATTGGAATCAATCACATCCCGAAGGCAAGGCGGAAATGCGAAAGATTTTCGAGGAAATTCGCGCGCTCAATCAAGCGAAGCAAGCAGCGAAGCCCGATCAAGCCGATACGTAGAATAGGCAGAAAAAAAGCGACCCCAATCATCGGACTGGGTGCCGCTTTATTTTTTATTCATAATGCCTGAAGCCAACTTGTCGAATAACCGTGGGAACATATGAAACAATTTAACGCCCACACCCGCTACAAAAGGCAGGTTCTTTTCAGGAATGTTTTTCTCGATGGCATGCATGAGTTCTTTAACAACTTTGTCTGGCTTTAGCATAAACCAAGCGATGTTCTTTACGTAATTACCGCTCGGATCCGCTTTATCGAAAAATGGTGTCGCGATCGGACCAGGGTTAATCGCTGTTACCGATACGCCCGTTCTTGCTAGCTCCATCCGCAAACTATTCGTAAAGCCTAGCACGGCATGCTTCGTTGCGGAGTAGGCTGTTGATTTGGCCGAGCCGATTTTCCCCGCCATGGAGGCAACATTCACGATATGCCCACTACCTGCAGTTAACATATGCGGGAGAACAGCTTTCGTACATCTTACTAGCCCAAGATAGTTCACGTTCATCATCTCTTCAAAATGAGCAAGAGGTGCTTCGGCAAAAGCCTCGAATATGCCATATCCGGCATTATTAACCAGTATATCAATACGCCCAAATTCGGCGATGATTCGATTCACAACTTCGTTTACCTCATCTGTCTTCGTAACATCCATGGCGTAGACGGCATGTCGTCCTGGCAAGCTTGAAGCAATTTGCTGCAGTTGATCTGTACGTCGCGCTGTTAACACAGGAATAGCACCTTTAGCCGCAAATTGCTGCGCCATTACAGCCCCAATCCCACTTGAAGCGCCTGTAATTAAAACGACCTTGTTCTTGATTTCCAACCCGTTCCACTCCCTTCTACGCACAAAAAAAAGGAGTTACCATGATGTAGGTACCCCATACGTTTCTTACTTATATTACGTAATTAGCACTTGAATGTCTAGTTCACCAATGCCATCCATAATTAATGGAATGGTTAATGCTTTCTTCGGCACAAATCCTGCTGCCGTTGCAGATTGGACCAACTTAGGTGGTGTAATGTCTACCCGAACGCCTTGGTTAAAGAGCATTGTGCTCGCATTACCACTGATCATATTACCTAGTTCAGAAATGGCACTCTTTCCCATTTCATCCATCTCCGTGATGACGAATCCACCCATCATGGCAGATACCATTTTCAAAGCAACATCTTCAGCCAAGCCAAAGACGACATCGCCTTCCATTTGCCCAGTCATCCCAATTTGGATCCAGATATAATTTTCCACAAATTTGACGTCTTTAATGCCGAGCTGCCCCGTTGTTGGGCGAATGTTAGCAACTTGCTCAATGACGATTCTAGCCGACTCCAAAAAGGGATTAATGTACTCAGCCTTCATAGCTCCGCTCCGATCTCATTTGTGAATAAGTTCCGCAGAAAAACGACCTTTTTCAACATTATACATAAAATTTTAGGACAAGTATACTGTCAATTTAACAAAAATAGTTCCAACTACTCAGATACACGCCCCCACTTCTACCTTCATACTTAAATTGTCGAAGCCTGATATTGACCGATTAAAAATATTTAAAAAGTAATAAGAATGGTAAATTATACAAAATAATAGCTATACCTGTTAAACTATTAGAAAGAATCTCAAGAAGGAGAGCTGAGAGTCAATGACGATGAACCCCCCTCCTGCTAGTGCGCGAAAAGTATCGATATACTTGGTATGTATCATAGTACTCTTCGGAGTCGATTTATTTGGTTTACAACAGCTATCCTATTTTCAACATAACCGCATGGCAAGTTTTTCTCTTGATTGTGGTGTTTTCGTCGTATTCATGATACTTCTCTTATTCATAATCAGGTTACTCAAGCGACGTGAAAACAGTATTTCAGAAACTGCTGAGCGATATAAATCACTATTTGACAATCATCCTGATTCCATCATTTCCTTCAGCTTGGATGGCGACATCCTTTCGTCGAATCATGGACTTGAAAGCCTGCTTGGATTGGGCGAAGAATCGTCAAAATCTGCATCTTTTCTACCGATGATCCACCCTCCTGATCTACTCAAAACGCTGCACCATTTCCAAGTGGCTTCTGAGGGAATGCCTCAGAATTTCGATGCTTCTTTCTTGCATCAAAATGGATTTCCCATCCCTTCTAATGTAACTTTTGTTCCAACTAAGGTGGGCAACCACATCGTTGGGGTCTATGCTATCCTCAAAGACTTGACGGAGATTAGAGAACAGAAGAAAGAAATTGATAAGCTTTATAAACAAAATCAACTGATTCTAAACTCTGTTTCTGAAGGCATTTATGGCATAGACACGAATGGACGTACCATTTTCTGGAATAAAGCAGCAGAAGCCATCACCGGTTGGAAGGTAGACGAAATGCTGGGAAGGCGAATACATAATTTAATTCGACCAATTCATGAGAATGATACCTACGTGATTCCTGAGGAAAACGCGACAGTCAACACGATGCTTCAGCGAGAAGGATCGATTCTGAATGAAGATGTGTTTTGGAAAAAGGATGGAGCCAGCTTCCCTGTTGAATATATGTCTAACCCCATGCTGGATGGATGCGGTAACCTGATAGGTACCGTTATTACATTCAACGATATTACGGAATTAAAGAAGACGCAGGAATTGTTAATAAAATCTGATAAACTATCAGCTGTAGGGCAATTGGCTGCAGGTGTTGCACATGAAATCCGCAATCCGTTGACCGCTTTAAAAGGATTCCTCAAACTGCTTAAAACGAGTTCTTCGAAGGAGCAATATTACATTGAAATTATGCAAAAAGAACTGCAGCGTATAGAATTCATTGTGAATGAATTTTTATTTGTTTCCAAACCTCAGGCCACCCATTTCGTTACTAGCACGTTATCCACAATCATCATGAGCACTGTAGAATTACTTCAGCCTCAAGCGTTGCTCGGTAACATTGAAATTGACGCAGAGGTTGACTCTGGGCTTCCGCCAGTTACTTGTGATGAGAATCAAATCAAACAAGTTTTTATTAATATCATGAAAAATGCAATAGAGTCCATGTCGCAAGGCGGCAAGCTGCGAATTCATGCAGAGCTCAAAGGCACAGGAGACCAAATTCTTGTTCGTTTCGAGGATCAGGGCTGCGGCATCGCCCCTGAACGTCTACCCAAGCTTGGGGAACCTTTCTACAGCACGAAAGAAAAGGGAACAGGACTCGGTCTAATGGTTTGTTATCGCATTATTGAAGCGCATGGCGGTTTCATGAACATAAGCAGTAAACTTACGGAGGGTACGATCGTTGAGATCACTCTGCCGACAACAACTTACCTATCTAAAGGAGCAGCAACAGGATGAACGGATTTCTGATCGATCTAGATGGAACACTTTACAGAGGGCATGAGCCCATCCCTGGTGCCGCGGCTTTCCTGCAATGGCTGCATCAGGAGAATTTGCCTTACCTATTGGTGACGAACAATTCGTCACGCACCCCCGAACAAGTAGCCGAGCATCTACAAGCGCTCGGCATCGAAGTGCCCGCGGCAGCCGTCTATACCTCTTCGCAGGCGGCGACGCAGTACTTGACCGAGCAGCGCGCAGGTCAACGCGTGCATATGATCGGCGAAGACGGCTTGCGGATTGCTCTAGACGCAGCCGGCTTCGAGCTCGACGGGACGACGCCGGACTACGTCGTCCAAGGCATTGATCGCAGCTTCACCTACGGGAAGCTGACGGAAGCGGTCCGCCATCTGAAGCATGGCGCGACCTATGTCTTAACCAATCCCGACCGGATGCTTCCGTCGGATGGAGGTCTTATGCCAGGGGCGGGCTCCCTGGCCGCTGCGATCACCGCCGCCTCCGGCGTAGAGCCGGTGGTGATCGGTAAGCCTTCGCCGATCATCATGGCGTATGCCATTGAGCGGCTCGGTCTGCCTGCCGCCGATGTCTGGGTCATCGGCGATAACGTGCACACCGACATCCGCGGAGGCGCGATGGCGGGGTGCCGCACGGCACTTGTACTGACGGGCGTCGCCACGCCAGACAATGTGCACGAGCAGCTGGCGTCGGCTGGCATGACGCCGGACTTGGTCTGCACGGATTTGCCTCAATTCATTGCGCAGCTGAATTCGTTATCGTCCTATTAATGAAACTGGTATCTTCCTTATAATCAAAAAAAACGCACACCTTGTTTGCCAAGGTAGTGCGTTTTTTTATCTGCCTCACTCAATCCGATCCCAATCCACATCGAGCTCCGTATTTCTTTCCTGCAACCGGCCATCCCTCGCATCTTGTTGCAGCTCTTCCAGCCACTTCAACTCGGTGAAAGCTCGCTTATAGCTGCCGACCATCATATGCAAAACGACGCGTGGAACAATGTTCAAATGCTCATTGTAGAGACTTTTCATCAAATTCATAATCATTTTTTGTTCCAAAATTTTATGCTCTAGAATACCGGCAATCTTAGCTTGGTCGCCATGAACGGTAAATGGCAGTGCGACGTAGAGCGGATGATAATGTTTAATCTCTTCATGCAGTTGATGAGACAACAGTTCTTGAAATTTTTGCTTGCCAGCTTCTGTGATTTGATAAATCGTCTTCTCGGGCCGATTCGTATCCCTAACGACTTCAAGTGCCTCTACATGACCATCCTTGTGCAGTTGATCCATTGCATAGTAGAGTGAGCCGTCCTGAAGCTTCATATAATTCGTCATGCCACGTTCTTTCATCGTTTGGCGAATCTCATAGGTATGCCGATTGGCTTCCATTAATAGTCCGAGAATGACCAGCTTCATCGACATTTGCGTTAACCTCCTAGTGTCCTACCGGTACATCTCCTTTGACAGGTGCTTTACCGACTTCTAGTTTAGCATTTCCCATCAATAAAATGAACGCAAGACCTAGTATAGCTAAGACGATCGTTGTTTGGAAGACGACAGCAATCGAATCTGCCAACGCAGCAAGCAGCTTGTGCAAGACCTCAGTTGGAATATTCGCTCTCACTTCGGGTTGAAGCAGCATTCGCGCATCATGGAACTTCTCCGCCATTGCCGGATCATTCAGCGAAGTCGTGATGTTGTCTTTCAATGCGTTCACTTGAATACTCCCGAAAATCGCTACCCCAATGGCAGAACCAACCGAGCGGAAGAAAGCAACTAAAGATGTTACCGTACCCCGACGTCGGAAATCAACTTTATGAAGTGCGGACATGGACGTAATTGGGAAGCACGCGCCGATACCCAATCCTAGAATAATCATATAAGTAGTGATGACCCATCTCTCTGAATCAATGGAAATGCCACCAAGCAGCGATGTCGCAACCAGCAGAAGAGCCACAGAGACAAGCAGCACATTCCGATAGGAGAATTTACCGATAAATCGTCCACCTAACGCACTACTTACGACGACACCTAGCATCATAGGCGTTAATGTCGAGCCAGCCGATGTCGCGGATCCTTCGAATACACCTTGAATAAACAAGGGGATGTACGTACCTGCGGAAATAAGTACCGCACCATAGGCAAAGCTTACACCCATACTGGATGTAAATAACCGATTTTTGAACAAATCCAGCGGTACAATAGGCTCTGCAGCGTTTTTCTCAATGAGAATAAAGCCTGCTAACAGCACAACGAAACCTGCAAATAAACCAATGATCTGCATGGAATCCCATGCATACTCTTTTCCGCCAAACTCTAATGCGAACATCAGTGAAACGATGGCACCAGTTAAAACAACTGTACCACCCCAGTCAATCTTAGCCTTACTATGTTCCACGGACTCGTGGTACGAGAAAATAATCATGATCAGTGAAATAATTCCTAGAGGCAAGTTAATAAAGAAAATCCATTCCCAAGTAACATGATCTGTAAAGTAAGCGCCAATAATAGGACCAAGCACACTGGATAAACCGAAGACAGCTCCGAACAAGCCTTGCATTTTACCCCGTTTCTCTGGAGGGAAAATATCAAAAATAATGGCAAAGGTAATTGGCATTAAAGCACCGCCACCAATACCTTGAATTGCGCGGTAGATGATCAACTGAGTCATCGAAGATGCAGTTCCACATAGCGCAGATCCAATCATAAAGACAACAATTCCGATGATGAAAAATAATTTACGGCCATACATATCCGATAGTTTACCAAAGATCGGCATGGCCGCCACATTGGCAATCAGATAGGCCGAAAAAACCCAAACGAATTGGCTGAAGCCACCTAGCTTAGACACAATCGTTGGCATCGCGGTGGATACAATCGTTTGATCCAGTGATGCAAGTAATAGACCAAGCATCAAGGCCACAACTGTCCAGGTCGGGTTTGATTTACGTGTTAAAGACATATTGAGAGTCTCCTCAAAACATTATTTTAAATACATAAATTATTATATTCAAATTTGAGTAATTTGCAATGATAACTTTCCAGTTATCCTCTGCCATTCCTTGGTAACTTACTCTCAGAAACCTGCACTTATCCTGCCATGTTGCCTAGTTAGCACTTCCTATCATATAATAAAGTAAGAAAAGGTTTTTATTCCCTTTACAATTCCGATAAATTTTATTTGTACCTAAACACCCTAAATCTAACTTGCAGGAGGTAATCTCATGAATATGAACCAGTTAGAAACCCTGCTCACGATTTCCAAGACGATGAGCTTCCGTAAAGCTGGTGAAATTCTAAACTTGACCCAACCTGCCGTTTCCGCGCAAATAAAAAGTCTTGAGGATGAATTCGGTACGATTCTAATTGATCGTAATCAGCCTGTCACTTTAACGGATAGTGGAAAGCTTTTCTTAGAGCATGCGGAGAAAATATTGCGGATCACCAATGACCTGAAACAGCGTCTTTCCGATCTTAGCCAAACTCCTCAGGGTCACATCCATATTGGCACAACGACTTCCATTGCCATGCAGATACTACCGAGGGTCCTCTCCTATTTCCAAGATCAATTCCCGCTGATCAAAACAACGATTCATTCCATGACCTCCTCTCAGATCATGACATCCGTGGAAAACGGTCATATCGATATTGGGATCACGTATTTGTTTGAGAAGAATCCAGCACTGGAGACGTCCGTGCTTTACTATGATAATTTTGAACTCATCGTCTCCACGCATCATCCTCTTAGTCGTTTCACACATTTATCTATTGAAAAGCTTAGAAACATTCCTTTTATCATGCTTTCTCCAGAAACTGCGGGTCGACGATTCGTTGATCAAATCTTCAAGTCCTATGATGTCTCGCCTCATATTGTCATGGAGTTGTCTAGCAGTGAGGAAGTGAAACGCATGGTGGAGTTAAATCTAGGTGTTGCGATCATATCCAAAATGTCTGTTGCTGATGAACTTCGACATGGTTCATTGAAGATGGTAAAAGTGAACGAACTGGATATTACCCATCCGGTCGGCGTAGTATATAAGTCAGGACGTTACTTGAATTCTGCCATGCAACAATTTCTTCGCGATCTCAAAGGAATGCCAGAAACGCAATTTATCGGTTCAGAATAGGAGGACTTGCAGTGAAATTCGACTTACATACGCATCATGAGCGGTGCGGACATGCGCAAGATACCATACGTGACTATATTGAAGCAGCCATTGCAGCAGGCCTTCAGGTAATCGGCATTTCGGATCACTCCCCATACTTTGGAAGCTCCGAAGATCGTGCACAACCTGCCATCGCCATGGCAAAAAGCGAATTTCCCCGCTATATTGAGGAAGTACTTCAACTCAAACAAGCGTATGCAGGTAAAATTAATGTACTCTTAGGTGTTGAGTCTGATTATTTCCCAGAGCACGTGGAGATTTATAAGCAAGAATACGCAAAGTATCCATTCGACTACATCATAGGTTCTGTTCATCTCTCCGGTGGAGTGAGTATCTTCAATCGCAACAGATGGAAAAAGTTGAACGAAGCTCAGCACGTCGAGCATAAGGAAGAATATTATCGCCTCATTGCTGATTCTGCACGTTCAGGTATGTTTCAAATTCTTGGACATATCGATGCGATGAAAGGCTTCTACCCTGCCTTCTCTGATATCGCGACACCCAAGGTCGAAGAGACACTGAAAATCATCGGAGAATCAGGTGTTGCGATTGAGATCAATACGTCAGGCAAAACGAAAGACGTTGGTGGCTGGTACCCCTCACACGAAATTTTAGAACGTGCGCTCCATTACGGTGTTGAAGTTACTTTCGGATCTGACGCTCATGTCCCTAGTCGCGTAGCTGACGATTGGGAAGAAGTTCAGAAAACCTTGAAGGAAATTGGATTCAAGCATTGGGTCTATTTTGAAAATAAACAGAAGCAAATCGTCGCACTATAGCGTACTATTCTTACTTAAAACACAAAGAGGTGCTCCCAGCGTAGGGGCACCTCTTTTGTATTTAAATCTCATACGTATAGATAGACTTCTTGCCTAAGAAAGCCAGTTTTACATGTAATCCTTCACTGAATACAGCTTCTAGCTGCTCCGGCATCATCGGTTTATGAAAATAATAACCTTGTATTTGATAGCAGCCATTCGCTACTAAGAATTCCGCTTGCTCTTCGGTTTCGACGCCCTCTGCAATCATGTGCAGCTGAAAGGCCTTCGCCACAGAAATAATCGCTTTGATCATGGCTCGATCTTTACTGTCAGTTTGAATGCCACGGACAAACGACTGGTCCAGTTTGATCTTCGTAACCGGGAACCTTTTCAAATAGCTAAGAGATGAATAATGTGTACCGAAATCGTCCACGGAAATGGCAATCCCTAGTTGGCGAAGCATGTACAGTACACCCATCTTCTCATCCAGCATAGCGACATTCTCCGTAATCTCTATCTCCAAGTATCGCGCTTCTAGTCCTGTCTCTTTTAGTATCGCAATGACCTTATCCACAAAGCGTTCGTCATTTAATTGCTTGACAGAAATATTAACGGAGATCATCAGAGGTTCATCTGTAAGACTATGCCAAGCTTTCATCTGCCTGCATGCGCCGCGGAGCACCCATTCACCAATCACATCAATAAAGCCTAGTTCCTCTGCTAAAGGAATAAAATCGGATGGCGAAATGTAGCCTTTCGTCGTATGATTCCAACGCAAAAGTGCTTCTGCGCCAATAATAGTCCCTTTCACGCAATCTATCTGCGGCTGATATACAATTTCAAGTTCATTTCGATCAAGCGACTGACGAAGATGATTCTCCATTTCCAGCTTCGAGATCGATAGCATCTCCATCTGCTGATTGAAGAAGCAGAAGGAACTGCCGCTTTCTTTCTTAGCCATATACATAGCGATATCCGCATTTTTCAATAGTGCATCCCAAGTCGTGCCACCATAAGGATACTGTACAATCCCAATGCTCGCGTTAATAAAGAACGCACGATTCGCTAAGATACAAGGCGGTTTCAGGACGGCAATGAGTTCCCCGCAAAACGCTTGTATGTCCTGCTCGCTGGAGCAGTTTTCCAACAAAATGGCAAATTCATCGCCACCAAACCTAGCAAAGGTATGGTAAGCCAAAGTGGATTGCTGAATCCGATGGACAACCTCTTGCAACATGTGATCTCCCATATGGTGTCCATGTGAATCATTGACCATTTTGAAGTTGTCAAGGTCAAAGAAAAGAACGACTAACGAGGTGCCCTTCTTCTCATTGTAAGTAATCTGCTCTTTCAATATCCTTTGAAAATGGGCTCGATTATGTATACCTGTCAGTACGTCATGGTAGGCCATGTAGGATAACATTTGCTCAGATTCCTGCATCCGTTTCGTAGACTCCTGAAGTTCCTGCTGACCTGCAATTAACTCCTCATTGGCTGCCGTCAAATCCTCATTCGCAATCTGCAGCTCTTGTGTTCGTTCGTTGACCGCTTGACCTAATCGATCACGTTGCCGAATGATATAAATAATAAAGAATAAGCCTAGAAGTAAAACGAGAAGTAGCGAACATCGGATAATAAGAATTTGATTATTAATCGTTTTTACTGCATTCGCAGGAGGGGTCGCTGCAAGCTCCCATTTCGTATCCTGAAGGTCGATTACAGTGATCAAGGGGGACTGAAAGAACGTTGTATTTTCCCCGTAAAATGCGGGCATGCCTGGACTTCGAATCGCCATCCTTGGCCCTTCAGCAGCATTGTCATTAATCCCTGATTCGATGAGTAATTCATCTACGTTAATGGCAACGGAAACGAAACCCCAGAAAACAACATCTTGAAAAAGTGCTTTACGAGCTACCAAGCCTTGCACACCTTGAAGCAACGTAAACGGGCCGTCGGTTGTCATTTTTTTCGATTGCAAAGCCTGCTGAACTTGTGCCTGTACATTATCTCGTGGATCCTTGAGCAGATCCCAGTTCATAATATCCTCATTCCCTTTAAAGGGATAGACGAATTTCATGACCCCATGCGGTGCAATCACAACATTCAAAGCAGACGCCTGGGAACCTGCGTATAGCGCTTCGATATAGGCCTGCACCTCTTGATCATTTTTATCCTGTAAGTAACCAGTACTAACGTAAGCTTCGAGACTTACCATCAAATTGAAATTGCGATTAATGACGGACTGCAAGGCAACGGCTTTAGCAGACAATTGAGCCGTCTCTGTGCTTTGCAGCTCATTAAGCAGCGATGTTTTATAGGTGGTGAGAACCGATTCGGATGAAGTAAAGAGAAGGACAAAGATGAGGGCTAAGAAGGAATACTGCAATTTTTTCATAGTTCTCTCCTCCCGAATTCGATTAAAAATTATGACATCATTCGACATCTTTCTATATTATTTCATCTCCTCTCCCTTACTGGCAATATATTTATTTACTGTAGAGCTTGTCCGGAATCATCACGACCCCTTCCCTCCAACTTGTTTTCAACAGAATAGGCGTTCCCACGCTACGAACCTTGATATATAATTAAGCTAGATGACCCTGAACGAATGGAGACATGAAGATGGACATACATAACATTTCTATGCAGCTCATTGATGAGGACACGGACCAACCCCGCTATCAATTCGATGAAGAGGCACTTCAAGAGTTAATGAAAAGCATAGGTGAAATTGGCTTACTCTCTCCGATTAAGGTGCGCACTACCACTGACAATCGATATAAGATCATCTATGGCAATCGCCGTTATAAGGCTAGTAAAATGCTCGGGCTTCCGACCATACCTTGTATCGTATCCACGGTAACGGATGAGATGGAAATCTATCTGGAGCAGATCGCTGAAAATCTAACTCGAGAAGGCTTCTCTCCGATCGAGGAAGCCGAAGCTTTTCATAAACTCATGCATGACGCGAAGTTTAGCTCCTCCATTAAATACCTTTCCGGTAAACTGGGCAAGCCTGAGTCCTATATCAAAAACAAGTGTGAGCTGCTCAAATTTGGGAACGCCATTAAGAAGCTTATCGTTGGTGGAACCGAGATTCGCAAAGATAAGCTTACTGAGGATCAACTATTACCGTTGAAGGATCTGCCGCTGGAGCATCGTGACCCCCTAGCCCTGATCATGGCACGTGATGAGATGCCGGTTAGTGATGTGAAGAAAATTGCGAAGATGTTTAAGGATAAAGACATATCAGATCGGATTAAAGGCCAACTGCTCTATAAATCTGGGCCTGAATTAATTGAAACCTGGTCCACCTTCCAGAACAATCGAGCAGAACGAGCAAAGCCGATCGCGGCCAAGGCACCTGCTAAGACAGAGAAGGTTAAAGTAGAGATTCATGAAGCTGAGGTTGCTGAGCAAGCTAAAGTCGAAATCAAAGGCGTCGGGGAAGCAGAAACAACGGTTTTCTCCCAAAAAGCTGATGTTTCCGCAGCTGCTGTAAGCCCTATTCAAGCTAAATTGCAGCAATTGCTTCGCACGATCCCCGCTCCTCCCGCTTCGAGCGAGCTGCGCACGGAGCAGGATGCGATGAATGAGCAAGAAAAAGAACAGTTCTCACAAGACGTCTCAACGTTAGTGGAACAGTTGGAACAACAATTGGAAGCTTGGAAAAAGGTTCAAGTTTTAGCCGTTTCTCGATAAAGCTTACTGACACCGCATGTGACTTGTGCTATTCCTATCTAGGGAAGCACGGGCCGCATGCGGTGTTTTGTTGTTTGTTCAAATCCATGGGGGATCGAGAAACTAGATTATTATTCCCTACTACCACACTACCATACAAGTATGGTAGTATTAATTTAGGCTTCATTTACTAAAGGAGATAAGCATGGATTTTTTCAAAAAACCACTGATTAGTTCGACCCGTGATGCCGTCTATCACACGCTTAAGGCACAAATTCTAAGTCTTACCCTGCTTCCAGGTGCGACCATTTCGGAGAAAGAAATGTCGGTAAGCTTTAATGTGAGTCGGACACCTGTTCGGGAAAGCTTTGTGCAATTAGCGCAGGAGGGCTTGTTGGATATTTATCCGCAACGCGGCACGGTTGTCTCCCTCATTGATTTGGAGCTTGTGGATGAAGCACGATTCATACGAGAGCATTTGGAAAGCGCCGTTATCCGGTTAGCCTGCCACTCTTTTCCTGAGGAGTCTCTCCGCTCTCTGCAGATGAACTTAGCCTCTCAGAAAGTCTGTTCGGATGAGCAAGATTTCAAGAAGATGTTCGAGCTTGACGAGGAGTTTCATCGGACGATTTTCGAAGGCTGTAAGAAAATGAACACCTGGGCGGTCATTGGGCAAATTAACGTGCATTTGAACCGCACCCGTATGCTTCGATTGGCCACGGATCATCATTGGGATGAGCTGTATGCACAGCATGGGCAGATTGTTGACGCGATCAAGGAGCAACAGCCAGATAAGGCAGAGCAATTAATTCGCGCCCATCTTCAAGTTGGCATTTCCGATCAGGCATTACTGAAAGAGAAGTTCCCCACGTATTTCAAATAGGTTGACGATAATGGAGGCGAGTGTGCTGCTATGAAAATGGTTTTCCGCTGGTTTGGAGAGGGTAACGATACCGTCACGCTTAAGCAAATTAAACAAATCCCTGGTGTTGAAGGCATCGTCTGGGCGCTGCATGATGTTCCTGCCGGGGAAGAATGGCCGATGGATAAGATTCAGAAGATCAAAGCTGAAGCTGATCGGGCTGGTCTGCATATGCAGGTTGTTGAGAGCGTCAACATTCATGAGGACATTAAATTAGGACTGCCAAGTCGCGATACCTACATCGCTAATTATAAGAAAACGATCGCCACATTAGCACAGGTAGGTGTCAAAGTCATTTGCTACAATTTTATGCCAGTGTTCGACTGGGTACGGACGGATTTACATAAGGAGCTGGAAGACGGCTCGACGGCACTCTTTTATGAAAAAAGTAAAATTGCCAATCTCGATCTGGCTGAGCATGTCGGGCGGATTAATGCTAATCCTGATTTTAGTATGCCTGGTTGGGAGCCTGAGCGGCTTGCTCATTTGACGGAGCTTTTTGACGCCTATAAGGATGTCACAGAAGAGCATCTCTGGGCAAACCTCAAGTATTTCTTGGATGAAATTATTCCCGTGGCCGCTGAGCACGGTATTCGAATGGCGATTCACCCGGACGACCCGCCTTGGTCCGTCTTTGGGCTTCCACGCTTAATGACAAGCCAAGCGAATATTCGCCGCTTCTTAGCCTTGCATGACAGCCCCTATAACGGGCTTACCATGTGTAGTGGCTCACTCGGTGCGAATCCGAGTAACGATATTGTCTCGATTGTGCATGAATTCGCGGATCGGATTCCTTTTGCACATCTGCGGAATGTTCGTGTATATGAGAATGGTGATTTCATCGAGACCTCTCATCGTACGAAAGATGGCACGGTTGATATGTCAGGCATTGTACAGGCGCTGCATGAGAACAATTACGAAGGCTTCTGCCGTCCTGATCATGGCCGACATATTTGGGATGAGCGCTGCAGACCTGGATACGGACTCTATGACCGTGCTTTAGGTATCATGTATTTATGGGGACTTTGGGATATGATGTGTCGCAAAGAAGTTACTTTACAAGAAGGAGCTGTCACAGCTAATGAGCGGTTTAACTAATTTTCCATCTCTAAAAGGGAAGGTCGTTGTGATTACAGGGGGAGCTGGCGTTCTATGCCGCGTAATGGCATTAGAATTAGCTAGACAAGGCGCACGCATTGCCATTCTGAATCGTACCCATGAGAAAGGGTTGGCCGTCGTTCACGAAATTCAAGCTGCTGGCGGCGAAGCGATTGCTGTTGCTTGCGATGTAACCGTAGCCGAAAGTGTAGAGCAGGCTGCAGCTTCTGTAACTGAACAGTTGGGCACCTGCGATATTCTAATTAATGGTGCGGGCGGTAATCATGCCAGTGCAAATACGACGAATGAGATTTTCAAAATGGAGGATATGGCGAATCCAGATGTGCAATCCTTCTATGATCTAAGCATCCCTGGGTTCCGAAACGTGCTGGATCTTAATTTCGTGGGCACATTAATTCCAACGCAAGTGTTCACTAAGCATATGCATGGCAAAACCGGTGCAACGGTTATCAATATCTCATCCATGAGCGCCCCATCGCCAATGACGAAAGTTCCTGCCTACAGCGCAGCCAAAGCAGCAATTGATAACTTTACGAAATGGTTAGCTGTTCATTTGGCAGAAAGCGGCATTCGTGTAAATGCCATTGCTCCAGGATTCTTCTTGACTGAGCAAAATGCCAAATTGTTAATGAAAGAGGATGGATCACTGACGGAACGCTCTCATAAAATCATTGCACATACCCCGATGCGTCGCTTCGGCAAGCCGGAAGATTTATTAGGTACCTTGCTGTGGCTGGCTGATTCCGACATGTCCCGCTTCGTTACAGGAACAACAATCCCTGTGGATGGCGGATTCATGGCCTATTCGGGCGTTTAGAAAAGATTGACGGAGTGAAGCACACGCCGTTTCATTGCATAACGCTCATTGTGAGCTATGCAGTGGAACGGTTTTTGTTTGTATTTCATAATCGACTTGTTTAATGGCAGAGAAGACTAAATCGATCAACTCGGCGCGAGCATGATGAATAAAGCCTAATGACGTTTGTTGTAAATTTTCGATGGATATACAAGAAGTCAACATGATTTTACTTGAGAACACATACATGGACAGCTCATAGGCGGAGACTACATGCTTGATAACATCGCTAATGTTCGTTCTTTTATACGACTCAGGTAACTCAATGGCATACATCAAATAAAGTGGCTCCTGCCCGGTTTGGATCATTTGGAACATTTCTTTATATGAAGTACTCACTTGTGAACGCCAAAGAAAACCGAATTTATAATGCGAATCTTCCTCCCACACTTGCTCAAACTGGGCTGTTAATTCAACAAACTGCTGACGGTAATAGTGGATTAAATTCATGGATGGCCCCTCGCAATTCCTTTAGAAGTTCTAACAACACTTAGATCATACCTAGAAATTGTTGTAAAACTTCTATTTAGAATTTTAGGGAAGCATGTTTTTTACTCACACTTCCTTAATGAATCCGAGGATGGAGGGGACATGTTAATCAGCGTGCTCATTTATAAATGCCGTAACCTTTACAATCCAAGCATCTTCGGCGTCTGCTACTAATGTATCCCACCCCATCGCTCTGGCAGGCACAAGGTTTCTCTCTTGATCATCTACAAACAAGACCGCAGCTTGCTCATCCGGAAAATGGGTGCGAACAAGCTCATACACCTCGTTATTCGGTTTACAGTAACCAACCTCGCTCGAAATGGTTGAACTTCTCAAAAAGGGTAGAATAGGATCCAGCAGATGAGTCAGCCATTCGATTCGATGATTACTCAGCAAGTGAATGTCAGCATATTGACTCCAAGCTTCCAGATGCTGCATCGCCGTTAATGGTTGTAACTGTTGAAATATCCAGGTACGATCGACCTTGTTTTCCAGCTCTGGGAACAATTCGTTCAGCCAGATCCAGAAGCCCTCTTCTGTCATTTTACCAACCCACAGATCCCCCTTAATTTCCTTAAAACGATGAGGCAAGGATACCAGCGACACGCCGTCAGTGCCACTAGAAAATCCACTCCAAGCTTGTGGTGAAAAATTCGTCACGAGCACACCTGCAACATCAAGGACCAATTGCGGCCTAGGCATGTCTATCTACCACCTTTTCCCATTGGAATTAGCGCTTCTGTAAAGCAACCCACATCGACTTATTGCGGAACTCTTCCTCCGAACCAAGCTCTCTTCCGAACCAGGTAGGCGGTTCAAACTGCTGCGCAGCCTGCAAATCAGGGAACTCGACTTCTACGACAAGCAGGTCAATTTGTTTATATTCATCGATTTCATAGGTAACGCCATTCGCTTCGAGGGTCGTACGAATCTTTTCCAACGGGATCAATCCCGTGCGCTCCAGCAGCTGTTTATAGATAGGCTCTGTGATACTGTACTCTACTTCTTCTCGAACCATCCCATGTCCCGACTTAAAGGTATGCGTATAATGCGATTCCCCTGAGCTGTCTACAAGCTGGCGCACGCGAATTTCTTGATCGTCGGAGAAGGCCAGATACGTTTGATAAATGTATTGCTTGGACACTTGGGTCAGCTCGTTATTCGCTAGTTCAGCCGCAGGAAATGCGGGCAATAAATACTTTCTTTCAATTTCGGCACCCATAATTCGGTTAGCCCCTCTCTATTTGTTCATTGTTCGAAATCGAACCGGTGAAATCTCGTTCCATACTCGAAACATTTTACCAAAATGAAACTCATCTGCAAATCCACAAGCATCCGCGATCGCCTTCATAGGCTCATCGGTCAATAAAAGCATCGTCTTCGCCTGCTCATTCCGAACCTTATTTAAATACGCCTTGGGAGAGATACCCACGTGCTTCATAAACATTTTACGTAACTGTGAGACAGAGATATGGTAGGTTTTCGCCAACTCTTCCAGCCGAATCGGCTGATGGTAGCAGGTTTCGAGCCATAGCTTCGCTTGTTGAAAGGCTCTCATGTAGGGGTCACTCGACGTATCCGTATCCTTCATAAATTGGATCAACCGTGTTAGCACATACTGAAATTCCGCCTGCCGTTCATGAGGATCCGTCCCTTTCATCGACCATAAGCGTGTTAGCTGTGCTTCCAGCCAGTCTGACTGCTCCACCGTGTACGGTTTGTAGAAGGGAATCGGCAGCTTATCTACAGGAACCGGCTTCAGCCAATTGAGATTTTCATAAGGAATATTCCATGCATCAAAAAGGAGCATCCTAATACATAACGGCTTGTCTGTAGAAGAGGTCATTGTCAATGTAAAACCAGGCTTTAAATACAACAAATTCCCGGCGTGTACGTGCAGCGGTACTTCGTCTGTCTCATGCCGAAATTCGCCTTCACCACTCATAATCCAATACAGCGAGTGTACATCTGTCGTATTGCGGATATCTTTCCAACCTGGGACTGGAGGCTTCTCGTACGAAAGTCGATGATGATAAATACGATGGTTATTCAATGGAGTTGATCACCTCCCTTGTAGCGATTTTGACAAATAGAGATAAGGTTTATCCATTCAAATGAACTCTTCTTCTATGATACGCTTTACGAAACATACATGAAAGGGGTTTTAACGAACGTGATACGTACTTTTCAGCAGCATAACTTGCGACCTAACCGACTTTTGGATGGATTATGGGATTTCATTACGGATCCTGACAATAAAGGTGTTTCCGAGGGGTGGGCCTCACATTTCCCAGCGAGCTCCAGAAAGTTCGTCGTCCCCTCCTGTTGGAATAATGAATTAGGCACTTACGATTATATTGGTGCAGCCTGGTACCGCACTTATTTTGATAATTTACAAGAAGCGAATATTCGACTAGTCTTTGAAGGCATTCTTCATCATGCGGATGTGTACGTGGATGGTCAGCATATTGGTTACCACTTTGGCGGGTTTACACAGTTCTCTATGATTCTCCCCCACCTAGCAGCAGGCAAGCATGAGCTTGTAATTCGCGTTGATAATACGGTGGATTGGCAAACACTACCGACTGACATTGCCGATTGGCACTCCTACGGGGGCATTATTCGTTCTGTTGAGCTTCAAGAGTTGCCAGATGTCTACATTGATTCGATGAAAATCGATTATCAATTGAAGAACGACACGGCTGATGTTCAGCTGCAGATTCAAGTAAGTTCATTAAGTCAGGAAGATTGTCAGATTGAGGTTAGTGCTAGTACGGAAGGACTCTCCCTCTCCGCTAGTCATGTCGCGGTCGCTGCGGGTCAATCTACTAAGCTCACGCTAAATGGCAGCCTAGCGAATATTCAAAGATGGGATGTCGGACAACCTGCACTGTATACCTTCACAGTTAAGGCCGGTGAAGATGATCTCATCGATCGGACTGGCTTCCGTACGGTTGAAGTTCAGGGCAGCGATATCCTGCTGAATGGCAAAAAGCTCTACCTCCAAGGTGTGAATCGTCATGAAGAGCACCCGGAGTGGGGATTTGCGTTTCCGCCTAAGCTCATGCTGAAGGATTTGGACATCCTGAACGACATGGGATGTAACATAGTGCGTGGTTCCCATTATCCGCAAAGCCAGTTCTGGATTGATCTGCTCGACGAGCACGGAATGCTGCTCTGGAGCGAGATTCCGATGTGGGGTTGCTTTATGAGTATGGAAACGCTGGCAAGCCCTATCTTCAGAGAGCGTGGCGTCCATATGCTGGATGAAATGATCAGCCGCGACTACCACCATCCTTCCATCATTTTCTGGGGGGCGCACAATGAAATCGATACACGTACCCAGGAAGCGCTGGAGCTCACGAAAGCTTTCGTAGGCAAAATCCGCAGCATGGACTCCAGCAGACTCGTCACTTACGCGACTATGCAACCGGAGGAAGATATCGTACTCTCCTACTTTGATGTTATCGGGATTAACAAATACTACGGCTGGTATGAAGGCAGCGTGGATGGATTTAGTACTATGCTGCAGAACTACTTCATGAATGCGGAGAAGCATGGCGCTGCTGGCAAGCCTGTGATCATGAGCGAGTTCGGCGCAGCGGGGATTTTTGGCGATGCTGGCTGGGAGCCGCGCCTGTTCAGTGAAGACTATCAATCTGATGTCGTCACGCGTGCTTTGAAAATCTTCCGCGACGACCCTCGCATCGTCGGGACGCTAATCTGGCACTTCGCAGACATTCGCGTCGATGTGCGAAGCGACCGCCCTTACTTCCGCGATCGCGCGCGGAGCTTCAACAACAAAGGCTTGCTCAGCGAATATCGCAAGCCGAAATTGGCTTATCGCTTAGTGAAGGAGATTTATCGCTCTGAACGGTAATGGAAAGGGAGCTAAGAGGCGTGTTTACTCTTAGCTCCTTATTTTTTTGTCGATCCCCTTTATACAATGTGGCTTCAGCGGGGGGAATAGCTTAAAGAACAATAACTCAGGTCTGGGTGTAGACGAAAATGGTCAAAGATGCAAATATACACTTATTTTCGATGAAAACAGCTGAACGTGGATGAATAAGTGCAAAAAGGCAACCTTTTGGACCGAATGATACCAATATGAGGAGTGCCGGCAGAAATAGTTGCACTTTCGCACGCATTTCAAATAGAGAGATGAATTCGAAGGAAAAAAGATGCACTTTTGCATTTTTCACTACCGTATTCACCATACGGACTTCCTCCAAGTCCATTAAATTACAAAAAGAGGGTCCCCAGCCACATAATGACCTTTGGGAAACCCTCTTTTTTTAACTAACATTTATTTATGTAAAATATCTTCCTTCAACGTAGATACCTTCGCCAACACTTGATTGATCTCTTCTGCCCCCACCTGAAAATGAGCAAGTGCATCATGAAGATGCGTGGCAATCGCATTAAAATGCTCCTCCTGCAGATTCATTCCTGCATGCGCTTTGGCCATGGATGCCCCTGTATACTGATTCGGCCCCCCTAACGCGAAACTAAAAAATTTCGCCTGATGCTTGCGCTGCTTCTCCATATCTGTGTTGCGAAAGTAGTGATTGACCGTCTCATCCGCCAAAACCAACTCATAGAAGTAGTCCACCACTGCTGTGATCGCCCCTTCTCCTCCAAGCTTATTGTACAGGGTTGTTTCGCTCGCCATGTATATCCTCCTTTAGAATTTAAAGCTATCTGGTTATACTATCCAAGCTGTTGGGAAATTATCTATGGTTTCTGACTCCGCCCTTGTCCCTCACACCGTTAATCTATCATGCATTCTATATACTGTTACTGATGCTAACTAGAAACGAGGTGATTGGAATGGCTTGTATTAAAATTAAAGCTGTTCGTCAACCTGACTTAGTTTTGATCCGTTGGTCTAGAAACCCTCTTATTGCAGGCTCCCCGAGAAGGATTACTGCTGTACGTGTAATTGGTAGTTCACAACCTTGCCGGGCTACCTTGGTAACCAATGGTTTGCTTAGTACGGCATTGAGTTGTCTATTGGACGATTTCAAAATCGTATATCAGAAAAGAACGACAAGCGTAAACGGATATTTGTTGCTGCAACGTTTTCGCATTCAATCATAGGTAATGGAGGAGCAGCTGAGGCTGCTCTTTTTAATTGGCTTACATAGTTCTATGTATATAAACAACGTAATTGGAGCCTTCTTTTACTAGCAAAAGTTCAGACTGACTCTCACCTTGTATCGTAAATATTTTCGTACCCACTGGTAGTTTCGTTGACATCTCATCTTCAAAATCAGAACCTGTGGTGTATTTCTTCTTGATTTCGCCGAATTCTTGATTGATTTTCAAATTCATCTGAACATACTGTTGCTGATTCTCAGCACGAATATAGAAACGGGATCCGTAAACACATAGGAAGTCAGCATCTTTGTTTTCTTTCAAAATAGCTGCAGATGTTTGAGTCCTTTCCATCTGGCTAAGCTGTTTGGCGCCTTCGACTTTGGGATCGGCGATACATCCAACTAAATATATGAGCAGTAATAAGCTTAGAAATAACTTTGTGATTCGCAACATGCTATCCTCTCCATTATTAAACCGCCTCGAAGGTCAGTTTCCGTTTTTACAATATGAATATCCTATAAAAAAACCGACTTTGTATTTAATAATTACAGTATCATGTAAAGTTTTTTTAGTTAAACGTGTTTTTGATCACGCTATAATTACGTTGGAAAGGAGATCTTTTCAACAAAATGTAAACGCTTAACTAATTCGCTGATTACTGATTATGGAGAAGGGGGAATGCCAAATATGAGACAAAAATTCGTTAGATTCGCCATAATCTTACTCGCAACGGCTTTAGTTATACCATCAAGCTTGCTTACTACGGTTACGAAAGCTGCGACTACGGAGACTACGACCATTTATCATGAAGACTTTGCAATCGGTAAAGGAAAAGCAAATCAATCAGGAAGTGCTACGCTAACTCCGGTCACAGGCAAGGTTTTTGAAGGCAATACGGACGGAGCAGCGCTATACGTGAGCAACCGTTCACACGATTATGATGCCGCAGACTTCAATTACAGTGACATCGGTTTGGAAAATGGTAAAACCTATACGGTAACTGCAACTGTCTATGTTGACGCCAATGAAACTGTGCCAAGCGGCGCACAAGCTTATCTTCAAACGATCGGCAGTTATGGCTTCTTGGCAGGTGCCAATTTTGTTGTTGGAAGCGCTATCACCCTGACGAAAGAGTTTACCGTTGATACGAGTAAAGATAACCGTCTACGTGTTCAATCCAGCGCTAGCGGGGCATCTGTGCCGTTCTATATTGGAGATATTCTAATCACGGCTAAAAAAGCAACAGACACCGTAAGTCAAGTTTTTCACGAAGACTTTACAACCGGTAAAGGAAAAGCAAATAAATCAGGAGGTGCTACCCTAACTCCGGTCACCGGCAAGGTTTTTGGAGGCAATACTGACGGAGCAGCGCTATATGTAAGCACCCGTTCAAACGATTATGACGCCGTGGATTTCAATTACAGCGACATCGGTTTGGTAAATGGTAAAACCTATACGGTGACTGCAACCGTCTATGTTGACGCCAATGTAACTGTGCCAAGCGGCGCACAATCTTATCTTCAAACGATAGGCAGCTATGGCTTCTTGGCAGGTGCAAACTTTGTAGCTGGAAGTGCTATCACGCTGACAAAAGAGTTTACCGTAGATACGAGCAAAGATAACCGACTACGTGTTCAATCGAGCGCTAGCGGGGCATCTGTGCCGTTCTATATTGGCGATATCCTGATCACCGAAAAAGCAGCTCCAGTCGTTGTCGTTGAGACACCTAGACTCCCAGCTGTGGATTTGTCTACCATTACTTTTGAAGATCAAACGAAAGGCGGATTTGCTGGTAGAAAAGGTACGGAAACACTGACTGTCACCAATGAAGCCAACCATACTGATGGCGGTACAAGCGCGTTGAAGGTAGAGGGCCGATCAGAAACTTGGCATGGACCAACGTTGCGTGTGGAGAAATATGTTGATAAGGGCTACGAATATAAAATCACGGCTTGGGTTAAGCTCATCTCCCCTGGAAGCTCGCAACTCCAGCTGTCCACACAGGTTGGTAATACAAGCGCAAGTTATAATACCATTGACAAAAAAACAATTAGCACTGAAGATGGCTGGGTTAAATTCGAAGGAACTTACCGTTATAACACGGTACCTGATGAGTTTTTGAGCATCTATATTGAAAGCGCTAGCAGCAAAGATGCTTCTTTCTATATCGATGATATCAGCTTTGTAGAGAGTTCGGCACCAATCGCCGTGCAAACCAATTTAACTCCGATTAAAGATGCCTATCAGAACGATTTCTTGATTGGCAACGCAGTATCGTCCGCAGATCTGGATGGCGTCAGACTTCAGCTTCTCAAGCTGCACAACAATGTTGTTACAGCAGAAAATGCCATGAAACCTGATCAAACGTATAATGCAAATAAAGAATTTGACTTTGCTATAGAAGATGCACTTGTTACTAAAATTCAGGCTGCGGGACTCAAGTTGCATGGGCACGTGCTCGTATGGCATCAACAAACACCTACGTGGTTGACGACGACAACTGATTCACTCCCATTAGGACGAGTTGAGGCTCTTGCCAACTTGAAGAACCATATTAAAACGGTCATGGAGCATTACGGTAACAAGGTGATCTCGTGGGATGTCGTCAACGAGGCGATGAATGATAACCCGTCTAATCCGACGAATTGGCATGGAGCACTGCGCCAATCCCCATGGAAAGCTGCCATTGGAGATGACTATGTAGAGCAGGCATTCTTGGCGGCAAGAGAAGTGCTGGACGCCCATCCTACATGGGATATCAAACTTTATTACAATGATTATAACGAAGATAATCAGAACAAAGCTCAGGCTATTTACAGCATGGTCAAAGAAATAAATAATAGCTATGCACTGACACACCCTGGCAAACTTCTCATCGACGGCGTCGGCATGCAAGCGCACTATAATCTAAACACGAATCCGGACAATGTTAAGCTGTCCCTGGAGAAATTTATTTCTTTAGGCGTACAAGTGAGCATATCCGAGCTAGATATTACGGCAGGTAGCAACTCTCGTCTGTCCGAAAAAGAAGCAATTGCTCAGGGCTCTTTATACGCGCAAATACTCCAGATTTTTAAGGCTCACGCATCTAGTATCGAACGTGTTACCTTCTGGGGACTGAACGATGCTACAAGCTGGAGAGCCAGTCAGAATCCGCAATTGTTTAATAGCGATCTGCAAGCCAAACCCGCGTACTATGGCGTAATTAACCCAGCTGCATTCTTAGCCGCACATCCACCTGAGCCAGTGGCAGAAGCTAATCAGTCAACCGCCAAATTTGCTACGCCTACCATCGACGGGATAGCTGATGATGTTGCTTGGAGCCAGACCCCTGAAATGCCGATTAACCGGTATCAGCTAGCTTGGCAAGGGGCAAGCGGAGTAGCTAAAGCACTTTGGGATGATCAAAATCTGTATGTTCTGATCCAGGTTAGCAACGCTGAGCTTGATAAAAGCAGCCAAAATGCCTATGAACAAGACTCCGTCGAAATCTTCTTGGACGAAAACAATGCAAAGACATCGTCTTATGAAGCAGATGACGGACAATACAGAATCAACTTTGACAACGAACAATCATTCAATCCAGCAAGTAAAGCAACTGGTTTTGAATCCAAAACCCATATTTCTGGCACCAACTACACGGTTGAAGTGAAGATTCCGTTGAAAACAATAACGCCAGCTGACGCTACGAAGCTTGGCTTCGACGTTCAAATCAATGATGCTAAAAGCGGTGCTCGTCAAAGTGTTGCCGCATGGAACGATACGACAGGCACTGGCTTTCAGGACACATCTGTTTACGGCGTGCTTAACCTAACCAGCAAAAACACCAGCACTGATCCGGGCACCGGCACTGATCCGGGTACCGGCACTGATCCGGGCACCGGCACTGATCCGGGCACGGGCACTGATCCGGGCACGGGCACTGATCCGGGCACTGGCACTGATCCGGGTACCGGCACTGATCCGGGTACCGGCACTGATCCGGGCACGGGCACTGATCCAGGCACCGGCACTGATCCGGGCACCGGCACTGACACTGGTAGCGGTAGTGGTACAATCAAACCTGAATTGAAAACGGATAATGGACGCACGGTAGCTACGATTTCAGGCGACACATTGAAAAAGGCGCTTGAACAAGCCGCTCCTGCAGCAAACGACAAGAAACAAATCGTCATCGAAGTGCCGAAGCAAGCGAATGCAACTTCATATGAAGTGCAATTGCCTACACAAAGCCTGAAAGGTCAAGAAACCTTCGAGCTTTCATTGAAAACAGCAGACGCAACGATCCAAATTCCAAGCAACATGCTGTCCAGCGTGACAGAAAATGCGGAGCAAGTGTCCCTGCGTGTAGCTAAGGTTTCAACGGACAACATGGATGCAGCTACCCGTGAACAAATCGGAAACCGCCCAGTTATCGAACTGACCGTATCAGCAGGCGACAAAGTCATTGCATGGAACAACCCAAATGCACCTGTAACAGTAGCCATTCCTTACACACCAACAACGGAAGAGCTTAGCGATACAGATCATATCGTCATTTGGTACATCGATGGTCAAGGCAAGGCGACAGTGGTTCCGAATGGTCGCTATGACGCGGCAAGTGGAACGGTTGTCTTCCAAACGACCCATTTCAGCACCTATGCGGTAGCCTCTGTATTCAAGACCTTTGGGGACCTGCAGAACGTTCCTTGGGCTAAACAAGCAATTGACATAATGGCATCTCGTGCTGTCATCAATGGTACGGCTGAGAAAAGCTTCTCGCCTGAAGCTTCCATCCAGAGAGCGGACTTCATCTCGCTTCTTGTGAGAGCACTTGAATTGCATAGATCAGGCACAAATGAAGCGATGTTCAGCGATGTCCCAAAAACCGCTTACTATTATGATGAGCTAGTTATCGCGAAGGCATTGGGCATCACTACTGGTTTTGAAGACAATACGTTTAAGCCGAACAGCAATATCTCCCGTCAAGATATGATGGTGCTGACGACACGCGCGATGGCGGCAGCTGGCAAGCAAGTCCAAGCCGGCGGATCTTTAGATGCTTATCCTGACGCGGCGAGTATATCTAACTACGCGAAAGACAGCGCTGCAGCTCTAGTGAAATCTGGGATTGTGAATGGCAAGAACGATAAGCTTGCTCCGAATGATCAGCTCACACGTGCTGAAGCAGCAGTCATTCTGTACCGTATTTGGAATCAGTAATCATAGTCTATTTATTCGGTTAACTTCATGATCTATCATAACCTAGGTTCGGTTCTGTCAAGGCGATCTCCCTTGTCGGAACTGAACTTAGGTCTTCTCTTTTTAAGGATCCAAACAAAAAAAGGGACCTGGCCAACGGGGCCAGATCCAAAGTTTATATTAAAAAAGGGGGTCTTGTTTATTATAATACCCTTTCTATGTTAGAGAACTGTAACGGGAATGTTCCAATTGTGTTACAAATGTTTGATACGTGCAACAATCGCCACGTTCTTTGTCACTTCAACAGTTTTCGAAGACCAACCTGCGGCTCATCCACCGGAAAATATTCAAGTCCCATATGCCCTGTAAAACCAGCATCATCAATGGCTTGGAAGATCTGTTCATAGTTCAACTCACCATTGTCGAGCTCATGTCTACCAGGATTGCCTGCCGCATGGAAATGGCCGATCAACGCTAGATTCTCACGAATGTTGGCGATCACATTTCCTTCAGTGATTTGTTGATGGTAGATATCGAACAAGACCTTCACATAAGGGCTTCCTACATGCTTTATGATATGAAAAGCTTCTTCCGACGAAGCCAAGAAGTACCCTTGATGATTAACACGCGTATTTAGCGGCTCAATCAGCAGTGTTACTCCCTCTTTTTCTAAAAGTGGAACACACGCCCGAAGCCCATCAATCAACGATTGCGTCTGAGCCTCTCTCGACACGCCTTCAAGCTCTTGTCCTACTTGCGAAATCAGTTGGGTGCAATTCAGGCGCTTCGCAACGGCGATTGATTCCGAAAGTCCTTCGATATAGGTACTACGCAGAGATGGATCAACTAAACTTACGAATTTCGTGCAAAATGTCGCAATCGAAACTCCCGCTTCAGCCACAGCATCCGCAACGGCGTCCACATCCTTTTGCCACCAGGACCAGAACTCAATCGTATCGTAACCGATCTCCTTCAGTTCCTTCACACTTTCCCTAAAATCACGCCCTTTATAGAGCGCATCCAAACAAACGGAGAGCTTCATCCCAATCCCTCTTTCCATTCTGATCTTTCCTCATTGTATGGTAAAATGAAGCAAATGCCTATGAAAAAATGATATGCTAGGAGTCCCTATATGATACGAACGCTTGCCGTCACTACCGATTTTGATGTAATCCATGATCTCCCTCTTGAAGAATTATCAGCCCCAACGATTCGTTGGTACTGGGTTGATTTCTATAATCCGGATGAAAAAGAAGCCTCAAAGCTGAAGGATCATTTTCACTTTCATCCCCTCGCCATCGAGGACTGCTTTCATTTCATGCAACGACCGAAAATCGATCATTATCAAAATGTTCATTTCTTTGTCATGCATGCCATTAATGCGAAGACGCTGGATGCGGAAGAAGTCGATATGTTCCTTGGGAGCAACTATATTGTTACGTTCCACTTGCATGAATCCAGAGAAATCGAAGATGCTTGGACCCGGGTGTCCCAGCAAGAAAGTCTGAGAAATCAGGGCCAGATCTATGCTGCGTATTTAGTTCTCGATAATCTCGTCGATCAATATTTCCCAAGTGTCTATCAAATTGAAGACGCACTCGATGATATCGAAAACAATATGAATGCCGAGGCTATTGATGCTTTGATGAATCAGGTTTTTGAAATTCGTTCCCAGCTGTTGAAATTACGCCGTACCATCGTCCCTATGCGTGACCTTCTGTATAGGATTATCAGTACGGATCGGATTGAGCAGGTGCGCGAGCATCTCGTCTTTTTCACGGATATTCATGATCATCTACTTAAGCTTTCTGAAATGATTGACTCGAATCGCGAAATTACCGCTGACATTCGTGACAGTTATATCTCACTTAACTCGAACCGGATGAATACGATTATGAAAACGTTGACGGTGATTACGACGATTTTCATGCCATTGACGTTTATCGCTGGACTCTACGGGATGAACTTCACCTATATGCCCGAGCTTGAATGGCAATGGGGATACTTTGCTGTGCTTGTGATCATGATCGGCATTGGCTTAGGCATGTTTGCCTGGTTCCAGAAGAAAGGTTGGTTTAAATAAACCGTGCAGCGAATACAAAATGAGCCCTCCATCCTAAGGAGGACTTAAATAACCGTTAAGGCTTATAATTTGTTTCAATAAAGCTAATGATCGGTGCAGGATTCTCAAGACTATGCGGATGATGCCCTACGCCCTCTTTGACGATAACCTCAATCGGGTACTCCATGTCCGTACTCTGGAGAAATTCAGCAAGTACATTGCCATTTTCCTCATAGGGAACAACGACATCCACATCGCCCGCGACCAACATGACTGGAATCCGAGCCTCTGCAACTATCCGCATATTCTCCTTGTACAAGGCTGCAAAATACGATCCCGATGCTTCCTCCGAAACCCCATACACACTCAGACACTGCGCCCATAACTCAGTAGAACCGATGCCAACGCCTTTGCCTCCAGGCCATGAATTCAGATCAATCACAGGTGCGTCCAAATAGAGAAGCGCCACCTGCTCTGAATAAACGGCTGCATAATTGAGCGCATAAACGCCGCCGCGACTAAGCCCAATAAGGACTGGAAGGGCTGTAAGCCCCTCCTCTTTCCCCAACTCCTGCTGGAACGCATTCAACATGCGGAGCGCCTCCGGAGCACCGTACTTGTGGCTTACACGATGATAGACGATGTGCCAGCCCCGCTTCAACAGCTCCAAATCCACGTATGCAAAAGCATCAAAAAACTCCATTCGCCACGCCCAGGGCCTGCCTTCAGCTTCGACGAGAGGCTTTACTAGAATGACATCTCTGCCCTCGAACTGATAATCGTGGCGCTCAAATCCGTTGTAATCTGACACTTTTCTGACTACCTTCTCCTGCATCGGTTCCATGTTGAAATCACTCCAATCTACTTACGTTAGTTCTTATAATCATAATTGTAAACGATGACATTATCGTGTAAAGATGAAGTTTAGTTAGAGGAGTTTACTCCACAAGCTTGATTGTAATTAACTGGAAAAATGCCAGTTAATTTCCCCCATTGCTGCAATAAATCAAAATTAACTGGAAATTCTACAGCTAAATTCCTAGATATGCTCACCTCTGGCGGATATTCATGAAATTAGCTGTAAGAAATACAGTTAATCCCTCTCAAGCTCAGATTTTCAAGAAAATAACTACCTTTTTTCCATCTATTTTTCCTAACAGTCGTATCCTCCGCAGCAGATCCGCGCGGTTCCCGCGCTAGCGCAACAAAAAGTCCATCGCTTCCAAATCGTCTGGACGACTGCAGCGACTTTTGCTCACTTCCTATGCCCCTAATATTGCATGAGTTTGGCAATGATTAAAATATGTGCTTCTGAAGGATGAAAACGCTTTATATGGAGGTTCGGTATTGTGATGAGATGAAGAATTCCCGTATAGTTAAAGGCAAAGGATAAGGCGATATGAGCGACAACTTGGATGTAGAGCATATGAAAAGGGGAAATGCGTGATATGAAGGAGCAACAGGAGTTAGAGCGTGAGCAAATAACGGAAGAACAACCGATTAGCTATGCCATCGATGATTATACGAATCATTTCCTGGCTGCCTATCCTGTGCATAGTGAATTTCGGACGATTCCGCTCGACCAGCAGCTGCTTCACTCTCATAATGGATACGAAATCTATCTCGTCCTGCAAGGCACTGGCACCTATCTCGTTGGCGATTGCTTGTATCCGCTGCATGCAGGAAGCTTAACGATCATTCATCCCAATGTCATTCATCGGCCGTACCATGGACAGAGCGCAGAATTCCATCGCTATGTCTTATCCATAGACGAGTCTTATTTGGATCAACTTCACGCCATTTGCCAGCTGTCGGATTTATCCATTCCAAGAGAGCTCTCCGAGCATCATCCGGATTCCAGCCATTATTTCCTGAGCACTCAGCAGTTAGACCGTATCCAGACGATATTCGCTGAACTGACACAGGCACTAGTTGAGCAAAAGATGGGCTATGAGCTGGCTGTGCTGAGAAGCATTGCGGACTTTTTCCTTATCGTATTTGGTTTGCAGGGTGAGAATGCTGTGAAACATACAGATGACCAGCACCTTGTTGGTAATGTGCTTTCTTACTTGATTGGGCATCATCATGAGCCTTTACAGATTGAAGATCTTGTAGCTCGGTTTCCTGTTTCTCGCTCACAGCTCTTTACGTTGTTCAAAGAAACCACCGGTACGACCATTAAGCAATTCCTCATCGAGTACCGCCTCAATAAAGCAAAACGATTGCTCATGGAGTCGGATTTAGCGGTCACGGATGTGTCATCCGCAGTCGGTTTTGGCGATATGTCGCATTTCTTCCACGTGTTCAAAAAGGAAATCGGCTTGACGCCGAAGCAGTATCGACTTGAGGCTTTTAAAAGAAAAAACAAAAAGGACCGAGAAAGGTAGCAGTCACTACCTCACTTGGTCCTTTTCATTCGTTACCCTAGGTCCGGAGCATCTACCAGCATAATCTCTGGACTGTCCGTACCGTGCAATTCAAATACGATAATCTCATTAATGCCTTTGCGCAGTAAAGGGCCAGGGAGATACAGTGTCTTTTGCGGTCCACGCTCCCAGTATCGACCCAAATTGAAACCATTTACCCAAACAACGCCTTTCTTCCAGCCGTCGAGCTGAATGAATGTGTCCGCTATTTCGTCGATCTCGATAGAACCTTTGTAAAACGCAGGTCCTTCATTAGCAACATCTTTAAAAGGTAAGTATTGTAAGTCTGACAACTGATCAAGTGGCAAAGGGGAAATCGTCCAATCGAACAAAAATTGACCGTTCAACCGTACACCCTCCGTTATTCCTTTAGAATCCTTCAGCTTGGAACCGTAGTTAATGCGACCCATATTCTCGACGAGAATATCCAGCTTGACGTTACCGGCTGGAATATCCAGCTCCAGTGACTGGGGAGCCCATCGTTCCACGGTGCCGAGATACGAGCCATTTAAGAAAACAATGGCACGGTCGTGCACATCTTGCAGATGTAGTTTCATGTTTAGGCGAGGACCCGAGACCGTTGTCGAGTACAGAATGAATCCATAATCCTGTCCCATCTGCTCCATCGTCAGCGGATATACGCTTGAAATTGAAGTTGAAAGTTGCGACAACTGTTGGAATAAATCAGCTTTCTGTGTCATGTTGACAACGCCATACTGCTTTTTCGCAATTGGCTCCGGTAAGACACATTCTCCTATATCCATATGTTGTGCTAATATCCGTCTAACGGCATGGAATTTCGGAGTTAGATCGCCGCACTCACTAATAGGAGCGTCGTAGTCATAGCTTGTCGTCGTTGGCTCGTAGACATCCCCGTAATTAGCTCCATTGTAGAACCCAAAGTTAGTGCCTCCATGGAACATGTAAAAGTTCACCGATGCATCTAAGCTAAGCATTCGATCCAACACATCCGCCACATCCTCTGCATTCCGAGTATGATGCGGCTTCATCCAATGATCGAACCAGCCATTCCAATATTCCATACACATGAGCGGTTCTGTCGGTCGGTATTCTCTAAACTTGGCGAACATTTCTTCCGGCTTTGAACCGAAATTAACCGTCGCTAGCACACCCGGCAACGTGCCGCCTTGCAGCATATAGTCGGTGGGGCCATCGGAAGTGAACAATGGAACGTTGACACCGTGGTGTAAAAGCCTTTGCCGTAAATGTTCTAAATAAACCTTATCATTGCCATAGCTGCCGTACTCATTTTCAATTTGTATAGCGATAATGGGTCCGCCATTCGTACTAAGCAGCGGCGTCAACTTCGGAATAAGCACATCGTAGTAAGCATCCACTTTTTGGAGGAATGCTGGATCAGCGCAGCGAAGCCGGATGTTGTCGTAACGAAGAAGCCATGCAGGCAGACCTCCAAACTCCCACTCCGCACATATATAAGGACTCGGCCGAACGATAACATATAATCCGAGCTCCTGTGCTGTTACTATAAAGCGTTCTAGGTCGGCCATCCCTTCAAAGTGGAATTCGCCCTCCTTCGGTTCATGCATATTCCATGCTACGTAAGTTTCCACTGTGTTGAAACCGCAGGCCTTCAGCTTCTGCAACCGATCCCGCCAATATTCAGGCACAACCCGAAAATAATGAATCGCACCAGCAACAATGCGGAATGGACGGCCGTCCATCTTAAATTGCTTGTCCCCTATTTCCAGCTTTGTCATCGTATACGCCCCATTTATTATTTTTTGGTCTATTCACCATTCATCCTTGCTCAGTAAACGTTTTGGCAAAATCATTAATATTAATCGATTTTCCTTTGTTCAATCTCGACTCTTCGGCGGCAAAAGCCATCAAATGACTGCGTACAGAAGCGGAAGCAGATGCGAGACCTTCTCCGCCATCGTAATTGCGAACATCGCGCAGGAAGCTCTGTACAATCCCCGTATCGCCGCCGCCATGACCGCTGTTTGGTACATGAACCTTAATCTCATTCACTTCTTGGGTTACAAAATCGTACATCGTAATTTTGTCATCATGTCCGTTTATTTGACCCTTCGTTCCCATGATTTGAATGATCCGCTCCTGCTTCATCGTAAATCCACTCATGCTAAAAGTCGCTGTAGCACCATTCTCAAATTCCATATTAACAACTTGATGATCAACGACATTGTTATCACACCTATATACACAACGTCCGTAAGGTGAAGTTTTAAGTCCTTCGACGATGGCTTCCTTCGATAAATCTGGCGCAAAATGTCTCGCCCAGTTTTTTCCATCTCCCAAATAAAATCTTGTGGCTGAATACGGGCATGTTGATTCTACCGCACATCCCTCGATACAACGATCAGTTGATCCAACAGGCGCATTTCCTGAATGAAAATGCATCAAGGAACCGAAAGAGCTTACGCGGACACAGGGCTGGTCCATAAGCCATGAAAGAACGTCCATATCATGACACGATTTGGACAGAATCATCGGGCTGGACGTGTCGGAGTTGTTCCAATTGCCACGTACGAAGCTGTGAGCGATATGCCAATAAGCGACGTTCTCATTCAACTGGATGGAAACGACTTCGCCAATGCGACCTTCATCAATTAATCGTTTGATTGTCGACCAAAAGGTCGTATAGCGCAGCACATGGCAAATCGTTAGCAGGCGCTCGTTCGCCTTGGCTGCCGCTTCCATCGCTAAACATTCTTTTGGGTCAGGAGACATAGGCTTTTCCAACAGAACATGATACCCCTGATTTAGCGCGTTAATGGTCGGTTCAAAATGCATTTTATCTTGTGTACAGATGACCATAATATCTGCAAGCTTCGGCTTAGCGTACAATTCGTTCCATGACAAGAAGCGATAATCATCTGGAATTTGATGCTCTGCAGCAAATTGTTCTCTTCTATAATCGTCCGGTTCGACGACAGCAACAAATTTCAGTTCATGCGGATAATCCAACGCATATGGCGCATAGCTTCGTGCACCGCGAGCTCCTGCTCCGATTAAAACAGCTGTTAATGTTTGCATGTCAGGTTCCCCCATTTAAGTCCCAAGAGGCCGTCCGCATAATCATCCTGCGATGATGCTAGGAACAGCCTCTTAGCTTACATTATTTCCATTCGCCTTGGATCTTGCCTGCTTGAATAGCCTTATTTACTTCCGTGATCATTTCTTTACCGCCCTTTGCCATGTACTCTGTGACCATTTTATCCCAGTCAGTGAGAGGTCTTTGGCCGAAAATCATCTTGGTCGTTTCGTCTGTAATGTATTTTGCCAGTGCTGCGTTTTTCTCCATGAGAATTGGAGAGATGATACGGCTCGTTGGGTTAATATAGAACTTCATTGTATGCAGCATGTCAGCCATCGATTGTTGGAACTTGCCATATTGCGGTACCTTGGCGATTTTGGCAAATGTGAACAAGTCCTCGTCGTCCTTCACCCAGCCACCGTTCGTGATATAAGCGCTTGGAGCAACATTAGAGCGGTTCTCCGTGATCGGTTGCGCAATGTTATTGACCATTTTGTATCCTTTACCTTCGCCGCCGGACAACCAATCGAAATCTTTATTTTGAGGATTTTTCTGATTATCCGGTATGGATTTATGGAAGTAGTCAATCATTTCGAGTATGCGTTTCACTTTCTCTGGCTCGTTTTTCAGTTTTGCGGAAATCATGTACATCCGATAATAGCCTGCGCCCAGTGTGAGTCCTTGTGATCCGTCCGGTGCCTTGAAAGGAGGAATCGGGACGACTTCTGCTTTGGGATCATTTTGTAAGATCGTTTCCAACATAACACCGTTAGCGCTGCTGGTTCCTGGTTGCTCGTACCATATGCCGACTTTACCAGCGTTAAACGCTTTGAAAACATCCTTATACGCCGTGACAGCCCAGTCTTTGTTGAGAGCATCCTGTTTTTGCAGATCCGCCAAAAACTCGATTTTTTCTTTATTCCCTTTTGCTATAATCCCGGGAATGTACTGACCGCTATCATCTTTATGATACCAAGTGGAATTAGAGTAATAAGAGCCGAAAGATGGGTCATAGTAGATTTCTTTTGCAAGTCCAAGTCCAATGGTATCCGCTTTGCTGTTACCGTCAGGATCGTTCTTCGTGAAAGCGATAGCCACCTGTTTGAGTTCCTCATAATTCGTTGGCATCTTCAGACCGAGCTTGTCAAGCCAGTCTTTACGGATGATCGGCTTCTTGCCGCCTTTTGGTGAGAAGTAGGTCGGAATGCCATACACCTTACCATTTACTTTGAATGCATCCCAGATAAAGCTTGGAACGGTTTTGGTAGATTCATATTGCTGCAAGAACTCGTCCAGTGGCAGGAACGCACCTTGTTGCGCCCACTTCAAGTAGTTGGCGTCAACTACTTCCATACCAATAACGTCAGGAAGATCGCCGGAGGCCATCTTAACCGCAAGCTTTTCATCATAGGTGTCGAAAGGTACGTATTGTGACTTAAAGTCTATGTTGAATTTCTCATTTATTTGTTTAACGGCTTCGCTGTCTGGCCCAGGAACCGGCTCTTCCCATGTACCGTCAAACCAATTGATGGTGAGCTTTTTAGCCTTGTCTGCTGCCGCCGTAGCCCCTGCACTCGGGCTTTCTTTTGGGCTTTCCTCCGATTTGGTTGAACAGCCTGTTATACCGCCGACTAACGTAACCGAAAGCAGTATGCAAACGAGATTTTTTTTCAATGTCGAACCCTCCCTATTTGTTAACCTATAAATCTAACTTAGCATGTAAAGATAAGCCGTTTCTCACCCCTTGACCGAACCCAACATCACCCCTTTCGCAAAATGCTTTTGCAGAAACGGATAGATCAGTAAGATCGGGATCGTCGCGATTAAAATTGCAGCCATGCCGATTGTCTCAGGTGGCGGCGCGTTTTGCGCCAAAGCCGCTTGTTGGCCATCCGAAAGGGAATCGAGCTTTTGGCTTAGGATCACAATTTGCCTCAGAATGACTTGTACGGTCCATTTACTTGGATCACTGATATAGATAAGCGCGGTGAAATACATGTTCCAATTGGTTACAGCATAGAACAAACCGAAAGCCGCCAAGGCAGGCTTAGAAAGCGGCAGAACAATTCGCGAAAAAATATGCAGATCATTGGCTCCATCTATGACGGCAGCCTCAGTCAGCTCTTGCGGGATGCCTACAAAAAACTGACGTAATACGATCAGATTGAAGGAATTTATCGCACCAGGAATGATTAGCGCCCAGTAACTATCGAGCAGGTGTGTCGCTTTGACCACCATATAAGTGGGGATAATCCCTGCTCCGAATACGAACGTAAACAGCACAAGGAACATATAAAATCGTTGCCCCAGAATACCACGTGTAAGTGCATAAGCCATCATGGAGGTGAGCAGCAAACTGAACAATGTACCTACTATAGTAATATAAGCGGTAACGCCTAGCGAGCGCATAAACACTTTCGAGTTAAAAATATATTGATAGGCATCAGATACAAATTGCGTTGGAAAAAGCACGAATTCCTTCGTTACATATTCCGCGTATGAAGTTAATGAAATCATTAGCATATAGTAAAACGGAAACAGCATAACAATTCCAACCATGGTGAGTATCGTGATATTTAAAGCATTTCCCGTTTTTTCAGATAACGATCTGAGCTTGGCCAATTCTACACCTCCTGCAAGCTATACAAACCAAGCGATTTATCAATATACACCCTCTTCACCAAAACGTTTCGCCAGCTTGTTGGCCCCGACTATCAAAACCAAGCCTATCAAAGATTTGAACAATCCTACGGCTGTTGCAAAGCTGAAATCGGATTTCTCAATGCCTTTGAAATAGACAAAAGTATCGATTACGTTGCCTCTTTCCATCGTTAAGGAATTCAACATGAGGAAAATTTGCTCAAACCCCACATCAAGTACGCTTCCTAGACGAAGTATAAGCAGGATGATGATTGTGCCGCGAATCGAGGGCAACGTAATGTGCCAAATTTGGCGCCATTTGCTCGCACCGTCTACAACGGCTGCTTCATACAGGCTCGGATTGACGCCTGCTAAAGAGGCGAGAAAAATGATCGTTCCCCAGCCGGATTCTTTCCAAATGACTTCAAGCACAATGAGCGGCATAAACCAGCCTGATGAGGTCAAGAACGCTGTCGCTTCCATGCCGAACAGTGCGTGCAACAGCTTATTAACAATTCCCTCGGACTTAAGAAAAACAGTCACGATCCCAACGACGACAACCCACGATAAGAAATGCGGCAAATAAACGATGGACTGGATGATTCGTTTGAACATTTCGTTACGTACTTCATTTAACATCATGGCCAAAATGATCGAAACCGGGAAAGCGAAGGCTATTTGCAAAAAGGATAAGTACAAGGTATTCCAAACAACACGAATGACTTCTTGGTCTTCGAAAATTTTCTTAAAGTGTTTGAATCCAACCCAATCACTGTGCAGAAATCCTTGAAACGGACTGAAGTCTTGAAACGCAATAATGTTGCCTGCCATCGGGATGTACCTATAGATAATGAAATATAGGAGGCCTGGTAAGACCAGCAGATATAAATAGCGTTCCTTCCATAACCTAGCCGAAATTGAGCGCTTTTTGTTCGTATTGCGGGCCGTGTCCGCCATAGTGCGAAAACCCTTTTCCGCCGTGTTGATGTCCAAGTTGGAAATCCCCCCTTTACTAAGCAATGGATAAGATAGTCTTGATTTGTGTTGATATTGCCATGTTATAATGGGAACTGCTTCTTGAATATCTGTAATTATTAGGAATTGACGCAAATTTGCAGGTTTTCGTAAAAATGCACAGTTTTCGAAAATGATACTACCCCGATATCGTAGATACTTACCAAATGAGTTTTCTTGCAGAAACTTGGAGGTGGACAAGGCAATTGATGAGAAGCATACTGCAGTTAAAACTCAATACCCGTTCCATTTTGACGAAGTTATTGCTCAGCTTTTTGTCAATCATAGTGCTGTTTGTTTCGTTTAATGTCGTCTCGCTTATTCTGTTCCGAAAAAGCATTCATGATGAAATTATTACCTACAACGATGCTAATCTAACGCATACGGCGCAAAGTTTCGAACAGTATTTTCAATTGTTGAACAATGTCATTGTCAGCATGTATCTGGATGATCATTTACTGAGTCTCAAAGGCTCAGATATTGATTATGTAGCAGCCGGACAAATCATGGATGATGTGCGAAGAACGGTGAACAATCAACAATTATTTCTGAATAATTTATTTGTTTATGATGTCAAGCATTCACTAGTTCTGGAGCAAGTACGGGGAAGCCGCTTGGATGTTATGTTCTCCGAGCACTATACGAACCCGAAGTATACCTACGAATTTTGGAAAAAAGAGTTTTCAGAGCCGTTCAGTACCAAACTGTACCCAACCGCTACCTTCACTAGTGCCCAGACCATTCCCATTTCACAAACTGGCTTAGTCATTCCGTATGTGGTCAAAAGTAAGCTGTATCCCGAATTCATCATGCTCGCTTTTATTGATGTCCAAAAGTTGTACAAAGCCTACCATCAGTCCATCAACGACAATTTTTATATTTTAAGCCCGCAAGGCGTACCCCTATTCTCGTCCGATCAAACGGATAAACGCGAACTTCCTGCTTTAAAGTCTGGAAAGGGATGGGCCAAAAGCGGAGGCAGTTATTATTTTTATAAAAAAGGGGAGTTAAGTGGTCTTACGTATATAAACATCGTGCCTGACGCCAGTATTTCAGCGCGAATTGTTCGTCTCAACGTTACATTACTAGTGTTGCTCGTCGTGTCTATAGCGATCAGTGTCTTGGTATCCATATTTTTGAGCAGGCGATTCAATAACCCCGTAAAAAAAATCGTCGAGTCCATTCGCCACTTAAATGAAAAGAAGGATTCGGATCAGAGAGGGACTAATGAGTTCGAATTTATTAATGAAAACATCGGAAGAATGCTTCGGGTGAATCAGAAGGCATTAAGCGATCTCGAAGAAAAAAAGAGTCTCCTGCATTCTTATACACTTGTTAGCCGTCTCAAACGTATCCGCGTCGGGCATCATGAAACGCTGGAGGGGGTCGAACCAGACGAAAGGCCGTTTCGATTCGTACTTTTTCAATTGGCATTTAAAGCGCGGTTTAGAGAGGAGCTTCTCGGCGAAGAAGAGCGCGCAACCTCTTTTATTCACGAGTATGTCAGTCGGGCGATTGGCGAAGAGATGAAGAGGTCGCAGACCATCCAGATTGAGTCGGACCAAATACTATCTCTCGTTTATTTGGATGAAGACGACACACGCTTAACGGCTGTGTTGGACAAAGTCAAAGATGAGCTGGCAGCGGATAGCCAGTATTGTTTCTTTACGATAGCCGTTAGCTCACGGCACGATCACACATCGCAAATGACCTCCGCTTACGAGGAAGTGGTTCAGTTGATCAAACTGCGGCCGTTTGACGATGAAACCTGTGTCTTAGAAGCAGGTCAAGTTCAAGAGAAGTATTTCTTGCCGACAGCAGCGTTGGAGCATGAATTTAATGTTCATTTGCAGGAAGGGAACGATGTGCTAGCGATGCAGTCGCTTCACCGCATATTAGCGCAAATGAGGAAAAATGGTGTTGGGACGGCACGCTTCCATCGTTATGCGGAGGAAACTACCGATAAAGTGATACGAATGCTTCATATGAGCGATAATGAAGCCTTGTACGGGCTAGCGGACTTAATTTCCTCGATTCATACGGTAGAGCAACTGGAGCATTATTTCGAAACATTGGTCAAAGAGGCGGCGCGGCTTGTCCGGTTGAAGAAAGAGGAGCGTGATCAGATCGTTAGCTTCGTCGTCACCTATACAGAGGAGCATTATGCCGAGGATATTTCACTCGAACTGGTCGCAGGCAAGTTGAACATCACAGGCGGGTACTTGTCTTCGTATTTTAAAGATAAGACAGGCATGAATTTCGTCGACTATATCAACGAGTTCCGCATTAAACAAGCGATGAATTTGCTGCAGAACTCGGAGATGAAAATCCAAGACATCGCAACAGCGACCGGATTTCAATCACTAAGCTCGTTTAACCGCACATTCAAGAAATTCTCCGGCGTTACGCCTAGTGAGTATCGACGATTGCTATAATGGAAAAGTCCCATTTTCCCGATGACATTAGGAACGGCAAAAAAGGTGCAGGATAAGATCCCTGCACCTCTTTCGTAACTCCATATTCACGCTTACAGCACGCGCTCAAGTAAATTTTGCGGCAGCTGTACCCGATTATTCCGGTAGAAATCACCAGTCTTACCCGGTGCTTTCGGAACCGTAATCGACATCTGCTCCTCCTGCGTGCCTATTGTAGCTGTCACAGAATTGGCCTCATGCCTAACATCCACCGCCGGCAGCTGCCCCGATTCACCAAGGGATAATGCGAATATCCAAACGGCTTTCTGGATCGCATGGAAATCAAATGCCCTCTCCTCGCCAGCATAGATGACATAATCCAAATGAAGCTCATCTTCATCGCGCACCGCTGCAACCTCAAGTGACCCATAGTCCGACTCCTCAAAGACAGCTTCTAAACGCAGCTGTGTATCTCCGAGCATCGTCGTCAGGCTTTTCCCTTCTACGGAAGTAGGCAGCTCGAGCTGTTCAAGTTCACCGCCGAGCAGCAGTCGAATGCGCAGATCCTTCGCTTGGAACCTGCCGTTGATCAGATCCAACTCCTGATGCCACGCCCCATTATCCGTCGCCAAATTAAAGCTGAACAGCACTTGATTCCGTGACTGCACGCCCGTAAAAATGGCAGAGCAGAAGTCTTTCCCATCTTTTAGAAATTGCAGCTGTGCGAACACTTTCTTTCCGCCAGCGTCCACGAAGCCTAGCAAGTTTCGGCGCTGATTCCACATACTTCCGATCGTGTAGCTCCCTAGCGAAAGTTTCTCATTTTGATACGTTGTCGCATAGTTCTGAAAGCCCGCTTCGGCTGCCATCATCGTTGGCTCAATGAAATACCGCTCCTCATTTGAGCTGAAATAGGCATGATACTTCTCAGGACATTGTATCCCACTCGATTCCTTGTTGAGCGCATTTCCCAGGAAATGCTTCTCTCGTTCTGTCATCAACGTCGAATAGGTCCGACTGTATGGGCCGCCCCACTCCCCGGTAGCTGGGTGGTAGTGCTTCGCAATCATCTCCCAAGCAATGTCTAATAACTGCTCAGCAAGAGTTACAGCCTCTGGGGTAACCGACTCCTGATAAATGCTGTCCAGCTCTTCAATCGCAATTGGCGAATAACATGGACTGTTATACTCGGAGAAAGTGCCGATCCCTGAGGTAAAAGCATAGAATCGTTTCAGCCGTTGTTCTCCATAGCTTTGAATCTCACTATCACCCAACAGCTCGCCGCCAACCAGCGTAACAAAGGCTCCCATGATCGCAATGTTCGTATAATGCGGTCCCACATTCCGAAGGATGATCGCTTGGCAGGCGTGGTATATCGCTTCACTGATTTGTTCGACTAATGCCTCAGGAAGAGATGCTGCGTAATTTTTCAAGATAAGAACCAATTTCTTCCCATGAAAATCCGCCATGTTCCAGTCAGGACGATCCATCTCATCCAATGATTCTTCATAAAAGTATGGCCAAATGCCATATGAGGCTCGTGATGAATCCTTGTCCTGCCGCTCAATCACAACTTCAAGGATATCAGCCGCTCGTTGGATGTTTGCCTGACCTCCGTAGCGGAGCAAATCATACGCATAACATGTGGAAGGATACAACGCATATACAAAAGGGTGCGTCTGCGGCTTCAGTGCCGTATGATACGTCGCCGTGAGCGGTGTTCGAATTAATTTGACATCAGCGTCATACTGCTTCTCATTAGCTTGAATCGCTTTTAATAGTTCATCTCTATGCATGTTCAATCTTCTCCATTTGCAGCACTTTCGCCAACAGCATGAGTACTAGACCTTGTCCGTAAAGCGTTGGGTACGTTGGAATATCGTCTTGGTATGCTTGAATTGTTGGCATGACTGGCGTACCGCCGGATACCCCATTCACAATGCCTTCCTCCGTAATGTAGGGCAAAATGGATACAAATACGCGCTCCGCCGATGCGGCAGTCTCTTCTTGCTGAGGAATTAACCCTAACTTCATCCCCTTCAGTAGACCATAGGCAATTCCCGCACTTCCTGACACTTCCCGATAAAAATGAGGTTGATCCATGACCGTGCTCCAAAGTCCGTCCTCCTGCTGATACGCAAGCAGTCCTGACATCAGGCGTCCATATCGTTCTTTCAGTTCCGCAGGCATATCGACCAGTCCCTCAATCTCCTCCACGATCATCGGAATACCTGCGGCAATCCAGGCATTCGCTCTCGTCCAGCGCGCCGCTGACATATGATCGCCAGAACCGCAATTCCAGCCATGGAAAAGTACATTGGTCGCATCATCCTGAAGCAATCGAAGGTGAATCAACACCTGCTTAAGCGCTTCTTCCGCATATTGCTTACTGCCGACTAACGAAGCTGTGCGCGCCAGGAACAGCACCGCCATAAATATCGTATCCGCCCACACCTGTTCCGCGAATGCCACATTTTCCGTCACCGTATGCTCGAAGGCATCTTCTCGGGTTCGTGGCGTTTCATTAATCAGCCACTCTGCTACGCGAACCGCTTCATCTCGGAACCAAGCGTCATCCGTGACACGGTATAAAGCTGGGAAAATCGCATACGGCGCGATCGAATTGATCACCTTCGTGCCTTTGGCTTTTTCACTATTTTGCTTCACCCATTCCTGCAAATAGGCCAATACTTCAGGATTACGAGTCGCCTCGTAGTACTCCAGCATCGCAATGACACCCACACCTGGCACCCAGTCCCAGTGATGAATGTCCATTCCCCATTCGCCGGAATGATCTTTTATCATTTCTTGCCATACCTTAATTGCGTTATTTGCATATGCCAAATCCATTGTTTTAGCAGCTCCTTTTATAAAAAGACTACCTAAAGAGTAGCATCATTCGCACGTGAGTTGCTTGGGCTTCCGTCTCAAAAACATGGGGAATCGTCCAGAAGAATAGATGGGGTTTTCATAGAACTTTCCCAGCCCCTAATTAACCGTTATACTAAATGGATACAATTGGAAGATGGAGGTGCGTGACGATGGCTTGGTCAGAACTACAGATGATACCAAATGAATACAATGATGAAATGAAAATAATTGATGAATCCCTTCTTCAGTTGTTAACGGAACGCAAATCTCTAGCAAAAGGCCGACGATTTTACCCACAGAAGGAAGTCCTTCAAGAATGGTCAACTCGATTCGGTATTGAGATTCCACAAATCAACTGGTTACTTAACAGTTTAAATGAAACGAACTACCCTGTCATACCGTCTGAACTTGGCGATTTGGTGCATGTTTTGCCAATTATGAAGAAATCCGTCGTCGAAGGCTATGAATATGCTTTGACACATGCCATGCAACACCAAAACTGCAGCATTGTTTACGTTGAAATCAAACTTATCGAACCTGACATGAACATAGGTCACGTTCGGCCTCAATTATTATTAGATGTTAGTAGTAATCATCCTTACAGTGTTCGTAGATATGGCTCTCATGGCGGTGGCGGGCGAACGCAAATCACTTACCTCGTCAGCCCGTGCTTACCTGAAAATATGGATGACGTGCATTTCGCCTTAATTCCGTATGCCAGTCCGATGGAAGCTCCGCCCAAAGAAATCATTTTGGATCAGGAAGTTCAATTTGATTAGTTAGGTTCTCGATGCAAACAATAAAGAAACCCCCAATTCGACGTGAAATCGAATTGGGGGTTTTTCTATGTTGGCCGCAGATTAGCTAGTTAATCTTTATAGGGATCAATCGTTTGAATCGTACCGTCTTCATTGTAGTTGAGCTCGGTGTATTTCACGCAGCGCTTGTGATCAACGCCATCGGACAAGGAGCAGTCATGGTAAAATAAGTACCATTTATCCTCAAATTGTACGATGGAATGATGGGTAGTCCAACCAATAACAGGCTTAAGAATCGTGCCTTTGAAAACAAACGGCCCCGTCGGACTCTTACTCATTGCATATACTAAGTAGTGCGTCGAACCGGTAGAGTAGGAAAGGTAGTAGTAGTCATTGTATTTATGCATCCATGGCCCTTCAAAATATCTTCTATCCTCGTCTCCAGCAACAATCGGATTGCCCTCTTCATCGACAATCGAAATTTCTCGAGGCGCTTCTTTGAACGTCAGCATATCCTCGGACAGTTCCGCCACTTGCGGTCCCAATGCAGGCTCGGATCCAGCTGGACCGGCCGCATCCGCAATAAACGTACCCGTCTGCCATTTCTCTAACTGGCCTCCCCACAGACCGCCGAAATACATATAAGCTTTGTCATCTTCATCCACGAACACAGCGGGGTCAATACTGAAACTGCCCGGAATATAATTTTCTTGCGGTGTGAAAGGTCCGGCCGGAGAAGAGCTTGTGGCAACCCCGATGCGAAAAATTTGATCATGATCTCTTGCCGGGAAAAAGAGGTAGTAGGTATTGTTCTTAAATGCGGCATCCGGAGCCCATAATTGCTGCTTGGCCCATGGAATATTTTTCAAATGAAGCGCTTCACCGTGGTCGACACAAGGAGAATTAAAATCATCCATGGAAAGGACATGATAGTCCTCCATTTTATATTGGTCTCCATTATCATTAGATGGTTCATCATGATCTAGATCGTGAGAAGGATAAATGTAAATCTTACCATTAAATACATGAGCGGAAGGATCGGCGGTAAAAATGTGTGTAACTAACGGCTGTTTAGGCGTTACAGGTGTATTCATATCCATAATCTCCTTTTGATCGTGTTAATTAGTTTATTCATTGAACTTACTAACTTGATTATAGCAATGCTGCTATCTTACAAGCAAGTAGAATAAAAAAGAGAATGAAAAAAAAAGCCATGTGTTTGTTAGAAACATGGCTCACTTATTTGTTATCTTGCCAAATTGAAAATGCGGTAAATCATAACGGCCGCTTGCGCCCTGGTTGTAAATTCGCTCGGCGCAAAGCTACCGTCTTCCATTCCGGTTACGATTCCCGCTAATTGGAGCGCTGTTACCGAATCTTTGGCATAATTCGCGATCACTGCTTGATCTGTAAATGCCTTAGACCCCGCAGCAGATGTTAGGGGGATGCCAACCTTCTGAGCGGTACGGTAGATCATAACCGCCATATCCTGTCGGCTGATATTTTCGTTAATTCCATAAGTGCCATCTTCTTTACCGTTAACGATGCCAAGCTGCTCAGCCGTAGACACAGCTTGATCATACCAAGCCCCCCGCTCTACGTCGCTAAAATTGCTCGTTGCTTGTTGATTGATTAAATCCAATGCCCCCATGAGCATTTGAATGAATTCAGCTCTTGTGACTTGGCTTTGTGGACTGAAATGTCCTTCACTGACGCCGGATACGACTTGGCGCGCTTCAAGCCCTTCAATATCCGCTTTTGCCCATGGTACTGAACCTAGATCAACAAACATTGACTTAACGGACACTGCCGCATATTCGCTGAAATGCTTTGTCTTGAATTCGACCATGCCGGTTGCTGAGTTATATTTACCGTTCTTAACGATTTCCAACTTCCCGTCAGCCGTTAAGTAATAGATAACGATCCGATTTGGTGAATCTCCAGAATGGAGTGTGTATGGAAGAGCAACTTGAACTTGATGATTACCTCCAAAATCGCTGATTTTCTGGTTATCGACAGTCAAATTGAAGTCGTATACAGTGCTGCTCCCAATCATATGCTTAATTTCATCCGACAACTCAGCAACATCAACTTTCGTAATCGTAAGCTGAACATTGCCCTTGCCGGTGCCAGCTTTAGTCAACAACTCTGGGGAAATCGTGATGTTCGCCAGACCTGCTTTGATTTCGAGCTTATCAATTCCAGCATCGTTCGCCTGTTGAATAAGCGGAGTTGGTATTTGAACGACGACTTGATTCGATCGTTCTGCTCCTGTAATGTCAATCTTTATTGTGCTTTGTTTTGCAGATTTAAGCGCGTTTTCAAAGGAGTCTGCTGCAATAGTAACAGTCGTTATGCCATTGGTGTCAGGTGTTGCATCAATTTGGACAACTCCTGGAGTCGGATTATCTGTACTCCCGTTATTACCTCCCTGACCGTCAGAATTCCCATCATTTCCTTTGCTTTGCACGAATAGCTCAATCGAGCTGTCAGTCTCATACCTACTCTCAGCCATACTGGCGTCCATCAGTTTAACCGAGGCAATTGACACTTTCACGGTACCAGCATCTTTACCGGTAAATACAAATTTACAAAGCTCTGCTTCCCCATTTATTACAGGCTGGTTAGCGCTCAAGGCGTATGCGCAGCGAATTTGATTACTTTCTATTTTCGCAGCAGGCCAACCATTACCTTGCATTACATTCTGAGGTTCCCCTGGCGTTATGCGTGTCGATTGATCCCAGTTCAGTTGCACTTCATAAGCTGCAACACCTTGCAGACCGCTACCCTTGACGGTGAAGGTAACACTATCTTCAACATTAATTGTTGTTACATCTGAAGTTAAACTGAATGTCGGTGAAGTACTGGCAAATACCTTATTTCCTGTTACAAATAAGACAAAACAACAAGTCAGCATCCAAGCAAGTATGGCAGCACGTCTCACGGAGTCAACACCTCTTTTGGGGAGAAATAGGAAGAGGACAAATACTTGCCCTCTTCCTTTCTTGATTAATGATTCAACAGGCGTCTAACAACGAAGACCAATTCGTAAAGACCAATTTCGCCATCTCCGTCCATGTCATATCTCGACTCCCAGCCACTGTCACCAGCTTTAAGTCCATAGTTGCCTGCAATCTTACCGACGTCTCCGATATCGATTCCTTCATCGCCATTTACATCGCCTGTCGCGCTAGTAATTACCAAGCTGTCAAATACAGTAATTGCCGAGTTCAGAGCAGCTACTGCGTTGTTGATCATCTCGCTTGTAGCATTCGAGTTGTCAGCAACCAATTGTGCGGCAGCAATTGCCTGTTCAAGCCTGCTGATGACACTCGCTGGATATTGACCGATTTGTATGCCAGCAACTGCATTCGCAAGTTTGGACTGTGCCGTCTCGATCGCCGAAGTCAGCGCAGAAGCATTGATGATATCAACAGAAACCGTTGCGCCCGTAACATTCGCTGAAGTAACATGCCCATTTGAATCCGAGAATTTAGCTTGATTGACCGAGAAACTTCCCGTCCCTGTTGCGGCAACAACCGGTGTAAAGTTAACTTTCAGCAATGCAGGTTTATCCCCGTTAAGCGCATTACCTGAACCTGTATTAACAACGATTAAGCGTACTGTACCAGCAACTGAATCGTCTGCAACGTCTTGAATCCTAGATGTACTGTCTAAAGATACAGCGTTATCAAATGTAAACTTCTGAGTATCATAGGAGATGGTAACATCTTGTGCCGTAACATCTTGAGCGCCAATTACACCATATTGCAAATCTGCATGACCTGAAGTCGTTACCTTCTGTGGACCTGACAACACGACAGAAGCCGTGGCTGGCGTTGAAGCATCCGACACTTGAATTTGATCAAGCGGGTACCAACCATCACTGCGCCGTCCAGCAATAGCCAGATCGATGCCAGGTTGACCCTTATCCGGGTCAATCATACTGACTAACACTTTATATGTTCCTTGCGCGAGATCGGCAGGAATTTGCAGTGGAAGGTTAGCGTCATTGCCGCCTGGCAGCCATGTGCGAATATCCGTTTGCGTTGCTTTCGTTACGGAAGAAGCAACCAAATTGCCGTTCGCGTCAGCAAGTGCGACTGCAACCGGCCAGTTGTAATAGAACGGCGCCACACCTTTGTTATTCCAATGCGTTGCAATGGAAACCGCATCACCAGCCGCAGCTTGCGTTGGATGAGCTACGGATTCAAGCACATATCGGTAGCCGACTGTTTTCATCCAAGAATCCAGATTTTCTTGCATGCTTTGTGTTACGCCGTTCTCACCCGCTACAAATTTGGCAGGCGAGTTAGGACCTACCCATGACGTATGAGAATAGCGAGCTTCATTCAGTTGTTCCATGACATAGTCATCAGTGAAATGATCGAGCAGTGCCCTATTGCTAGTAAATTCACCGCCTGAGAAGTTAACCTTCCAGAAATCAGGCATGGCGGAAGCCGCTTTGGCTGCAGCAGCATTTTGTCCAGGCTCGAGAAATAGCCCGACATCGCCCCAACCGTTAACTGTCCAGTCTTTCCAAGTTTCCGTTGAACCCTTATCCCCTATGATATCGTTGAACAAACCTAAATGGTTGCTTGCTGCAATTGGGAACGGTTTTCTCATGCCAAACAATTTATTGTGGAAATGATCGATATAAGCTTGAACATATTGATTCGATATAGAAACTTTCGGGAAATTGCCAAGTGGTGCATTAACATAGGTGTTATGGAACTCGCCCCAATGCCCCAATGAACCGATTTGGATATAAGAAATTCGCGGATCATTATCATAGCGTTCAGCAAAAGCTTGAATCATACGAGCATGTTCTTGAATCAATACAGGGCTGTTGTAATTCGGAGCAAAGCCTGTGCGAGAAGTAACATCGCCGTATACGATTCCAGCATTCGCAACCCCTTGCTCTGCAACGATCTCGTCGTACAGCCAATCCGGAATATCACGGTGCGGTACAGCGCCTGGTGTATCCATGACAATACGCAGATTTACCTTGGCGCCTTGACTATACCAATAATCAAGTTGGTTCGCAGCTTCAATGCCTGCCCAGTCAAAATGCCCTTTCGTAGGTTCTAAGTCTTTCCAGTTGATACCTGCATACAGAATTTTTACATCTTGCGGGTAAGGGGTGTTTTTCAATATCCCCCCCGGAGTTTCAACACCTTTCGCCCATGGCATGAAGCCCATATACGGATTATGCAGCACATCGAAGTTCTCTCTTGGATAGTAAACGCCTGCAGTGACAGTTTGTTGTATGAGCGATGAAACTGCGAGCATTGGCGCTCCAACTTCAGGAAGAGCCGTAGAGTTTTTGGAAACATAAGCAACTTTCAATTGACCTGGACCAGCAAGTCTAAGTTGATCCAAATACAGATAAACAAGACTTGAACTCATATTCAACTCATTAAATACAGAGCCAGTCTTCACCCAGCCGCCTGGGCCATCAAAACGGTACAGCGTGTTGTAAGACACTTTGTAATCAATGCCTGCATTCGGCCATCTCGAATCATGATCGCCAGTTGTACTGTTGTTATCGCTGTCGATGAAGTATTCATTTTGGGAGTTCAGATTGGCCCCTTGCGTCAGCAAGTAAAGCTTGTTGTCATCTTGAACAGCATGTAAAGACATGGAAGCCGCACTCGAAACAGATTTATTGTCGATTGAGGCCCAGTCGCTTTCCTGACCATCTACGGTCATCGTAACGCCATTGGTTGCCGAAAGCGCCATTGGATATTTTACTCCCGAGGCTGGCGCATAATCGCTTCCAACGGTGGGTCCAATATTTAATCCAACATTAATCGTATTCGTAATATTATTAAAACTGCTTAGATCCACAGCCAGCTCGAAATTACTGAAACCAGCCGGTGCGTATGTGGCTGACATGACCGTTTGTACAGGTGCAGTGCCGATTGAAGTCCATCCCCATGCTCCATTTGCTCCACTATATTGATAGAGCTTGCCGTTCTGAACCATATAGTCCGAACCTGTTGCTGGATTTTGCCCGAATACCTGAAAACCGGTTGACGTGGAATTGTCTGAGTCAATGAACAGATTTCTAAAAGGTTGAGTTGACACATCACCATGATTATGAGCAAATGCGTACACCTTTTTGTCTTTGACCAAAGCACTAAAGTCAACAATACTGCCTGTTCCAGCTGCAAGTGGCGCGATGCCTGCCCAATCTGCATCATTGCCGTCAACTGTCACTTTAGGCAGAGCAGGAATGACTTTCGCTGCTGCTCCAGGGACTTCAGGTGCCCTTTGACCGCTGTTACCGCCATCGAAGCCGATAAAGAGGGTACGCGGTGTCGTTAATCCGATTAATGAAATCGGGATGGATGCTTCGATCGTTTTGTTCTCATTTGTGCCGGATTCCGCATACTGAACCCTCGGGTCTGTCAAATCAGCAACCTTATCCCAGGCCCAGCCGGCACCAAGGCTTTTATAAACAGCTCCATCTGCGCCATTCTCAATCAAATAGTCAAAGCCTTGTTTTGGCCAAAGATGTGGTGCAAAAAAGCCAGTATCTTTGTTATTATCCGTATCGACAAAAATATCGTTCCAATCGCCGACTTTGCCTGTCACCAGGACGTTAAGTTTTTCATTATTCATAACCGCATAAACGGATGTAGTTACTGAACCAGCAGATGTGGCGATCGGCTGCAGTCCTGCCCAATCACTCGTATTAGCATCTACTGTTATGTTCGCATCCGGTCCGAATGCAGGCACTTCCGTGTCAACGCCTAGCATCTCTTTACCGGCATCCGGCAAGAACGCGTTGAAACCGCTTTGACTATAAGAGACCTTCATGGGTCCTGATGCACTGAGTCCCATCTGGGTAATTTCTACCTCAGCTTCAGCAACAGCACCCATATTGGCATACAAAACAGTTCCTATTTGCGTCCAAGCCCCGCTTGTAAATTGATACAACAGATTGCCTGTAATCTTGTAATCAATCCCACTTGAATTACTCCAGCCCGTTACTTTTTCACCTGTTGCAGGATTGTTATCTGCATCGATATAGAAAGTTCCCTGATTGCTGACGTTAGTGCCTTTCACCAGTAAATGGAGCTTTCCGCCGCTTTGAATCGCTTTAATCATTTGCAACGAACTCGCTGCAGTGACTGAATCGTGAGTAACTGATGCCCACTCAGCCGGCTGCCCGGTAAAATGAACCGTAGACGGCGCTGCTGCGCTTGCTGGCACTGCTGCAAATGGCGAAATTGTCGACACGAAGAGTGAAGCGAGCAAAGTCGTCATATAACTGCGTTTCTTTGCGGTTGATATTTTCCTTTTAAACACTAAATACACCTCTTTTTGGAAGAATATAGTTCAAAAAAAAGACAACAAAAAGACAGCAGGAAGAAAATTTCTTTGACGTGTTATCAAAAATTTTTCCATTGTCCCGCTGTCTTCACTTGATGTCATCTAAACAAGCCTTACCCCTAAAATCATTTGCCGTAAAGTGTTTTTATATCTTTGATCGCGGCGTCAATTTCACCTTTGCCAGAAAGAGGCTGCGCTAACTTCTGAGGAATGATTTCCCAAAGAAGCTTATCCTTTCCATCGAAAAACGGCACAGGGATCGCATACTTTTGGGAATCAATAAAGGTTTGTTTATTGTAGCCTTCATCGATGCCAAGGTATGCCGCAGCCGCAGCTTTGTTAGCAGGAATGGATTGACCTTGTTTAGCAAGCGCAATTTGACCTTCAGGTCCAGCAAGCCAGCTCAGTAATGCCCAGGCAGCTTTCTCGTTTTTCGAATTCGGGCTCATCGCATTGCCCGCGACTTGAACGACTGTTTTGGTATCTTTGAATTTTGGAGGTAACACGGTATCGAATTGGATATTGGCTTTTTTGAATTCAGGCGCAGACCAGGAGCCTGCGAAGCTCATAGCCACTTTGCCCGTTGTAAGCGCCAGGAACGGCTCTTTGGAGAGCGATTGACTTTGGCTCGTCGTTGGTGTCACATGGTATTTCGTAACAAGATCACGATAGAAGTCAAGCACTTGCTTTGCTTCTGGAGAAGACAATGCCAACGATTGGTCGTCGTTCACGATCTTACCGCCATTAGACAAAACTTGCGGCTCCAATACGGAATCTGCAGATCCTGCTGCATCCACAGTCAGACCCCATTGCACGACATTATTAACGTCAAACCCAGCATCTGCTGCTGTTTTACCGTTTTTATCAATCGTCATTTTCTTAGCGATGTCTAGTGCTTCGTCCCATGTCATTTCTTTTTTCGGTGCTGTCGCTCCGGCTGGATTCGTTTTACTGTTACCGAATAGCCCCTTGTTGTAATACATGACGATCGTATTCGCATCCCGTGGAAGAGCCATTTGTTTGCCGCCAACTTGGTGCGCCGCAAGTACACCTGGTTCAAAATCACCTTTATTAAAATTCGTCGATGCAATTAGACTCGTCAAATCTTTCATGGCGCCAAGTTTTGCGTATTTATCGACATAAGCGAAGCTCATTTTATAAACGTCAGGCAGATCCTTCGAGGCAGCCTGTGCAGTTAATGACGTCCAGTATGTACCCCAATCTTTACTTACAACTTCCACTTCAATCTTTGGATATTTTTTATTAAATTCTTTCAGCAATTCTTTCGTTTGCTCTGTCTCTACATTCGTTCCCCACTGTGAATACGTCACTTTACCAGAAATTACTTCCGCCGTTGCCGCAGGAGCCTGTGTTTGTGCGGCTGCTGTTGTTGCAGCCGCACCTGCTGTGGCTGCCGGTGTTGGCGATGATTGCGTTGTGTTTGAACTACAGGCTGTAAGAAGTGTTGATGCACCTACAATTACGGTTGCCGTGCCAGTGAGCCATTTTTTTCTTTTCATGGAAAACCCTCCTTAGATTTATACATTCGTTACATGCTAATTCTATAGACAAGATGTTGATCCAATCTGCATGACCCAACTTACTTCAAGCCAGTCATGACCACCCCCTCAATGAAATATCGTTGTGCAAAGAAATAAATAATGCCAATTGGTAACAGAGCGATGAATGAACCTGCAGCTAGAACAGGGAAATCATGTGAGGTTTGCCCCATAATCATTTGCAAGCCTACGCTCAGCATTTGTAGTTTTTCCGACTGTATAAAAATCAATGGCGTGAAAAAATCAGTCCAAGAGAAAACGAAAGCAAATATGAAAGCGGTAACAAGTATTGGTCGACAAAGCGGCATGATCACTTTACGGAATATGGTCCAATAACCGCCACCATCCATATGGGTAGCTTCGTCTAACTCCATCGGAATTGTCATCATAAACTGGCGGAACATGAAGATAAAATACGGATTGGCGAGCATTTTCGGAACAATGAGCGGCAGCCATGTGTTGTACCATCCTATATTTTTGTACAGGATATACAACGGGATTAAAGTGATCTGAGATGGGATCATCAATGTCGCGAGCACAATACCGAATAAGAATTTGCGTGACTTCGCCTTTGTTCTAGCAAAACCAAAGGCAATTAAAGCAGCGCACAATACAGTTCCAACGCCTACCATACCGGAAATTGCAAACGAATTGAAAATCCATCGTCCCATAAGAGGCATCGTATCAAATAATCGCGTGAACGCTCCAAAGCTGATCGGATGCGGCAAGAACTCAGGCGGGAACTTAAAGGATTGCTCCTGTGTCTTCAGCATGGTGGATATAAGCCACAGCAAGGGTCCCATAAATACAGCCAAACCGATGAGAAGCAGTGTGTATTTCGCGAATTTTGCTGTAAATGCAGATGTGCTCGTCATGATCCGCTTCCTTTCTCCGACTCATAAAATACCCAACGGTTCGAAGTTTTCATCACCAAAAGGGTCAAAACGAGAATGATAATAAACAACACCCAGGATTGCGCCATCGCGTATCCGAATTTCATATCTTGAAAGGCCGATTGATAAATATTCATGACATAGGTTCTGGAAGCGTAGTTTGGACCGCCGTCTGTCAGCAGCTTCGCTTCGGTGAACATTTGGAAGTAGAAAATAATTTGCATGACCAAGGCGAAAAGAATAGATGGTGTAAGCATCGGAAGCGTGATGTTGAAGAAGCCTCGAAACGGACCTGCACCGTCAATTTTAGCCGCCTCATACAGATGGCTAGGAATGTTCTTAAGCGCTGCCAAGTAGACGAGGACCGGACCGCCTGACATCCATATCCCGATGGAAACAACCAATGGCTTAATTAATCCCTCTGTTCCGAACCAGTCGATTTTATTGACACCGAATACAGAGAGGAGCTCATTGATAAACCCATTGTCCATGCCAAACAACAACTGCCATATGATAACTGTGGCCACTGGCGGAACCAGATACGGCAAGTAATACAAGGTACGGAAGACGCGAATGCCCTTGACCTCAAAATTGAGAATAACTGCTGTCAGAATTTGAAAAACGACCGTTACGGGCACCGCAATACCTACAAAATACAGCGTATTCGTGAAAGCTTTGATGAAAATTTTATCATGCAGCAATTGAGTGTAATTATCGAATCCGATCCATTCAGGCTTCGTAATCGTATTGTAATCGGCAAAGCTGAATACAATACTGACGATAGCTGGCCCCACAAAAAAAGCTAAAAATCCGACGATCCAGGGCGAAATGAACAATAAAAACTTCAGTTCTTCTTTGGGTTTCGAGGCCAACATTCCTAATCTCCTCCGCTACTCAACGCTCGATGACACGCTTTGCTGAGCTAATTCGAGCTCATGCTGCAATTCTTGTTGCTGCTTCTGCATCAAAATGCGATTATAGTATGCCTTCATTTCAATTACCTTGCCTTGATGCTTTCGTGAGTGCTCTGCTGCAAATGCCATGAGATGCCCCTCAACAGATCCTTCTGCCGAAGTCAAATTACCTTGAGTTCTTCCTAGTCTCACATCGGCAATAAATTGTCTCATGATGCCTTCATCTCCTCCACCATGGTGATGTGCGGGAGCATCAACTTGAACAAGCGTCTTTTTACGGTTGGAAAATTGGAACATATCAATCTCGCCTTTTTCAAAATCACCGCGAATTTCACCTTTCGTACCCATAATCTGAACAATTCGGTTTATATCACGCGTAAAAGCGCTCATACTGAACATGACGGTTGCACCGTTGGCAAATTCCATATTAACTACCTGATGATCAACCACGTTATTGTCACATCGATATACGCATCTTCCGTAAGGTCCTTCCACTATCGCTTTCAACCGGTTATCCAATGTAGGCGGGTCGGCGATAATACGGGCAAATGGATTATCTTCGAGATCTTGCATGTAATAGCGAGAAGCAGAATAAGGACAACTATGCTCCACTAGACAGCCATTTGTGCATCGATCCGTTGAACCCTCTGGAGCATTCTGTTCTGTGAAGTGAGTGAGGGAACCGAAGGAACTGATTTTCTCGCACTCAGCATCGACTAGCCAGCGAATTAGATCCATATCGTGGCAAGATTTTTGTAAAATCATCGGGCTTGATAGGTCTGAATTTCGCCAGTTCCCTCTTACAAAGCTGTGGGAATAGTGCATATAGCCGACATTCTCATTATGCTGGATGGAAACAATGTCCCCAATATCGCCTTGTTGTATCATTTGCTTCAAGGTGGACCAGAATGGCGTATACCTGGACACATAACAGATGGATAAAAGCAAGTTTTTCTGTTCCGCCAGCTGTGCTAAGTGGATACATTCGTACGGGTCTGGGGACATCGGTTTTTCGAGCAAAATATGGTAGTTCTTATTTATGGCTTCAAGGGCGGGTTCATAATGTAACTGATCTTGTGTGCAAATGAGTACGGCATCACAAAATTTGGGCTTAGCCAACAATTCCTGCCATGAGGTAAAGACATTCTCCTCCGGGATGTCGTATTCTCTTGCGAAGGTGTCTCTCCGCTGCACATTTGGCTCAGCGACAGCCACGATTTTCACTTCATGGGGGAACTGCTTCGCATATGGCGCATAGCATAAGTACGCTCTAGCTCCTGCTCCGATAACAGCAATTTCAACTTTTTCCATCGTAACGCCTCCAGTAATTGCTAAGCTAGCATGAAATTTTATCCAAATCACTTTCTTTTTGCGCCAATTATTTTCCCTTTAGGCATAGAAAAAGAAAGGATCATATGTAAGCGTTTTCTTTTCTATCAAAAGAACACTCTTGGATATGAACCCAAGAAGCCGTATTCTATTTTTTAATTGAAGTCGATGACTCCCTAATCATTAATTCGAAAGGCACTGTAACTTTGAGGGGGATATTATACTTCCCTTCAATATAATCAACTAATAGTTTCGCAGCTATCTGCCCAATTTCAAATTTCGGTATGTGGATGGTCGTTAATGGAGGAGATGAATACTGAGCAAATTCAATATTATCAAGCCCAACGAAAGCAATATCCTCCGGCACCTTCAAACCAGCACTCGTTACAGCCTTCATCGCACTGATCGCCATCATATCACTTGCCACAAACATAGCCGTAGGCATATGGGACTTATGGTTCTGAATGAGATGCTCCATAAAGTCATAAGACCGTTCTATAACCCAATTCGAATCACATACCCAATCTGGGTTATATGCCAACTCAGCCTCTAACAATGCATTTTTATAACCACGGAATCTTTTTTCAAGCTCCATTTTGCCCTCGAGCCCAGGACCGCCGATAAAACCGATTTGCTTGTGACCTTGTTCGATCAAATGCTCAACGGCATATTTGGCGGCAGCAATACGGTCATAACCTAAACACGGTATTTCATGATCCGATATATCCACACCAACAATGTGAGGTACATTCTTCTTCATATACTCATATGTTTTCTGATCATGAACTCCCTCGACCAAGATTAAACCGTCAATGCCGCTTTCGTGAATGATTTTATGGAAAATTGCGGGATTAGCCGCATCCTCCGACGTATGAATAAAGGACAATACACAGCCAATCTCCGAAAGGCCTTTCTCGATTCCCTCCAGAATGAAGGAGTAGTACGGGTGATTATATTTATTTAACGGCCCCGTCACAATGCAACCAACAGTATGAGCATGCTGACTTTGTTCTTTTGCACCTTTAGCGACTTTTTTCATAATACGATTTTGATGATAGCCGAGCTCATTTATCGCATCCCAAATTTTTTTGCGAGTTTCTTGATTGATCGCTCTACTCGAATCGTTGTTCACAACTCTTGAAACGGTAGAAATGGAGACTCCGACGTGTTCAGCAACATCCTTTAACTTTATCAAATCATTTAACTCCTCTTCCACTCCAAATATTTGGGGCAAGATTATGTATCATCGGTAACGCATTCATTTGTTATTTATTTCTTGTTTTCATCATACTGGTTTTGCCATGAACATGTCAATACTTTATCCAAATATTTGCGCCAAAGTTTTGCGACATTTTCCGGCATTCATTTGGCCCATTGAAAACGCTTCCTTCGCTGTTACTATCACGAATTAGTTCACTGCTATTATTGGTATTTCATACAAGTCACCGCTGTTTAATGTACAAAGAATGCTTTGTTTTCCGTTAATTTGGCGCCAAATAAATCATGCTTTTGGATAATATATGTCGATTTTTGTCCTCTTTATATTAAAACAATGCACCGCATTTACATCTAACCGTAATTCCTTATGCCATTCAGATGGAAACTCTCATAAAAATTGCTCAAATATTAAAAAAAAGCCCATCAATTGGGCTTTTCTTTGTTCTCACTTGACATGGAGCGATCGTTGTTGTTTATGACTTTCAATAGCCAATTCAATAAGCTTAATGGTCTCATTGGCTTCTTGTGGATAAACAGGTGGCTTAGCTCCATGGACGATAGCCTCATATAATTGGGTATAAAAGGCACCATAATTGCCAGCACTCGTTTGAATATGACCTTCAAATTCCAATCCTTGCAAAGTGGTGTGCAGCCGCCCCCACTCCGACGCTTCATCCTTCCCCCAATTTGGAGAAGTCGGTGAGAAGCCCTGCAACAACGCCTGTTCCTGCGGATCCATGCCGAATTTCACATAAGAACCGGAGGTTCCATGAATCAAAAAACGGGGTCGCGGTTGTTTGGCGAGCATACTGGATTTCAATGTTGCTTTCATCTGATCATAATGAAGGGTGATGTCGAAATAATCAACAGCCTGTATCCCTTTGCGCTGTGTTCGAAGATCCGCTGTTAAGGAATGGGGCATCCCGAATAATACGACAGCTTGATCGATTAAATGTGAGCCTAGGTCAAATAAGGTCCCAGAGGCAAACGGTGAAGATTGTCTCCATGAATGTGGATTTGGATTCGGCTGAAATCGATCGTAATGGGACTCGTACTCAACCGCTTCGCCTAAGCATCCACTTTGCAGAACCCGCTGTACGGTAATAAAATCGCCATCCCATCTCCGATTGTGATAAACGGAAAGGACTTTCTTAACATCTTCCGAGAGGCGAATCAGCTTCTCGCCTTCTATTGAATTGACTGTAAAAGGCTTCTCGACGACTACGTGTTTGCCCGCTTGCAGTGCTTTGGCAGCAATTTCATAATGTATGATATTGGGCATTGCGATGATTACGAGGTCAACTTGAGCGTCAAGGAGTACTTCTTCCCAGTCAGCAGTCCAACCTGCGTCCGGGTATGCGCCTGACGCTTGCCCCTTTCCGGTTCTATCGCAAATCCGATGCAGCTTGAACCGAGCGTCTGCCTCAAGGAAGGGAGCGTGAAAGATTCGCCCTGAAAATCCAAAACCAATTAGCCCGACATGTAGGGGTCGCATAGATATTCAATTACCTCCTGGTACATAGTTTTAGTGAAACGTTTTTCCACTCCGATCCGATTCCTCACACCCTAACCAAACTGTTCAACCTCTTCCAATGTCGGTAGCGAGCTCTGTGCACCATGCCTCGTGACTGTTATGGCGGCTACTTTCTGCGCGAATGTGATGGCTTGATCCACGTTGCGATGCTTCAAATAATCAGCTGCAAAGCCCGCAATAAAACTGTCACCGGCAGCCGTGGTATCCTTCGCTACGACTTTATGAGCTGAATATATCTTCGTAAAGTGATTATCCACATAGCAGCAGCCTTTATCACCCAATGTGATCAGCAAAGCTCGAACCCCTTTATCTAACATACGCTGGGCTGCCTTTTGGAGAGAAGATAGATCGGTAATCTGTATCCCTGTTAAGTTCTGGAGCTCGTGCTCATTCGGGATTAAAAAATCCACGAACTTCAATATTTCCTCACTAAGCACTTGCGCAGGTGCCGGATTCAATATCGTTGTTTTACCCAAAGCTTTAGCCATGCGAAGGGTATGTTCAACCGTTTGCTGTGGAATTTCAAGCTGCAGCACCACGATTTCACATTGCTCAATGGCCCGTCTCTGATTTTCAATATCATCCACCGACAGATCATAATTGGCGCCAGGTATAACGACAATATGATTATGACCAGACCGATTGACCGTAACGAAAGCCGTGCCTGTTGGGCAGTCAGCTGACAACATATAAGTCGTACCTACATGAGCTTGTTGAAGAGAGCTTAACAGCTTTAAGGCGTTGGTATCCTTCCCGACCTTGCCGATCATGCTCACCGCTGTTCCCAGCTTCCCCATCGCTACAGCCTGATTGGCTCCTTTGCCCCCTGCTGATTCTGTCATCCCGCTTCCTATCAGTGTCTCCCCTTCTTGGGGGAAATCGCCTACATGAATGACGATATCCATATTCAAACTGCCGACTACGACGATGTTTGGCTTCATATTCGTCAATCTCCTTTTGCTGTAAATGAATAATCGCCGCCCTCTATAGAAGCAAGGGACAGCGATTGCTTTACTTTATTTCCCATCCATCAGTTCCCTTGCGCCTGCCAATTCCAACAAGTGAAGTTTAGCGACACGTCTGCGGAAATGTTCTTCTGTGCTGAATTCAGCTTGCAAAAAGGAGCGGACTAAATCCTCAGCGAGCCAAGGACCGATGATCTGTGCACCCATACACATCATATTCACGTCATCGTGCTCCACACATTGATGCGCCGAATGAATGTCATGGCACACGGAAGCGCGGATACCCGGGATCTTGTTGGCGGCAATTGACGCACCGACACCCGTACCGCAAACCATAATTCCTCGCTGATATTCCCCTCCGCGTACGGCATCACAAACCGTTCTAGCCACGTCTGGAAAATCAACCGGATCAGTGGAATGGCAGCCAAAATCGGTCACTTCAACGCCCAACTTGGTAAATAGCGGCAGCAAGGCCACCTTCATTTCATACCCACAATGATCGCTTCCCAATGCAATTTTCAAATGCTGTTCCTCCTTTTACTCGTCTTCTCTCATCGCATCGATCAACATGCGGAACAGCTTCAAATCTTCTTTCGCATCTTCCGGTGTTGTTTTCGGAGTTAGGTCCTTTACAATCACATCGTACAAATATTCAAATTGACAGACGTACGCATCTTTAAAAGTAGGACGAACCACTGTTTCATAATAGGCTTCTCCAACTGTTTCATTCACCTGTAACGTTGTTGGAAGGTGCCGCATATACGGCGTATTATACTGAACCTTCAGTGATTTATTACTGCCATACACTTCAATATGTGCATCAAACCGGCGAATCTGGTCAATCCCAGTTTCATAGGTAACATGAAATCCATCATATTCCAGGATCGCGCTCATAAATCTGCCTTTATTCCATTGTCTTGCCGAAACTACACGTTTTGGAAATCCGATCACTTCCCGCATCGCAGATAAATCGTGACTGCCTAATCCGCAAAGTAAGCGGTAAGCTGACACAAGGTCTGCAGGAGCGTCACCAATAGCCTCATGGACTAATCGGGCTGCCCGTTCAACACGGTCTGCTTTGGCATGCTCCGGAATATCATCGAACCGAAACACTTGGCTGGATTGGTCAATAAATAAGTGATTTCCTCCGATAATGTCGCGCACTCTCACGTAGTTGATGGTCTCGAGCTTCTTGACTTCCTCAACCAGTTGCACAAATGCAGGAGCATACCTTCGCATGTACCCAACCATGACCTTAACGCCCATCTCATCTCGGATACGGATAATGTCGTCTGCTTCCTGCATCGTTAAACACATCGGTTTTTCAATTAACACATGTTTTTTGTTCTGAAGGGCAGATATAACACATTCCGCATGGTATTCGTCGCTGTTGCAAATAAGCACGGCATCCAATTCCGGAAGCTTAGTTAATTCACCGGCATCCAGAAAACGGTTAGGCACCTGATATCTGTCCCCTATGACTTCCAATAGCTTAGGCGAAATATCGCAGATCGCGGTGACCTCAAACCTGTCATATAAGCTTTCTAAGACAGGCAAATGGATAATTTGGGCCACTTCGCCTAGACCGATTATACCTATTTTTAATTTGGACACGGTAACTTTCCCCCCTGAGTCTTCACTTCCGCAATTCGCCCCTGAGTTACATGAAAAGGAATAAGCATGGGCGTGCCCCCAACTGCAGGCAAATCGTCAGTTGGCGGCAACGTATCCGCGCTTTCTGCACTTCCCAAAAGATTCAGCTTTTTTAAACAGCCAGCATGGCTTCAGTAAACGTATTGATTTTTTGCAGTCTTGCGTGGAACGCCCGGTACAAGCCGTCTGCTTGCTCTTGAATCGTTCTTTGGTTATTCGTGAACTTATTCAAGCTAGTTGCTTGATCTACTTGCTTGATAAGTTCCGCAGGCAGCGATGCCGAGCCTCTCAGCGCACCAGCAAGTCCGCCAGCAATTGCAGCTACGGAATCCGCATCTCTTCCCATATTAACGCCGGCAAGGATTGAGTCATACACGTTTCCGTTTGTCAATCTAAGAATACAAACTGCTTTCGTCAAAGCTTCGTTCGCATAGCTGTCGCAATACGGAACTCCGCAGCCGTAATAAATTTTATCAAACGCCTCTCTCAATTCGCGGAAGTCTTTGCAATGTGCTGTGCGTTTCAAACCGGAATCGAGCTCTTGGATCACGTTATCGCGAAGGTAACCATATTTGTTGCCATCAATTTTAAGCGCAAGATCGGTATAGTCGCAATATCTGAAAATGTCGCCGATTATGCTGTCCACGGTTGCGCCTGGCTTGGTGGCCGAAGCAATCGCCGCAGCGGAAACCCCTGCCCAACGTACCGCGTAGCTTTTAGATGTTTGGAACAACTGTCCGATTTCAAAGGCGTCGGCAACGGCATTTTTAACATCACCTGCGTTAATCAAGCCAATCGGTTGGCATGAGCCAGAAGCACTGCTTAGTCCCGCGTAATCGCAATATTTACCAAGATCCCGGGCTGGGATACCACTTTTGGCAACCGTCAGCAAGGACGTTTCAAACGGCTCCGCGATCTTACCGGCAGCTTCCGGCTTAATGTCTCTAACCCAGATGGATCGAATATCTTCTGCATTCACACGTTCTTGCTTTTCAATGATAGCCGTAGCCATCAGTTTATGTCTTTCTACGCCATCTTCCGTTGTACCCGCTTCGCGCGTCCAGCCGCTGTTATAGCGCTCATATGGCAAAAATTTGTCCAAAACACCGTATTTGGCTCCAATCTCCTGATGGCTCAAGCCTTTGACAGGAGCTCCCATCGCAGCACCAACATGAACTCCCGCTATGCAACCATAAAATTTATCCTTAAGACTAACTTTCTCACTCATTGTTGAACTCTCCTCACATAGTTAGATTTATGCTCTATTTTTAGATTGCAGACATTTGCTCCGAATAAGCTTTCAATTTCAGCAATCTGGATTGATAAGCTTGATACAAGCCTTCCGCATGCTCTTTCATCGTTCTATGCGAATTACTTACAACATGCAGCGAAGTTGCGTAATCTACTTGCTTGATCCATTCCTCAGGAATCGATTTCGTTCCACTTAACGCACCTGAAATCCCTGCAGCAACCGCTGTAACGCAGTCTGTATCTCGACCCATATTAACAGCTGTGATCAAAGCTTCCTTCACATTGGCATTGACCATTCTGAATATACAAATCGCTTTCGTTACAACTTCATTCGCATAGCTCACTTCGTAAGGAATACCTCTGATGCAGTAGGATTCATATAATGTTTTGCGCAATTCGCGAATATCAGTGATATTTTGCGTACGTTTGAGCTCACGGTCAATCTCCTTAACAACCACATCCGGATCGCAGTGGTTGTAGATGGCTGCGATTACACTGTCAACCGTTGCGTTCGCTTTGGTGGCTGCCGCAATCGCCGTTGCTGTGACAGAAGCCCATTTTAACCCGCGTCCATTGGACGTTTGGTACAGCTGTCCAACTTCATTCACATCGTTGATCGCGTTTTCAATATCCCCGGCGTTAATTAGCCCGATTGGGTGGCAAGAACGGGAGAAGCTGTTCAATCCGGCATAATCACAATATTTACCTATATCTCTGGCCGGGATTCCACTTTTCGCCATAGCGAGCAATACCGCTTCGAATGGCTCCGAGATCATGCCCGCCGACTCCGGCTTAATTTTCGCTATCCATTGTCTGCGTACTTCCTCTGCGGTAACTCGGTCTTGCTTTTCGATAATGGCGGAAATCATCAACTTTTGTCTCTCCACACCATCTTCCGTCGTACCAGCCTCGCGCACCCAGCCGTTGTTGAAATGCTCGTAAGATACCAATTTATCCAAAATTCCATATGTTTCTTCGGTTCGCTCAAAATCCCAGCCCTCTACAGGCGCCCCCATCGCTGAACCGATATGTACTCCTGCAATACATCCGTAAAATTTGTCTCTTAAGCTCGCTTGTTCGCTCATGGATTATTCTCTCCTCAATTTGTTCTATGGAATATGATTTTACTTGCCTGTTAATAATGATGCCTGCTCAAAACGGATAAGCTTGAAGACATCACCCCTTTCAAGGAATTCATTGCATTCGAACTTTTAAATGGTATCGTTGCCATAATATAAAAGCACGATTTACTTAAATTGTAAATTCCTTGCCGCAAGCATATACTTTAACTCCCGAAACATCGCCGTAAAGCACTTTAACTTCTACCTCATATTCTCCCGCCTGATTGAACTGCTGGGAGTACGTTCCCCATGCCTTGCCTGTGCTCCAAAATGAAGAAAAGCTGTCTTGATTCATAACGGGTGTAAATTCCATCCTGCCCTTAACCATATCGTATTTGAACCCGCTTAGCGCGATGAGCAAACCCCAGCTGGCCATGGATCGCACATAATGATGGCCGCACTCTACTTCATTCCATGGATTGCGTCGAATGCCATCATGCCGATCTCGGACCGTTTTCACTAGCTTCAAGCCTTCATCAAGAAAGCCTTCATAAATCATATGTGTTGCTACCTGGTATTCAATTCCAGTCCAAACTTCATCCGAGTATACAAAAGGCAGCTTCGGTCGACCGCCCTTCGGCCAGGAGCAAAGCAGCAGGCCTTGTTCATCGCCCAGCGCATATACACGCTGACAGTTGGCATGCTTGTTAAAGTTGTCTCTAAAATTATGCTTATACACGGCAGTTAATGCGCTCTTCACCTTGTCTGGCGGAAGCAAATATCCAAGCCCATACAAGTGGGCAAATTGCTGGCCCAGCATCTGGTCGGACAGGCACCCTAATCCAAGCTGGTGCTTGTGGTGATCGACATCATCTATCTTCTGGACATAGTACTCACCATTCCACAATAATTCATCAAGTCGAATTAAGCTTTGTTCATATATTTCCCGATACCTCCGTGCTTTGTCGGCTTCTCCCAAATATGACGCTATTTCCTCAGCCGCTCGCAGGGCGCCTAGGAATAACGTTCCCGTCAACGGGTTAGGGCCATGGAAATCAATATCATAGGTATTATGCTGCTGCCCATCAAATACATAGTCACCGTCTGTATCCCAGTGCGTCAAGCCGTATTGTAAAGCCTTCTGAACGGAAGGCCACAGCTCCTTCACAAAAACATCGTCCCCGCTAAGCTTCCATTCTCTGAATACCCGCATGATGGCGCCCATCTGTCCGTCTGCAGCGCCCGGCGCTATAATATTGCCAGGCCATACGAATACCGACTCAAACACTCTCGTAGCGCGGTAATTCATTTTGCCATCCTCGTGCAATTCCAGCAAAAACTCCGTACGTCTCATGTTTCGTTCCAACGAAGGGAATAAAAAAGCAACTGTTTGCGCGTAGTTCCATACATGGGTACAAGTTCCGTCACAACTGCCCAGTTGATTCAAGCAGCCTTCAAAGCCGAAAAACTTGCCATCCTTCAACCAAAAGCAGGTTGTACTTCGAAGGACCGTAATGTTCGCAGACATCGCATCCAGCACATAATCAGGCAAAGTCGTACGGAATAAGGCGTCACGGAACAAATAAGTTTCCCTTTCCAGCCTTTCGAAATGCTGTACGATGTACGCTGCTGCCGACCATGAGCTATCAAAACGGTTGGCGTAGTAGTTTTGCGTAAATTCCCTGCCTTCGTCTCTGACCCGGAATTGCTCGCCCCAGCCATTGATTCGATTCGGGAAGTACCAGGACATAATAAACTGAAATTGCTTCGTTTCGCCTGGGGCCAACGTTTCATATATACCCAGAGAACCGGTATCCGTTTTGCGCTCATCGGACGGTGTGTCGTAACCTAGATCGGTCAAACGACCGTCCTCTGCGAAATCATCCCAAAATTCCTGAAGATAATCAAAATGAGCGCCTCGTAGCCACACTCTCTTGCTCGTTACATTCGGATTCGTTGTCACCAATGACATATTGCCATATAGCAGATCCGTGCTGGCATGTTTTTGCGAATGAAGGAAAAGTCCGCTAATGCCATCACGCTGCACAAACTCATTCACATTCCGCCCTGTATTCGTCAGTTCCATACTTCCGAAAGCGTTAAAGCTGATTCCGCCTACGGGATTAATAAGCGAACCCGCCACAGTCACATCTACAGGCCGATCTGAGACATTCTTCACCCGGTAGGTAATAATAGTCCCAGGAATACCGGAATCTTCGGCATTCAAAGGGATGAAGGGTGTATAGGCCTCCAATTCCACCCGAACCGGCAACTCGGAATCCTCGAATTCGATCCGGCAGATCGGATACTCCCCTGACATTCGGGATGCCTGCATTCTAGGAAGACCTCCACCTGCATAGGGGGAATAACCGTGCGGCTTGCTGTGCGGCGGATTGTATTGCGATTGCAATACCTTGGCAATAGATGGCTCATCTTCTTCCTTCGCCCATATCGCGAAATAAGAATTGGGAAAATGAAGCCCCTTGTCGGGATGATTGAAGAGTTCCCAGTCTCTGAACTCTCCCCGGCTGCCGAGAGTTACGTTACCTGTACCAATCCCACCTAACAGGAAAGCTGCTTCCGTTGCATCCCCAGTGAAGGTTCTGGGTGCTCGGGGTGACGCCTTGCTCTGTAATAACACCATGTTTTACGCTCCTTTGATAGCGTTCGTCATAATTCCCACGGCCGGATCATTCCTTCCAACTGTGGAGAGGCCAGTATGCCCGAAGCCTTGGCTAGCCCCCTCCTTATTCACTGCCACTGATCTGCGAGCTATTTTTTTGCTTTTTTCTCTTGATAGATTTTATTAACTTCATCAGTCCATTCTTTACCGCCACGTTTGTTGAATTCATCAACATATTTGTCGAATTCGGACAAAGGTGTTTTGCCAGTAATGAAGCGAGCATAATAATCAGCTGTCAGTCCGCGCAAGTCGGCTTGATATTTCAGTTCAGCCTGAACGTTCATCATATCGGCAGCATTTTTGATTACTTTCCAGTTGAAGGCGTCACGGCGAGATTGAACCGCGTAAGTTTCTACTTTCAACAGAGGAGCCTCGTTTTCAAACAAAGAGTACCATTGAATCCATTTGCTATCTTTATTCCATTGCTCTGTGGTGTAGATTTTGTTGTCCTTCTTCTCCCATTGCACGCCTTCAACACCAGTGTAAGTCGTAAATCCGCCCTCTTCTGTATTGAAATAGTTCAAAAATTTGGCAGCAGCGGAAGGATGCTTAGTATCTTTCATAACAACTACGCCACGAGCAATCATACCAGGACCGCGTAAGCCCGACTCACCGCGAGGTCCGATAGGTGGAGCAATCCGAATCGACTCGAAGTTAGGGTCGGTCTTCTTCACATTGTTATCCATGTTGGACTCCCAAGTCCACCAGTTCGCCGATACGCCATAGCGGCTCTTCATATATTTCTCGTCTCTTATGGCCGAGGTCTGAGTAAACATTTCCGGATCGATCAGACCTTCTTTAAACCAATTTGCCAGTACCTGCAAAGCTTCCTTCGCCTCAGGACGCGTAGTTTGCGGAATTAGCTTGCCATCCTTTTCAACGAAATAGACGCTCGCTTTCGCAGTGCTCACCCATGGCGCGTCGCCGGCAACAACACCAAACGCTCCGAAGATACCGTCAAGAGAATCAAGCCCCAAGCCGCTGAGACCATAAGTGTCCTTAGCGCCGTTGCCGTCAGGATCTTTCTCAACAAAAGCTTTCAGAACATCGTGCAGTTCGTCAAGTGTTTTAGGTACAGCAAGGTTAAGCTTTTTTAACCAGTCGGCACGAACAACGAAATTGTAACGTTGCGGGCTGAGCCAAAGCGGAATGGCCCACAACTTGCCGTCTACAGTAAAGTAATCCAGTGCTTCCTTCGGAATATTCTTCTTAATATCCGGCATCAAGCTCAAGTAAGGCGTCAAATCCAGCAGCGCGCCTTGCTTAGCATAGTCAAAAACTGCTTGGCTTGTAGGCATCATGGAAACGTCCGGCTTGTCGTTGGACGCTAGGATAACCGGCACTTGATCTGCAAAGTTGGCCGAAGGCGGGGAAATCATATCGAATTTCACGCCCGTGGCTTTTTCAATCGCATCTTTGATGGGATTGCTGTCCGGAGCTTTCTCAAAACCACCCTTTGTATACAATAGCTTGATGGGACCCGCATCAGTGCTTGAAACTGCAACTGGTGGTGCTGTATCATTTTTAGTACAAGCGGTAACCAGTGATAGAAGCAATGCGGCTGAGATTCCAATGCTGACCTTCTGTTTTCCGTCCATTTTCCATAACCTCCCATTTATATGTTCTTATTACAAACCTGCCGATTGGCGGGGCTTGTCGATGTTTGGGATAGCTAGTACCGATTGCTTATCCCTTGATGGAACCGACCATCATGCCTTGAACAAAATAACGCTGCAAGAACGGATAGACGCACATGATAGGCAACACAGCTACCACAATAGTGGAATTGATGAGCACCGAGGCCGGCGGTCTGGTGTCCGACAGCGAGCCGCCGAGTGCAAGATCGCCTATATCATTCGCAACTAAAATTTCACGCAACAGCAGCTGCAACGGCCATAAATGCCGATCGGTAATATACATGACCGCGTCGAAGAATGAATTCCAATGAGCCACTGCGTAAAACAAGCTAATGGTAGCCAGAGAAGGCAACGATACCGGCAAAATAATCTTTAGCAGAGTCGTCATCTCGGAAGCGCCGTCAATAATCGCCGACTCCTCCAATTCAACCGGAATCGCTTGGAAAAATGTCCGCATAATGATCAAATTGTAAACGCTTAACGCACTTGGAATAATCATTGCCCAGAATGTATTGGTCAAATATAAACTGTTTACGATCAGGAAGGTTGGAATAATCCCCCCGGAGAACAACATGGTGAAGAAGAAGATCGTCATAACGCCACCACGCCCCGGCAAAAACTTCTTGGAAAGCGGATACGCCGTCAGAATGGTGATAACAAGACTGACCGTTGTACCAATCAGCGTTCTGAGAATCGTTATCGTGTAAGCATCGATGAGCTTCGAGCTGCCTCGAAATAACCAGGCATAGTATTCAAGTGTGAGGCTGGTCGGAATAACGATGAACGCTTTGGGTTGTTTGATAACATCACTCATCGGTGTTACCGAACTAAGCAGGACAATTATAACCGGCAGCAATGTTGCCAGTGTAATAACTGTAAGTAGGACTATGTTGAAAACTCCGAAAGCATTGTCAACGTTGAGAACAAATTTACGACGGCGAGGCTTTGAGGTGTGCGGAAGTATCGATTTCATTATTTATCCTCCACTTTTTCTAGGAAGTAGTAGGTGGTAACTACCATGATGCAAGCAATCACGGATTTAAACATGCCGGCGGCAGCGGAAATATGGAATTTACTTTCCAGAACACCGATCCGGTAAACATACGTGTCAATGATGTCACCGACATTGTAAAGCATCGGGTTATACAAGTTGAATACCTGTTCAAACCCTACGTTAAGGACGCTTCCCATTCTCAGCAGCAGCATCACCATAATGACTGGCATAATACTAGGCAGCGAAATCTTCAGCATGCATTGAAACCGTGTAGCTCCATCCATCTTGGCCGCTTCATACATTTCCTGGGATACAACAGTCAGTGCGGCTAGATAAATAATCGCGTTCCAGCCCATCTCTTTCCATATGTCGGATATGACCAAGATGCTTCTGAAGTACACCGAATCGCTGAAGAAGTAAATCGCCTTCTCACCAGTCATCTTAATCAATTTATTGATCGGCCCTTGGTCGGAAAGGAAGTTAAACAACAAACCGGACATTACGATCCATGATAGAAAGTGAGGCAGGTAGAGGATCGTCTGTACGCTGCGTTTAAAGATCAAGGCGCGAACTTCATTAATTAGAAGAGCCAGCAGAATCGGAATCGGAAAACCTATGACAACTTTGTAGGCGCTTATAATAAACGTATTTTTCAAGGCGGTAACGAACTGAGGTGATTTAAACAGGGTTATAAAATTGTCGAAGCCGACAAAATTACTGCCCAGCACCCCTTTAAAAATTTTATAATCCTGAAAAGCAATAACCAACCCGAACATCGGAGCATAATGAAAGATAGCTATATACAGGAGGCCCGGGATCAACATCATATAGTAGTACTTATATTTGATGAGGTTTTTCAGAAGTCTAGTCAGCGCCAGCGACTGATTTGTGGAGCTGACGATCCTCCCAGGCTGTGAGCCTGATTTCACTCTCATATACATACACCTCGCAATCTATATACATTAATTTACAGTGCTATAATTTTCGGAATTTTCTGTGAAATGATGTTGTTATTTGGTCATCGATTCATTACCTCCAACCCTTCCCGTTTGATAGTTCTATCATAGCCCTCTCCTTAGTATGAAGTAAATATACAGTTAGCTTACCTGATTGTGCAATTATGAAACAAATGTGCAATTATGAAATAAGGTTTGTTAGATAATTGAACATTCCAGATCCTCCTCTGTTTCCCTATAATAAAACCGAAATGGTAACGATGTCATTAAAATTGATGAACGTTCGTCTACATGTGGGAGAGGATGGTATTACAATCAAAAAAACGACCATTTATGACGTTGCCGAAAAAGCAAAAGTAACACCCTCCACTGTATCCAGGGTTATGAATGCTTCCACCCTCGTCAAGCCTGGGACAAGACAGCGTGTACTGGAAGCGGTCAAGAGCCTCTGTTATATTCCAAACAAAACGGCACGCGTGTTTAAATCCGGCAAAAGCCATATTCTCGGACTAGTGATTAGTACGCAGCATATTAGCGAGCTCGTTTTAAACGCCGGATTCCAGGAAAGATTTAAAGCGCTGACGGTGAAAGCGCACAGCGAAGGCTATAATATGCTGATTCTCACTTCAGCTGATGCTGAATCCAATTCTTACTTTGAAGTGATCAAAAACCAGGTGGCCGACGGTTTTATCATCTTAAGCCCGTCCGCCAATGAATCCCTGGCTAGCCTACTTGAGGATGCGGGAATTCCCTACGTGTTCAACATGAAGTACTCCAACAATCCTGATGACAGCTACTACATATCCTCGGATGATGTTGAAGGTGGATATGTGGCGGCCAAATATTTGCTTGATTTAAACCATACAGATATTCGCTTTATCCTTGGAATCGTCAAAGGTATTATCATGCCTTTCAATGTAGACAGAATCAACGGCTTCAAAAAGGCGCTGGACGAATACGGCATAGCGTTCAAAGAAGAGATGATCGTCACCATTCCCGGACAAATGGAAGAAAGCTACAACCTTATACACCAATTATTCCAAACGCAAAAACCGACAGCCCTAATGATTTCCAATGAAACTACAACGGTTGCCGCCTTAAACTATTTTCATGATTATGGATATCGTGTGCCACAGGATGTGTCTGTTATTGGTTTCGGTCCTTCGGAATTTTTCCGACATCACCGGCCGAATTTAACCAATGTCAGCTATGACATCGCCTGGTCCAGCGACAAACTAGTCGATCTTCTTCTCCAGCGGATCGAAGGTAAGCCAGTGACCCCTGTAAGGTCAGAAAAGCCCGAACTGATCATTAGGGAAAGCACGGCACGAATTTTCTAGCCATCTTTCTCGGCTATTAGGCCTACTGACTGAAAACTCCGTATGGGTAAGCGCCTGTTCTCCTAAACAGGTCGCTCCATACGGAGTTTTTCTTTTTGGTCCCTATTGATTTTGCAACTGCGTGCTGCGGATCCGGTCACGTCCTGCTCGAATCTGGGCGATAAACTCTGGCCACCATTGCTTTCGACTTGATCGTTCGTCAAACTTAGCCCTTTCTTCCACAATACTTGGAAGCAGCTCTTCCGCTCTCTTCTTCAGCTCTTCCAAGCTGCCAATTTCCGGCACAAGCCATTTTCTGCCGATTTGCGTGTGAAGCACTTCGTCAGCCCAATCATAATCCTGGAATGTTTGGGCTAGCTTATTATCCGACGATTTGGCAATGACCCACTCTAGTCGTTTCCCCGTCTTTTTAGGCATTTGCCTCTGTTCGAAATACCAAAGAATGATATGCGAATCAAGCGGCTCGAAATGCGTATTCAAAGTTAAGCTTGTTCTAAAGTCTATCGGGTATTTATAAAATTCGACTCCGTCTTGATACAATCCAACTTCACCAAGCATGGAATGACGGGTTTCATCCCACAGCTGCCGGCTCATGTCCACATAATAATCCCACGGCTTGCCCTGCGTCTTGTAGATGATGGGCCCCATCCATTCCGGCACCGTCATTTCCTTCAAACGTTTATAGATTAAGGCATACGTTCTTTCGTCTGCTGGACGTGTTTCTTCGAGGTAATAGTCATCTATTTTCCCCTCTGAATTGTATTTATCGACAAATCGGGCATCCCGGCGAGGTTCTGATTTCATTTCATAAGGCTTGCCAACCTCGGTACGTGGGACGACAGGCTTCCAGTCCGCCGACTTCTCCAAATCTCCCGAAAAGCCTCCTGTAGCTTGCAGGCAGCGTTCCAAATGCTCCTGCCACTTGCATGCCGCGATATGATCCTCCTCGGTTACCATCAGCGCGTGAATCGCCTGTTCTCCCCAAGTCTGCATCTCTTCTTCTTCAATCAGCATGAATTTGATCATCCTGCAGGTAGGTTGATCGACAAGCGGATTGGTCTCGGCCAAATGCTTTTTCAGCGAACGGATGAGTTCCCTCTTGGCAACGCCATAAATACCAACCATGAGCTCCAGGGTCGTTTCTGCACGAATCAGCTCCTGGAAAAATAGTTCGATCGTAGCATCCGGAACTTTATCCAAATAAAGCGGAGGCTCGCGCATCTCCGTAATCCGTTTGCGGAGCATAGCACAATGCTCCGCATCCAGCCACATGTGCAAGCCAGAGGCACACTTCACTTCCCATTCGGGTACATGGGCAATATGGGCGGCGAATATTTTCGTCAGTTGGGTTTCCACGTACACATACCGTTTCAATAAGCTCACCGTATGGTCGATATCATAACCGACAGCGCATGCCCTTTCGTAGCTGCAGGTACCTGCTAGAGGGATTAGGCCCAAATTGTTGTTTCTGACTCTTTCCATATATGCAATTTCACTCCCTATCCTTATATTTTTTCTTGATTATAAACGAATATTGAAAGGTTGACTTTGTCACAGCTTATTGTTTTTTCCAGAAAGACGATTGCTCGATTATTTGTTGATCTATGTCCAGGAAGGCGTACTTCAAGTTAATTTGGAAGGAGTCGTGCATAGCTTTTCAGCAGGTGATTATTGTTTACTTCAGCCAGGTGATCTGAACTCCCTGGAGGGAACAACCAAGACGATAACCCCTTATGTTCATCTGGATTTATTTTACAATCAACAGCGCGAGAGGAGCTTTCCAACTCGTCCTGGACAAGCCGATATCCGTGCATTTTCTCATTTGCTGCAGCCTCGGCTCAATGACATGCAAGGGATTCACATCCCTTTGTAATTGCAGCCTGAGCATCCTGCCGCTGTTAAAGAAACGATGCTGCGTATGATCGGGCTTTGGCTGGAAGGGGATCTGCTGAACCAAATGGAAGCCCATCATTTGGCGAACGAGCTCATCATCAGCATCTTGAAGCAGGTGCCTCTCTTTCAACTGAATAACTACCAGAAGCCGCAGTCACTCAACTGGATTACTTCTTATTTCTCGTTTCATTTATCTGAAGCCATTACTTTGGAATCGATGGCGAAGCGCGCCCAATTGTCTCCTTCTCGTTTTGCTGTGGTTTTTCGGGAGCAATTCGGCATGCCTCCACATCAATATTTACTCCATCTTCGCATTCATCACGCCCAAGAGCTCCTAAGGAATACAGCCTATTCCATACAAGAAATTGCTAGTTATTGCGGTTTTTCCGACATTCATCACTTCGCTAAAATGTTCAAAAAAATGACGAAAGAAACACCCGGTAAGTACCGAAGCAATCATAACTAGTCAAAACATAGATTTCATTCCAAATTCAGATCGTGCTGCCGACGATCGAGTCGCGGAATTGCCCGGGTGTAATACCTTCATTACGTTTGAAAGCACGGATGAAGCTGTGTACATTGTTGTAGCCCACTTCGTTGCTGATTTGATTCACTGTCCAATCGTTCAAGAACAGCAGTTGCTTGGAGCGCACAATGCGCTTTTCAGTAAGCAGGTTGTAGAAGGTACTCCCTGTGTATTGCTTTAATAAACGATTGATATACGTAGAAGAGCACTTCACTATCTCAGACAGATGCTCCAGCCCGAAATCCTTATTGAAGTGCTCTTCGATGTAAGACTTAACCTCCCACACAATACGTTGATTTTTGTCTATGCGCATATCAGCCATATACTTGCAGATATGCAGGCAAATACCTTCCACATAATGATGAATTTCTTGTTTGGTTTCAAATTGATCCATATGTACACAAGGGTCAACATCACTACCCATTATTTCATTGAGCGTAAACCCTGCTTTATATACGGTTCGTATAATGGCATGGGTCAAGTGAAGGTACACACGCAGTGCGGCAGTCGTATCATCGGACTCTATACTTTCCAAAGCAAATGCGATATCGTCGAACTTCCCTTGAATCTTCTTGGTTGTACTTCTCATGATCGTACTGCAGAGCCCTTCTTCCAGCTCAAACAGAAAAGCATATTCATAAGTCTTATGCCCATTTCTATCATCGATGAGAACGCTTTCTGCCTTCATTTGGGTGTTCGTTGCGTTATCTGGCCTTTTGACCTCTTTATTATCCCTATATACCCCCCCTTTAAAAGCGATCATGTTCAGCCTCTTTTTCTGTCCGCTTTGTTGGTCGGAGCGAGATAAATAATCCCAATTGTAAAATGACGTTCCAATGCCAAAATAGTGATAGGTAGGGACTGATTTGTCAAAAATTTGTTCTACATTTTGCACTGCCGCACCCCTCTCTTACGGTTTTCTTTGATCCTGTCTTTGTCCAGAAAACATGTATTCAAGTACTTGTTCGCAATGTGCTGCTCTCAAACGTAGTAAAAACCCTTATTGAAAGTAAAAATGGTAACGTTGCCATTTTGTTAAATAGAGAATGAAAGCATTTACATCTCCAATATTAGTACTACTTTCGGGAGATGTCAACTTGATTTATTAGTTTTTTAACCAAAAAATGGCACCGATTACATTGAAATGCTTGATTTCGGAAAACCAGCTTAAATAATCATAGCTGCATACTTGGTCTCGTGCTGAGTCAAACAAATGTGCAATTTTAAAAGCAGGGTATCGTTAGATAATTGAGTATTTCAGAATGCTTCCCGCTTCTCTATAATTCAACGTATGATTCTTTCATACTTTTACTATAAGGAGATGGTAGCAATTGAACCAAACATCATGGCCCAAATTGACAGACAGCGCAATGCTGCAAAGACTTACACATCCCGAAGGTCGGGTTAGAATGATCTTGGATACCGATACCTTCAATGAGGTAGATGATCAGTTCACTCTCGCCTACGCGTTGCTTTCACCTGAGAAGCTTGATGTATTGGCCGTAACGGCTGCGCCATTTTTCAATTGGAACTCGATCAGTCCGGCGGACGGAATGGAGAAGAGCTACAATGAAATATTGAACATTTTTCAACTAATGGAGTTGGAAAATGCGCCGCCTGTCTACAAAGGCTCTCCTCAATACATGAGCAGTCCAAACGAGCCTGTGCCGAGTCAAGCAGCTGATAAAATCATCGAGCTCGCGCTTGCATCCGAACCCGCCAATCCCCTGTACGTAGTCGCGATTGGTGCCATTACAAATGTTGCTTCGGCCATCGCCAAATGCCCTGAAATCATCCACAATATGGTTGTTGTATGGCTCGGTCCCAATTCCTACTGGTGGCCTACTCAGAAAATTTTCAATGTGTCTCAGGATTATCATGCCTCCTCTCTTATTTTTGGCAGCGGTGTACCTTTAGTCGTTCTACCATGTCACAGCGTGGCGTCCCATCTGCTAACAACGCCTTATGAGATTGATAGCTGCCTGCGTGGAAAAAATAAACTGGGCACCTACTTTAGCGATATGATTCGCGGTCGGTTTACCCGGTTTGGCCAGGATCGCATGGGATGGTCCAAAGTACTTTGGGATGTTTCAGCGATCGCTTGGGTGCTGAATGAGGACTGGGTGCCTTCTGCAGTACGGCGAAGTCCGATCCTTAATCCTAACTTCACATATTCCTTCGATGACTCACGCCATTTTTATAAGGAAGCCTTTGAAATTGATCGCAGCCTTGTGTACATGGATCTTTTTTCCAAGCTTCAGCAGAAATCCTAAATAATTAAAAAAAGGGCACGCGCGATCTATGCAGATGAAAGTTTCCTCGTTCATCAACTAGATCCGTGTGCCCATGCTCTTACGAACAGTTCAAACTCTTTTATTCAATTTCCATGGTGCTGCAAACAAGCAATTCGCGAAATTGTCCGGGTGTTATGCCTTCACTGCGCTTAAATGCACGGATGAAACTATGTACATTGTTGTAGCCTACTTTATTACTAATCTGACAAACCGTCCAATCATTCAAGGAAAGCAATTGCTTGGAGCATACGATGCGCCTTTCGGTCAGCAAGTTGTAGAAGGTGCTGCCCGTGTATTGCTTCAATAAGCGGTTAATATACGTGGAAGAGCATTTCACCTGCTCAGACACATACTCCAGTCCCAGATCCTGATTAAAGTGTTCTTCAATAAAAGACTTGATCTCCCACACAATGCGTTGATTTTTGTCAATGCGCAAACCAAGCATATACTTGCAGATGTGCAGGCAGATCCCTTCCACATAACGGTGAATTTCTTGTTTTGTTGCGAACTGCTCCATGTGGGCACAAGGGTCAATATCACAGCCCATCATATCTCTGAGCGTAAAACCTGCTTTATATATCGTTCGGATAATGGCATGGGTCAAGTGAAGATATACACGTCTTGCGGTGATCGTATCACCTGGTTGTATGTCTTCCAAAGACAGCTCGATATAGTCAAGCGTCCCTTGCAGCTTCTTGATCGTGCTTCGCATAATCGTGCTGCAGAGCCTTTCTTCCAACTCAAACAGTGATGAGTATTCATAGCTCTTATGTTCCTTCCGATCATCGGACGGGAGGCTTTCTTTTCTCTTTTGAGTGTTCATATGATTGATGGACCTTTGAGCTTCATTAACCTTCTGCGTTCCACCTTTACGCGCAAATAAGCTTTGCAGCATCTTGGGTCCGTTTGCTGTGTCATAGTGGGATACATAACTCAAATTGTAGAAGATAGTTCCACTATCGGAAAAATTATATGCATGAGCTTGGTTCCCAGAAATTAAAAATGAATTTTGCAATGTCATACCCCTCTCTTCAAATGAAATTGACTCAAGAAATGGTACCGTTGCCATTTTGTTCGACAAAGAAATGAAAGCACTTACATATTCATATTAGACCTGCTTTTCACAGATGTCAACTTGATTTATTCAATAAATAAAATTAATATATGGATGATAAATTTTCAAATAAATGCTATAATGGTATCGTTAACATTTTCCACTAAGGGGAGCGATCCAATCAAAAAGCCCACTATCCGCGACGTAGCCCTTAAAGCTAATGTCACGACTTCCACCGTATCCAGGGTACTGAATGATTCCGACCTCGTCAAACCGCGCACAAGGCAAAAGGTGCTAGAAGTCATTGAAAGCCTAGGCTATATTCCCAACAAGACCGCTCGGATCTTCAAGTCAGGCAAAAGCTATATCCTTGGCCTCGTAATCAGCCAGTCGCATATTAGCGAGATCCTGTCTAATGCCGGATTTCAGGCTCAATTCAAAGCCTTAACCGAAAAAGCCCATGTTGAGGGGTACAATATTCTAATCATTACTTCGGCAAATGGAGATTCGCATTCTTATTTTGAGGTTATCAAAAATCAGGTGGCGGATGGTTTTATTATTTTTAGCCCCTCGCATAATGACACATTGACTTCCATGCTAAATGAGGCGGAAATTCCATACGTGTTCAACATGAAATATTCTGACAATACCGAAGAGCGTTATTACGTATCCTCTGATGATTTCGAAGGCGGATATATCGCAGCCAAGTACCTGCTCGATTTGAACCATACGGACATCCGTCTGCTGGTAGGTCTCGTCAAAGGCGGCATACTGTCCTTCAATATCGCTAGAATTAATGGCTTTAAGAAGGCATTGGAGCAATACGGTGTACCTTTCCGAGATGAGATGGTTGTGACCATTCTTGGTCAAATGGAACAAAGCTATAACGATATTTATCAATTGTTCCAAACGCAAAAGCCGACGGCCCTTATGATTTCCAATGAAATTACGACGGTTGCCGCCTTGAACTTCTTCGCTGACTATGGCTATCGGGTGCCCCATGATGTATCCGTCATTGGTTTCGGTCCTTCGGAGTTTTTCCGCGGTCTTCGTCCGAATTTAACGAACGTCAGCTATGACATTTCCTGGACCAGCTCCAAGCTCGTCGATCTTCTGCTGCAGCGAATCGAAGGCAAGTCACCGACATTCGAGATGCCGAAAAAACCAGAATTAGTCATCCGCGACAGCACCGCCAGATATCATCCAGAGCCGGTACTGCCGCCGCAGATTCGGATCTAACACTGTAATGGGTCTCCCTGCTTCCGTTCTACACACAGCGATGCTGTCCAACCGAGAGCGCTGAAGCCTCTATTCATCTGCCGGCTGAAAACGTAAAAGGGGTAAAAATCAAGTAGCCGATGGCTTCATCATTTTTAGCCCCTCTCACAATGACACGTTGACTGCCTTGCTGGAAGAAGCTGAAATTCCTTATGTATTCAACATGAAATACTCCGACAATCCGGAAGATCGCTATTATGTATCCTCCGATGATTTTGAAGGCGGATATATGGCTGCCAAATATTTGCTCGATTTAAATCATACGGACATTCGGTTCCTCGTCGGGATTGTTCGAGGCAATGTCTTATCTTTTAATATCGACAGAATTAATGGCTTCAAAAAAGCTCTGGAAAATTACGGCGTGCCATTTAGAGACGAGATGATCGTGACCCTTCCAGGGCAAATGGAACAAAGCTATAACGCAATCTATCAATTGTTCCAAACCCAAAAGCCGTCTGCCCTTATGATATCCAATGAGATTACAACCGTCGCAGCCCTGAACTTCTTTACTGATTATGGATACCGTGTGCCTCAGGATGTATCCATCATTGGCTTTGGTCCTTCTGATTTTTTCCGCAGCCTCCGCCCGAACCTAACGAACGTATGTTATGACATTACATGGTCCAACTTCAAACTTGTTGATCTTCTCCTGCAGCGAATCGAAGGAAAGCCTATTACCATCGAAATGCCCAAAAAACCTGAATTGGTCATCCGCGACAGCACCGCTAGGCATATAACAACACCTGTGTCTTCGTAGTCTGCAGCCAACTTCGGTTTATCAGATTGGGTACATCTAAATCAAGGACGAATGCTTTGTAGATCATCGATCTTCTGAACATTCGTCTTTTCGTCTTTATCCTCCTATTTTGGTGCATACTACGTATGAAAATCATTAGGAATAGGAGTAAACACAAGTGAACATGGATGAACGCATTGTGGAACAAATTAAGAAGCAGGCTGCGCCCTTGAACAGCTCTGATGATTTGGATGTGTTAATCGAAGCGATCGGGGACAAGAAGTATGTTTTACTTGGCGAGGCCACGCATGGTACTTCCGAATTTTATAAGCTGCGCATGGAATTAAGCCGTAAATTAATTGAAACGAAGGAATTCTCCTTTATTGCTGTTGAGGGGGACTGGCCTTCCTGCTATGAGGTTAACCGCTACGTGAAGCAGTATAAGGATGCGAAGCCAAGCTCCATTGAGGTGATGGAAGGGTTCAATCGATGGCCAACGTGGATGTGGGCGAATGAAGAAGTTGGAGAATTAATCGATTGGCTGCGAAAGCACAATGAAGATAAACCGATGGCGCAGCGCGTTGGGTTTTATGGACTCGACGTCTATAGTTTATGGGAGTCTTTGGAAGAAATCGAACGATACTTACAGGAAAAAGGTACACCTGAGCAGTTGGCTTTGGCCCGCAAAGCCTTTGAGTGCTTCGACTCCTATGAAAAAGAGGGGCAAAATTACGGCGTTTCCGCAGCTTTCTACGGCGAAAGCTGTAAGGATGATGTTGTGAAGCTGCTGAAGGAGCTTCACACACAACGCGTTCGATATGACGAGGACAGCGAAGCTGCCCTTAGTGCCGAATTGAACGCGCTCGCCGCTGTGAATGCTGAGGATTACTACAGCACCATGGTTAGACACGACGCGGAATCGTGGAACGTCCGCGACCGACACATGGTCGAGGCGCTGCGCCGCCTCGCAGACTACCACGGCCCAGACGCCAAGGTCATCGTCTGGGAGCACAACACGCACATCGGCGATGCGCGTGCAACAGATATGCTGGCCGACGGCATGGTGAACGTCGGCCAGCTTGTGCGCGAAGCGTACGGCGAAGCCGATGTATACGCCATCGGCTTCGGCACATACCGCGGCACCGTGATTGCCGCGAAAGCTTGGGGCGCGCCGGTGGCGACGATGCCAGTGCCAGCTGCCCAGCGTGGCAGCTGGGAGGAGCTCATGCATCGCGCTGGCGCGCATGATCAGATCCTCCTGCTTCGCCAGGAGGATCCGCTGCTCGGGCACGAGGTGCTGGGGCACCGTGCCATCGGGGTCGTGTACCGCCCCTCTTCAGAGCGAGGGAACTACGTTCCCTCGGTGATGGCTCGGCGGTACGATGCTTTCGTGCATGTGGACGAGAGCCATGCGCTTCGTCCACTAACGATAGAAAAAGTGCTTGTGTGATCTGAGTTCTTTCAATTTAATGAACTACAAGCTAGAAGCTTGGAAGATTTAAGAAAGTTTTATGAGATCTACAAGTTAATTAATAAATAGTACAACCCTCCCATATTAGGGCGGGTTGCTTTTATTTCTAAGTCCTCAATAATTATTGGTTGAATGAGACTCACTGAAAAATATCTGATGCGAATTAGAAACGCTAAAAATGAACCTATTGAACTGATTAATTGTTACATAAAATAAACAACTGAAAGGGCTCCTGCTTAGTCGATTATAGAATTTGATCACCGAAGAAGGAACTGATAAGGCTTACCGCTAACTCGGAGGTTTTGTTGCTATCGTCGAGTAGCGGGTTCACCTCAACAAATTCAGCAGAAGTCACAATACCTGCTTCATGCAGCGTTTCGACGGCGAGATGAGCTTCGCGGAATTGAAGTCCACCTTTGACGGCAGTCCCTGTGCCAGGTGCCTTAATAGGATCCACAGAATCAACATCATAACTGAGATGAACGCCATCTGTTCTTAATTTAATATAATCAATTGCTTCTTGTATCACATGTGCCATGCCTTTGCGGTCAATATCGTACATGGTAAAGCATTTTATACCAAGGGAGCGAATTAGTTTCTTCTCACCCTCATCCAGAGATCGAGATCCGATAAGCACAATATTTTCTGATTTCACCTTCGGATTTATACCTTTCATGTTGGTCAATAAGGGGTGCCCGATGCCAAGGCTGACCGCAAGTGACATGCCGTGTATGTTTCCAGACGGGCTTGTATCTGCTGAATTTAAGTCGGAGTGTGCATCAATCCAAATGACCCCTAACTGCTTATAATGATTAGATAGTCCCGCAATTGTGCCAATAGCAATACTATGATCTCCGCCGATAATGAGCGGGAAATAATCTTGGCTCACGACTTTAGAAATCTGTTCAGCTAGTTGGGTATTGATCTGAATAACCTCAGCGAAATGTTTCAAATTCGTCATTTCCACTTGAGCATCTAAGGGAACTGCTGTTTCATTATCCAGACGCAGATCAGCAACGTGATCAACGGTATATTCCATTAAGGCAGCGCTTTATACCTTTCTGAATAGCAATTGCGGTATCTGCAGTACGGATGCTTCCTTTGAAAGAATCGGGAGCAATTATGATTTTCATGTAAAACATCACCGCCTCTTGAGCACATATTTTCGTATTAGACAGAAGAATGGAAGCTGTTAAGGCTCCATTCTTCTGTCTAAACTGGATTAACCGTATTTATAGATTTCCCCTGTAAAAAAGCAACCACATTTCCAACAGCAATGTCCATCAACCGACTTCTAGCCTCGAAGGTTGCCCATGCCATGTGTGGCGTTACGATACAATTTCTGGCAAGAAAAAGTGGATTGTCCATACTGGGCGGTTCTAAGGATAGTACATCTAGTCCTGCTCCGGCAATTTTCCCCTCATTTAAAGCATTAGCCACATGCTGCTCGACCAGCAGTCCTCCCCGAGACGTATTGATTAGAAAAGCGGACGGTTTCATGAGAGCGATCCTCTCCTCATTGAACAGCCCCTCCGTATCCGGTGTGAGCGGGCAGTGCAGACTTACGAAGTCGGAAGCGGCAAGCAACTGCTCCAGCGGAACACGTTCCACGAATTCCCCTCCCGTTTCCGACGCCCGTCCCTCTCTACCTGCGACTAACACGCGCATGCCAAATGCCTGCGCCAAACGGCTAACCTGCTTGCCTATTCGGCCATAGCCGACAATCCCCAACGTTTTGCCTGCCAGTGCGATTTGTCTGCTAAGTGTATAGCAAAAGTCCGGAGATTCTTCCCAGCCCCCCGCACGCACACTATCGCTATGCTTGCCGATTCTGTGGCATAGTTCTAAGATCAGGGCAAAAACAAATTGAGCTACGGAGTCCGTACCATACGTCGGCACATTGGTCACGACAATACCTTGGCTGGAAGCTACTTTGACATCAACGACATTATAGCCTGTTGCCAAAACCCCGATATATTTCAACCGGTTCAAGCCGGTAAGCGTCTTTGGAAAGTGGCGTTTTATTCGTCAACACGATGTCCGACTCCTGTATGCGTTCTTTTACGAGCGGTGGCGGCGTTCGGTCATAGACAGTGACGGTACCAAGCTTACCCAGCTCTTCCCAACTCAAATCTCCGAGATTTAGCGTATAACCATCGAGTACAACGATGTGCATTCTTTCACCTCTTGTTAATACAAAGTATAAATGACTTTAGGCTCCGTATAAAATTGCTGATTCGTACTACCGATAGAAAAAGCACCAAATCCTGATTGCTTAACGCCACCGAACGGCATATGCGCTTCACTTGCAGTTCCATGATTAATGTGCACCATACCGGCTTCAAGGCGTGCAGCGAACTCATTGGCATCACTCAATTCATCGGTAAATATCGATGCTGCAAGACCATAATTAGTTCCATTGGCGATACGCAATGCATTCTCTTTGGTACTCGCTTCAATAACTGTAAGCACTGGACCAAAAATTTCCTCGCGAGCAATGGTCATATTTTCAGTTACATTCACGAATAAAGCAGGCTCCATGTAAGCTCCGGTTTCATACGCGCCGCCGCTCAGTACTTCGCCACCATACAACAGCTCTGCACCCTCAGCTTTGCCTAGACGAACATAGCGCTGGACGGATTCCAATTGCTCTTTATTGACAAGCGGGCCCATATGAATACCCGGTTCCCAAGACGGACCAACACGAAGTTGTTTAATCTCTTGGAGTAAAGCCTCTATCAGCTTCTCGGCATGTGATTTAAGTACCACTACCCGGCTAATGGACGTGCAGCGTTGGCCGGAGCAAGCAAATGCAGCAGAGACAATTTGCTTCGCTGCTCCTCCGAGATCAGAATAGTTTAGCACCACTGCGGCATTCTTGCCTCCAAGCTCCAGCTGAGTACGTGCCAAACGCACGGCTGCCGTTTGTTGGATTCGTAACCCCAGCTCTGTTGATCCCGTGAAACTGATCCCCTTCACCCGCGGATGTTTAGTAAGCGGGTCTCCGACCCGTGATCCTCCGCCCGTCACCATATTCACAACCCCATTCGGCACCCCGGCTTCTGTAAACAGTTCCATGAGCCTTGCCGATGCCCAAGGCGTGGCAGAAGCCGGCTTGAATACAATCGTACAGCCGTAGGCGAGCGCAGGTGCGATCTTTCGAACAGGTGTAACAACCGGGAAGTTCCACGGCGCTATTGCAGCAACAACGCCAATCGGATAACGAACAACCGTATTCCGCACATTCCGGCGTTCGCTCGGAACGGTTTCTCCTAAGATACGTGACGCTTCTCCTGCGGCAAAGCGTGCTTCTTTAGCCGCTCGAGCCACCTCTCCCCGGGATTCGGCAATCGTTTTACCCTGCTCAGCGGATAGCCGGAAAGCCAGCTCGTCGCGATCAAGCTCCATCAAGTCTGCGAAACGTAGAAGAATCGCCCCCCGTTCCGGTCCAGGCAAGGCAGACCAACTCGTGAAAGCAGCATCAGCGGCCTCAACTGCGCTGTTCACGTCAGCGGAGTCGGAATCTGCAAAATATCCGATTACCCTCTCATGCTCTGCGGCATGAACAACTTGGAAGGTACGCCCACCATTTGCAGGCCTCCATTCACCGTTTATGTAATTGCCATAGGTCTGACCGCCGGCATCCTGTAACCAATTAAGCATTTCATAGTCTGGCATTACACATTCGCTCCTTTCGTTACCTTGCAGTAATGGCATTGGTCTTTGACATTGCGGCGCGACATAACTGTTTGAGATCTTCGTGCGTTGGTTTTACAGGATTGACAGGCACGTTGCCCGACTGCATCGCTTCCTCAGCGATCATATCGAGGGCCTTTTCTGTTACGCCGTAATCCGAAAGCGTCTGTGTAATGCCAATATCCTCTTTTAAGCGGCGTATAGCTGAAACAGAAAGATCGGCTGCTTCCCGCAAAGAAAGATGGTCGGTCTTCTCTCCAAAAATGACGGCTATTTCCTTGAATTTCTCCAAATTCCCAATAAGATTGAACGTCATAACTTCAGGTAAAAGGATCGCATTTACGATACCATGCGGAATCTTGAAATGTGCTCCTAGGGGGATGGCCAATGCGTGCGAAAGCCCAAGGCGAGTCGGATTAAATGCCATCGCTGCGATCAGACTGGCAAGCAGCATGTCGTGACGCGCCTGCAAATTCTCCCCTTGAACGACGGCAGTCCGCAGACTGCGGGCAATCATCTTCATGGCCTGAACGGACATACCTTCGGAGATCGGCTGTGTCGCTTTATTGACGTAAGATTCCAATGCGTGCGTCAAAGCATCCATCCCTGTGGATGCAGTGAGAGATGCTGGCAAGGATACCGTCAGCTCAGGATCGCATAAGGCCAACGACGGACAATTATATGGGCTGCCAACGCTGAGCTTGACCTTTGCCTTTTTGTCAGATAGCACAGACCAAATGGTAAGCTCACTGCCGGTCCCCGCGGTCGTCGGAATCGCAATGACTGGCGCTCCTTTCCGCGGCACTTTATTAATGCCAACATAATCACGAATATTGCCCTCATTACCGAGCATCAAACCGACAGCCTTAGCCGTATCAAGCGAGCTGCCGCCGCCAATGCCGACCACCAGGTCGCACCCCTCAGTCTTGGCCAGCTCCGTTGCGGCGGCGACCGACTCAATATTGGGATCTGGTTCAATGTCTGAGTAAATGACATAAGGAATCTGTTCATCATTCAGCGGTGCTGTCAGTCGGTCGACGCCTCCAGCCTTCAGTACGCCGGGATCACTGACGATGAGCACCTTGCTTCCCCCGAGCTCAAGAACATGATGAGGCAATGTTTTTGCCGCCCCATTGCCGAACTCGATAATCGTTGGCAGTTCATAACGGAAAATCCGGTTTATCATCTTGTTTCCTCCCTCTATTTCACTCCATATTCTTTGGAAGCGAAGCTACCACGCTAAAGCCTCTTTCAAGCCTACGGTCCACTTGGAGACCATACTCATTTCCGTATAAGCGATTGCTCATCGATAGCTGCCCAAATCGTAATTATTCCTTGTTCTTCCTTCGTCTCAATGTCATGAAAGATTGCGTTTTCCACTAGCGGCTGAATAATCAATTTCGGAATCTGAAGGATTTACTATCGATCGGCTTTAAAAGATAGTCCGTTACCCCGCAAGCAATGGACTTTTTGGCATAACTAAAATCATCGTAGCCGGAGATAATGACAATTTTTATTGAAGGCCATTGTTCCTTAACGATTCTCGAAAGTTCCAAACCGTCCAGCCCTGGCATACGGACGTCTGTCAACAGCACATCAGGTTGCTGTTCCTCGACCATTTGAAGAGCAACTCTCCCGTTAGGGGCCGTATTGATTTCGCCGATTCCATAGCTGCTCCAATCAATCGCCTTTTGGATACCCATCCGCATCAACGGTTCATCATCTACAATCAATGCTGTCAACATGCTCTTGTTCCCTCCTGCAGTGGATACTTGTATTCGTACGATTGGTTTGCTAACTAAGGAATTCAACGAAACTGCCCCTTTCCCTCTTCATTCTTGCACAGATTGATGACTACCACTAATTGGAAAACGAAGTGATTAGCCTCTAATTACACGGCTCACGGCTGCAAAATCTAGCTCGCTGTTCTCTTTAGCCGCCATTTCATACAGCTGAAAAGCCAGAGACGTTACAGGCATCGGTTGGTCTTTACCTTCCTGAAGGGCAATACCGATGTCCTTTTTCATCAGATTAAGTTTAAAACCAGGATGGAAATTCCGCTCTGCAATCGCCTGCGCTTTGTTCGCAAACATCCATGAGCCGCCGGAACTGCTGCCAATGACTTTCTGTAATGCCTCCAAATCAACGCCAAGCCGTTCCGATAAGGCGACGGCCTCAGAGGCAGCCAGCATATGTACGGCTGCAAGCATCTGGTTGATCGCCTTGACCGCCTTGCCAGCCCCAATAGCTCCGACAGGATGAACCGTTTGTGCCATGGCTTCAAGGATTGGCTGCGCCATCTCCAACGCCTCTTCGCTGCCTCCGGCCATAACCGTCAGCGTCCCTTTCTCTGCACCAATCGTGCCTCCACTGACAGGAGCATCCAAGACAAGCGCTTGTTTGGCTGCGTATGCCTCCGCAACATCCTTCATCGCTCCTGGGGAGCCCGATGTCATTTCCAGCAGCAGCTGTCCTTCCTGCACTTCAGCCAACACCTCGTCGGCCAGCAGCACTTGCTGCATTTGCCGATCCTCCGGCAAAATGCTGACGATCACGCCGGCTGAGGCAATCGCTCCCGCAGGGGAAGCGTGTACCTCGGCCCCCAGTTTGCGAAGCTCTTCGGCCGGTCCTGGGTCTCTGTGAACAGTCACATGCAGCTTAAAGCCTGCTCTCACTAAGTTTTTGGCCATTGGCAATCCCATTGCGCCCAGCCCAAGAAAAGCAATTTGGCGCATATCTAGCGGATTCATCGTGATTTCCCCCTTTTGAGTGAAAGTAATGGTGGAATATGGAAAAACCCCGGTATAACCGGGATTTCCAGGTTTAGTAGCCTGCAACGGACGCATCGACGGACAAGCCCATTTTATCGTACAACTTGCGGCGGCTCTTCTTATCCGCTTCCATTTCCTGTGTCGAATATTTTGCTACTTCCCATGCTTTTTCAAGAGGTACGACTATGATTCCATCACCGTCAGCTACGATAATATCATTTGGACGCACGAGTTGGCCGTTAATGTTAACAGGGATATCTTGCGCCTGGAATTCTACACGACCTTGAACCATCGTTTGAGACACGTGACGGGAGAAAACCGGCACTTGATTCAAGATCAGTTCATCTGTGTCACGCGCTCCTCCGTTTGTGATGATGCCACGGCAGCCTTGGCTTTTATATTCCAAGCCGTTATTGGAACCAATAATACCAACGTTCGTATCGCTTGCGTCCAGAACCAGCACATCATCTTCGCCGATTTCTTTGCCCCAGTGATAGGTGGCGATATTGCCATACCAGTGATTTGAGAATTTCGTGTACGCTTCTGGCTCCATCGTAGGAATTGTGCGATTCGTCGGTACGAATTGAACTGTTTTGGCAAAGCCGCAGAAGTTGGTGCGGAACAAAGGCTTGATCGTATCTGTATGGATGCTGCCTACGAAATGCATCATGTTCCAGTCCATGCCATCACGCACATCGGCAACGCGCAGCTTACGATAAACATCCATTAGTTTTTGTTTCTCTTCTTTTGTCAATTCGATCATTGTCAGTCACCTCCACATTGGATTTGTTTTATTGATTTGGCAGTCGTATACGAAGAGCGATTCAGATTAAAGCTTCAAACCGCTCGATGCCACACCGATAGACACGGTGAACATGCTGCTCTTCGATAAAATGAGGAGCGACCAAAGCAGCTCGTTCCATTTATACATCACTGTAATAATAGACAAGGTGGATTTTCAAATCGAATGGTCAGAACAACCTGAAATCCCTGATTTTTATTGGAGAAATTGAGACCGGCCTGTAGGTCCAAGACGCCCCACAAATGATTTTTTAATGATTTAAAACGTTCTATCACTTCTTGCAATTGTTCGTTGGTCGTACTCTCCTGAAATTTAAGCAGGATGATATGATCCAGCATGTTGCTCCCCACCCTTTCCACATTGTCTTTACACATTTATGATTGGGAGCTTTCGATGACTGGGGCATTTTGGATAGCAGCTTCGCTAAGCTGCAAACCGAATTTCAAACCAATTTCATTCAGCTCCTCAACCACCTTGGCTGGAAGCTGAATGCCTTCTCGCTTACGTGTTACCGACTGTCTATGTTCAATTTCCCCGGGCACCAAAATTTCCTTCACTCCGGGTGCTTTAGGTTCATTTTTGATTTGCCGGATGTACTGATCGACCCTTTGTTTAAACAACTCAAGCGGAATAAATCGACTAATATCCACAGCTATGAAGAAATGACCTACATTTTGCGGCTCATTCCAATTTTCATACATGTTATTGACATATTGTCCATAACCAGCTCCGGTTAACACGCCCGACAATATATCAATAAACATGGATATGGCATAGCCCTTAGGACCTCCGACTGGCAGAACAGATCCCTCCAATGCAGCCTCTGCGTCGGTTGTCGGATTACCTTCTTTATCGATCGCCCATCCTAAAGGAATCGCTTCCCCTTTTTGTGCTGCGACGATGATCTTCCCCCTTGCAACAACACTTGTTGCCATGTCCAGAATAAAAGGGTTCTCCTCTCCTGCCGGCACCCCTATACATAATGGATTGGTGCCGATGAAAGGGCGGACTCCACCCGTCGGCGGCATTGTCTGTGATGCGTTAGACATCACAAGCAGAATCAGGTTCTGTTCGATCGCTTTCTTAGCATAATAAGCTCCGGTGCCGAAGTGATTGGAGCCCTTTACACCCACAACAGACGCACCGTATTTCTTAGCTCGTTCCATCGCCATTTCAAGCGCATAAGTCCCCACCACAGCTCCAAAATTATTGCTCCCATCGATCAGGGCGGTGCTCCCGTACTCTGACACTATGATAGGCTCAGCGTGCGGGTCCATCATTCCTTTTTCTACACGTTTCAAATAAATGGCAGTACGCACAACACCGTGAGATTCAACTCCGCGCAAATCTGCCTGTACCAATGACTCCGCAATCGTGGATGCGCTCGCCACTGGTACGCCGGCACGAACGAACACTTCCTTGCAAAAAGATTGCAGTTTCTCCCAATCATAATTAAGCGGCAATCTCATACCCCTTCACAGCCCTTCTGTCTTAATGTCTGATCCACCCAATCGCGGTTCACCGTGCCATTCTCGATGGATTGTAAAATATGCTGCTCACGCACCTGCTGCTCACGGATGAGCTTCAACAAGCCTTCCGCTTCTCTCAGCGGCACGATAGCCAAACCATCCTCGTCGCCGACAATGATATCGCCCGGCTCAACGATCATGCCGCCGATTGAAACGGGAACATTGATTTCTCCAGGTCCATCCTTGTATGGACCGCGATGGGTAATGCCACGCGCATATACCGGAAAGGTGTCATTCGTAAAGGCCACTGTATCACGGATGGCGCCGTCGATAATGAATCCAGCAATTTGTTTTTTCTGAGCTAAGCGAAGCATAATTTCGCCAACGATAGAATTGGTCATATCCCCGCCTGCATCAACAACAATGACATCCCCTGGCTCTGCCAGATCGATAGCTTTATGTACCATTAGATTGTCCCCGGGTCTTGTCTTGACGGTTAAGGCTGCACCCACGAGCTTGCTGCCTGCTTGATGATAAGGACGCAGCTCTGAAGAAATGGCATGCATGCGATTTAAATTATCACTAATGTGTGGAGTAACGACGTCTTGAAACTGATCTAGCAATGTACGGCATGGGCGCTCAGACCTTTGCAAAATTCGAAATCCTAGATTGGGCATTACAGCACACTCCTTAGAATAAGGTTTATCGATTTAGGAAATCGATTTACAAGTAAAATTTAACACGTTTATTTCAATCCAGCAAGCGGTTTCAACAAAAAAATGCAAAAAAAAATGCGTCAGTCGTTAATGACTGCGCATCGTTATTTTATGGATGATTAGCATCTGCTGCACCGCTTGAATGCCTAATAATCAAATTCGGTTTTAACACGACACGCTTGGGCTTGCGGACCACTTTAGAACTAATTCTTTGAATCAGGTTTTTAGCTGCAATCCTACCCATTTCATAAGCCGGTTGTTCGATCGTAGTTAATGGTGGGTTTAGGTGTTTAGCCCATACCGTCTCGTCATACCCAATTAAGGCAATTTGACCCGGAACCTGTATACCAAGCTCTTTAAAGCCTTCCAGGATTTCCAATGTCATCATATTATTTGTGGAGAAAACAGCATCAACATTAGGCTTTTGCTTAAAGTAGTCGATAACTGCTGCCTTGACCTTTCCGCTTGCATTGACTACTTGAATGACCGTTTGATCTGTCACTTCAAGACCGTTTTCTCCCATTGCCTCTGTAAATCCAAGTATACGTTCCTGCCATGTACTGATGCCTTCCGGCTGATAAACGAAGCTCACTAGTTTACGTCTGCCCATTTGAATAAAATGTTCAACAGCCAGTCGTGCCCCTTGTATGTTATCTACGACAACATCATCAACTTCCAAATCTGAAATTCGGCGATTGATGACAAGAAGTGGATACTTTTTCTCTACGATTTCCGTAAACAGTGGTTTATTATTAACAGTTGGATTAACAATAATGCCATCAACCTGGCGCATTTGTAAACCATCAATCAACTCTGCTTCACGTTCGGAATCTTCATTGGAGTTGCATACCATGAGACTATACCCTGACTGACGGCAAGTATCCTCAACACCTTCCAATACTCGGGACCAGAATGGATTACTTAAATTAGAAAGAACGATACCGATAATATTCGTCCTCATTTGCTTTAATCCCCGTGCCATGGGGTTTGGACGATAATTCAAATCGCGTATGATCTTTAAAACCTTTTCTTTCGTTTCTTCTGTCGCTTGCGAATAATTCCCGTTGAGTATACGTGAAACTGTTGTTTTAGATACACCAGCCATTTTAGCCACATCATCGATGGTTACTTTCAATGAAATTCCTCATTTCATTCCGTATATAAGTTTCAGCTTAATTACGTATTAATCCAACAAATATAACAGATATCGGAATACACCGTCAATCTACGGATATCTCGCTATTTCTCCATCTCATTCAACTTTCTTACTCTTCTTCTAAATTGTTCTTCTGTTTGAAACTCGGCCGATAAAAATGCGCGTATCACGTCTTCCGCAAGCCATGAACCAATGATTTGCGCTCCGATACAAAGCGACATTTACATCGTCATGCTCCACGCATTGGTGCGCAGAATGATAGTCATGACACACTGCTGCGCGTATGCCAGGTATTTTATTCGCAGCAATGGTTGCCCCAACTCCGCTACCACAGAGCATAAGTCCTCGATCCGCTTTCTGATCTAATATAGCCGAGCATACCAGCTTCGCTATATCTGGGAAATCAACCGGATTCTCGGAATGACAGCCAACATCCGTAATCTCATGCCCCAGAGACTGTAAAAACGTTATGACTTTATGTTTCATCGGATAGCCACAATGATCGTTTCCAAGAGCTATTCTCATCATCGGTCCCCTCCTTATTTATTAACTACAAATCTGAAAAAGAAAGACGGATATTTACTTGCCCTAGATCAAGTTGGCAGCCCTGGATGGAGGGAACATCGGGTTTGCAATTCATTGCTTTGCAGTAAGTTCATATGAGGTTAGTATTATTAGTTAATCGATTTCTTAACTTACTGTAAAACGATACTCCCGTTATTGTCAATGGGAAATCGTTACACTAAATCGTTTTCCTAAGCTCGCCCAGAACAAAAGAAGTTTGTACCTACAAGCACGCTATTTGGGCTGAGGATGTAGTCGTGCTATTGAAGCTGTTAACTTGATCGAGAATAAAAGCAAGCTTAACCCCTAAGTGATCTCACGGATTAAGCTTGCTTTATTAAGCTATTATTCTCTATACCGACACATCCTGGCCAACTACTCGGTCTATATTTAGCCCTGTGGTCTCAAATCGAATTCAACTGATGGCGAACGGCATCCATCGCTCGGTAATCGAAAAAACAATATAAAACTGGAGGTGTGCAGCATCAAACAGCGCTTAGCTAACAAATCCTCCAAGGAATAACAAGGGTCTATATAGTGGTATACGCGAATTTTGCGCTCCGTTGGCCTGACCTGCATTTTAAGCATTGATCTGGGCTTCTTTTGTTTATTTATATTATTCAACTACTTAGCAATGCTACTAATGCATTATTATACATTTCCCATTAATTCCGAAAATCCAGTCTCAACAACTATGAAAATTTTCTCAATAATTATGACACCACACAATGCATTCTGGTGATAGACAAAAAAAAGGAACCCAGCCAACGGGGCCGAGTTCTAAAAGTTTATATTAAAAAGGGGGTCTTGTTTATTATATTACCAAGTGAACATTATGGAACCATAACAGGAATATTTCATTTCTGTTACAAAATAGAAAACGCTTTATTCTCGCCAAATTCCTTTACCAATTTCAGTTGCACCTTTCACCCATGTGGCATATACTAAGTATATGTTAATTAGAATAATTCTAAATAAGGAGGAACCCTATGAGCGTCGAGTATGACTATCATCATCTCCACCATGTGAAAGTTCAAAGTAAGTCAAGAAAAACCCTGTGGGTCACCCTCATGCTAACTGCATTTTTCACGATTGTTGAAATTGTCGGTGGGGTGCTCTCGAATTCCCTAGCTCTATTGTCCGATTCTGCCCATATGATTTCAGATGTCATTGCACTAGGCCTGAGCATGGTTGCCATACAGCTAGCTACGCGTCAGCCTAATGCTCGCTTCACTTTTGGATTTCTGCGCTTTGAGATAATCGCATCGTTTCTGAACGGATTAGCGCTTTGTATCATCGCACTGGGTATTTTTGTCGAAGGTGTCCAGCGTGCCATCCATCCTCAACCGATACAATTGGGACTCATGCTTGGCATAGCTTCGATTGGCTTCGTTGTTAACCTCGTACTCACATTGGTTCTCCATAACAGCGTTAAGGAGGAAGATAATCTCAATGTGCAAAGCGCGCTCTGGCACTTTTTTGGTGACTTACTAAGCTCGGTAGGTGTCATCATTTCAGCCATTGTCATTTATTACTCAGGTCTTCTCTGGTTTGATCCTCTGATTTCGATGGTGATTGGGGGAATTATTTTTACAGGTGGCAGCAAAATTATTCGAGAATCCTTCATGATCCTGATGGAATCTGTCCCTGAAAAGTATGATCTGGATGAAATCCGCTCCGTGATCGCGAAGGTAGAAGGCGTAGAAGATGTGCATGAAATGCATCTCTGGGCGGTTTCGACCGACCACTATTCCCTGACGGCACACGTGTTTATTAGTCCGAACATTCAGCCCTTCTGTGTCATTCTCGCTATTAACGAGACGTTGAAAAGCAAATACGGCATCGAGCATGCCACGATTCAAATCGAGCACGCAGACATTAATCCGCATGGCGCGTATGGAAAGGACTTTCTGCGACAGCAAAAGCAGTTGAAACAACAAAGCCACTCAGGCGCCTAAGCTATGGCTTTAACACTAACCAGCTTCCGCTACTCGAAGCTTTATCATAAACAAACCGTACATCACCTCTCCCGAAGTGATGTACGGTTTTATTCGTTGTGCGTAGATTTACGCACAACCATCTCCATATCGATGAGCAGCTCGTGCCCCTTCATCTGTGCCAGATACGAATCAAGCAACTTAGCGCTCTCCTCATCCAGGTCTTCCCCCATCTGCCGCATCAGGAATGCTGCGACTAACCTCGTTTGCAGCTCGACCGGCATCTCGAAGCTCGTAATTGAAGGGAAACTCGCCTTGGCGAAATGCTCGTTATCCATACCTATAAGCTGTACTTCCTCGGGAACTCGGATGCCTCGCGCATGACATTCAGCAATCAGCTCCAACGCTAAGGCATCATTGAACGTGTAAATGCCGATAGGCCGCAAGTCTCCACTCACACGCAGCGCCTCATCCAAGATGCCAGCCACCCCCAGATCTCCGGCATCCAAAAGCGCATGCACAGTAGTCTCAGTCTGGTCGCCTAACCCCGCAAGAAAACCCTCAATCCGCTGCTCATTCGCGCCCATCCCCTTACGTCTACCTGCATAAAAGACAGCGCGGCAGCCATGTGAAAGGAAATACTGGACAGCCTGGCTCGACGCCTTGGCAAAATCCAGATTTACCGCAAGCTTCGTAATCTCATTCGGCCAACCCCAGCCGTTAAATATGACGAGCGGCGTACCTTCGCCAACCAACTGCTGCGTGGAATGCATGCTTATGGCTAAACCGTGCAAAACCAGACCGTCCACTCGCCGTTGCAATAAATGCTCAATATGCCGGGTCTCAACCTCAGGATCCATCCCTGCTGCTGAAAACACAGATAAATGATAGCCATAGCTGTGAAATCTCTGCTCCAGCTTCTCAGCAAATCTGCCATAATACCCGCCAAAATGCGGGAGAATCAGCCCTAACTCATTCGAGCGCCGCCGACTTAAATTCGTCGCCATGACGTTGCGGCGATAACCTAGCCGTACAACTGCCTCATCTACTTTGCGAATGGTTTCCGGTGACATCGGAACCTTTCTGCGGTTAATAACATTCGACACCGTCGCAATGGACACTCCTGCCTCAGAGGCAACATCGACGATGGTAGCTTGTTTGTTTTTTTTCATCTCATGCCCTCATTCTTGAAACGCTTAAACTCATTGTAGCTAGAAGCATATTACTCGTCAAATTCCTCCTCCCCGTCGATGCATCTGCCCAGCGAACTGGATTGGATAGAGTAGCTATTCCTCCGTTAGGAGTCAAAATGATTAATTGGAAAACCTCCAGCTAAATTCTCATATTAATGATGAAAAATAGATTTAAATGGATTTCATGTAGCTAATTCCTCGTTTCTCGCCGTTTTCGAGCCAAATGTCTTAGAATAGCGGGATATTATCCATTTATTCCAATAAATAAAGGAATTCGCCTCGACGCAACTGCATATTTTCCAGCTATTTCTCCGTTGAACCTACTACGTCTATTCATGCCCTCCCAAACTAGACCCAACCAAACCAACTCATCAAAAAGGACACCACCAGCAGATCACGCTGCTAATGTTGTCCCTGTCTTAACCCTTTACTCGTCGTTATGCCCAATCAACGAAATGATCTGCTTCTTCAGCTTCACGAAAGCTTCCGAATCTTTCACATCCTCCACCTGCCGCAGCCCGCGCGGTATGACAATCTCACTGCGTATCGTTCCAGGATGCGCCTGCATCACATACACCCGTTGTGAAAGGAAGATCGCTTCCTCAATATCATGCGTGATGAAGACAACGGTGGTCTTCTCCTTTTCCCAAATGCGCAGCAACAGCTCCTGCATGGAGTTTTTCGTCTGTGGATCCAACGCGCCAAACGGTTCATCCATCAGCAGCACATCCGGATTATTCGCCAACGCTCGCGCGATCGCTACCCGTTGCTTCATGCCGCCCGAGAGTTCCTTCGGCAATGATCTTGCGAATTTATGCAAACCGACAAGCTCCATGAAATGATCGGATATGGCTCTCTTTTCGAACAATGGAACACCCTTCAGCGTCAAGCCGAACTCAATATTCTCTCGCACAGATAACCATGGGAACAATGTATAGCTCTGGAAGACCATGCCTCTATCAGCACCAGGACCGTCAATCTCATGACCGTTGATACTTAAATCCCCCATTGTCAGGGACTCTAAACCCGCAATGATGCGTAACAACGAAGACTTCCCGCAGCCCGAAGGGCCGACAAAGCTGACGAACTCGTGCGCATTTACATGAAAGGATACACGATCCAATGCTACGAACTGCGACTTCTTCGAACTGTACACCTTCGTAACATCGACAGCATCGATTTTACGTACACTTACACTTTTCCCTACAGAGGGCACGTTGTTATCTGCCAAGTTCAAAGCTTCCATCCTAACGCCCTCCTTCCAGCCATGGGAAAAATCGCTTATGACAATAAGCAAATGTACGATCCGTCAGTAAACCTAGCAAACCAATCGCAATAATGCCTACAAAAATTTGATCTGTATTCAAAAACCTCTGCGCCTTCATAATTGAAAATCCAAGGCCACTGCTTGCCGCAACCAATTCCGCTACAACCAGGTACGTCCATGCCCACCCAATAATTAAGCGCAGTGTATTCATCAAATCAGGCAGTAGTGCTGGAATCAGCACCTTTTCGATCACTTGCCAACGTTTTGCGCCCAGTGTATATGAAGTCTGCAATAGATCATTGGATACCGACCGTGTATTGTCTGCTACCATCAGCATCAGCTGGAAGAAGCATCCCAAGAAGATAACGAGAACCTTCGCCCATTCACCAATTCCCGCCCATACCATAATCAAAGGAATGAATGCTGTCGCAGGCATATACCGAATAAATTCCGTAGGTGGAACTAGGATAGCTTCTGCAAACCGATACGTGCCAGCCAAAATGCCAAGCGGTATCCCGATTAAACAAGCGAGCAAGAACCCGCCTCCGACCCGGAAAATACTAATCCAAACATTATGCCAGAACACGGGGTTCTGGAGTTGAATCCCGAACTGCCGGACCACCTGATCCGGTGTTGGAAGAAAGGTTCGATTGACGAAATTGCCGTAACTCATCACGCTCCAGAACAGCAGCACAACTGCAATGATCAACACGACACCCGACATATAAGATTTACGGCTAATCTCACCTCGTATGGCAAACAACGTGGACTTGCGTCTTTTTTTCATCAGCGTTTCCATCTGCAGTCCTCCTGTTCAGCCTTTATTTCTTACGTTCCTTCATTACTTCTTCTACAAAATGGCCATCCAAGAAGGATTCCGCTTTCGGTATTGTACTAAGCATATCCAAGCCTTTTAAAAATTCGGCTGTCTTCACAGAAGTAAAGGCTAGGGATTCGTAGGCATCCGCTTTTGCGAAAGCTTTGATATTATCCTCCAATTGGAAAATCTTTACGCTGTCCACACCAGCTTTATATTCATCAACCGGCGTCTCTGCGGCTTTAGCCATAATTTTCAGTGATTCCTCTGGATTCGCTTTCCAGTAGTCCAAAGCATCGAACCATGCATGAATGATTTTTTTCACATCGTCTGGCCGATTCTTCGTAATTTCTTCTTTAAACACGAGCAAATCTGGAATCAGTCCCGGTGTATCCTTGGATGAGAAGAGCAGCTTCCCTTTTCCTTCTTGAATCGCTTTACTGAGGAACGGTTCCCATAGTACCGCAGCATCCAGGTTACCTGAGATGAACGCCGGTCCAGCATCATTCACTGTCATATTGGTGTAGGAGACATCCTTCTCTGCTAAGCCAGCCTTCTCAAGAGCAGTCAGCATAAGCAGATGATCGACGGTTCCAAGCTCAGTAGCTACTTTCTTACCTTTCAAATCTTTCAAAGAATTAATGCTAGGCTTCACAACAACGCCATCGCCGCCATTGGAATTATCGTTAACGAGCACGGCTTTGAGCTTAATGCCTTTACTTGCCGGTGCCAGCGTATCACTTAATGTCTGACTATTCGCATCCACTTTCCCTGAAGCGAGTGCGGATAAGGAGTCACTGTATACAGGGAACCAGACCAGATCTACATTCACACCATTTTTCTCAAAAAAGCCTTTTTCCTTCACAAGGTACCAAACGAACCAGCCCGGCCATGGGCTAAGCGCCAATTTGATCGGCTCACTGCTGCCTCCTGCTTTCGTGCTCGCCTCTTTGCTTCCACACCCGCTGATTACTGTAAAAGTTAATAATACCGCCAACATCAGAAATATTGTTTTTTGTCTCATTCCCCAAACTCCCTCTCTGTATAAAATGGGGAAAAGCCCGGAATGATATCATATCCTGATATCCTCCCGGGCTTTTATCCCTCCGTGTGCACGATGAGAAGCTCATCGTGTGTCTTCTCTTGGACCTGACCAACAGCCAATACTTCTGTTGCGGAACCCTAGAAAACAAGTTTGCTATGCGGTTGTTTCTTCGTTGTCTTACTTTTGTCTATATCATACTTAGATTGGTCGATCATGTCAATATATATAACATAAATAAATAATAGGTTGTCAAAACGACCATTTACGTAATATTATATAACATACAAAGCAATAACACGGAGGTGTCGCGATGTATTCGATTCATTTCCACATTCACATGTTAGATAACAAGTACATTCAACCCGCCGCGGCCCCTATATCAGCTGAGGGATTTCCCCTACACTATGCCGATATCTCGTCGCCGCGTCATTCTTCCCAGTACCCTCACTTGATTTCCCCTATAAATAATCATGAAGCAAGTGTAACAACGTCATCCCCCGCAGCTAACTAACCTCAATACCCGATCAAGATGACCTGAGAGTCTGACTCAGGTCTTTTTGTTGTCCCACGCTAATCTCGCGTCAAAATAAAAAAGCCCGTCAACCCATTGTTGGGAGGACGGACTTCATTTCAGCGTTTCTTACACGCCTAACCATTTTTTGAACAAGTGCTTCGTCGTGTCCGCATTCAATGCTGCGATCGACGTCGTAAGCGGAATACCCTTTGGACAGGAGCGTACGCAGTTCTGTGAGTTTCCACAGCCTTCAATACCGCCATCTGTCATTAGTGTATCCAAACGCTCGTCTTTATTCATTTCACCTGTTGGGTGAGCATTGAATAGACGAACTTGGGAAAGTGCAGAAGGCCCGATAAACGAGTTCTTGTCGTTTACGTTCGGACAAGCTTCCAAACACACACCGCATGTCATACATTTGGACAACTCATAAGCCCATTGACGCTTCGACTCAGCCATACGCGGTCCAGGACCAAGATCGTATGTTCCGTCGATTGGAACCCATGCTTTAACCTTTTTCAACGCGTTGAACATGCGTCCACGGTCGATGACAAGGTCACGCATAACAGGGAATGTGCTCATTGGCGCTACACGAATCGGCTGCTCCAGCTTATCTACAAGTGCAGAACAAGCTTGACGCGGCTTCCCGTTAATAACCATCGAACAAGCGCCGCAAACTTCTTCCAGACAGTTGGATTCCCAACATACCGGTGTTGTTTTGTCGCCTTTCGCATTCTTAGGATTACGTTGCACTTCCATCAAACCGCTGATCACGTTCATGTTCGCACGGTATGGGATTTCAAATTCCTCTGTATACGGTTTAGAATCCGGACTCTCTTGACGAGTCACGATAAACTTCACGGTTTTCGTTGCGCTTAGTGTCTCCGCCATGATCAGGATCCCTCCTTTTTCTTCTCCGTGGAGTAGTCACGTTTACGAGGTTTAATCAACGACACATCAATTTCATCATACGAAATCTTAGGACCATCTGGCGTCCAGTCTGCGATTGTCGTTTTCATGAAGTTATCATCATCACGTTCTGGGAATTCTGGCTTGTAGTGCGCTCCACGACTCTCATCACGCATCAAGGCACCCACTGTCATGGCTTCAGCAAGCTCGAACATGTTCCACAGCTGGCGTGTGAACGCAACACCTTGGTTGTTCCAACGCGCTGTATCTGTGATGTTGATGTTGTTGTAACGCTCTTTCAAGTCTTTGATCTTGCCAATCGTTTCTGTCAAACGATCGTTGTAACGCACAACCGTCATGTTGGCATTCATCATGTCGCCAAGCTCTTTATGAAGCACGTACGCATTCTCCGTACCGTTGTTCATTTTGAGCAAGCTCTCATAACGATCCGTATGGCGCTTCTTCTCACGGTCATAAAGGATGGATGACGTATCATCCGCATGCTTGGATAAACCACGAATGTACTCAACCGCTTTAGGACCAGAAACCATGCCGTCATAGATCGCGGATACGAGGGAGTTCGCGCCCAAACGGTTTGCACCGTGATGCTGATACTCACACTCACCTGCTGCGAATAGACCAGGAATGTTAGTCATCATGTTATAGTCAACCCACATGCCGCCCATGGAATAATGAACCGCAGGGAAAATCTTCATCGGAATTTTACGCGGGTCGTCGCCCATGAACTTCTCGTAAATTTCCATAATACCGCCGAGCTTAATATCAAGCTCTTTCGGGTCTTTATGAGAAAGATCCAAGTAAACCATGTTCTCGCCGTTAATACCTAGCTTCTGATCAATACACACGGAGAAAATCTCACGCGTTGCAATATCACGAGGCACAAGGTTACCGTAGGCTGGGTATTTCTCTTCAAGGAAATACCAAGGCTTACCGTCTTTGTACGTCCAAATACGTCCGCCTTCACCACGAGCAGATTCAGACATCAAACGCAGTTTGTCGTCGCCTGGAATCGCTGTTGGGTGAATTTGAATCATCTCACCATTCGCGTATTTAACACCTTGTTGGTAAACCGCACTTGCTGCTGTACCTGTGTTAATAACGGAATTCGTTGTTTTCCCGAAAATGATACCAGGACCACCTGTTGCCAAGATAACCGCATCAGATGGGAACGTTTGAATTTCCATGCTGCGCAAATCTTGTGCGGCAATACCGCGGCATACGCCTTCGTCATCAATAACCGAACCCAAGAATTCCCAGTGTTCGAATTTCGTTACGAGACCCGCTGTTTCCCAACGACGTACTTGCTCATCCAAAGCATACAAAAGCTGTTGACCTGTCGTTGCACCAGCAAATGCTGTACGGTGATATTTCGTACCACCGAAACGACGGAAATCAAGCAAACCTTCTGGTGTACGGTTAAACATAACGCCCATACGGTCCATCAAGTGAATGATGCCTGGAGCCGCGTCACATAAAGCTTTAACAGGAGGTTGATTCGCTAAGAAATCTCCTCCGTATACTGTATCGTCAAAGTGCTCCCACGTAGAGTCACCTTCACCCTTCGTATTCACCGCACCGTTAATGCCGCCTTGCGCACATACGGAGTGGGAACGTTTCACAGGAACCAAGGAGAACAATTGTACATGAACTCCGGCCTCTGCTGCTTTAATTGTCGCCATGAGTCCCGCAAGGCCTCCGCCGACGACGATGATTTTTGAATTAGCCACTTCTGTTCACCCTCCCTTAATGCCCCGTATGCGCTTCTACTGGAACCGAAAATTGTGTATCTGTAAACGCAGTTAATGACATGATAAACATCACTGTCATTAGAACGAACAAGCCCATTGTTATGATTGTCGAAAAGCGTTGCGCACGCGGTCCAACCGTAATACCCCAGCTCACTAAGAATGACCATAGGCCGTTCGTGAAATGGAATGTTGCGGACACAATCCCAATCAGGTATAGCGTGAAAACAACTGGATTCGTTGCAATATCGTGCATCGTGTTGCCGAGAGCCTCATGCGCCACATTGCCTAACGCAACCTGAATACGAGTCTCAAATAGATGCCATGCAATGAACAAGAAAGTAAGTACCCCTGTCACACGTTGCAACATAAACATCGTATTACGGAAATACCCGTAGCTGGATACGTTATTACGTGATTGATAGGCTACATAAAGTCCATAAACGGCATGGTAAAGAAGTGGAAGCCAAATCCCCACGATTTCCAATAACAATCTTAACGGCAAACCGTTCAACCAGTTAATTTGATCCAGGAAGGCTTCAGGTCCTTTGGTAGCTTCATAGTTAGTGAGCAAATGCTCAATAAGGAAGAAGCCCACCGGAATGACACCTAGTAACGAGTGGATCTTTCGAAAGTAATACGAATTACTCATAATGTAACCAATTCCCCCCTCAACAAAATTCAAACACAACTAACATCCGACAAGTTTTGACAAAAACAAGCCACATATCATTGTACTCTCGCCGCAAACGAGCGTCAACCCATAATCATCCACGCCTATTTTGCCAATTCAATCAATGATTATACACGAAGGTTCACGAAATATAGATAATTTGTGACATGTACATCGTACCTCTTTCACACTTATAATGGAAGTGCCGTTTTTTTATATCTACTTATAACTATTTCACATATAGAAGCGAGGTAAACGTATGGAACTTTTAGATGTTTTCGCCATCGTTGTCGAACAAGTCAGTCTCAACAAAGCGTCACAATTGTTAAACATTTCACAACCTGCACTTTCGCGAAAAATTATGAAGCTGGAAGATGAGCTTGGTGTGGAGCTTTTTATCCGGAAGGGGAAACGACTGGAGTTAACCAAAGCGGGGCAAATCTGCTATGATCACGCCTTGGAGAAGCGTCATCTTGAGCGAAAGTTCAAGCAAGCTCTCCATAGCTATAAAGCCGCGGGAAGCCCCTCGTCACTTACTATTGGAGCTTCTCTGACAACACTCCAATCTACACTGCCAGATCTGATCACCGATTACTTGCAGGACTTTCCACTCACTGACATCAAGCTGCTAACCGGCAAAACACATGAGATCGTCTCCTTGGTCAAAGACAATAAAGTGGATATCGGCATCGTAGCCTCACAAATTAATGCGACAAGTCTCCACTGTGAGCCTTTGTTCGATGATCATCTTTGCTTAGTGCTCCCCTCGGGACATCCCTTTATCGACCGTACAGAGATTACGATGAAGGATTTAAATGAATTGCCGATGATCCTTTTTTCCAAAGGGACTTGGTACCGCATTTTAATGGATGAGTTATTCAATCGTTTCACGATTTTCCCTAATGTTCAAATGGAGATCGATTCCTTCGAAGCGATCATCCGGCTCGTTTCCACTTGCAAAACAGCGACATTATTACCCAAATCCTATTTACGTGAAGATTTAATTCAGAATAATGAATTAATTTTAAGAGAACTCCAAGAGTTAGAACAAACCAAACGGACGACCTCACTCATCTACTCCGATCACTCTGCTGACAACGCAGAATCCATGAAGTTCGTCGCCCAAGCAATCAAATACTTTGCCAAGCACCGCGAGCCCAATTCATCTTACATGCGCACGAATTTATAACCAACGCCCCAGACAGTCCGAATCCATTTCGGCTCTTTGGGGTTGTCTTCAATCTTCTTGCGAAGATTCGCGATATGTACATCAATGGCCCTGTCAGTTACAAAAGAATCAAAGCCGCGAACAGTCTGCAACAAATCTTCCCGACTGTACACACGTCCAGGGTTGTTAATGAAGCATTTCATAATTTCGAATTCCGAATAGGTCGTTTCTACAATCTCACCATACACACTCATAGAACGTGTATTTATATTTAGCGTTATTTTGTCATGCTTATCCATAACAGCCGATAAAGCAGCCGATATAGGTACTTTTATTTCTTTCTCTTCTTGGTGTTTCGACTGTGCCACTGAAAGTTGATTCATGGATGGATACATGTGAGATCGGCGTATGAGCGCATGAGCCCTTGCAATCAATTCATGCATACTGAATGGCTTGCACATGAAATCATCCGCACCCGCTCCTAGCGCATTCACGCGTTCCACGATTTTATTTTTCATCGAAACAATCATGATCGGTATACTTGAGGTTTCTCGAACCTGACGACAAATCGCCAGCCCGTCCATATCCGGCAGCACCCAATCCAACAAAATCAGATCTGGTTGAAATTGCGGGATAGCCGCTATTCCACTTCTCCCATTCTCCTCACGGATGACATGAAATCCCTCTTCCTTCAAATACATCGTGACCATATCACCGATCATCGCATCATCTTCGATCATGAGAACCTTATACATGCGTTGTCCACCTTCATCAAAATTTCACTCGCTGCAGGACATGGTAGGTGTGGGATCAGCCGATAACTTGACTTTCAAATTCATTAATCTGGTTGTTGGTTCCGATGATAACCATGATGTCGTTCTCATTCACGATGTCACCTGCTTGTGGTGCGATGATAACCCCTGTATGCTTATTAATCGCCACAACACTGCAGCCGTACTTAGCCCGTGGATCCAACTGCTGAATGGTATAGCCACACAAGCGTTTCGGCACCGAGAGCTCAACAATTGTATAATCCTTAGAAATTTCAATGTAATCCAATAAATTCGGGGTTACCAATTGATGTGCCACACGAATTCCCATGTCTCTCTCCGGATAAACAACACGATCAACCCCTAATTTCGTCAAAACCTTTCCATGAAGCTCGGATAACGCTTTGGCAACAACCTGGTTAACCCCTAAATCCTTCATCACAATAGCTGTCAAAATGCTGGATTGAATGTCATCTCCGATGGCGATGACTGCACAATCAAAATTTCGAATACCCAAAGATTTAAGTACATCTTCATCCGTAGCGTCCGCGACAACCGCATGTGTCAGCTGATCACTCATATCGTTGACAACTTCTTCGTCCAGGTCAATCCCTAAAACTTCATGACCAAGCTTCATAAGCTCTTTAGAGAGACTTGATCCGAATCTGCCCAGTCCTACTACCACGTATTGATTCTTCTTCATCTTGCTTTAACCCCTATCCAATCGTAATTTTCCCCTCAGGGTATCTAAATAATTCTTTTTCTTGTTTCGGCTGTAAAGCATAAGCAAGTGTAATTGTCCCTAATCGTCCAGCAAACATCGTTATACAAATAAGCACTTTCCCAAACGTTGTTAATTCTGGCGTCAATCCCATTGATAGGCCCACTGTTCCGAATGCGGATGTGACCTCAAACAATATTTTGATAAATGATGAGTCTTGTATCGTGGATAAAATCATCGTGACGATAATAACTAAGAATAAAGCCATCATGGTTAGCGTAATCGCTTTGAGAATACGATCCTTTGCTAAGCGGTAACGATAAATGACAATATCTTCTTTTCCACGAATCATCGTGATTATCGCACTGATCAGAATTGTAAACGTAGTTGTCTTAATCCCGCCACCGGTTGAACCTGGCGAAGCTCCAATAAACATAAGGATGATGAGCAGAAACTGGGAGGCTTGACGAAGCGCACCAATGTCCACAGTGTTAGCCCCTGCTGTCCGAGCTGATACAGATTGAAAAAAGGATCCTAATACTTTTGCTCCAAAATCTAAGGAACCTAGAGTTCTGATATTTGTAAATTCGAATATAAAAATACCAAGTGCACCTACTAGAAGAAGTAAACCGCTCATACTTAGAACGACCTTTGAATGCAGAGAAAGCTTCTTCTTATTACGAAATTCCATCAGATCGGAGATGACAATGAATCCAATCCCCCCAAGAATAATCAGCATCATCGCAACAAAATTAACGACAAAATCACCAACATATCCGGTCAGAGAAACGAAAGGCGCATCCACGGTGCCGAACAAATCAAAACCCGCATTGTTAAACATGGAGACAGCATGCCAGATCCCGTAATAGAGGCCTCTAGTAAAGCCGAAATCAAATGAAAACCGTATTGTAAAGATAAGAGCAGCAACAGCTTCGATAGACAAGGAATAGATGATAACTTTACGGATCAAACGGACAATGCCTTCCATACTGCCTTGGTTGAATGCTTCCTGTAAGACGAGCCTTTCTTTTAAAGTGATTTTTTTACGAAAAGCAAAAGCAACTAATGTCGCCATCGTCATAAATCCAAGTCCGCCAACTTGAATCAATGATACGATGACAATCTGCCCAAACATCGTAAAAGCACTTCCCGTATCCACCACAACAAGCCCTGTAACACAGGTCGCGGAGACAGCCGTGAAAAAGGCATCTATAAAGGGAAGCGAATGTCCTGTCGCAGAAGCGAATGGCAGCGTCAAGAGACTCGCTCCTAAGAAAATGATAATAGCGAAGCCAAGAACCAATATTTGAGGCGGCGTTAGTTGCCATATATTCCATTTTTTATTCATGGTGCCTCATCGTGCCTCCCATGTATGTAAGAAAATAATCGGACTCCAAGCTATAACGATAGAGTTCCCCCGTTATCATGTAGAAATTCCGTCACTAAGCAATTGATAGGTATTATATAATTGTTTCCGAATCTTTACCAGCAAATTGGCTTTCTTTATAAACTATGTTAACGTTGAGAAATGATCGAGAATCCGGAATTCAGAAGGGAATTGACTATGCTTAGGCTGAAATTTAATCGTTTCCTGCTCTTCTTGTCTTGTATTGGACTGCTCCTTTATGTCGGTGTTTCGATGTTGTATGGACTACGTGATGAAGAACCACCAGTAGCGGACATGCCTACAATCACCAAACAGCAAGCAGCAGAAAGTGCGGCAGCCTTCGTTCTTCAGCGCTATGAGCTGCACAACCCACAAACTTATGTTGTCTATCAGTCTAAAAAAGAACGAAACGGGTATTTTCAAAAGGAAGAGTTACTAGAAGCTTATACGAAACAATACGGGGAACGGTTCCCAATCGACTATTATCAAGTTAGTGTGCAAGATGCCACAACAAAACGACAGTTTGAAGTTGATGTGAATTACACGAATTCAAACATCATCGGCTGGCATGAAAACCTAGCTATCACAAAGACAAAGCAATCGTCGCCGATAAGTAAGACGAAAGCAGATACGCTAGCGAAGCTGGAGCTTCGGAAGATGGGCTTTGATCCGGAGGATTTTAGCCTAGTAGACGATGCAGAGAGTGATTCACCCGAAGAACAAACGACGCTTCACTTCGAAAAACGCACCAATCCAATCGGTGAAGCTAAGCTTCAGGTTCGAGTGAATTTCGACCAAACGAATCTAACCGGCTTTCAAGTCAGCTTTGAACTCCCTGCTTCCCACTTGAATTGGCTTACCAAACAAGACGATTCTGCTTCACGCATGACCTGGATTTCCATGGGTTTCAGCCTGTTGATGACGCTTGCTGCGATCGTTTTTGCCATTATATATAGGAAACATATCAGATTCAGCAGAGGCCTGCTTTTAACAACCATCTTCTTAGTCATTTATATCATGAATAATGTGAATATGTATCCGGCTTTCCGAGCCATGGGCGGCGATATGAACAGTGATATAGCCATATGGTTTACGATTGTATTTATGAGTGTAATCACAGTCCTTCTAGGGATATCGCTCTATCTTTCTTTGGTCGCAGGCATTGGACTTTGGAACTCCGTTGGTCAGAATAAATGGCCTGATTGGAAAGAAAACAGGTTCGGTCAAGAGGTTTACTACGGAATGGGGCGTGGCTATTTACTCGCACTCTTCGTTCTCGGCGTTCAGCAAGTGTTATTTTATGCGGGCGAAATAAAATTCGATGTGTGGTCCGTCAATGATCCGACTGATTCGGTACTCAATATGCTTGAACCTCGATTATTCCCGCTCATGGCATGGGTTGCGGCTATTTCGGAGGAGGCTACCTTCCGACTTCTAGGCATCATTCTTTTCAAAAAACTGTTCCGTAACAACTTCATTGCGATCCTGATACCGAGTGTGATCTGGGCGGCTAGCCATACGCAATATCCGATCTATCCCGTGTACACGCGACTCGTCGAAGTCACCGTCATCGGCATCATTCTTGGTTATGTCTTCCTGAAATATGGCTTCATTACCGCCATATTCGCGCATGCCTGTATGGATAGCATATTAATGGGAATGTCTCTCTTCTCCTTAGGTCACATTGGCGATGTTCTCACTGGCCTTCTGTACCTAGTTCTCCCCGCACTAGTTGGACTAGGCTTAGCTTGGCTGCATGGAAAAAGGCGAAAGCCCCCTATTCTTGGGGAGCCGCCGCCTCGCCTTGAAGTGCTTTGATAATTTCACCTGCTAATTTCTCACCAATACCCAGAGGCTTGAAGTCCGTGACTTCGGCCTCTTTTATTTTCCGCACAGAGCCAAAATGTTTCAGCAACGCCTTGCGGCGCTTCTCGCCAATACCCGGAATAGCATCGAGCTGCGACACGACCATCGATTTGGCCCGCGTTTCCCGATGAAACGTGATCGCGAAGCGATGGACTTCATCTTGAATACGCTGCAGCAAATAAAACTCCTGGCTGTCCCGCGGAAGAGGAACAATTTCGGCAGGGTCGCCGATCATCAGCTGAGCTGTTTTGTGCTTGGCATCCTTCACAAGTCCGCAAATCGGAATGTATAAGCCTAATTCATTCTCAAGAACGTCTATCGCAGCCGAAATTTGCCCTTTCCCGCCGTCAACAACAATCAAGTCTGGCATTGTGAGATTGTCCTTCAGAACACGCTCATAGCGCCGTCTGATGACTTCCCTCATCGTTTCATAATCATCCGGTCCAACGACCGTCTTCACTTTATATTTACGGTACTCCTTGCGATCCGGCTTACCGTCAACGAATACAACCATGGCTGATACGGGATTCGTCCCTTGGATATTCGAGTTATCGAACGCCTCAATTCGGCGAATCGTACCAATCCCGAGCCACTCGCCGAGATTCTCGACCGCCTTCGTTGTACGACGTTCATCGCGTTCAACAAGTCGGAATTTCTCATCCAATGCATTTAACGCGTTGTCCCTGGCCATATCGACCATTTGCTTCTTCAATCCCCGCTGCGGCATATGCACCTTCACCTTGAGCCAACCTTCCAAGGCTTCGCGAATCTCTTTCTCGTCACCCTCTGTACGTCTTACCCCTTCTCCCAAAGCATCTTGTTGAGCTTCTGCCTCTGGCATGGTTGGCAAGAATATCTCCTTCGGCAACGCCGGATTATCGCTGTATACCTGTGTGACATACGTCATGAAATCGTTGTACTCATCGCCGTAGTAAGGGAAGAGCGAGACGTGCCGTTCGATCAGCTTGCCCTGGCGCATGTATTGGATGTGCACCGCCATCCAGCCTTTGTCGACGGCGTAGCCGAACACATCGCGATCCAGCGCATCCGCCGTCGTGATCTTCTGCTTCTCCATGAGCGCGTCGATGCTCATGATGTGATCGCGCAGCTCCTTCGCGCGCTCGAAGTTCAGTTCTTCCGCTGCCGCCAACATCTTGGTCGTCAGCTCTTCCTTAATGACGTCGTGTCCCCCGTTTAGGAAACGACTGATTTCTTGCACCATCCGCTCGTTCGTCTCCGCGGATACCTCTAGTGCGCAGGGCGCGAGACATTGCCCCATGTGATAGTATAGGCATACTTTATCGGGCATAGTCTTGCACTTGCGCAGCGGATACAACCGATCCAGCAGCTTCTTCGTCTGCTGCGCCGCAAAGGCATTCGGATAAGGGCCGAAGTACTTCCCCTTATCCTTGTACACCCGCCGCGTGACTTCCAGACGCGGCTGCTCTTCATGCGTAATCTTGATGTAAGGAAACGTTTTGTCATCCTTCAGCAGCACGTTATAGCGAGGATGGTGCTGCTTAATCAGATTACACTCGAGGATGAGGGCCTCCATGTTGGACGAGGTTATAATATATTCAAAGTCGCGAATTTCGCTGACTAGCTTTTGCGTTTTGGCACTGTGACTCCCTGTAAAATAGGAGCGCACGCGATTTTTCAAAACCTTTGCCTTGCCCACATAAATAATGGTGCCTTGATGGTTCTTCATAATATAACAGCCCGGCTTATCCGGTAGTAAAGATAGCTTGTGCCTAATCGTTTCCAGGCTCTGTTCGCGGACGTCAGCGTCCTCTTGCTCGAAGTCTGTCATTCATTCCAATCTCCTTTCAGAAAAAAACAGCACATAAGAAAAAGCTCTTTCTCAGCATAGCAGAAAAAGAGCTTTTTCTCACGAACAATTGTTTCTAGTTTGTAACTGGAACCAATTATTGATGACGGGATACAACGTTTTTCAATGCATCTTTGGATTGGAAACCAACCACTTTATCAACTGGTTGACCATCTTTGAAAACGATCAGAGTAGGGATACTCATAACGCCAAAGCGAGCAGCGGATTCCGGATTGTCATCCACGTTTACTTTTGCGATTTTCAATGATTCAACTTCTTTATCTAGCTCTTCCAATACAGGAGCGATCATTTTACAAGGTCCGCACCAAGGTGCCCAGAAGTCTACAAGTACTGTACCTTCTCCTTCAACTTCTGCTTTAAAACTGTTGTCAGAAACATTCACGATTGCCATGATAGTTCCTCCTTCTAAGAATGAATTTGATTTATAAGGTGAAAAGTAAGATTAAGTTAGTCACTTAACTTGCTTCGCATCACGTCAACATACAAAGTATACCACACTCATATGCCTTTTCAACCAAGCCATAAGTTAGCAAACCGGGTATCCTTTGGTCTATATCGAGGGTAATTCAACAGGCAGCCCTTGGCGTCGCTGTTCCTCAATATAGGAAATACGATCCTTGAGATTCGCTTGGAGCAGCTGCAGCATCTCCATTTGCTTCTCAATTTCTTGCAGCTTCTCAGTGTACAGAGGCAGCAAATCATCACACTGTGATTCTTGATTCTTCATCACACAGTTCAGAAAGCTCTCAATCTGTTCGGTCGTAAAGCCGAGACTCAAATAAAATTGAATCGTCTTCACGCGCTCTACAACCATTTGATTGTAGACCCGATAGCCATTCTCTTCACGCTGTGTTGCGATCAGCCCCTTGGCTTCGTAGTAGCGCAAGGACCGAATACTTGCTCCGGTAAGCTTGGATAGCTCACTAATCCGCATGGACTTCACTTCTTTCTTGTTCCTACCTGCATGGTGGGGATGTCTTTATTGTAAACCATAACACTAATGTGAGAGTCAAGAAGTATTTTACCCATTCTACTCGTTATTGCGATTGTTTGCACAATTGTCACTTTGATTAGCTTTACAACTTTCGACGAATTTGGGTATACTAGGCTTACAAATACGAATGTCGGACGTTAGGGGGTAACCACATGAGCAATCAACACCCTGAGCATCACGTGTACGAAGAACCGCGTAATGATTTCATGGATGTAGGCATAGGCTTTGGCGCATTCTTTGGCGTATTGTTCGTCATTGCAGTCATTGCTACCGTCATCCAAGTGATGAAATAGGTTGAACTACATAAGAAAGCCACTTCGCATTTGTATGTGAAGCGGCTTTTTTTCTGCATTTTCAAGCTTGAGAGTCAGGGAACTGGAACTGTATCACAAAACCTAGCCATTGCTGGCTAGGTTTTTGTTTTACACCTTATTTTCCTCGCTTGTTCGTTCCCGTAACCTCAACCACATCAACGAATGGCCGTATTCGGTCCATAATCCGTTGTCCCTTATACTCTTCGTCTCCGTCCTTGTTCGTGAAGCTGAAATGCTTCTCCAAGCCCGATAGCGCATAATTAGAAGTGAAGAACGTTGGTTTCCGATTCATCCGATGATTCACGATAGCACCGATGACATGATCTCTTAGCCAAGGATTCAAATTCTCTGCCCCGATATCGTCAAATACGAGCAGATCCGTTTCTTTGAGAAGATCAATCGTCTCCTTCAGCTTATAAGGCTCTTGGAACATCCCCTTCAAATCCTCGGCAAAATCTGGCATATAGACGATAGCTCCTGTCATACCGACCTTCGCCAGCTGATGAAGCATGTAGCCCATCAAGAAAGTTTTCCCCGTCCCGAACGAGCCAGACAAATATAACCCTCGGGTCTGAAGACCCTCTTCAATGGTTAAGCTCACATAGTCATTAATTTGCATAACGGCTTTGGCTCGATCCAAATCCGTTTCCAGAATATCACCAAAAGAGAAGCTTCGCGAAATCATTCGCGGATCCACGTGAAAAGTGCGAATCCGGCTGCTAATCGCATCCTGCTGACCTTTGGCAATGAACTTTTTACAGGCTACCTTCTCCTCATGGATAAAAGGCGTTTGTCCCTCAATGGACTCGGCCGAGATTATCGTGTAGTGCCCCGTCATATCATTGGGGCAGTTCTCCAAGCCTGGGCAATTTGAACAATTTTTAAATTCGGACACGTGCTGGTAAAGCTTGTTCATATTTATTTTAATCGCATAATTATCGACAAAAGGATACTTTTGACGAAACTTAACAATCAAAGGGTCCGCGAGAACGCCTTGAATTTTCACTTCAGCTTTTCTTTTCCATTCCGTATCCGGCAATGATTTGAGTAAATGCGATAAGGACTCCATCATATTTCGGCACCTCCTAACAGTTCCATCGTTCTAATCCTCAGACCCGCGGCTTAGCCTTAGCTCTTACGGTTAAATCGCTCATCTAGCTTCTGCGCCATACGTCTAGCAGCCTCTAACTCCTCTGCAGACAGCCTAGTAGATGCCGTTGTTCCCGTGTCAGGCAATACAATAGGGATGTGAGGCTTCTGTGTCTTCCCTTGACGTCCACGCGTAGCAGAGCCTCCACCCGCTTTCGCAGATTCCACTTTAGATGCCGCCTTCTGCTTATAATTAATTTTCTCACGTACGTATTCAACGGCATGCTCATACGTATTAATTTGCTTGCCAAGCATATCTGAAGCAACAGCCTCGATCGAAGATTTGGCCCAAGAGCGACGATCAATGTGCAGGAAGTGAATCAAAACATTGATGACTTCCTCTTTTAGTTTATAGTTCAAATCGATTTTCTCGAAAATATTAAGTACGCCATCAGGTATCGAACCCTGTGTGAAAAACATTTTCAACACAGCCGTGTATGGCTCATTTCGCATGATGTAGTTGTACTGATGATCGGTACATTCGCCGCGCAGCTGCTGAGGAACCTCAAGGTAGTAAGCCATCTCAACGGATTGCTCTTCCGTAGCTTGGGTGTCGTCTTCGGATTTCGTTGTCGTGCGCTCCCGCTCCTCTTCCCGTTTCTTACTTTGTCTATAAAACAGATTCGCATTATATTGCATAAGATCCATGACAAGCTCACCTTCCTCAGTGAACACGCCATCTTCGTCCAGCAAGCGACACGTTTCTTGTAGGGAAAGATTGTACTTTTTCGCCACAATATTAATGGCTACCATGTGCTCCGGCTTGTGCTTCAGCGCTTCAACGAACACACGATTACTTGCTCCACGCGGGAACCTCATGATAATATCCGCATACTTGAAGCCTTTGGTCGTCACATCCATCCGAGCGTCCCCTTGCTTGCTAGCAGAGGCCTCATAGAGCGCTTGTTCCAACTCATAATCCACGACCTGTGTATTCAGGCGGAATAACTCATAAAAAGGAACCGACAAGTTCTCCTCCGTGGCCTCTCGACACTCCTCAGGTTCAGGTGAGAGAAGATCTTCTCGCAGCGACAGCAGCATGAATTTGCCAACCTTATCGCGCAGCAGCAGCGTTAAATGCTGATTTCGGAAAAACTCATTCGGCCCTAACGGCGCGAAAAGCGTATAGACGAAAACGTAATCCTCTTCTTCCGGAATAAACTTGCGAGTCGTCTGTAGAAGACCAATCGCTTCTAGTTTGGAAGATTGTTCAATTAAGTACTTGCGGCCGCGCTCGCCATGCTCAAGATCAAGCAGAAGAAATAGCTTCCGTTGCTGCTCCATCGGCGAAAAGCCTACTTTCTCGGCACTCATCTGCTGATAGAGAGCTTGATAGAGACTAATCGCTAAACCGCCTATCATTGGCTGATACATCATTGCTAACATTTTATAGTCTAAACTGCTCAAAGAAAACTCACGGTTCACACAAAACCTGTGATTCTCGGTGAAATGCAGCATATTCGTCATTCTCATCCCGTTACAGCACCATCCTGCCTCAGCTCGACTGAGCAATAGCTTTATTCTAGCTATCCCATGCCTCAGTCTCTCTCTATTAGTCTACCACAAAAATCGACAATCTTGGTATCTACAAGAGAAAAGATAATTTTACCTTTTGGGCAAGAAAAAGATTCCATCGCAATTTCTCACTAGCAATGGAATCTTAGCTTGGCATCATTTATTCATAACTTGGCATCGTATTTTCAGCATCAGTGGGATCTTCGTCTATGGTTCCATACATCTGTGGATGAAGCTTTTGTGCAATGGCTAGATCGAGCTTCCAACGCGTTTTTTGCTCCTTCTCACTTAGGCTTCTCACCCATAGCTGAATGAGATCATTCATGCGTCTAGCGTTTTGAATCGGTACAGGATGCTTCGCATCTTTGATGAAAAAAAGCGAACTATGAGGCAGTCCCTTATGAAGAATTTGAGCGTAAGAATGGAAGCCGGTATCCTTTTGACCATAGATCAATAATACAGGCTGCTGAATGCTGTGTAGCCGACTCGAGCAGTTATATCGCAATGATTGCTCGAAATACGTTTTCACATTGCCTGCCACATCTTGCAAAGCATGTTCATTTAGCTCCTGATAGGTTGTCTGTTTATCGGCATTGCCATACGTAATCGCTCTAATCAAAAGATTCATAATTCGACTAGGATTCGCCATTCGTATCGCAAGCCATACTCGGACTCTATTGTAGATATCTGTCAATTCAGACATTCCGCTCACGATAATCCCCCCTGCAAATCGGGTAGGATGAGAAAGCAAGGCCGCAAGCGCAACAGTGCCTCCCGTAGAATATCCGCAAAGAAAGGCTTGCTCGATCCCTAAGAAATCAAGAAGCCCTACGATGTCTTGCGAAATAAGTTCATACGTTATCACCATCTTCGAGGAAGCACTTCCGCCATGTCCCCTGACATCAAAGGTAATTACACGGAATTGGACGCTTAGTTGCTCTTTCTGATACGTGAACGCTTCTAGCGTTAGCAAAGGAGGGTGAATAAACACAATGGGTGTGCCCATATCTGGCCCTGTTATCTCATAGTGCAGTGATGTTCCATTCACATTTGCCCAAGGCACTTGCCGTGTCCCCTCTCTAAGAGAAGTTTAGGTAACTCCTTCTTATCGTGACCCGTTTGGCCTTTCATTATGATGAATTAGAACATTTTAAAGCCACGAATACGCAGTGCTTTGATCGCCGATCCGCTCAGAATGGCACCAACTAAGCCGCCGATTGCTGGAATTACGTCAACGATCGTAAAGCTCTCGTCACTGGATAAGAAAGATGAGGAGCCCATGTAGCCATAGATGATAATACCAATTACTAAAGCAATGAACGCGTAAAGCGGAAACCACGTTGTTTTCATAAGCATGTTCAGAATAAAGCCGATCCCAAAAAATAACACCATCATTAAGACAGTGGCGATAACCATTTGCAGCACGATAGTTCCCCCTTGTATATGTAAGAAGCTCTTCCTAACATTGGCTTCTACAGCTCTTATTATTGTAATCGACGAAAAGGTACAGGTAAAGTGTACACAAATTGAACAATTTATGTTTCAACTTCACCCTTTGTTCATTTGCCCTTTCTCCATGAATTGGATACAATGTAGGGGATATTAGCCCTTGAATGGAGGAAAAACAATGAGTGAAGCCGTACAAACGCTGGAAGGCTGGTATGCGCTCCATGATTTCCGTCTGATGGATTGGAATGCATGGCATGCCGCAACCCCACAAGAACGCAAGCATGCAGCGGACGAGCTGCAAAGCTTCTTGTCCCAGTGGCAGCAAGTTGAAAACGATAAACTAGGCAGTACTGCCGTTTATAGCATCGTTGGTCAGAAAGCTGATTTCGTTTTCATGCAATTGCGTGAAACCCTGGAAGAGCTGAATGAGCTTGAAACTGCTTTTAACAAGTCTAGCTTCGCTGCTTTTACTATACCCGTTTATTCCTACGTTTCAATCGTAGAATTGAGCAGTTACCTTGCGAAGCCAGGTGTTGATCCTGCGCAAGATCCTGAACTTCAAGCGCGTTTGAAGCCAATTCTTCCAAAATCCAAGCACATCTGTTTCTATCCGATGAACAAACGTCGTGATGGCAATGATAACTGGTACATGCTTCCTGCGGAAGATCGTAAGACAATGATGCGCAGCCACGGGATGATCGGTCGTACATACGCAGGTAAAGTAAAACAAATCATTACTGGCTCTGTTGGATTAGATGATTGGGAATGGGGCGTTACACTATTCTCAGATGATCCCCTTCATTTCAAAAAACTCGTGTACGAAATGCGCTTTGATGAAGTTAGCGCACGCTTTGGCGAGTTCGGTGATTTCTACGTTGGCAATGTTATGCTTCCTGAGAAATTCGCGTCATTCATTCAAATATAAGAGTAATTAAGAGCAAAGGATTGCTGTCCTCTGCTCTTTTTTCGTCCAATTAAAAAAGAAGCACTGCCCTGTTAGAGCAATGCTTCTTGGAATTATTTATTCATCGTCGTCGTCTCGCAGAGCAGCTTCCAATTCAGCTTCCATCTGAGCTTTACGTGCCAGATACGCTTCCGTATCGCGGTCACGCTGACGACCTTTCTCCTTCAGACGTTCAATCGCAGGAAGAATGAGGATATCAATCTCCTTTTGGACAACAGCAACATGATCGTACCGTTTCTCAGTCTCTAAAAAGTGACCGACCTCGATCAAGGCATTATAACGATCCAGTTCATCCCGGGTAAGAAGTCCTCTTACTTGGACACTGCAGTGTCGCATGGCAATCCCCCCGTTAGCATCCTTTGACTAGAAACGTCCTTTACGTATAACAAGTGGAATTCCGCCAATAATGTAAAGGTATCTCATATCAACCACTTTTTTCATCATGGCAGCTACATTACCTTTCAATTTACGGGAACCAACGATACCAATTGCTTGACCTTTACCAAGGGAAGCTACTGTACCTTTGTTCGAGTATTTGAAAGTTTTCATTTGGGATCCACGAATCGACGCGATCAAGTTATGAGCAACAGCCTCACCTTGCTGCATAGCAATTTGAGCTGTTGGCGGATATGGTCTGCCTTCATCGTTCATCACGATGGAACAGTCACCCACAACGTAGATGTTATCAAAACCTGGTGCATGAAGATGCTCATCTACTTTGATTCTGCCGCGCATTGTTTCGAAACCAGCTTCATCAAGCATATGGTTACCGCGGATACCGCCAGTCCATACAACCGTTGCTGCTTTAATAAACTCGTCGCCAGCAATCAGAACGCCTTCTGGTGTACATTCTTTAATCGCCGTACCGATTTTGAACGTAATACCTTTGTCAGTAAGAACTTTCATCGCATACTCAACAAGCTCAGGATCGAAACCTGGCAATGCTGTTGGAGCAGCTTCAATATTATAAATCTTCACAAGGGAAGGATCCACGTCGAATTCTTTGCATAATAATGGAATACGATCCGCAAGCTCACCAATGAACTCAATACCGGTAAACCCAGCGCCACCGATAACGAAAGTCAAGTAATCTTTGCGATCTGGTTCACGCTTATACTTCGCGAATTGATACTCAATATGCTCACGAATAAAGCGTACACTGTTAATACTGCGGATATTCAAAGCATTTTCTTTCAGACCAGGAATTCCGAAGGTTTCCGCTTCGCCACCAAGCCCGATTACTAGGTAATCATAGGAAAGGGTTCCGTCTTCCAGAATAACTTTTTTCTCGTGTGGACGAATTTGTGTAACTGTCGATTTTACGAAATCAACTTTAAATTCATCGATCAATTTTAAAATGTTCACGCGTGCATTTTCAGGATTATCTGTCCCTGCAGCAGGCATGTGAAGATGTGTTGTAATGTAGTGATAGTCATGCTTATTTACAAGCGTAACATCAGCTTCGTTGTAGTTCAATTCCTTCTGCAACCGAATTGCAGCAAGGATTCCGCCGTAACCGGCTCCTAATATAACGATTCTTGGAATTCTACTCATGTCTCTCTCACTTCCATATCCGTATTTTGTCCCATGGTCTCTCTATCTTGTGAAAAATTACACAAACAGCTTCAAAAGTAGTATACTGCTACTAGTTTGCACGCTTTCGAAGTGAATTATGATGAAACAGGTGGAAATTCGTCACAACATGGTAAACCGATTCTCATGATATGATATAATTTTAATAAGTAAATATCAAGTGTCATTTTGCACAAAAATCTTGTATTTTAGGCGTTCTAGCCCATCCAATCCATGTAAGCATTTACTTATCTTATCTATAAGCATTTATATGGAGAATTTAAACTTTTCTGTTTCCTTCATTAGATGAGACGTTTATAAATATACTTATAATGATATTGATTATCGGTTTATTCGGAATCTTACACATATTGGACCAAATCGGAGGTTCTCTTATGAATGAGAAAGAAGCAAATCCAGATATCGTTGATATTATAGTCATTGGCGGTGGCCCGGCTGGCATGTTCGCATCCTTCTATGCAGGAATGCGACAAGCAACTGTGAAAGTTATTGAAAGCATGCCGCAACTTGGCGGTCAACTCGCGGCTCTATATCCCGAAAAATATATTTATGATGTTGCAGGCTTTCCGAAAGTTACCGCGCAAGAACTCATAAATAATCTGTCTGTACAAATGAAACATTTTCCGATTAACATCTGCTTGGAAGAAAAAGTTCATCAAGTTGTTAAGAAGGAAGAGCGTCTATTCGAAATTACGACCGACAAGGGTGTGCACCTTAGTCATGCCGTTATTATTACTGGTGGCGTTGGAGCCTTTGAGCCACGTCGTCTTGAATTACCGGAAGCTGCGCAATTCGAAAAGAAAAACCTACATTACTTCGTAAGTGACTTGAATACATTTGCCGGACAGAAAGTTGTGATTAGCGGCGGCGGTGATTCCGCTGTTGACTGGGCTCTGATGCTTGAACCAATTGCAGAGCAAGTAACCCTGATCCATCGTAGAGATAAATTCCGCGCTCACGAGCACAGTGTAGAGAACCTAATGAACTCGAAAGTAAACGTTGTTACACCAACGGAAATCACCAAGCTTCACGGAACGGATCGGATCGAGCAAATCACACTTAAAAATATTAAATCAGGCGAAGATAGCATCCACGATGTCGATGCCGTCATCATCAACTTCGGATTCGTATCCTCTCTTGGACCGATTTCTGAATGGGGTTTAGAAATCGAAAGTGGTTCTATCGTAGTTGATTCTCGTATGGAAACAAATATTCCAGGTATCTTCGCTGCTGGCGATATTACGACATACCCAGGTAAATTGAAATTGATTGCTGTTGGCTTCGGTGAAGCACCTACTGCGATTAACAATGCCAAAGTTTACATTGACCCAAGTGCTAAGCTTTCACCTGGACACAGCTCGAACTTGAAATTTTAATTAGCAGAAATGAAATGGGGTATTCTATACCTAATCTATGGATTAGGAGGAATACCCCTTTGTCATCTATATGTCCAGTTTGTAATGGCCTGCAAGAATTGCAAACCAACTGTCCTATGTGCTCGCAGCGTATGTGTGACCATGGTAAGCTGAGTGACATGCTCGGTCCTTATTCGCCTTATGAGATGAACAACATTTCTATGACAAACCAGGATGGCAGCGATCTAGATTTCTGCCTTCATCTCTTGAATTGCCCCGACTGTCATTCCAGCTATACCCTGCAAATACCTGCTGAGTGAACTTTAATTAAGTGGTGTTTCGTCCTTAACCAATACGGCTAACTTTAATTTACGTCTCTGAATTTCCGCGAGCAAAAGTTCAAGAAAATCGGATTCTAATCTTAAATCTAGTGCTTTGTAATAAGAGTCGATCAACGTCTCATCGCTAATTTGTCTCACTGAAATCACCCATATTCTATAATTTAAACTAATAGTATCATGGGGTTTTTAATAGAACAAGCGTTCCGTTATCCACAGATAAGTGTGCATATCCTGTGGGTAAATTGTTAATATGTACCATGAAGGCACGTGATGTATAGGGGGATAATGTGTATAAACTTATGCACATCCAAAACCTACCAAATACTGATAAAAAAAATTGATCGCTATTTTAGGCATTTTTCATGTTCTATTAACATAACCTTCATCTTTTTCACAAAATTGAAAAGAAATTTTAATCATCCCTTAATAAACATCGTCTACAATAAGATTAGTAAGATAATTTAAAAGGAGTTGAACTAGAATGATCGTCTACGATATCGTTTTAAATGGCGAAATTAAAGAAACAATTAAGCCTCGCAAGAATCGTTTGAAAGAAATTTATGCCTTTATGCAAGAGCAAACGAAGTTAATGCAAGCCAAGTACGGTGAAAATGTACGAATTAAAGGCCGAATCATCTACTAACCCCACCTTTGCCCCTTCGGACCCTTATTTCATCCACATCTAAATGATGCCTTTGCGATGCAAAACTGTTAATAAGCGATAAAAATCATAGCTCCCTTTCTCAGGAGTGTCGATCAAACCTGCCTTTACTGCTGCATCAATCGCAGACTTCGCCCACGTTGGCACGACTGTCAAAGCTGCCTGCTCCTCGAGTGAATGCACTCTATTAGTTAACTCTGTCATTTGTGCTTGTAATTTTTCTAACATCCGTATGACCTCCTCATCGAAGAAAGTTAACCCTTCAGAAACCATGATCTGATTCAATTTATTTGTATAGGCAGGGTCAGTCGCGTATCCACTGCTTTGTAAGGCAGCCATTTGAGCTTGTGGACTACTAGCTGACCGAACTGCCGAGTAACGCGCAGTTTGAAATAACAAATCTTGATCTCGAAACCCATCCTCGATCGAGGCGTATGCTCGGAAATCTCCCGCTACATTTGACGAACGTTCCCCATTGATAATTTCCCACGTACTTACAGACACACGATCACCCTGCCAGTATGGCGTTAGCACGCCATTTCCAACCTTATACCCAACCAAGTTATTCCATGCCTTTATTTTGCCGCCAGTTTCCAGTATGGCTTGTGCAATACGAACAGATGGGAAAATCGGCGAGCCTTCTAGGCGAAGCTTCACAGCAATCGGTGCAACGAGATCAATAAAATCCTTTCTAGTTGTCATATAACCCCCTCCTTTCTATCAACTACAACTAGTCCTTCCTACTTGCTGTATATCATATAGTATTCCATAAATTGGTAGATAGAAACGGCTAGTAGAGGGTGGTTACGTGGATATTCATCCGAATTACCTCGTTTTGATATGTCCATAATATACAGTTAGTCTTATCAGATTTTCTACAATCAGTTGGCGATAACTAATTAAAATGATTTGGGAAATAAATGTACATATGTCGGGTTCTTGTCCATTACTTCAACTAAATAAGAAGCATAAACTAATCCAATGTAAACGTGGTAGGGGGAGGTGACCTACATGCCCAAAATTAGGAAACCAAGCCGTAACTGTGCTAAACACACAAAAAAAAGGTGCCCTAAGAGGAGAAGAACAATCTGTAGAAAAAATAATAAAGCATCTAAGACCCGATATGTAGTAACACAAATAAACATAGAATGTTCTTACGATTATCCCACGCTTCCTTCAATTAGCATTAGACCTATTGTAAAAAGATATTTTTTTGTTACCCCCTATGATATTAATTTAACTGACGAGAACGTTATTTTTTCAAGTCAGTTTGTCGATGATAGCGGCGAAACCATCAACGAATTTTCCGATTTCGGTCAAGAAGGTTATTTCAACCTTTATATCAATGCTGTATTGCAAGAAGGCGAGATGTACCGTATGAGTCCCAATGCAATAACGCTTGTTGCAACAGGACAACATATTTATGAAGGAACTCCTATTATTATTGAATCGGTTGGATTTACCACGAAGTTAGTATATAAATAGATATATAAACGGGAAGTTTCACCCTGCCTCTTCATACTCTCTCGAATATATTGATATGGAAGTATATGTCATTATAAGAGGAGGTTTTTGAACATGGCACTTCAACTTATGAAGTTACTAGTTACAGCAACAAGCACAATAAGTACGGTTCCAACGCCACAACGATTTTTCTATGTAACAACTGCTCCAACGGCGCCAAGTGCAACATTAGAGATTGATACGGCTGATTTTTTCACTGATGCCGGTGCAGCTGCTACTACCCTCCCAGTATTAGCAACGGATAATAGTATGTTTAATGTTTACATTAACGGCGTGTTACAAATGCAGGAAATTTCAGATTATACTCCTGGTGCTACAGGCGTTGGAAGTCTTGAGATTACTGTACCTCCAGGAGTAGAGTCTATCCCAACTGGATCTCCGATCGTTCTAGAAATAGTAAACTTTGTACCAACTTCTGACACAACGGTTACAACATAATTTTAGTAACTATCTATCAAAATGATCGAAAAGAGGTTTGCAAAAACGGAAGAGGGTGCCCCTTAGTCATTTCATGACTTTGGGACACCCTCTTCTAATGTTAATTAATAAACGTCGCGTTGGTAACGTCCTTGCTCTTGCAAGCTATTCAAATACGCTTCAGCATCTTCGCGGCTCAACTTGCCTTCTTTTTCAATAATGTCAATCAGGATGTTGTGAACATCCTTCGCCATGTTCTGTTTAGTTGGGCTCTTTAGGACTCTAACTAAAATTTATGATGCTGACAGCAAGATTAATTCGAAATTTTAGGACTAATAGGTACCTAGGGAGCAATCCGTCCCGAGATACTCGAAACTTTTCTACTGTTGAGCCACTTTTTTCAGTTTCTTCACAAACAAAAACCTCCCAATGCTGTGTATGGACATCTACACAAGCTTGGAAGGTTCGTCATCCGTTATTAAGCCTCAACCTTATCATCACAAGGTTCAGGTGTTCCTTCATAATCCGCTGGTTTGAAGGATGATCCACAACCACAGGAAGCTACCGCATTCGGGTTGTTGATGGTGAAGCCGCCGCCCATGCCTTTGTCTTCGAAGTCGATTTGGACGCCGTATAAGTACTTAGCGCTTTCTTCGTCTACAACGACTTTCACGCCGTGAATAGTAAATTCTTTATCGTCAGACTTCTGATCGTCATCAAAGCCCATTCCATAAGAAAAGCCGCTGCAACCGCCAGCTTTCACGCCAAGGCGTAAGAATAGCTTTGTAGATTCTTCAGCAGCCAAAAGCTCTTTAATTTTATCACTTGCTGATTCACTAATGTTAATCATAATGGAAATCCCTCCTTGGTTTTTCCTTACATATGAAGGAAACCTGGCATTGGTATACGAAGTGCTTGCTTCAAGTATACTCCTAATCCATCCGATGCTCAAGGGCAGCTGTTCACTGTTTAGGACGTCTTGTGGCATAATACTGCAAAAGCAGCTGATCTAGATCTCGACTGCATTTCTGCACATCAGGATGAAGAAAACCGTAGGAGGTTCCCAAACTAACCATTTGGCCTCGAAGCTGCTCAATTTTGATATGAAGTCGTTCCTGCGGTTCGGTCACGAATAATGGTAGCACGATTATTATCACCTTTAGCCCTTACGTAATCACATTGCAATAGTATACAGGAATTTGTTAATATTGGGAATAACATTTCGCCAATTTCACCGAAATAATATAGGTCATGGATAAGATTGTCGATTTATCTTCAACGTTCGGATGTTGCCCCTCCCAAGTAGGAGGTTTATAATAAAAGGGATTGAAAGCTTGTATCGTTATAAATCTAGGTGTGAATTCCTTAACCGAACTGGTTGACAGGTACGCGAGCTACTCACACCACTTAACGCACCGGGTTCTAGCTTCTGGCTGCGTCGTTTCATTATGCGGTTTATTTTATTTTCATAGGAGGCATGTGATCATGAGTATTACGACTATTGATCCGCTCAAACGGATGGCTGAGATTGCTGACAAAGTTGAGAACGGCGAACGTCTGACCATGGAAGATGGACTATTCTTATATGAATCCGACGATCTTTTAACCATTGGTCAATTAGCTAATAAAGTGAATACACGATTGAATGGAAACAAGGTGTATTTTGTACAAAACATGAGCTTATATTTCACGAATGTATGCGAGGAGCATTGTTCTTTTTGTCATTTCCGCCGCGACGAAGGTGAAGAAGGTGCTTACACACTGACGCCAAGTCAGATGTTGGATTACATTGCTGAAAATTTCAATCCTGAAATTAAAGAATTCCATATAAGTCAAGGACATAACCCTCATCTACCTTTTGAGTATTATGTCGATTGCATTCGTCAATTGAAACAGGCTTATCCGGACGTTACGATTAAAGCCCATACCGCTGCTGAAATCGAATTTTTCTCCCGCATCAGTGGCTTAAGCTACCGTGATGTGCTGAAAACATTAATGGATGCTGGACTTTCCACACTGCCTGGTGGCGGTGCAGAAATTCTGACTGAACGTTACCGTGCCAAAATGAAAGTAGAAAAAGCATCCACAGAAGAATGGTTGGATGTTCATCGCCAAGCACATTTGCTTGGGATGAAAACACATGCGACCATGCTATATGGTTCGATTGAAACAAAAGAAGAACGTATTCGCCATATGATGTTGCTGCGCGAGCTGCAGGACGAAACAGGCGGTTTCCTCGTCTTCATCCCGAATTCTGTTCAACCAGCAAGCAAGAATGCAGGTCTCAAACGACGCGTTCCGGCTTGGGATGAGCTCAAAACCATTGCGATTAGCCGCTTAATGCTGGATAATTTCCCGCACATTAAGGCTTATTTTATTAATATTGGCACGAAGCTTACACAACTATCCTTCACCTTCGGCGCCTCTGATGCACACGGCACGATCGTGAAAGAGAAAATTTCACATGCAGCCGGTGCACTTTCACCTGAGGGCTTAACACGTGACGAGCTCGTTTGGCTCATTCAAGGTTCAGGCCGCGTCGCGGTAGAACGTGACACCTTTTATAATGAAATCAAAGTGTATGAGAGATAATAGAGAATAGATCATCGTTCAGAAGGGATATTGGTTGGCTATGAAAAAGTTTGTCATTCTCGGAGGAGGCTATGGTGGTCTGACCATAGCTTTAAATTTGCTGGAAAAGGATTTACCAGACGACACAGAACTTATAATGATTGATCGCAGTCCATTTCAAGGGCTCAAAACCGAATACTATGCACTCGCTTCAGGCACCATTGCAGAAACGCATATTCGTGTTGCCTATCCAGATGATTCTCGATTACAGCTCGTGTACGGAGAAGTTTCTGGTGTTGATCTTGGCACGAAACAAATCAACTTCCACGACAAAGAACCCATTTCCTATGACTGGTTAGTCATTGGACTGGGTTGTGTGGATAGTTATCATGGCATCGTGGGTGCTCAGGAGTTCTCTTCTAGCATCCAAACACTTGCTCAAACGCGTGCAACGTATCAGAAAATAAACAACATCAATCCATATGGACAAGTGTCCATTATTGGTGGCGGACTTAGCGGTGTAGAAATGGCGTCCGAGCTTCGTGAAAGCCGCCCTGACTTGAATATCCGATTAATCGATCGTGGTCCAAGTCTTCTCTCCGCTTTCCCTACGAATCTGCAGCAGTATGTGCGTGAATGGATGATCGAACATCATATCGAATTGCGTACTCAAGTATCCCTAGTTCGATTAGATGGCGGAGATTTATACAATCAAGATGAAATTATCCGTACAGATGCGACGATTTGGACAGCTGGTATACAACCAACGCCTATTGTCGAAGCTTTGAATGTACCAAAAGATCGTCAAGGACGTATTCTGTTAAATGAATACCACCAAATCCCGGACTTCGAAGAAGTTTTCGTCGTTGGTGACTGTGCGTCATTACCTTTCTCACCAAGCGCTCAAGCCGCACAAGCGCAGGGTAAGCAAATTGCAGAAGCGATACAAGCAATTTGGAAAGGCGATACGCCTAAGCTTGGCAAAATCAAGCTTAGAGGCACGCTTGGTTCACTTGGTAAAAAGAGCGGCTTCGGCATAATGGGTAAACGTACGTTAATGACAGGAAAAATTGCTCGTATGTTGAAAAGCGGCGTGCTATGGAAATCCAAACGCCACTTTGGTTAGCATCAGGATATCCGATTATTCACTTAGCAAATCGTACATGGCCTCAATCTCTTTGATTTTATCTAAAATGCGAATATGGAGGCTCTCTGCGCTTTCAGCTGCAATGATTTCGCCGTTGACGAGCGCGTAAGGCTCCATGTAGCACTGGCCACAGTTGCCAAGACAACCATATTCCATGACATCAAATTCGGGATTTTCTTCGAGTTCTTTCATGACTTTATCTGTTCCTGTGTGCATATTGCTGGCACAAAATTCTATAATTGGTCGCATTTAAAAATTCCACCCCATGCTGATAGTTTCAAACCCCAAACCATTTTCATTTAAAGCGTATTGTACTATAATAGATAAAGAAAGGAGATGAATCAAATGACAGAAAAAACCAAAGAAGCGATTTACGATGAAGTTCTTGAGGTTTTAGATAAACTTCGTCCTTTCCTACAACGCGATGGCGGTGACGTCGATCTAGTTGATGTGGAAGACGGAATCGTAAAACTTAAACTTATGGGTGCCTGCGGTAGCTGCCCGAGCTCAACAATCACATTGAAGGCTGGTATTGAGCGCGCATTGGTTGAAGAGGTAGAAGGCATAACAGAAGTCGTACAGGTATTCTAATTACGACTATATCATAAGAAAGAGCTTACCTCTAGGGTAAGCTCTTTTTGCTGTATGGGATGATGTTCTATTCTGACTTGCGTTGTTTGATCACAGGTATAGGCTGAATAGGGTCCAACGCACCGGAGATATCCATAATATTGCCAGTGATGAAATCCGAGTTGGGCGAGCAAAGGAAATCAATGACACGCGCGACATCCTCCCCTGTTCCAGGTCTACCCACAGGCGTCTCTCCATCCACTTCTAAGCGCGCTTCTTCCATGGTGCGTTCTTTGTTCTTCCCCCGAATATCGCCCGGACAAATCATATTCACCGTAATGCCATGCGCGGCTTCTTCCTCGGCTAATGTTTTGGTGAAAGAGACTAACCCTACCTTAGCAGCCGCATAAGCAGCCCTGTGCGTCCAACCCCTCGCTTCAGCCGCTTTCCCAAAGCCGAAATGGATGATACGCCCCCATCGCTTCTCTCTCATCATAGGCAGTACAAGATGATCTAACGCCATCACGCCTAGGAGATTCCCTCGCATTAAATAATCAATTTCATCCATATGATAATCAGCGAAAAAGCGCCGTTCCCGAACAAATGGCCCCGCATTATTCACAAGTATATCAATCGATCCCAGCTTTGAGACCGTTTCTTCCACCATCCGGATATTATCCTCACGGTTGGCTACATCCCCTTGAACGGCAATGCTGCGAACACCCATGTCCGTCAATTGCTGAACAAGTTCAACAGCTTCCTTCTCGCTTGTTACATAATTAACAGCGACCTGGCAGCCCTTCTTGGCTAAGGTTAATGCCGTCATTTTGCCCAAACCCTTGGCACTGCCTGTCACCAGCACTGTTCGACCTGTTAATGGCATGGTCCCCTACCCCTTTGTCACATATGCCGTAATGTAAGTAAATGCTATTGTTAAGGTTCGGCATACCATGTCAAATCCCTGCTGCAAATCGGACAAATTCATCTTCACATCCTCAATATGAATGCGTTCACCGAGCATCGGCTCTTTCTGCATAAGATCGTCCAACATCTCAGCATTAATATAATGCATCTCCATATTACGCAGATTACGGAGACGTTCTAACGGCGCTTTATAGGTCATTTTGAGGGTATAAAGTTGCAACTCTAAAGAGCCATGAATATGCTTCTCATGCATGTGACGGAGCACAGTGAAATACGAAAATCGCGATTTCACGGTCTCGGTCTTCAACTCGAAGAGGTCATTCATGAAGGTACCTAATTTATCCAAAATAGAAAATAGACGGATGAACGCATTTTTGTAGAAATAAACAAACCGCTGATAATCCTCTGTTTCTTGGGGGGTCATTTCCTCCAAAAAACCTTTAACTATACGCTCGCCATATCGCTCGCAGCAATATTTGCTCTGTTCAAGCTCATCTAGTGCATCGATAAATCCTTTGCTCCATATCGCTTGCCGATGAAAGATCGAACGCACCGTAGAGAGGTGACTCTGTTCCGTTTCGATCTGTTTCATATAGGCTCTTACTGCATCGCCAGCTTCCAGCAGGAGTCCGCTGTCGATACGTTCCGGCTCATTAAATAATACACGAAGCATAAGATCACCTTCCTATTATCATGATCAGATCATCTTGTTACTTCGATAACGTTGTGGCCGCAGGGGCAGGAATAGCTGATCGCTTGGCTCCTGCTGTACGATCACGCTGCACAAAATACATCGCGGCCAACACACCTGCGCCCCCCAGATACTGGCTTAACGAGATCGACTCTCCTAGGAAAATGAACCCTCCAAGTGCAGCCGTCACAGGGAGCAAGTAGCCGTAAGCCGATGATTTGAAAGGTCCTAGCTTAGCTAAACTCCAATTATGCAGAGAGAATCCAACAGCAGTTGCCAAAAGCGAAGTATAGATTAAGCTAATCCATCCAGCCTGTGAAATCGCTGCGAAGTATGCACCATCCGCACGCAATAAAACGAACGGCAATAAAGATAAGGCTCCCGCTGTCATTTCAAGGGAAATGAGAATTGGAAGTGGGTATTTCACGACTAATCGATTCATCCCAATGAGATAGATAGCCCCCATGAAACTGCGCATAAGGAGTAGGATATCGCCTCGAAACGTCTCACTACCCAAGTGAAAGCCTTCGGCTCCCCCCGAGACAATGAGGATCACACTGCCGAGCGCTAAGGGTATCCCTACTAGGATTCTCCAAGTAATCTTCACTTGCCCAGCAATGACAGCAATGAGCACCGTGATGACAGGCATGAAACCTCGTCCAAGCACGGCACCATTCGCAGCGTTGGAAAACTGTAAAGCATATTGCAGCAGAGCTTCCATCCCTACGGCATTGAGTATCCCCAGCCCACAGATGAGCAGCAGATCACGACCCGCAATTTGGAAGCGAAGCGAACGAGAACGATAATAGAAGTAAGTATAGACCCACAGGATTGGAATCATACTCGCGAAGCGTAGACCATTGAAGACTAGACTGTCCCATTCTCTGCCCCCAATTTTGAGAGAAGCCAAATTAATTCCCCAAAGCAGGTATACAAGAACAAATCCCATATGCGGATAGAGGTTTCGAAATCGTCCCGCGCTCATCACGCGAAGTATTCCTTCCATCTGCGGTCAACGAGTTCTACGATGTCTTCTCGAGGGAAAAGCTCATCTGGGTAACCCGGCTTCATCCGAGCGTCAATGACAATCGGAACTTCATAGGCAATATGATGACGATTCACACTAGACTGCGCGTACATGTCACTTGCAGGGTTAAAACGTGTGAACACCGTCCATAAGAATTTCGTTTGGTCATTCGCGATACCGCTGGCATCATCGACTAGGATGACCAAAGGCCACTGCTTCAATCGGTCAGCAGCATTCGCAAGCAGACGCTGTGGCAGCTCAGGCTCAGCTGCATAGGAAGCGCCAGAGACGAGCAGGCAGCCGCCGCAATACACGGCGATATCATGGATCTCTGGCAGTTCACCTTCGGTGTATGCCCTTGGCAGCTCGCGTACAGGATCGCCTGTGCCAAGCAGTACGGCTTTCGAGCCGTGGTTGAGCTGACCACCGGTATAATCCAATGTATCGTGTGATGTTTTATTAAAAATAAATAGATCGCGTGCCGGATCGAAACGTTCCAATACGGTTTCTAACAGCTGCGAGAAGTTCGCTAAGGTCGTCGGACGGTCCGTCACGATCAAGAACTTCGTGAGGGATAGCTGACCCTCACCGAGGATCCGGAACGCTGTACCGAGCGCCTCACGGCTGTAGCTTTCGCGGACGACAGCGGCAGCGAGCGGGTGGAATCCGGTCTCGGCATACGTCCACAGGTCTTTCACCCCTGGCATCGCCATCGGGAACGCGGGCTCCAGCAGTCTTTGCAGGAATTCGCCAAGGAAGTAATCCTCTTGGCGGGGTTTGCCAACGATCGTCGCCGGATAGATCGCGTCTTTGCGGTGCCACACATGATTCACGTTGAAAACGGGGAAATCATGGGTGAGCGAGTAATACCCGAAGTGGTCGCCGAATGGACCTTCGGGGCGTCTAAGATGCGGCGGAACGGAGCCGCATATCGCGAACTCCGCCTCGGCCACGAGGCGGTGCCCCCCATGGGGATTCTCCACCATGGGCAGCTTCTGCCCGAGGATGAGCGAAGCGAGCATCAGCTCGGGCAAGTGCTCGGGCACCGGCGCAATCGCCGAGGCGATGAGCGCGGGCGGGCCGCCCAGGAACACGGTGACGGGCAGCGCCTGGTTGCGCTTCTCGGCTTCGTGGTAGTGGAAGCCGCCGCCTTTGTGGATTTGCCAGTGCATCCCGGTCGTGAAGTCATCATACACCTGCATGCGATACATGCCCAGGTTATGATGACCGCCGTCTGGATGCTCGGTGTAAACAAGCGGCAGCGTGACGAACGGGCCGCCGTCTTCTTGCCAGCTCGTCAGGACAGGCAGTCCTGCGAGGGGGTTCTCCTGCTTCAAGCCGCCGAGAATCGGCGCTTGATTCGGTTGGATCTTCTTCGTCCCGACTTTCATCAGGTCGAGGATGAGACCTCTTTCGCCCCACAGCGCTTTAGGCGTAGGTGGCATCAACGTGCTCGTTGCGTTGATAACCGCTTTCATGAATTGCTCCGGCTTCGGACCGAAAGCCAGATCCACTCGTCTTGTTGTGCCGAACAAATTCGTCACGACAGGGAATGCACTGCCTTTTACATTCGTGAACAGTAAAGCAGGACCTTGCTCATCGATGACACGGCGATGTATTTCCGCAAGCTCAAGATTTGGATCTACGGGAGCGGATATTTCAATCAATTCATTTTCGCCGCGTAAAATCTCTAGAAACGCTCGTAAATTTGTTGGTACCATGGGAACTTCCACCTTTACCTAAGTAATATTTAATCATTCATCCAGGATGAAAAAGGAAATGGCCTTCCGTTAGAAGGCCTTGTTTGCCGCATTTTGCTGCTAGGCTTTGCGATCATATAGCGTGAGTACACATAAATAACATAAGAATCCAAACATACAAGCCACAATAATGGCATGAATCATACCAGTAAATAAATACGCGACTTCATTCCCTAGTGACCAGGTTACCACAGCACCGCTAATCACTTGAAGAGAAACGAGAATAAGGGCCCATTTACTCCCAAACCAAAGCTTGTCCGTATGCTGATAATGGCGTCGTGCTTGCAGATATAGAAATAAAATACAAACAAATAGCAGCAAGGCAGCAATTCGATGCGTAAATACAATTCCTGTAGCACCGCTGAGCTCTGGAATGACTTCGCCATTACACAACGGCCAGCCCGAGCACCCACCAGAAGAAACGGTATGACGCACGAATGCACCTAGATAAACAACGACATAACTGTAAATAGCCGTAAACCAGACGATCACTTTAAAGCTTGTATGAATCGGCGTTGTCCGCACAAATTGTCCCCATGGGGTAAACACAAGTGCTAGCAGTAAGGAAAAAGCAAAAGCAAGTAAGGATAATCCGAAATGAAGTGCCAAGACAAGAGAAGATTGCGGCCAAACAACGGCCAAAGCACCCATAGCTGCTTGAATCAGCGTCATCACCACAGTTGCTGTAATAAAGAATTTTGCATCTCTACGTTTCACATAGCGAAAAACTAAGTAGAATGTTGCTACAAGAATGAGCGTTACAACACCAACAACCAAGCGGTGACTGTACTCAATAAAAGAAGAAATGGTATGTGCCGGTATGAATTTACCATGACACAATGGCCACTCATCTCCACAGCCTCGACCTGCGTCAGCCTTAGTTACTAAGGCACCCATAGCAAGAATAAGGAACATGCCGATGGCGGATAAATTAGCTAATCTTTGGATCCATTTTTGCATGATTGCACCTACTTTATGTCATATCTACTAAGGATCTTGTCGAATACTGTTGTTCCGCTTTCAATTATAGCTGTAATATGAAGGCATTTCCATTCGCAATTGTTACAAAGCTCCGAAACCACAGGGAATCGATATGTTGGCTACTCGCATTAGCGCGCCCAACACTTGGAAAAAACATTATAGTGTGTGTAATATGGACGCATTTATTCCGAGATAGGCTGAGAAGTGTAAAAGGGGCGATTTCGCGCCTGATTACATATCATCAGTACATCACTCTTGTTACATTAGCGTCATCAAAAAAACACCGACATCGGATATGATCCGACGTCGGTGTCATCGTATGTTTACTCCAACTGGAGTCATTTACGCCTTACTCCTTCTTATGAAGTTAACGCGTTTGAGACTTCAATGGCACGATCAAGGAATTGCTCGATTTCCTCACGTGTTTTACGCAGCTTGCTGACAAAACGAACCAACTCTTGGCCATTCCGGAAAGCAATGAAACTCGGGATACCTAAGATGTTCAATTGTTCACACAGATCAGGGAATTCATCGCGATCCAATTCAATGAAGGTAAGTCGGCCTTCGTAGGCTTGCTCCACTGCAGGCATAAAAGGATCAATATAATGACAATCCTTACACCATGTCGTTTTGAAAATGGCAATGGTCACGCCGGATTGTGAAATTTGCTCTTGGAATTGTTGCTCAGTTGATACTTTACGCATAGGGACACCTCATCACTTATGGAATTTACTATCTTATATCATGTGAGAAAATCGGTGTCAAGATTTGCTCCTGTTCTTTGGTATGTTCCGGTCATCTTCATTTTACAATTAAAGTAAAAAGTGATATCATATAAATATCAAAATAATATGTGTATTAGGGAGGCTTTACATCTATGAAAGAAACTAACGTATGGTCATTCAATGGCTTTATTGGCTTACTCTTATTTTTCGCCGCTCTCGGGCTAGGCATTTACAGTTTCACGCAAGAGAGCATTTTGATTGGTTTTATTTTGATCTTAATTGGCATCATCTCCCTGACGACAATTACTGTCGTTCAGCCGAATCAAGCCTCGGTCATTACTTTTTTCGGGAGCTATCTAGGCACGATTCGCAAGAGTGGACTCTGGTTCGTGGTTCCCTTTTCTTCACGCAAGAAGATTTCGCTGCGGGTTCGCAATTTTAACAGTGTTAAATTAAAAGTTAATGATATCGATGGGAATCCGATTGAAATTGCTGCTGTAGTCGTGTTTAAAGTCGTTGATACGTACAAAGCCTTGTTCGATGTAGACAGTTATGAGAAATTCGTTGAAATTCAAAGTGAGACTGCCCTTCGTCATGTTGCTAGCAAGTATCCCTATGACCGCTACGAAACGGAAGGCTATTCGTTAAGAGGAAATGCTGATGAGGTTGCGGCTGAGCTCAGCATGGAGCTTCAACATCGTCTTTCCGTTGCAGGTGTTGAGGTGATTGAGTCCCGTCTGACTCACCTGGCCTACTCCACCGAAATTGCCAGCGCCATGCTACAGCGTCAACAAGCCTCAGCGATTTTATCAGTACGCTCCATTATTGTAGAAGGCGCCGTTGGCATGGTTCAAATGGCTGTCGAACAATTGGAGGCCAAGGGTTTGCAGCTTGACGAGGAGCGTAAAGCTGCCATGATCAACAATCTCCTAGTTGCGATTGTATCTGATCGTTCAGCGACTCCGGTCATTAATACCGGATCGTTGTACTAACGGGACCATGGTATGGCTCCCAAGAAAAATTTCCCGCTTCGACTTGATCCAAAGTTGCACCAAGCATTAGAGCAGTGGGCTGAGGATGAGTTCCGAAGTGTTAACGGACACATTGAATACTTACTCCGAGAAGCGCTCCTCCGTTCGGGACGGCTCCCCAAAACTAGTGCCGTGGCACAGCCATCGCATGAAGAGTTGGACTAACGAAAAACATCTTACATGGCATCCGCCTGTAAGATGTTTTTTGCATTTCCCTAAGTTGTAATCTTAATGGTAGGTACCGAAATGATCTGTGGTGTAGTAATCTCGGGATCTGTGTGCAAATCTTTTCCTTAAATTGGATATTAGTCATAGTACTTCTCCACATTTATATAGACAAACAGTCGATAAGCGATCATTTTCGCTCTCTAAACATTAATCGTATCCTTTTGACATACCTCTAAGCTAACATGCAAATAATAGAAAGATGGATTTCGCTCTAGTAAGGAGGCAAATATGCGACTAAATCTTCCACCCGAAACCGAGGACGATAAGGGATTTTATTATAAAATCAGGGGACTCCCGGGCGCTATTGTTCAACTTGTTAAACAGCAAGCTGCTAAGCTAACAAGCTCTTCGGATCAAGTTCACGAATTGCCTTTGCGAATCGATATCTCCCCCGCTGCGATTGCAAGAGTAGAAAAGGAGCTTGATCAACAGCTAGCTTTGCAGCAAGGAGGCGTAACTCCCCCATCCCCTACCGCTCTGGAACTACGAATTCTTCAACAGATCATCGCCAAAACCCAATCGGATAATCGGAATAATGTTACTCGTACACAAGCGTATTGGGCGTGCTATCGCGACTTTCCTGAGCTGCATTGGGCGTTGTTAGCTCATATGGTATCCCGCAATGGGGGCTGGTGCATGACGGATTTACGCGGGGAACTGCTGCCTCACTTGATGAGCAATAGAGCTACAGATCACTTATTTTCCTTTCTGGAACGCGCGAACGCCCTTATCTTCCAAGATGCATATCCGCAAATGCTACTCTATGTTGAAAGCAAACGGAGGAAAGTCAGTTTATTCCATCTTCTCCCTCATTTGCAAATATCCGCTTGGATGCTCCCGATCTGGCAGGATTTCTGGAAATTCCAAGATACTGCCCTTCTAACCCTAGGGCTAATTGTCAATGAGCAAAGTTACGTTGAAGATCGTATTGTTCAGAATCCTATATATCGACAAACCGTATTAGACACGCCGCTGTTCAAAACACAAGCTTGGCTGCAGCTTAATCAAGTTGGATTCCCCTTTCGATCCAACAAGGCGGATGCACCACCACCTCAACCACATCTTGCTGGCCTTATTCTTGAGAATTTCAAGAATCTCACTGAACGCATTGAATTTGGCAAAGCCTTGTATGCAATCCTCTTTGGAGTGCCAAGCGTGTTACACGGTGTCCTTGCTTTCGCTTCGACAACTCCCCATTCGGGGTCACGCTCAGATTACTGGCCGCATCTATTCGCGCCCATACGAAAAACCCCTCCTGATCTTAAATATCAGGAGAGGCTCGATGGCTACAGCCTTAAGAAAGGTGCAGCTCCGTTCTATAGTCCACCTCTTCGCTCAGCGTGGCCTGATAGGCCACTAGCGCCGGTAGAACGAGGGGATTGGTTTACCCGTGTGGAGGAACCGCTAAAGCATATGCGATCCATTTCCGTTCCGGTTGCTTACGACTTGACACAAGATATGTGTCTTGGATTGAGCAAGATTGAATTAGCTGTCGTTAGCGCTCAAGCGATAAAGAAATTCATCCCCTGAGGCCGTTATTACCTAAGAACGCTTCAACACGCGACTCGCTTTCGCGATCAGCTTCTGTACAGGTGATGGAAAGCTTTTCACATCATCCTTCGTCACCACTCGCGTTATCATAAGCATGACAGGGTACAAGGCCACTGTAAATCCGCAAATCAACACGGCTTGGATGCCTTGATTCAAACGGAACCACGGTGATGGCAGCACATAGGTGTGAGTTAGCCATTCCGCCGCAAAGCCGAGACCACCGATAACAATGATCGTTACGATAAGCCCGCCGAAACGGCGTCCCAGAATTGTGAACGATACCTCCTTACGGAGGGAGCGGATATTAAGCCAAGACATCGCAATAAAACATAGCCCTGTTGAGATAATGATACCGTAAATACCGTACCATTGCCCTAGCACGAAGCTGCCAAGCAGCTTGATTGCGATGCCGACACCTACATGAGCCATTAGTGGCTTCATCCGTCCCATTCCCATGAGAACGGCCCCTGAGGTCTGCATCACGATCTGGAACATCGCACCTGCTGTCAGCAAGGAAATCATCGCAGGTCCATGTGCAATTCCGTAAGTTGAATCCTCTAGGCCAAATAGGAAGAAATCAAGCGGTCTAGCCGCAATGGTGATCATGAGTACCGCAGGAAGACCCGAAAGAATAGCGAGCTGAAGCACACGTGTCGTCTGCTGTCCAACTTGCTTCAAGTCTTTCCGTGAATACGCGGCTGAAATTATAGGTACAACAGATTGACTCAAGGCTATGGCCAAAATAATAGGAATCCCCGCGAGCGATTGCGCACGTCCGCCCAAAATACCTACTAATCGTGAGGCTTCACTAGTGCCGATAGCATCTTGCAAGAGTGGAATGATCATGGATGTATCAATAAGATACACTAGCGTAACCGTCACGGAGAATACGACTATGGGTATCGAGAGCCTCAATAAGCTGCGATAAATATCCCTGTAACGGATCAATTCCACTGGATGATCATCTAACCGAGCAGCTCCCGTCTGCTCTGCCGCGGCTTGTGAAACAGCTGGTTGAGGTACTTGTGCATCAGCACGCTTAAGCTTTACAGCATAATACAGCATAACGGCTAGTGCCGCTACACCTCCAACCACACCTCCAAAAGAAGCCCCTGCTACACCCCACCCTAGCGAGATATCGAGCAAGAAATAGGCCAGTGTAATTGAGATAATGAGTCTAAAAATTTGTTCCACGACTTGTGAAATGCCATTTGGCATCATATTCTGTCGTCCTTGGAAATACCCTCGCATAATCGCGATAAGCGGAAATAGAAGCATAGCTGGCGCGATCGCCCTCGTAGCTAACGTCGCGTCGGGACCACCCTTTGAAATGTTTTCTGCATAAATCGGAGCGAAAACATACAGCAACACAGTCATGGCTGCACCTGCAACAATCGCGAACCAAATCGCAGCTCGATAGATACGCTGTGCTTCATGAGGTCGACCGATGGCACGTTTCTCAGCCACCATTTTACTTAATGCGCTGGGAATTCCTGCGGTTGCAATAACCAGCAGAATTGAATATAAATTAAAAGCAATGACATAGCTGGCCATTCCTTCTTCATGAAGCAGATGAACCAGCGGTATTCGCTGGAAAACGCCGAGAAACCGCGCTATAAGCGCGGCCACGGTGAGAATGAGCGTCCCTTTTACAAGGGAATCTTTGGTTACCTTCGTCAAGTCCGTTCCTTCTCTCTCTTACAGTTTTCATACGTCCTCTTATGCCTCAAAAGACCCAGAGGAAGAAAATGATGATCATGGCAAGCTGTAATACAACTTTGACAACAGAGCTAGCAAAAAAGCCAAGCACAGAACCAATTCCCGTACGTACTGCATTTTGCCAGGATGATCCGACAATCAATTCACCCAATACGGCACCAATGAATGGACCTAGAATAATCCCGAAAGCTGGAATCACGAAAGGGCCAATAATCAATCCAATGGTGCTGCCCACGACTGCTGCCTTGGAGCCGCCGAACTTTTTGACCCCTAACGCACTAACCGCATAGTCCGCCACAATAATAATAATGACGGTCAAGGTCTGTATCAACCAGAACCAGAAGCCGAAAGGCTCCCAGCTGATCAGCCAGCCGTAGATGAAAAAGGCAGCATAAATGGCCAGCACACCAGGCAGAATCGGATAGACGGCACCCACCATTCCGACAACAAATAAAAGAATAACGACAATCCAACCTAAGGTAATCATGCTCAGTTACTTCCTCCACTCATGCGTGAATGTGGTACATGGCTTTTCAACTAGGCAAGCATGTAAGTTCGAATGACTTGTGCGACAGCATGCTCATTATTCGTAACCGTCGTGATATCGGCGATTCGCTTTACTTCATCCTGCGCATTTCCCATGGCAACGCCTAGTCCTGCTTCACGAATCATCGCAATATCATTTTCGCTGTCACCCATAGCAATAACCTCGGACATCGAAATACCCAATAGGTCACACACCGCTTCAACACCACTTGCTTTCGTGATGCCGAGCGGATTCAGCTCTAAGTTCGACGGATGCGAATTGGTGATTTCAAGGGTCCCCCAACTCGACACCACTTCGCGAATGCGTTGCAATTTCTCCGCATTGTCTGTGAAAAAGCCGAATTTTAGCCATTCATGCTGGTTGATATCTAACCCTTCACTTTCACGGTTAAACACACCTTGTACGGAATACGCCCACCACCAGCAATCATTCTCCACCGCTAGCTTATGCAAATCGCGTATCGTTTCAATGGGGACTAAGGTTCGTTTCAGCAAAGTATCTGGTGAAGACCACACTTCACCGCCGTTTACCACAACTAGTGGAGTTGAAAGCCCAAGCTCCTTAATGAAAGGCATAGCACTTATCGCTCCACGACCTGTAGACATAATAACGACTTTCCCTTGGGAAGAGGCTTCCCGAATTGCCGCTTGATTCTCGGCGGATATTTTTTTGTCCTCGTTTAACAAGGTCCCATCCATGTCGAGTGCGATTAATTTATATTTTCCCAAAGCTCGTCAACTCCTGTCTCATGGTGCCTTAACTTGTGGACCTAGTAAGCAGTGAGCACTTTCTTAGGCAGCTCTTCCATGAACGTTTTGTGCCATAGTGCAAATATATAAAGGGTCCACAAGCGTCTTGCGTAGTCTCCTTGACCAATACGATGCTTATGCAGCATTTTCTCGACCGCTCCAATATCGATATAATCTTCAATGCCACTAGTCTTGATTTGATCTATGACCATGTCGCCCATGGCACCCTTCATCCAATCACGAAGTGGAACAGGGAAGCCTAACTTCGGACGATTCAGAATCGGATCAGGAATAATCCCTTCCATCGCTTTACGGAAGATGTACTTCGTAGTGCCATTCGCAATGCGATATTTAGCTGGAATACGGCGAGCTACCTCGAACAACTCTTTATCCAAGAATGGAACACGCAGCTCTAGGGAGTGTGCCATTGTCATTTTGTCAGCCTTCATCAAAATATCACCAGGCATCCACAAATTCATATCGATGTATTGCATTCGACTTACCGGATCCAGATGCTTTGTTTTGTTATAGTAATCGCCGGCGATTTGCACGGGATTTTTGTAGGCACGCAGCATCTCGCTATCGAGACGGAGCACTTCCGCTTTCATATCCTCGGAGAAGATTTTGGCATTCCCGAGGAAGCGTTCCTCTAGCGGAGTCGTCCCCCGCAACACATAGTTGCGGCCTTTCACTCCGCTCGGCAGTATGCGTGCGAAACGGTTCAGCATACGCTTCACCGATGACGGCAGCTGATCCAGCGGCTTGAGCGACTGCGGCTCGCGATAAATGCGATAGCCGCCGAACAGCTCGTCCGCGCCTTCGCCGGACAGCACAACCGTTACGTGCTCGCGCGCAAGCTGAGCCACGTGGTAGAGCGCGATGGCCGAAGGATCGGCGACAGGCTCGTCCTGGTGCCAGATCGCCTTTGGCATGGTGGCAAAGAAATCATCCTGCGTGATGATTTTATCGTAGTGCTCTGTCCCGAGCGTTGCAGCGGTCTGAGCGGCAATCGGCGTCTCGTTGTTGGCGCCTTCGAAGCCAACAGAGAATGTGCGGATCGGTTCGATATTCCGCATATGCGTTGCAATAGCCGTCGAGTCGATCCCGCTCGATAGGAAGCATCCTCGTTCCACATCGCTGACCATGTGCAACTTAACGGATTCTTTCAAGCCTTCACGAATTTGTTCCACATAATAGTCAAATGGCTTCTCTTCCGGTTCGAACATCGGATCCCAATATTTATGTAGCGTCATTTTACCGTCAAACGTAATTGTTACCGAATGAGCAGGCGGCAGCTTATAGATGCCTTGGAACATTGTGTTTGGCTCTGGTACATATTGAAAGGTCAAATAATTCAGCAAGCTGTCCGTATGGATCAACCGATTCATGCCATCCGCCGCCAGCAAGCTCTTGATTTCCGAGCCGAACATAAACTGACGGTCACTTACATGATAATAGAACGGCTTAATACCGAAATGGTCTCTCGCTCCGAACAGCTGCTTTTTCTTGCGATCCCAGATTACAAAGCCAAACATTCCGCGCATGTGCTTCACGCAATCTTCGCCGAATTCCTCATATAGATGAACGATGACCTCTGTGTCACTCTGCGTGCGGAAAATATGACCGCGCTCCTTCAACATCGTGCGCAGCTCTTTGTAATTATAAATTTCACCGTTGAAAATAATCCAAACGGTTTCATCTTCATTAGCTAATGGCTGATGGCCTTCTTTGATATCGATAATGGACAAACGTCTAAATCCTAAACCAATACGATTCTCTGTCCAGAAGCCCACATCATTCGGCCCCCGGTGAACGATCATATCCGTCATTTGCTGAAGCATCGCTTCAGTTGGTTCTCTATCTTCAAAATACATAACACCTGCAATACCACACATGGTGAGACTCACTCCTCCGTACTCTCATCATTCTTCTCTTGGACAACCGATATATTAGTATACCATATCAGCCCGTCATTCAGGAAATGCCATGAGCGTACGAGAATTGCTGTATCCTATAGAAAAATGATGGAAATGAGAAGTCGTTTTAAAGAAGCAGATAACCGGCTTTTTTTCAATTGATTCGACCACCTTTCCTGTGTGCACAAAAGTTGATCTAAGGCAACATTTGGGGTATAAGAAGTTCCTACCCTTGGAATAGGATATGCTGCCGTTGTGTAACTGGTGCTTACAGCTTAAATAGCTGCTGAAATCGACCAGATTTCTTCATTGTTAGGCTAAGGTTCTACTTTGCTATTTGCTGGGCTAATAGGGGGGGGAATTCGCGCGAGTGCTGATCCCAGCAACTTGAATTAACTGGAAATTATACATCTACTTTCGCAGATTCACCCTGTTAATTCGTCTTAGATGGAAAAAATGCAGCTAATTCTCCCCGATAGCGTATATAGGCGAAATTTCTTTAAATTAACGGTACAAAATCCATCTATTCTCCATTTATATCGATTTTCAGAAGATTTAACTGTATGAAATCCATCTATTGCTCCCCTATCCAAACTCCACATGCGCGCACATACACCGCCCCACCCTCATCCACCAATTTAGACCATTCCAGGATTAGCAACCGTGCTTCAGAAGCAAGTTCTAATCGCAAAAAAAAGAGCCTGCCGCAGCAAGCTCCCTCTTTCTTCCTCTTGATTACCAAGGCCTCTTCCCGCCGCCAAGCTTCGTCAAAATGCCATCGTTCGCCGCGTCATACGCTTCGAAGATTTTCGCTGCTATCGGGGATGCGCCGTAGCGTCCAAATCCACCCTCTGGTACTACGACCGCCACTGCCAGTTTCGGATTCTCGACCGGAGCAAAGGCGATAAGCACCGCATTCTCAACAGATCCACCTGCTACAACTTGTGTGGATGTACCCGTTTTACGAGCGACATTGAATGGCAATTCTTCAATACCTTCGGCGCCACTTTTCATTCCATGGATAATCGTATTCCAATCAGCCTGAGCGAATTCCTTCGAGAAATCCTCAAGAACCTCTGGCTCAACCTTTTTCACTAATTCACCTTGAAAATCTCTTATTTCATCGACAAACAATGGCTTCATCCGTTTACCACGACTGGCAAGTGTTGCTGTATATTGCGCAAGCTGCAGCGTTGTCGTTTTCTCATTCTGACCCCATGATGCGTAAACCATTGCCGATTGATAACTGTCTTTCTCGGCATTTTTGATAAAGTCATTCGAGCCTGCGAATTCACCTGGCAAGCCACTTCCCGTTTTCACGCCCATGCCGAACTTAGCCAAATACTCAGCCCACTTAGCCGTCACCTTCTGATTCTCTCTCCCATACTTGTTCCAGAACGGAATACCTACCATCGCAGACATATACGTATTCGAGGAGTGTTCAATCGCTCCCGCTGCATTTAAGGAACCGTAAGCGGTTTTTCCTGAGTTCGAGATAGTGCTATTACCATCCTTACCGAAGCTGAATGAACCAGAATCATAATACGTCTGCCCCGCTGTAAAGAACTTTTCCTTCAAACCAATTAACACCGATAATGGCTTAATCGTAGAACCCATGAAAACGATGGAGGAAGGATGTTTCGCATTTTCTTTCTCATCCGGAAACTTCGATTTTGCAGTCATAATCGTACCATTGGAAATAAAGGTACTGATGTCCTTATAAATACCTGGCGATATTCCACCTGTCCAAGCGTTCGCGTCATAATCCGGATAATTCGCCATCGTAACGATGCGGCCCGTATCTACTTCCATAGCAACGGCGAAGCCAGAAGATGCCTTCATGCCCGTTTTCATATACAGATCATTCGCATGTGAAGGATCGCGAAGATATAGAATATGATCATGGAGCACTTTCTCTGCAGCCTTCTGAACGTCCTTATTGATCGACAGATACAGATTATTCCCCTTAATCGGGGCTGTGACTTCCGCTCTTCCAATAATTTTCATCGCGGCATTCACCGGATATTTCTTACTGCCATTCCTTCCGCGCAGCTCATCCTGATACATCCGCTCGATCCCATCGAAACCGACATTCTCATTACTTAAATATTCTTCACTATTCGGATTATCCTTATAGATTTCTTTCGCTGTTTGGGTTGAAAATGCATTCGTATACCCGACCAATTGCGTAGCAATTGTCGTCTTATCATCTTCCACTTCATAGGTGCGGATACTTTCTTCCGTCACTTCCAGCCCTTTGAATTCATCCCGGTGCTCTAGCAAATAGGCAATTTCACCGTTGGATAAATCCGGTTTAATACGACGTGGCACTGAAAAGTAACTTGGGTCTTTCACTTTATTTTTATTAATGTCATAGCCCAGATCCATCGCAAGGACGATCTCCTCAGCGGTAGGGCTGACTGTATTCGGTTTAGCATACTCGTCAAATACCTTCTTAATGCGCTTGGCTAAATCAATATTAGCATCCTTATCCTGGCCTGGTTCAATACGGAAAAATAAGGACTGTACGGGAATTGTATAGGCCAGCGGGGATTTCGTAGAATCATAAATATTACCGCGAATCGGGGCGATCTTGTTAGTCTGATTCGTATTGGTATTCTCTGCAGCCTTCAGATCTTTGGCTTGAACAAATTGAAGAATTGCTAACCTCACGATTAGCACGGAAAACAATAAAAAGGTAACGAAGAAAAATATATTGATCCGAAACGAAAAGTGCCGTTTTTTTGTAATTTCTTTTTTCTTCGGATCATCCATAATGGATGATTTCATGGTGGTTCATATCCTTTCTCACTTAGGTCGTACATCGCCGGCAGGCTCCTGAATCAGTTCGAGCAGGGAACGGATCCCATCTCCCGTATGATATGGATACCGAATTATACGAACAGCATCAATTCCTACTTGATTAGGGGCCCAAATATCATTCGTCTCATGATCCCCGACATACAGCACGTCCTCGGCCGCAACGCCCGCCATCTGTAGCGCAAGCTCAAAAATTGCAGGATCAGGTTTCTCCAAGCCAACTTCTGTGGATACGAGTACTGGGTCAAAATAGTGCAATACACCTTTGTCTGCTAAAATAGCTTTCAGCGTAGGCGCAAAATTAGAGATAATACCGATACGGAAACCTTGTGCTCGCAGTTCTTCCAGAAATGGCTTCACATCATCGAACAAATCGTAATGCTCGGGTGCTGTGAAAATCTCATAAAGTTCATGACAGCAGTTAAAAATTTCTTCCTCCGTCCACTCTTCATGAACGCCTAGCTTATGCAGGACATAGTGGTATAGGTTAACCCAGAATTCACGATCTGACTCTGGACTGCACACCACGAAGTTATCTTTTTTCTCAACATAATAATATAGACGAAATGCTTCAGTAAAAAGTTCATGAATATGCGCTTCATCTCGGTCAACAGCGCGCAATTGCAAATATTGCTTCAATATCGTTTGTGCTGCAGGAATCGTTACCAAAGTATCACCTGCATCTAAGTAAATCATCTTGTATGATGTTAACTCTTTTCGCATTTCGTCTCCTTTAAACGTCCCTTACGTGGGTTTGATCAAAATTCGGCGGATTGAACCAATTCGCACCGCTCGCTACCCAAGTAGAATCCAGAGGCACCCACTTATTCGTTTCCTTAAGGTACACTTCATTCCAAGCATGAGGACCATATCCGCCTTGTCCATCATACCCTAAACCCGTGACAACCTTCACATCTAATCCAATGGATCTGGCCATTTGTGCATATAACCTAGAATAATCAATACAAACACCCTCTTTGGTATTGAACGTATCCTCAGGCGTCTGCTCCTTCCAAATCCGCTGTTCTTCGTATAATTTCACTTTATCCCAATCATACTGAACTCGGGTTCCTACCCAACTGTACAGTAATTTGGCTTTATCTTCATCCGTCTTGGCATCCGCCGTAATTTCTTTCGCCGCATCAGCAATATTTCCCGGGATTTTCGCATCGAGTACTTCATATTTACGTTGTAGAATATTCGTGAATTCCTGCTCAACAGCACGTGTGAAAACAGGCGCCTTTTCCGCTATAAAATCACCTGTGAACGGTGAAATAACTTCTTGAGCTCCTTTTTGATACATATGCGAGGACTCAATATAGGGGGTTATCAACGAGTGTGGGAACAAAGAGACATAGATGAATAATATCGCGATTAGCATCAGAGCTCTAGCAAATCCGGCTATGGAACCTATAGCCCCGCCTGAAACCGAGCTTAGAATGGAATGACTGCGTTTGGGCATCGCATATCGTTCAGCCAACCAACGCCCTAGCCAAACATCAACCAAGTAATTTAAGATTTGTTTGATAATGACATAGCCAAGGATAAATAAAACCCCGAAACGGAGTAATGGAAAATCACGCAAGCTAGTGATGGCGGTATAATAGGCTTGTTTGATCGTACTTAAGTCCACCGCCGGAATTTGCAAATCCTGCCCTTTCAACCACGTTTGAATCCAAGGTGAAATCAGTTGCACGCCTTTCCAAGCAATCAACATGGATAAGATGGCGAGCACTGCTTCCACCAACATTGCTACGAAATGCCTGGCCGAGCCGGAGCCACCACGGAAAAATCCTTGCAGCACGGAAGCTGCAATCGTGAGAACGATCAAGATGGATATAAGATTAATTGAGGTGGTTGAAAACCACGCGTTATCCGTCATGTGTACTCACCTTCCTTTGATAGGCTGACCTAGCTTTGTCTAGGCATTTTTCTTTGCTTGCTCAATGAATGCATTCACAGCAGAATTAGCATTCATTTTGAAAGATTTCCCGAGAAAGGTGATCTGAACTTCATCGGATCCTGGTTTACCTTCCACTTGCAAGCTTTTCGTCGTGATCAAAAAGGAACCATCTGCATTGGCCTTAAATTTGGCTTCTTTGGCCTCTGACGTCAAGGCGCTAACTGCTTTATCCTTGATATCATCACTGACTTGGGAAACGACAGTTGCCCCAATATCTTTTATTTTATCCTTATAGCTCGCTCCATAAACGATAAGCGCCCCCACGATGACAAGAACCACTACCCATTTCACCACGGTTTTTACAATACCAATCACAATAAATAGAACAATAATAGCCCCTACAATTAAATACCAACGATCCTGTGCAAACGAAATCCACTGATCCATTTTTAACCCCTCCTTGTAATCCAAAAGTCCCTTCCTATCATACTACATGGACTCCTTAATCTTCATCTCTTTTTTTCCTTAACTGTGCTAGCTTCTGCTCAATTTCTTTGGTTTTATCCATCGTTCTTCCTGTTTTCCGATAGGACTGTCTTAAACGAAATACAAGAAAAATGCCAACTGCGGCCAACAGTATAAAAACAATTGGATCCATGCTTCCTCCTATGTACCGAAATTGTGTCATTTGTCCCGAACGGTCATATCCTTAGGACGAGCAGCGTAAAACTTAAGAAGACAAGACTAAAGGATCGAGGTGGTGAAACCGTGCGAACAGCCATATGGTTGTACTTATTTATGTTTGTTGCATTTTTTGATTTACACGCGCAATACCCGATTTTATCCCCTTTCGCCTTATCATTGGGAGCTGCTCCCTCTTTTATAGGGCTCATCATGGGTGTTTACTCTCTTACACATCTCCCCGGCAATCTCATTGCAGGCTATGGTGTGGACAAATATGGCAGCAAATTATTCATAGTCTTTAGTTTGATTGTAGCAGGGATCATCTTACTATTTCAATCGAATGTCACAGACCCCTGGCATCTGCTTTACATTCGTTCCATCAGCGGATTTGTTCTTGCCTTCCTATCGCCAGCTTGTTTAACTTTACTAGCTCGCATAGCACGTGATCGCATTCATCAAAGCAAGCTTATGGCAGGCAATGGACTCGTTCACACCCTTGCATCCGTGGTCTCACCTGCGGCAGGTGCTATATTAGTGGCCAAAATTGGCTTTACCACCGCGTTTTCCGTGTTAGGCTGGGTCCTAATCATCACGGGCTTCCTTGCCATTTTCGGCGTGAAAGAGAAGGAACTACTAGCTCACCAAGGGAAGCAAGCAGGTTCAACAGCTATTTTAGACCCCCATGGTCACCATGGATCTCAGGATATTAATGATAGTTCGGATGGTGTCTCTATCCCCTGGCTTTTCTTCCTCATCCCCATGGCACTTTCATGCTCGCAAGGGATTTTGTTCTTTGAGCTCCCCTTGATGAAATCGGCACGGGAGTCCATCCTTACTTCTGGTGTATTTTTCACGTTGGTCAGTTTAGGTGCGCTGCTGAGCATCTCTTTCTGGTTTTTGAATAAAATATCTCCATTTCTTCGAACGATCGGCGGCAGTATTGGGCTTGCAGCAGTGTTCTTTGGTTTAGCCGTCCAATGGCCGATTCCTCTGACGGTTTCCCTCTTTCTCATCGGTATGGCCAAAGGAGTCATCTATCCAGCTCTTGCAGCATTGCTTGCCAGCATAACAAGTAGTTCTAGATATGGTCGCGTGTTTTCTTTGCTATCGATTTCATATTCCGTCGGTGCTTTTATTGGCCCCATGATGGCAGGTCAGCTTCGCGATCATATTTCCTCCTACTTCATTGCATTCTTCATTCTCATGCTAGCCCTTTCCCTATTGCCGCTCCGTACGTTCAAATCGCATGTTATATCTTCATAACGAAGCCCCACCAAATGGCTTGATGCCAACCATCAGGCCTTTTCCTGCTGTCATACGCTGTAAATCCTTGTCATTTCCCAGGAAATATCGAAGCTTCGCTTTACTTGGATCGCCGCTCCAAACGGGGTATACTACTCTAAAAAGGAGTGAAGGTGATCCCATGTCCATTGCCATTATTGTTGAGGGTAAAAATGATAAAAGTCGCTTGAAACGCGTGGTTGATGATACTGTCAGCATCCATTGCACATTCGGAACTCCTAGTTCTATTACGCTTGATTCGCTGCGAAAAAAAGTTGACCATCTTCCCGTTTATATTTTCACGGACAATGACGCATCCGGCAAAAAAATTCGTTATTTGCTGCGTGATACATTTCCAGATGCTGAACACATTTATACCCGTAAGGGCTATGCGGGCGTAGAAGGAACGCCTGAAGAATATCTCATTCAACAATTAGAAAAAGCAGGACTGGACGCGTATATTATCTACCCTGCGCCCAACCCTGCTTATGAATAACTACTTTGCGTTATTTCCCTTTTGAAAGGGTTACAACATCTTTCACGATATGATCCGCATCCAACTCTGGATTGCTTGCATCATAGTAATTTCTTAGCTGACCTTTCGGATCCACTAGCAAAATCGCATTGGCATGCGAGAAATTACCATCCTTCTCTTTGATGACCATGATACCGAAGTCCTCAGCAAGCTTCTGAACTTTCGCTTCCTCACCTCGGAGGAACGTCCATCCGCCAGGGATCGGTTTCGACTCAAAGCGATTTCCAAATGCTTTTAACACCTCAGCCGTATCCCTATTGGGATCCACTGTAATTGAAAGAATTTCTGCTTTGGAGCCCAGTAGATCTTTGTCCTTCAACTTATCCTGTACCTGCGAAATCAAGAAGCTCGTCGGCAAGCACACATCCGGACAAAAAGAGTAGAAGAAATAGACTAGTCGCACCTTGCCATTCAGACTTTCGGAGGTAACCGTTTTGCCATCTAAATCCTGCAGCTGAAACGAAGGCGCTGCCTTCATTGCTGTTAATCTTTCATCCGGCTTACTGCCGTTCGACACTAATTTATATGCAAAGGATGCAATCATCGCAACTAATATTAAACCCAGTGCTAACTTAAACCAGTTTTTCTCGAAAAACGTCCCCATCGTTTTCGTCCCCCAGACTTACTAAATTTTCGCCGTTGTATCAATGACCATCAAGATCGATAACAGCGTCAAATATAAAAGGGAGAACAAGAACATACGCTTTGCCCATACAATTTCCGCTTCCCCATTTGCTTTGAACCCTTTGACGCTCATGAAAACCCATGTTAATCCAAGAATTGTGGATACGATCAAAAAGATAGTTCCCACATAGCCATACGCCGTTAACATAACCGTAACAGGTACTAATAGAACGACATAGCGAACCATACTAATTTTCGTCACGAAAGTCCCTTTAACGACTGGCAAAAGCGGGAAGCCCGCTGCACGGTACTCTTCCATGCGGCGAATGCCAAGCGCCCAGAAATGCGGCGGCTGCCACAAGAACAAGAACAGGAAGATCAGTATAGCTCCTAAATCGACTGTCCCGCTAACCGCACAATATCCAATGACGGGTGGCGTCGCACCTGAGAATGCACCAACGAATGTGCTCCAAACGGATGTCCTTTTGAACCATGCCGTATAGAGCCATACATATAGAAACAATCCAAGTACACCGATCAATGTTGCTAAAGGTGATTGTGCCCCAAAATACAGAACGCCTAAACCGATTGTCCCCAGTATGATACCGTACCCGAGTACGAAATTAGCGCTGAGTCTTCCGCTTGGAAGTGCTCTATTCTGTGTGCGCTCCATCTTCGCGTCCATCTCACGGTCCAGATAATTGTTCAGCACTGTACCTCCAGCCATCACCAATGCTGTCCCCAGCATGGTCATAATCAGATGGATCCAGTCCACATCCCATTGAGCAGCTAGCCAGTAACCAGCAAAAGCTGTCATCAGATTCGAATAAATAATTCCTGGTTTCACCAGTCGGTAAAACTCTTTCAGGGTCACAGGTTCTGCCGCACCTCTCGTTAGGCTGGCATCTATAGAATCAGTTCCAACGGACTCTTGAGACGAGCCTTTCGAAACGGTTTCGTAGGTGACTTGATTTTCCATATAAATTAACCTCCTCTATGTTGAATTTCCGATCCTCCATCTAAATGAACATTCTCATCATACCAACCCCTACATCATTTGACAATGAAGCATGGGCAGTTGTCATCATATTGTCGATTCTCCTTTCCAGTATGCGTGGAAAATGAACTTACCATTCGATTCCATTTTGAAATATGTGAAAAAGTTGGACGGTGCGGACCTCACTCGCCTCCAGTGACGGGAGCTTTAAGGCCCAAAAAGGGCCTTATCCTGCGGCGCGCAGGCGTAAAGGCTCCTCCACAGCCGACGCTGAATAAATAGAAAGAGGAGACAGGTCATCCCTGCCTCCTCTTTCTATTTATTCACCAGCAATGGCGTTAACGCCAATAAACTGCGGCGAATCTGATGCCACGCCGTCGTCAATGCATCCTGCAACTCCCAAGCATGCCTTCCCATGACGTTCACGACGATGCCATATTTATACGTCAAACTCGCTCCCACTCGAACCGTGCTACCTTCCAACTGGCTCAGTTTCTCCATAATCGCCTCCAAATGATTCTGTTTGAGCCGATCCGAGAAAATAAACAGATTCCCCATATGCGTCTCCTCTTCCCAGCAACCTGGTGAAGATAAAAGCATCGTCGCTGGTTCAATCCGCTGATTCTGATAAAAAATCAGCTCTCCCTCATACCAAACCTTCATTTGGTTCACATACCTTGAATACTGAAAGATCTCTCCCCGCTGCGCTCGACCGGGACAGATGACGTCAGAGAAAATCAAAACGGATCCCTTTGATAAATGCGCCTCCGTTTTCGCAGACAAGTCCGCGTCCTTATACAGCATGAGTGGCTCAGGCATATACTCAAGCAGTGCATCAACTTCGAGACGAAGTATCTGATGCTGCGTGCTTCCTTGATCCTTTGTTGCAGGATGAACCTTCGTAAACGACTGGTTCGTTAGAAAAACACGTGCGCCCTCTTCAAGGCGCACGTTAATTTCGTAATGATCTCCCGACATGAGTCCAGGTGAGCAATCCATCATATAGACGCCAAGTTGATCCACTGGCTCGGCGTTTTCCATGCACGATTCATTCTCATAATGAAACGTTTTGGCGATTTTGAGCGGGGAGGCATGATATTTGTGTACGAGTCGTGTGATGCCGCTGCGTACTGCAAATTGTGCGGATATCTCCCCAGTCAGCTTAGGCATGGCTGAACTCCGTCTCCACCCAAGTCACGATATCATCCAACCCTGTACCGCCCATCAAGTTTGAGAAAATATACGGACGTTCGCCGCGCATTTTTTTCGTATCGGAATCCATCACTTCAAGGCTAGCGCCTACATAAGGGGCGAGATCGATTTTGTTAATAATCAACATATCCGAACGCATGATGCCAGGACCGCCTTTACGAGGGATTTTCTCCCCTTGGGCCACGTCAATAATATAGATGAAGCGATCCACAAGCTCCGGACTGAATGCAGCCGCCAAATTATCGCCACCACTCTCAATGAAAATAATATCGAGATTCTCAAACCGCTTCTCCAGCTCTTCAATTGCCTCAAAATTCATGGATGCATCCTCACGAATCGCTGTATGCGGGCATCCACCGGTCTCTACCCCAATAATTCGCTCCTCAGGCAACGCTTCAGAGCTAATCAGAATACGTGCATCTTCCTTCGTATAAATGTCATTCGTAATAACTGCAATGCTATAGCGGCCGTTCAGCTTTCTTGCCAAGCGCTCGACTAGCGCTGTTTTGCCTGAACCTACGGGACCTCCGATGCCAATTCGCATAGGGCGATTGCGATCTGCTGCAGGCTTCTCCCATTCGTGATGATGATGATGACCGTTACCTTGACACATCGTCATTCCTCCTCAGATCTATGATTAGATTTCCTTCTAGGACATAAATAAACGGGAATATAAGGTTTCATGCTGCATCATAGCTAAATCCCCCGCAGGTGAATTCGTGTAGGCTTCCACTGGATCCATATGTAAAACGCGCTGCCATTCGCTTCCTGTTAAAGGAACTAGCTTCGCCAATAGCATCTGACCTTGCGTTTGTCCAATGGACATGAGCCTGAGCGCACTATTGATGCAAGTCATGATACAGGTGTATAGATAGCCTTCAGCAGCCTGATGGAGTGGAACGCCCAGATGGTAGCTCACCCAGCCGTGAACAATGGGATGATTCGAACTGCATTTCCCGGCATTCACAGCATCATCGAATGGCTGCCAATTCAGCTCCGGATACAGCGAACGTGATAATTGAAGCAGCCTGCGTCCCATTTTCTGAACACCGAGCCGACTCTCTCTGCCTACCCGCTGTACGTGGAGCATATGGTCAATGTCCCAAAGCTGCCCTAGCTCCCCGTCAGGAATGTGCATATAAGCAGCCTTTATGACCATGGCATCCGAGGATGCCCAGCTGTTCGCGAGCATCGACCGAATGTAGGCCTCCAGCTCTGAGATTGTCGTCAATCTCCCTTGCTGGACTAGTGTTTCCAATCCAAATGAGTGGGAAAACCCACCAATCGGAAGCGCTGAATCCAACAGTTGCTGATAGGCTAACCAATGAAATGATGATTGTTCTGTTGCTGTCATGTCGTCACCTCAATCGGGACTTCCTTCCATTACATTTAAAATAAGAAATACAACTGAGCCATCGGTAGTTCTGTCGCCGGCTCACAGGTCACAGCCTCCCCATCAACCTTCACCTCGTAGGTTTCAGGATTTACTTCTATAGAAGGTGTTCCATCGTTATGGATCATATTTTTCTTGGAAATGCTGCGGCAGCCTTTCACCGGCTCAATCCGCTTTTGCAATCCAAAGCGTTCTGCGATCCCGCTGTCATAAGCAGCCTGAGAAACGAATGTAATCGAGCTTTGCGTCAATGCTTTCCCAAATGCAGCGAACATCGGTCTACCGAACACAGGTTGAGGCGTTGGAATGGAGGCGTTCGGATCTCCCATTTGCGCATACGCGATACTGCCACCCTTGAGGACCAGATCCGGCTTTACACCGAAAAACATCGGACTCCAAACGACCAAATCTGCGAACTTGCCTGGTTCAATTGACCCAACAAGATGCGAGATGCCATGCGTAATAGCAGGATTTATTGTATATTTTGCCATGTAGCGTTTAATGCGAAAATTATCATTATCTTCGGTATCGGGAGCTAGTGGTCCACGCTGTTTTTTCATTTTATCCGCCGTTTGCCACGTACGAATGATGACCTCACCCACTCGCCCCATCGCTTGGGAATCGGAGCTCAGCATGCTGAACACGCCTAGATCATGCAAAATATCCTCCGCTGCAATCGTTTCAGGGCGAATCCGAGAATCTGCGAAAGCGACATCTTCCGGAATTCGACTATCCAAGTGATGGCACACCATCAACATATCCAAATGTTCCTCAATTGTATTGATCGTGTACGGGCGTGTCGGATTTGTCGAGGAGGGTAGGACATTCAGCTCAGCGGCCGCTCGGATAATATCCGGTGCATGACCGCCCCCGGCGCCCTCGGTATGATACGTATGAATGGTGCGTCCTTTGATTGCTGCAAGCGTATCTTCAAGAAATCCCGCTTCATTTAATGTGTCCGTATGAATCGCGACTTGCACATCATAACGATCTGCCGCTTCCAAGCACATGTCGATAGCTGCCGGCGTTGTTCCCCAATCTTCATGAAGCTTCAAGCCAATGGCGCCCGCTTCAATTTGTTCAGTCAGCGGCTCCAGGAAGGACGAATTACCTTTGCCGGTAAAGCCCAGATTCATTGGAAACGCTTCGGCTGCCTCCAGCATCCGCTGCATGTGCCATGCACCAGGTGTGCAGGTTGTGGCATTCGTACCCGTTGCAGGCCCGGTTCCACCACCGATCATCGTCGTCACGCCTGAGGAAAGCGCAGTTTCAATTTGCTGTGGACAAATGAAATGGATATGTGCGTCGATGCCTCCAGCGGTTACGATTTTACCTTCACCCGCAATAACCTCTGTGCTAGCACCTACGATCATATTCGGGTGCACACCATCCATAATATCTGGGTTGCCTGCTTTTCCAATACCTACAATATGACCATCACGAATACCGATATCGCCTTTGACAATACCCCAATGATCAATAATGACAGCATTCGTTATTAATGTATCTAAGACACCCTCTGCACGGGTCGCGCCGCTAGACTGTCCCATTCCGTCACGGATAACCTTCCCGCCACCGAATTTACATTCATCACCATATACCGTGTAATCATGCTCGATTTGCGCCCAGAGTTCCGTGTCTGCCAACCGAATGGCATCGCCTGTAGTAGGGCCAAACATCAGCGCATAGTTCTTACGATCTATTCGACTCACCGAGTATCCCCTCCCATGCCTGCCATCTTTCTCTCGTTTCGACCGACATTTTGTCTTTTTCCGCAAATCCTTGACTCAAATTATTAAGCCCATAAGACAGCTTCGCCCCGCCTAATTCAACAAGCTGAACGGGTTTCTGCTCACCAGGCTCGAAACGGACAGCTGTTCCGGCTGGAATGTCTAGCCGCATGCCAAATGCCAACTCCCGTGGAAACGCAAGACCTCTATTTACTTCAAAAAAGTGAAAATGCGACCCTACTTGAACCGGTCGATCTCCTGTATTGGTAACGATGATATCTATCGTCTGTCTGCCAACGTTCATTTCAATAAAGCCTTTGGCTGTTCGATATTCGCCGGGAACCATGCGCTCGCCCCTTTCCTGTGATTACGTTATGGGTTCATGTACGGTAACTAATTTGGTCCCATCGGGAAACGTGGCCTCCACTTGCACTTCATGAATCATTTGAGGAACACCTTCCATAACCTGATCTGCCTTCAAAATAGTCGTACCAAACGCCATGAGCTGCGCGACCGTCAAGCCATCCCTAGCTCCTTCCATTATTTCGGAAGTCAGTAATGCAATACTTTCAGGGTAATTCAGCTTTAATCCTCTGGCTAATCTTCGTCTGGCTAGGTCAGCAGCTACGGTTATGAGCAACTTCTCTTTTTCTCTTTCCGTTAAATGCACGTTTCTCACCTCTTCAAAAACCGAATAATGGTAATCCTTTACACTCATTATATTCGTGTATTTAGCGATTGTAAATCTATAATGTTATGTATAGTGACATCTAAAACTTGATTTTAAAAGATTTATTTCGTTTTCATGTGATTTTCACAAGATTTTCACGCTTTTTTGTGCATTTTTAACAAAAAACGTTTCGCATGTGTCATGTATGTTGACATTAACTTGTATCGCCATTTATCATAAGCCATGTAATCCAAATCTTGTAAGGCAAGGGAGTGGGACGTGAATGAGAGAGATAAGAAACAAGGGTAAGCTTACAGTTGCACTAAGTATGGCTTTGATGTTAGTTGCGGCCGGCTGTGCGAAGACAGAATCTACCACCTCTACGACGACTGCACCTGTGGCTGCAACAACATCTGGCGACACCGTACCAGTGGGAATTCTACACTCACTAACAGGTACAATGTCCATCAGTGAGGTATCCGTTAGAGATGCTGAGCTCATGGCAATTGATGAAATTAATGCAGCTGGGGGTCTATTAGGCAAAAAGATTAAACCCGTGATCGAAGATGGGGCATCGGATTGGCCAACTTTTGCAGAGAAGACAAAGAAGCTCCTGCAAAAAGACAGCGTAGTAACGATTTTCGGTTGCTGGACTTCTGCTAGCCGTAAAGCAGTGCTTCCGGTAGTCGAGCAAAACAAAGGCTTACTGTGGTACCCGGTTCAGTATGAAGGCGTAGAATCCTCACCTAACATCTTCTACGTCGGCGCAACGACGAATCAACAAATCATCCCCGCAGTCACTTGGCTCCTGCAAAACAAAGGCAAGAAGTTCTTCCTCCTCGGGTCTGACTATGTTTTCCCAAGAACAGCCAACAAAATTATTAAAGAGCAGTTGAAAGCAGATGGCGGAACAACGGTTGCCGAAGAGTACACACCGCTTGGACACACGGACTACAATACAATCATTAGTAAGATTAAAAAGGAAAAACCAGATGTCGTCTTCAACACTTTGAATGGCGATAGTAACGTTGCCTTCTTCAAACAACTGCAAGATGCGGGGATCACCTCGAAAGATTTAACAACCATGTCCGTGAGTATTGCCGAAGAAGAAGTGCGTGGTATCGGTGCTTCCGTTCTCGATGGCCACTACACAGCATGGAACTACTACCAAACGACAGATACACCTGAGAACAAGAAGTTCGTTGAGGCTTACAAAGCCAAATACGGCAAAGACCGTGTAACGGATGATCCGATTGAAGCTGGGTACACAGCTGTTTATCTATGGGCTGAAGCTGTGAAGAAAGCCGGTTCCTTTGACGTAGAGAAAGTAAAAGCAGCAGCCAAAGGCATTGAGTGGAATTCACCTGAAGGCAAAGTCACCATTGATGGTGAGAATCAACATATTTACAAAACAGCACGAATTGGTCAAATTACAGCTGCTGGCCAAATTAAAGAAATTTGGAACTCTGGCAAAGCACTCAAACCGGATCCATTCCTCAAAACATATCCTTGGGGCGTAGAAGTAACGAAGTGATCTTACGACTACAAGTCGGTACTCAGAAACCAGGACTGCCTAACCGCAGTCCTGGATTTCATCATTTACTCCCGTTTCAGAGCCTATGCTTCCGATGCGAGTTTTGAGTTTTCACTATCCCGCTTCGCTTGCATGGACAACTCAAAACTTTTGAAGGAGAGGTTGTCATGAGTTTGCTGCTGCTTCAATTATTTAACGGACTCAGCTTAAGCTCCATTCTGCTCTTAATCGCTATCGGTCTCGCCATTACCTTCGGTCTCATGAATGTCATGAATATGGCGCACGGCGAATTTATTATGATCGGTGCCTATATGGCTTATCTCGTACAGAAATGGTTCCAATCCTATATGCCGGCTTCTGCATTCGGCTGGTACTTCGTCGTTTCACTTGGCGTTGCCTTTGTTGTCGCCTTCGCCATAGGCTGGCTGCTCGAAGTAGTGCTCATCCGTTTCATGTACGGCAGACCGTTGGATAGCTTATTAGCTACCTGGGGCGTTTCTCTTGCCTTACAACAAATTGCTCGATCCATCTTCGGTGCTCCGAATGTCGCTGTTAAAGCGCCGCAATGGCTGGAAGGCGGATGGCATGTAACGGCAGACTTAATTCTTCCATATAAAAGACTCTTTATCATTGGGCTTGTAGCATTATGTATCTTCATCATCTATCTATATCTCTATCACTCTGCTGGCGGAAGACGAATGAGAGCCGTTATGCAAAATCGCCAAATGGCTTCGTGTTTAGGTATCTCTACGCGTAGAGTCGATGCGCAATCCTTTGCTTTCGGTTCAGCCATGGCAGGTATCGCCGGATGTGCGTTGTCCTTGCTTGGACCGATTGGACCCACGATTGGCACCTACTATATTGTAGATGCCTTTATGGTCGTCGTGCTTGGCGGGATCGGTAAGCTAATCGGCACCGTTGCCGGTGCATTAGGGATCGGAGTATTCAATACCGCCTTGGAATATACGACTAGCGCTACGCTCGGTAAAGTGCTTGTATTTACACTGATCATCGCCTTCTTACAATGGAAACCAATGGGACTTGTAACGATGCGTTCGAGATCCTTAGATTGAAGAAAGGATGTGACAATCGTCTATGCTCTTTGCCAGACAATCTAAGCTCAAGCTAACCATTTATGGGATATGTTTACTACTCATCGCGCTTGCCCCCCTGTTCTTGTCTGACTTTCGTTTATCCTTACTCGGCAAATTCCTGGCTTATGCCATTATCGCGATCGGAATTGATTTAATCTGGGGATATACCGGTATTTTAAGCCTTGGTCATGGCGTTTACTTCGGACTCGGCGCCTATTGCATGGCCATGCATCTAAAGCTGGCTTCCACACCTAATCAATTGCCTGATTTCATGTCCTGGAGCGGAGTCAAAAGTTTGCCCTGGTTCTGGGTACCATTCCACAGTGCGGCAGCCGCGTTCCTTTTGGCGCTTATTGTACCGATGATTGTCGCCTTCATCCTTGGCTATTTCACTTTCCGCAATCGGATTAAAGGCGCATTCTTCTCCATTTTATCCCAAGCATTAGTCATCATTACGGTGACGCTCTTCGTCGGGCAGCAAGGCTATACAGGAGGGACGAATGGTTTGACGAATTTCACAACCTTTCTCGGTCTGAACCTGCAATTACAATCGACGAAGCTGCTGTTTTTCTATCTTACTCTAGCCGTTGTACTTGTCGTTCTTATCCTGAGCTCCCTGCTCGTGACCAGCCGGCTTGGCAATATTCTTACTGCCATTCGGGATGGCGAGAACAGGGTGCGCTTTATTGGCTATAATCCCGTCACGTATAAAGTCTTCATCTACTGCGTCTCGGCAGGATTAGCTGGACTTGCCGGCGTACTCTTCGTACTCCAAGAAGGGATCATCTCACCAGCGCAAATGGGTATCGTGCCATCCATTGAAATGGTTCTATGGGTAGCGATTGGCGGTCGTTCAACCATTGGAGGCGCTATTCTAGGAGCACTAATTACAAATGCAGCCAAAACGACTTTCAGCGAAGCCTATCCCGCTTGGTGGCCAATCATGCTGGGAGCCATGTTCATCATTGTCGTTCTACTCCTGCCGAAGGGAATCGTTGGCACACTGACCCACTATTTCTCTAATTGGAAAAGAAACACTCACCCGAAGCAGATCGCTTCAACGCAAGAAGTCATAGAAACATAAACTCTGTATATGAAAACCGGAAAGGGGAACATTTCAATGCTAGGACAATTAGCGAAACAACAAACGACAACTGACGAGACAATCCTGAGCGTCAAGGGACTTGAGGTGAACTTCGACGGATTCAAAGCCTTGCGAAATCTAGATTTCTCTTTAAAATATGGTGAGCTCCGCTTTCTTATCGGCCCCAATGGTGCTGGTAAGACGACGCTGCTCGATGTGATCTGCGGCAAAGTAAAGCCTTCACAAGGGCATGTCTTTTTCAAAGATTCTATTGATCTCACCAAGCACCAAGAGCACCAAATTGCCCAGCTAGGCATCGGCCGTAAATTTCAAGCGCCTACCGTTTTCTCTACCTTAACGGTTTTTGAAAATCTGGCGCTTTCGATGAAGCAGCAGCGCGGTCTTCTCAGCGCGCTCTGGGCCAAAACCACGAGTGAGCAGAGAGAACGCCTTCTCCTTAGGCTTGAAATGATCGGCCTGCAGAGTAAGGCCAAAGAACGTGCAGGCTCCCTTTCCCATGGGGAGAAGCAGTGGCTAGAAATCGGTATGCTTCTGATGCAAGAGCCTGATCTGTTGTTGCTCGATGAGCCCGCGGCTGGCATGACCGACAGTGAAACAGAGAAGACAGGTGAACTGCTTCATGAGATTGCAGCAAATCAGACCATTATCGTAGTTGAACACGACATGGCTTTCGTACGCCAATTCGCTAGAACGGTAACTGTTCTTCATGAAGGAACCGTCCTCCGAGAAGGCTCCATGCAAGAGATTCAGAATGATGACAAAGTAGCGGAAGTTTACCTCGGAAGGAGAGTTGAACGCGGTGCTTAAACTACAAAGTATAGAGGCCGGCTATGGCGAAAGTATGGTTATCCGTAACGTCAACCTCGAAGTAAGACCCGGTCAGATCGTTTGTCTAATGGGGCGCAACGGAGTTGGGAAATCAACACTGATGAAGAGTATTATGGGTCTCATTAAGCCAAGGTCCGGCTATATCCGCTACATGGAAGCAGACATCACTTCATCTTCACCAGATCGCCGCGCGAAGTCAGGTATCGGCTACGTACCACAGGGAAGGGAAATATTTCCCCAACTCACTGTGGAGGAAAATCTTATGTTAGGCCTCGAGGCCGCGGCAGATCGCCGCAAGAAATTGCCAGAAACGCTCTTCGATACATTTCCCGTTCTACATCAAATGCTACATCGCAAAGGAGGGGACCTCAGCGGCGGTCAGCAGCAGCAGCTAGCCATTGCGCGGGCATTAGCTTCTGGACCTAAGCTCTTGCTGCTGGATGAACCTATGGAAGGCATACAGCCTTCTATCGTGATGGAGATCGAGGCGATCATTGAAACGATTAAGCGAAATCGAGAAATTGCGGCGCTTTTGGTCGAGCAAAGTTTAGAATTCGCCACAAGCATCGCTGATTACTACTATGTGCTCGACCGCGGCACTATAGCAGCCGAAGGGAAAGCGGAGCATTTAAGCGAAGATCTCGTCCGAAAGCATTTGACCGTATGATTGTTTTATTTCTTTGCACCCTCCCTATAAGAAGAAGCTGGCCAACTTGACCTAAGGATGAATGGTTTAAGTAGCGAACAGCTTCTTTTTTCTGTTTGAAAATAAGTTAAAACTGGACGTCACAAAATGGATAGGATAACATGTCATATAGATAGGATCGATTATTGCGGACGGCATATCGAGCACCTAGCCTTTTAAAGGAAAAGGAGGGGAACCTGTATGTCAAAAATTTTAATTATCGAAGACGATGTAAGTATCGGTGAAATGATGTCTATTTACTTATACGAAGATGGCTATGAAGTGAAAAGAGCGGAGAATGGCCGACAAGGCGAGGTCTTATTTCAAGAATTTCAGCCTGATATGATTATTCTTGACCTTATGCTGCCCGATATGGATGGGATACAACTATGTACGACGATTCGTCATACCTCAACCATTCCGATCCTGATGGTATCTGCCAAGAACGAAGTTTCCGATCGTGTGAAGGGCCTTCAGACAGGTGCAGATGACTATTTATGCAAACCATTTTCGATGAGAGAGCTATCCGCTAGAATACAAGCCTTACTTCGACGTTCCAACGCCTTTCCACCACAGGCTCCATCACCATCCGACGTGTCTAATCAACAGGGAATTCAGTTGGATTTGGAGAAACGCTGTCTCTATGTGGACGGTAAGAATATCGAAACAACCTTCTCCGAGTACGAAATCATGAAGCTTTTCTGGCAAAATCAAGGCAGGGTTTACAGTCGAGAAGAATTGTTAAATCGCGTTCGCGGCTTTGATTCCCAGGTAACTGAACGTGCAATCGACGTACATATTGCTAACCTTCGCAAAAAAATCGAAGAAGATCCTAAAGAACCCAAGCACATCAAGACCGTTTGGGGTGTCGGTTATAAATTTCTACTCATGTAAGCTCCTTCGGGAGCTTTTTTTTGTTTTGTGAAATACTTTCAAATTCGTCACCAAATAGGCATCAGCACAATATGATGATTATGGAAAATGACCTTTACGAACTTAGGCGACGGAAAGGAGTGACCATCTAAATGGCCGTAATAAATCAAATTCAAATGATCGGCAATTATTGGCACGATTACTCCGAGCCGAAGCTGAGGGCGAAGGGGAACAGGGTATGCTGATGGTTGGAAATGCAGGCGTAAATCGGGTCAAAGCGAATTGTCTCGATTTCAAAAACATTCGCACCAAAAAGCCCCGGGATTCTGATGTTCGTTTGGCAAAAAGAGTACTTGATGGAGAACTGTTTGTTAAAAACACATTTATGAAGAAAGCTTTCGTGTTGAAAGCTCGAGGAGGAAATTATCATTATGTTGAATAACCCTTACAAAATAGGTAATCAAGCAATGCCGCAAATGCAATATGGCAATCCCTATCCCGCTTTCCCTGTTCCAACCAACATTACGAATAAGATTGTTCCCCAAACACCTGCCGGATCTGTACTTACACCCCCAGGAAGTGGTTTACAAACAGGAGTGAATATACCTGGCCTTCCGGTCGAAGAATCGTATATCGAAAATATTCTGCGTTTGAACCTTGGTAAAATGGCTACCATCTACATGACATATGAAAATAACTCCGAGTGGAACGCCAAGATTTTCAAAGGAAGATTAGAAGCTGCAGGTCGTGATCATATCATCATCAGCGATCCTGTTACTGGCATGCGTTTCCTATTACTTATGGTGAATTTGGATTACATTACATTTGATGAAGAACTCAATTACACCTACCCCTTCCGGGGCGGAGTCTCCAGATAATAACTAAATAGCATGCGTCAACCGTTGCTCTTGTGAGAGAGCAACGGTTTTTTTATTTTAGGAATACTTAGCTGGTGAAAAATGCCACATATGCAGCTTTTGGATGCCGCCTTTGATCCATTGCTCCCAATCGCCCTCCAAGCCGCTAGCCAACCCCTCATTTAAGCGTTTCTCCTTCATACTCAGATAGTCCTCATACGTAACGTCTTTCCAAATTTCTACATAAAGTCCCTCTTGATCCGTCCCTTCCAATAGCTCCAAACGCCCTTCCCGCCGCTGAAGTCGTTGCATATAGATGAGAAATGAAGCTCGAAATTCAGATTTTATGGCATACTCTACAAAAACTTTAGACATTTTTAGATCTCCTTCTGATTTATTTTTTACTCTAAAATGGTAAACTAAGAGCAAGATGTTAATTGACCCTTGTTAATTGCCCCCCTTCACAACAGATACAGAACAAACCATGTGTACAGAACACTTAGGAGGATAACCAGTTGGATACAGGCACTCATCTCGTCATCGGCTTAGGATTAGCAGGACTTTCGCAAATCGATCCGAGCATTTCTGCAAATACGGCAGCAACGACTGCTGTTTTTATTGGAACTGTCGTTGGTTCTCAGATTCCTGACATCGATGGACTCCTCCGTTTCAAAGGAAATGCTGTGTATATTCGCAATCACCGCGGTCGCTCACACTCTTTGCCTGCCTTGCCCTTATGGACGCTGTTGATCACTGGGGCACTTGCGCCATTCTTCCATGGTATCTCTTTCTTGCATCTAGCCATGTGGATCGGCATCGCCGTTTGCGTGCATGTGTTCACTGACTGTTTCAACACCTATGGCACTCAAGCCATTCGGCCCTTTTCAGAAAAGTGGGTATCCTGGAACATCATCCACATCTTCGATCCCTTTATATTTACCAGTCACATTGCCGCAATCTTCATGTGGTCCTTCGATCTAGCGAAGCCACAGCTGATTTTCCCAACCTTGTATGGCTTACTCGCGCTTTATTACATTTGGCGAACCCTAGATCACGCTATTATTGAAAAAGGTCTCTATCGCAAAGATGCAACCTTTCAGCCCGGTGATAAATATACGCTTATTGTAACATTCAACCTCTATGTCTGGAATGTCGTAAAGGAGTGCGCCGATGGAACCTATCAGTTAGGCGAGCTCAAGAATGGCAAGCTCAAGTGGCTCGACACCATTACTTGCTCTGATCACCCAGCTATCGAGATTTCCAAGCACCACGAGGACATTCAATCGCTGCTGTATTTCTCCTCCTTCACCTGTGCTGAGGTCAAAGAACATCGCTGGGGCTATGAGGTGAGATGGGCAGATGTGCGCTACCGTCATCGCAAGCAATTCCCATTCGTCGGAGTCATCCTGATGGATCATAATTTCCAAACCCTCGATTCTTATGTCGGCTGGGTGAACGATACGAAGCTTGGAAAGAAGCTGAAAGTTGATCTTTATTAAAATCGCGCTCGCCAACTACATTTTCTTCCGCTGATGCCTTCTTACTCTAGCACGATGCGCGACTCCATACCTGAGCAACGCCGGCTTATGCCATTCCCCTTCAATAGGGAGTTAGCTGTAAAAAATCCAGTTATTTTCTTTGGAAATCCCTGATTTCGTGGTTTAACTGGATTTCCTACATCTATTTCTGCTGAATTCAGTGGAATCAGAGATATTAGCTGAATCTAACTGTAGGAAATCCATCTATTTGGTCAAAATCGTGAATTCTATCAAAAATTAACTACAGAAAATGCATCTATATTGGGTTTTGAAGTTCAAAACTCAATTACATCGAGGCCCGCGCGCAAATGGCGTGGGTCTTTTTCGTTGCTGCGCTTTCCCTTGAATGTGATTGCGCACCAAAAGCCCAGGAGCTATTGAGGCTCCTGAGCTTTATTATTACATAATTCGGGTATGCTAGTACGGAGACAAATTGTCTAAGTTAACGGTAGTTAGACCCAGATTGTCCCGCGAGCGATTGCTCAGCAATTTGTACCAAGCGGCGAGTAATCGCACCACCAATGGAACCAGTGTCACGGGTTGCCATGTTGCCATAGTAACCATCTTGAGGAATTTGGATGCCCAGTTCTTGAGCTACCTCATATTTCAATTGATCTAAAGCTTGATTGGCTTGCGGAACGACTAGTGTGTTACTACGAGATTGTGCCATCAGGATCGTACTCCTTTCAGTCAGCTATAATCTTTGATGTATTTGCAAGCTTGCAAAGATAGTATGTGGAGGAAATGAATTTATATGCACAGCGTTAAAAAAAGTTTAAAATAATAAAATAAGCCATACACTTCTAGAAAGTAGGTCACACCTATGAGTAAATCACTCGCTCTCCTATTCGCAGTTGTTGGTACGCTGCTGCTCGCTTGTATCTCGCTTTTCATTGCTCTTCGGGAGCCTTGGATGGTGCTCCTCTTCTCTATCATATCATTAGGATTTATCGGTTACGGCTTCGCCGTGAAGGCCAAAATGCGTCGTAAAAATACACCTTCCGAGTGAACTGAAAAAGCTCAAAATCCCCAACCACAGGGATTTTGAGCTTTCTTTGGTTATACAGGCTGTGTTAGCGAACAATAAAGCCCATCCGTTTCTTCACTTCAAGCAGCGTTTGATTAGCAACTTCTGCTGCTTCATCCGCACCTTTTTTCAAAATGTCGAAGATTTCTCCCGAACTGCGAATCTCACGATAGCGCTGCTGAATAGGCTCTAGAACAGAAACAATATGTTCAGCAAGCTCCTTTTTGAACGGACCATATCCCTGACCCTCGTAGCGAGCCTCAATCTCCGCTAGACTCATCTCCGCAAAGTGCGAGTATATGGACATCAAATTACTAACCTCAGGTTTATTCTGAGGATCATATTTCACTTCTCGCCCAGAATCCGTGACGGCACGACTAAGCTTCTTACGAATTACATCAGGCTCATCGAGCATCGCGATGTAACTACCAGCATTAGGACTGCTCTTACTCATTTTCTTAGAAGCATCATCTAGTGACATAATTCTTGCGCCGACCTCAGGCATGTAGGGTTGTGGCATCACAAACATATCTCCGAAACGGTTATTAAAACGGTTCGCCAAATCACGTGTCAGCTCCAAATGCTGCTTCTGATCGTCACCAACAGGGATTAGATCTGCGTTATACAGTAAAATATCAGCTGCCATCAGAGACGGATATGTGAACAAGCCTGCGCCCACAGATTCTTTGCCTTCTGACTTGTCTTTAAATTGTGTCATGCGCTCCAGCTCGCCCATATGGGTTAGCGTCGTCATAATCCAGCCCAGCTCAGCATGTGCGTGAACATGAGACTGCAGGAAGACAGAAGCCTTGTTCGGGTCTAGACCAGAAGCAATGTATAGCGAAGCAATGGACTCCGTTTGTTCCCGCAACGCTGCTGGATCTTGCGGCACTGTGATCGCATGCATATCAACCACCATGAAATAACAGCGATGCAGTTCTTGCAGCTTCACAAAATTGCGAAGTGCGCCAATATAATTGCCAATCGTCAGCTGACCGCTGGATTGCATGCCGGAAAGTACTCGTTTCATTTTAAAAACCTCCTATAAATTTCACTATTTCCAATTCGTATTGCTAAAAAAGACAACAAAAAAGCCTCCCTCCGCAAGGGACGAGAGACCGTGGTACCACCCTAATTTGTCTACCTGCCTAACTAAAGTTAAGCGCATGTAAACCTTCAGGCTCTGATAACGGAGAGCTACCGTTTAGCATAGTTAACTGTGGTTTTAATCCGGCCTAGGTTCCGGTGATTCTACACAGTGTTCAGCTTCAAGCTCAAGGATCCATTCAGTTTGCTTGTTTCACCGGTTCGCACCAACCACCGGCTCTCTGAGAAACGGGAGACAAACGTACTTGTTCCTATCATCGCAATTGATTTCCTATAATTATACACCCTTAAAGATCAATGTCAATCGAGGACGTTGTCCTAGATAGCCTAGCATGTACATAGGATAGATACATACCAATCCTTTCGGCAAAGGGGTGTCAATGCATTGTCCTCAACTCTATACCGATGGAGCCTTCCCGTTTCCACGGTGATTTGCGTTTTTCTCCTGTTTTTGATCGTGACAACAAGACAACTCCCCCCACTGGGGATGATCATGAATCCAATCAGCCATGTATTCATGGCCTTCATGGACATCTTCTTAGATGCCCTTCCTTTCATGGTTCTCGGCGTGCTGCTGTCTACGATCGTAGAAAACTTCATTCCTGAAGGCGTTATCCAGCGAATGACACCTAAACACCCCCTCGGTGGTGTGTTATTTGCTTGTGTACTGGGAATTATGTTTCCCCTTTGTGAATGTGGCATGATCCCTTTCGTCCGCAGGCTGATGCGCAAAGGAATGCCGGTCTACATCGCCGTCATTTTCATTCTGGTGGGACCTATCCTTAACCCCATCGTCTTTGCCTCCACTTGGATGGCTTTCCGCGGCAACCCAGCCATGGCCTATTCACGCATGGGGCTCACTTTTGGCGTTGCGCTAGTGATCGGCTTCCTGCTCACGCGATTTATCAAAAGCAATCCTTTACGGCACCCGATTGAGCCCGCTGCAAGCATGGCAAGTGGCCATGGCCACCATGACGGCCACCATCACAACCATGATCATGATCATGATCACAAACACGAGCACGCTCATGTGCATCATGACCACGGACATCACCATGATCAGCATGATCATCATGGTCACAACCACTCCCACGGCGATAGTCGCGTCTTGACGATGGTCAGCCATGGCTCCTCCGAGCTGCTCGAGATGAGTAAGTACTTAATGCTAGGCGCACTGCTGACAGCACTGATTCAAACTTTCGTGGCACAGGACAGTCTGAGCGCCATCGGGCAAGGCGCCTTCGTTTCCCATGTGTTCATGATGGGCTTCGCCTACCTGCTCTCCTTATGCTCAACGACAGACGCCTTCGTAGCTTTCTCCTTCGCCAAGTCGTTCTCACCTGGCTCCCTGCTTGCTTTCCTAGTATTCGGTCCTATGATTGACGTGAAGAGTACACTTATGATGCTTTCGATCTTCAAGGCCCGCTTTGTATTGACGCTTTCCATTGTCGTCGCTATAACAGTGCTCACAGGGTCATTGTTGTTCATGCGCCTATTCCTTGCTTAGCAATTATGATGATTGCTCCATTTCTTACAACATAAAAAGCCCTCCTCTCACCAACGTTTCCGTTGCATGAGAGGAGGGCTTTTGTCTTATATCAATTAGATTTTCAAAATCGCACCGGCACTAGCATTCGTAACCATTTTGGTGTAACGAGCCAAGTAGCCAGAAGTAATCTTCTGTTGGAATCCTGTCCAAGTCTCACGACGTTTTGCAAACTCTTCATCGCTGATTTGCAATTCGATTTTGCGTCCATCCATGTCTACGTCGATGATGTCGCCATCATGTACGAAAGCAAGTGGTCCACCTTCAGCAGCTTCAGGTGACATATGACCAAGCGAGATGCCGCGGGATGCGCCGGAGAACCGTCCATCTGTAATCAAGGCAACTTTCGCGCCTAGACCCATACCTACGATTTGGGAAGTTGGTGCCAACATTTCTGGCATACCAGGTCCACCCTTCGGTCCTTCGTAACGAATGACAACAACGTGTCCTTCTTTTACTTTACCATTTGCGATACCATACAATGCTTCGTCTTGGGAGTCAAAGCAAATCGCTGGGCCTACGTGACGTCCACCAACGGACTTATCAACAGCGCCAACTTTTACGATACTGCCTTCAGGAGCTAGGTTTCCGAAAAGAACTGCCAAACCACCGCGCTCACTGTGCGGGTTTGTAAGTGGACGAATCACGTCAAAGTTCTGAATTTCACAACCAGCCACGTTCTCGCGAAGTGTTTGTGCCGTAACGGATAAACAGTCACCGTTGAAAGCACCTGGTTTTTTGAGCAACTCATTGATTACTGCACTCACACCGCCTGCCAAATGCACATCTTCAATGTGGTAATCGGAAGCTGGAGCGATTTTTGCAAGGTGAGGAACACGCTCAGCCACTTCGTTAATACGAGCGATCGGATACTCGATACCCGCTTCTGCCGCGATAGCCAATGTGTGAAGAACTGTGTTCGTGGAACCACCCATCGCCATATCCAAAGCAAATGCGTTATCAATTGCATCAATCGTTACGATATCACGCGGCTTGATGTCTTTCTCGATTAGAACCATCAGCTGTTTCGCACAATCCTTGACGAATTGTTTACGCTCTTCCGCAACAGCAAGAATCGTACCGTTACCTGGCATTGCCAGTCCAAGACCTTCAGCCAGACAGTTCATGGAGTTCGCTGTGAACATACCGGAGCATGATCCACAAGTTGGACAACCGTATTGTTCTAGCTCTTCAAGACCCGCTTCATCCAATTTACCCGCTTGGAAAGCACCAACGCCTTCAAATACGGATGAAAGGGAAATGGATTTACCGTTTTTATCTTTACCAGCTTTCATCGGTCCACCGCTTACTAACATCGTTGGGATGTTAACGCGAAGTGCACCCATGATCATACCAGGTGTAATTTTATCACAGTTAGGAATACAGACCATACCATCAAACCAGTGCGCGTTTACTACAGTTTCCAAGGAGTCCGCAATAATCTCACGGCTTGGCAAAGAATAACGCATACCGATATGACCCATCGCAATACCATCGTCAACCCCAATTGTGTTGAACTCGAAAGGAACTCCGCCTGCTTCGCGAATAGCTTCTTTCACGAGCTTACCGAATTCTTGCAAATGAACATGTCCAGGAATAATGTCTATATAAGAGTTACAAACCGCGATAAACGGCTTGCCGAAATCTTCCTCTTTAACGCCGGCTGCACGTAGTAAGCTACGGTGCGGAGCGCGGTCGAAACCTTTTTTAATCATATCACTGCGCTGTTTTGGATGTGCCATTCTTTATTCCTCCTAGAATTCATATCTGTTATGAAAACAATGAAACTATCATACCACACTTCTCGCAATATTTCTCCCTTTAGTGTGATAACGCATCAAAGTAAGTGTAAATCAGCTTGTCAGCTATACGTGAGCAGCATCCATCAACTTACTTCCTGCCAAAATCCGCCTTAATCTCGCCCCATTTTTTCGTATCCCACTTCATGATTTTATTCGTGTACGTATTCGTATGCAGCCATTTCAACGCCCGATCCACCATGGTCCAAATTTCTTCAGTAGATGCATCCCGAACTAGATTTGTCGAAACTTCCTTCCTGCGAATCCAACTCAGAGCAGTAACCGAATCGGTATAAATGGTTTGTTTGCTTCCTTTTTTCTTTAAATAGGCTAGTCCATGTACGATAGCTAGAAACTCACCCAGATTATTCGTTCCCTTCGAAATCGGTCCTTGGTAGAAAATGATTTCGCCAGTCCGCGTATCTACGCCCTTGTACTCCACAATTCCTGGATTTCCTGAGCAGCCTACATCCACAGAAATACTATCATAATCGACCTCTGGCGCAGACTCCGGAGTCGCTGACTTTTTACCAGCACCCTGAGCTCCAGTTCCTTTAGCTGCAAAATTAAGAGACTTCTGCCAGCCCTTCTCAAGTGCTTGACGCGCTTCATTTTCAGATTCATAAGACTTGAATTTCGCTTGTGGATACCCATTCGTCTGCGCTTGGCATTCGGCCCATGAACGGTAAACGCCTGGCTTGTGCCCTACCCAAACCACATAAAATTTCGTTGCAGCCATATCATTCACTCCGTAATTTAAGATGTAATTGCTCAACCAGATCTTCGACGACCTTCACCGTATCCTGAAAATACGGTCGGTAATCCAGATCAGCGACAAATCGCAGATACGTCTCACCGATGTCTACAAGCTGCTGGCGGTATTCACGACTTGGAATGACATGCGTCTCAAGCTCGCGGTACGTACCATTCGTTCTCTCTTCTACAGAAGAAAGCTCAAGCTGTTCATCCGCCAAATGTCGTACAACGAATGAGAAGCCTCGACACTCCGGGTCACCGCAGCCGCAAACGAAGAACGGCATTCGCTCCCACTGATCGGCGGGTGCAAAGCGGTTCGGTGCTGTATCATGCAACGCGCTGTATAACATAGCAGGCAGGCCAACATCAATGCATAGAGGTTCTTCTATAATTAGACTATCATCCACAGACAAATGAACATCCGCTTGAATAATTTGTAAATCTTTATCTAAGGACCAGCCCTTAATCGCTAGTTCAAACATGCTTTCTCCCCGCTTTCCCGACGTCATTTTTCCATTATAACAAAGTCGAAACATTCCTGCTTTTACGCTTTTTAAAAAAGGTTAAAATTTCCAATAAAAAAATGAGTAATATTAACAAAACTGTTCATACTACCTATTACTGGAGGTGATATCAGATGGCTACAGGACAATCTCGCAGCAGTAACTCCTTAGTAGTTCCTCAAGCTTCATCAGCCCTAGACCAATTGAAGTATGAAGTTGCTCAAGAATTGGGCATCCAAATTCCTCAAGATGGCTACTACGGTTATATGACGTCTTATGACACAGGTTCTATCGGAGGCAGCATCACTCGTCGTCTCGTTCAAATTGCTGAGCAACAACTTGCTGGTACAAGCAATAAATTCAGCAGATAATTTCGATCCAAAATACTTAAGCAACAAAAGGGCCTTCATCCGGGTAGATACTCGGAGAAAGCCCTTTTTTTTCACACATTATTTAATGTCGTAGATTTTGTACAAATCATCCAACATGATGTTAGCCGATCTAACTCCGCCGCCTGTGTTCCAAGTTGCATCGTTTACTTTGATGACTTTGTTATCTTTCACCACTTTAAGATTTTTCCAAAGCGGATCATTCATCCACTCTTGCTCTTGTTTATTTCCTTTGCCATCACCGATTTCATACGTAAAGTAGAAAATTCGATCAGCATTATCCAGTTCAGTTAAACGTTCTTTGGTAATGTCTTCGAAAGACTTCTCATCACTTTTAGCATCCGAACGTGCGAAGCCCAGTTGTTTGAAAACAACCCCAGAGAACATATCACCGTAATAGTATCTCGACTTACCACCCATAAAACGGACAACAGCAATTTTCTCCTTAAGCTTGTCGCCAGCCTTGGATTTGAAATCTTCAATACGTTTATCGTAATCCCCGATAACTTTGGCGCCTTCAGCTTTCTTATTCAATGTGTCAGCATACAAACTAAAGTTGTTCTTCCATTCACCACGAAGTGTCTCTGAGAATACAGTCGGTGCGATCGCCTTTAATTGCTCATATACTTTTTCTTGGCGAAGCTTATTACCAATAATTAAATCAGGTTTAAGTGATGCGATGACTTCCAAATTCGGTTGTCCTTCAACACCGACTGTTGTAACACCTTGCATGTCCGCTTTGAAATGGTCAAACCAAGGATTGCCATAAAAGGATTCAACAGCCCCAACTGGCTTAATTCCTAGTGCGAGTAATGCTTCTGTTCCTTCATTCGTTAAAATGACAACACGTTTTGGATTAGCAGGTACTGGTGTTTCTCCCATAGCGTGCTTAATTGTACGCGGAGCATCCGATTTCGCTGTTTCTTGCGGTGCCGTAGAAGCAGTCGTAGTCGACGCTGCTTTCTCTCCACAAGCTGTTACAAGCATACTCAATACGAATAAACATGCAATAAGAGCCCAAGCTCTTCCTATTGTACGACGTTTTTTACTTACCATGATGTTCGTGTTCCCCCTTAGTTGACTATAAATATGATAACGATTCTCATTCTCTAACACATACTACTAGAATTGAACTAGATTTGTCAATATATTTGATAATGATTCTCATAATCGTTGACTTCAACTACGGTAAACTTTAAAATAAACTAAGCGAGAAGGTAGGAAGGAAGCAGACAACCAACATGAATACATCAACAAAAGAACGACTCTCTCATATTTACAAAAGTATCGGATTACTAGCTGCCGTTTGTGTTCTCATTGCCTTAATACTCAGCAGTGTCCGATTTGGCCTCAAAACGTATTCCTGGGATCAAATCATCACTTCATTTAATCCTTCTGACATACGAACGAATGAATCAATTATCATTCAAACTGTACGCATACCTAGAGCTTTGATTGCCGCACTCGTTGGTGGCAGTTTGGCAGTTGCCGGTGCCCTCATGCAAGCGATGACTCGAAATCCACTCGCTTCGCCAAGTATTTTCGGAATTAATTCCGGAGCTGCGTTTGCGATTGTTATAGCTGTTAGCTTTTTCAACACATCTAGCCTTACGCAATTTACATGGATTGCTTTTTTCGGTGCTGCCGTGAGTGCTACATTGGTCTATGGGCTTGGATCGCTAGGACGCGACGGCTTAACACCCATGAAGATTACGCTCGCTGGTGCAGCGATGACAGCATTCTTCGCTTCACTCACACAAGGGATTCTTCTTGGTAATGGCAAAGCTTTTGAGCAAGTTCTGTACTGGCTTGTTGGTTCGGTAGAAGGACGTACAATGGCCATGCTCCAATCCGTATATCCGTATATGTTGCTTGCCTGGATCGGAGCCATCGTGTTATCGCCTCATATTAATGTTCTATCGATGGGTGACGACATTGCCAAAGGGCTTGGACAACAAACTGTTTACATAAAAGTAATCACTGCAATTATTATCGTCATTCTTGCTGGCGGTTCCGTCGCTGTTGCGGGTCCCATCGTTTTCATCGGACTCATGATTCCTCATATCGTTCGTTTCCTTGTAGGCATTGATTATCGATGGGTCATTCCTTATTGCGCCGTGCTTGGTGGTATCCTCTTGGTTAGCGCAGATATTGGTGCTCGATTCATTATTATGCCGAAGGAAGTTCATGTCGGAGTTATGACAGCGATTCTAGGCGTTCCGTTCTTTATTTATATTGCGCGCAAAGGGGGACTCTTAAAATGAGTACTTCCAAGCGAGATGTTACGATCCGAAGCAAAAGTTACTCCTTTTTAATAAGCAAAAAAGCCATCATCATCACACTATCTCTGTTAATTGCTGTCATCCTAATGATGATAATAAGCACAGGTGTCGGCAGTATTACGATTAAACCTTTGAATGTTGTTAAGGCCGTATTCGGGTATGGAACTGATTCTAGTACGATGATTGTGCGAACTTTGCGCCTTCCACGTGTCATCATGGCAGTCCTCATCGGTGCATCATTAGGCGTCGCTGGTGCGATTCTCCAAGGGATCGTGCGCAATCCTCTGACCTCACCGGATACGATTGGGACAACAGGCGGGGCATCGCTTGGCGCTGTTTCGTTTTTCTTCTTTTTCGCGGACAAACTCAGCATCCATTGGCTTCCAGTCGCCGCCATTCTAGGTGCATTCGTTGCAACCTTACTGGTGTACATTTTTTCATGGAAAAATGGCATAACCCCGCTGCGACTCGTACTTATTGGAACGGGGCTTACAGCTGCGATGAGTGCAATCTCATATCTCTTAATGCTTACGGGCCCTATTGTGCTTGCTCAACAATCACTTACTTTCATGACGGGCAGCATTTACGGTGTATCATGGACCAAAGCCGTTTATCCCTTGTTACCCTGGGTTATTGTTTTAATCCCGGTCATCTTCTTCTGCGCGCGGCATATTACCGTTCAATCCTTAGGCGAGGATATCGCGATGAGTGTCGGCAGTCGTGTCCAACGTCAACGGTTTCTGTTAATCATGCTTAGTGTTGCCTTGTCGGGAGCTGCTGTCGCATTTGGCGGAGCGATCGGCTTCATCGGGCTCATGGCCCCGCACATTTCACGTAAACTGGTCGGTCCTAGCTTCGGCTCTTTGATTCCTGTCTCTGCACTCACTGGCTCCCTACTGCTGTTGCTTGCAGACTTAGCAGGTCGTTTCCTCTTCAAGCCGCTTGATATTCCAGCAGGTGTCTTCACGGCAGCTATCGGAGCGCCCATTTTTATCTACGTCCTATATCGCAGTAGAAATCGCGGTTAACCTACCCATGTCTACGACAAAGGAGAATGAGCTTATGACAACCTTAGATCCAGCACTCGAGGCCCAATCGCTTCAATTGACATATGGCGATACAACGATTTTCCAAAGCTTAAATCTACAAATCCCCAAGGGGAAAATAACCGTATTTATCGGCAGCAACGGCTGTGGAAAATCCACCCTGCTGCGCTCACTTGCCCGTCTAATGAAGCCAAACTCGGGCAGCATCCTATTGGACAGCAATGAAATTGCTAAGCTCTCTACGAAAGAGGTCGCCAGACGAATGGCCATCTTGCCTCAAGGGCCTTCAGCGCCAGAAGGCCTCACAGTCAGACAACTCGTCAAACAAGGGCGCTATCCTTATCAAAGCTGGCTGCAGCAGTGGAGTGAAGAGGATGAGAGCAAGGTAATGAAGGCGCTCGAGCTTACCGATATGCTAGAAGTTGCCGATCGCACCGTAGATTCACTCTCTGGCGGACAACGCCAACGCGCGTGGATTGCGATGACCTTAGCTCAAGACACTCCTACTTTACTCCTAGACGAACCTACCACCTATCTCGATCTTACTCATCAGATTGAGGTGCTGGACTTATTATTCGAACTTAACGAGAGAGAACAGCGCACAATCGTCATGGTCCTTCATGACATTAATCTAGCTTGTCGCTATGCGCACCACATCGTTAGCATCAAGAAGGGCTCTATTTATGCTGAAGGAAAGCCAGAAGACATCGTGAATGCCTCCTTGCTGCGAGAGGTGTTTGATATGGATTGTCAGGTGACGACCGATCCGATCTTCGGAACACCGATGTGCATCCCGTACGGCAAGGGTCGCATTTTGTTAACAAAAGAACCCCAATCACAGTTGTGATCGGGGTTCTTTCAATAGGATAGGTATAAGTGCTAAATCGTTCGTGCGTATGTTGCCATATTGTAATTGCTCTCAAACTAATGTTGGGGTTTTATAAATACAATGAGTATTGAATATTCCTTATAAATCAAGCTTTTTGTATTTTGTGTACGATGAAATCAACTTGATAATTTTAAGTTCGTGGTCAATTACTTGGTCAAACAAACTTGGTGGTCACAATTACTACATTCGTAGACATAAAGAAAGAGAGAGCCTTTTTAGGGGCTCTCTTTTCTCTTGTTACAGGCTTGCCTTCTAGGCGCGCTCTAGAAAGCCCGTACAAGCGTTTTTCGTTAATATAGCAACCTACGGGATAAGTTCTTATAATGCCATAGAGCGGCTATATGGACGTATATTGATGCAAGAGGGGGTCAAGTAGAAGTGGCCCTGTGAATTTTTTAGGAAGGGGACTCTCGCGTAAGCCATTTATATTTTTTGAATGTTGTCACGTGGTCTGGATAGTTGCTCTATATCCATAGATATGGGGGGTAGGGTACATCCCCAAACAAGAGGTCGTTTTTCTTTGCCCTTTTAAGGTTGTGATAATGGCTGGCAGTTTTAGCAACCTTGGTCTCAAGGATCGAACATTTCATCCTCGGTCCATTCTTTACTTAACTCTGCCTTCAGAACATCTCTGTAACCAATCCATTCCCAATCCTTTGCTCCACTAAACGGTTCAACAGTGTCTAATCGAAATTCTCCATGTTTGCTACGCGCTACGATACCGGTAATTGAGCGAGTCTTAAATTCTTCATATAATGTTAGCTCGATCGGTTTCTTGTACATCTGTGACAGACTCAGCACCGCTGATATATTTAGTATTTCTTGCTCATCATGTAAAGGACGCGAGATTCGTTGGCTTTCTTTTTGATTTCTAATTGCTGACTCTTTATGTTGGGGAAGCATCATCCGACTGGACTCCCAGAGACCATTCAGTTCTAATTTCTTGCTCATCTATAATGACCTCCAATTTTTCCAGCTCTATCCGCAGCTAGACCAGCTTTCATTAAACTCGAAGCGCGAATAATTGCTGTATTCCCAAAACGGTCTTTAATCCCATCAAGAACGCTATCAAGTTTTCGAAGCTTCGTTATGTCTTCAAAGAGATCAAGTTGTGTCACTTCCTCATCTTCAATTGATCCAAGTGTGACACCAACTTTTCGGACTGGTAGACCGTTCCAATTGCGGTGAAATATCTCGCGGACTGAACCGAAAACTTTAAGTGTATTGTTCGTACTGTAAGGCATTTTTCGTTGCTGACTGAATCCTGTAGGGGCATCGTAAGGTGAACACATGCAAAATACATGGACGGTTCCGCTGTTGAATCCTTTAGTTCTCGCATCGCGGCACACCTCTTCCGTTAATTCCAGGAGAACGATATCAACTTCTTCCGCTGTCGTGTAATCTCGCGGCAACGTCATTGCATGGCCGATGGACTTTGGTGCTACGTTAAATGTCCCTGGCGTAACCAGACTATCGTCGAGACCATTGGCAGTCCGCCACATAACCTCTGCTTGTATGTCCGATTGCTTACCAAAGCGAGCTCGAAACTTCTGGTTGAGGGCGGCAAGAGGAGTTCTAGCAACATGACCAATCGTCGTCATTCCAAGCGCCACAAAGTGCTTCGTCATCCTAGATCCCACCCCGTACATCTTATCCACGGTTAGAGGCCATAGATCGCGTTCTACGTTTTCTTTACCAAGTGTAAAAATACCGTTTGCATTTTTCTTTACAAAATTATCTGTCGCTTGCTTTGCAAGTATTTTAGTCGGCCCGATACCCACGCGGACACGTATGTTTATGGATGCTGCAACTTTTTTTGAATCATGACTGCCAACTCTTCTGGTGTGGTGTGGAAATGATTAAGTGATCCTGTCACGTCCAAGAACTGTTCATCAATTGAAAACACCTCTACAAGATCCGTATACTCCTTGTAAATGTCTGTAATCGCTAGTGAAACATCAATATACCGCTGCATGTGCGGACGCATTACGATAGCGTCTGGACATAGTTGCAGCGCCTCCCCTAGCCGCTGTGCTGTACTGATTCCAAAGCTTTTAGCGATTGGGCATTTTGCCAAAATTATTCCTGATCTCCTAGCAGGATCTCCGGCCACAATCGCCCTCTCTCCATCTATTGGACAGAAAGGCAAAAACGACGGTTTATTTTATATGCAGCCTGACTTATGTCCAAGCAATCACTATGTACCGAGCGTAAATTATACCGTAATGAAAATTCACTTACTGAGAGGAATGAGTAAATATGAGCGGAGTAGGTTATGGTGTTGTTGACAGCCAGTAAGATGACCATAACTACGATGTTCTCTTGATGTGTAACCATGAGCTTTCCGTCTCGCAGTTTGAAATAGACTATTGACGCCTTCACTTCGGAAGTAACACGCCTTTAGTGTTATCCTGTATGTTTTTGATTGGATGGCTGTCCCCGTTTCAATGACCAGTAAAAATAATTGAATAAATAGAAATTTCATCTTCATCACTTTTAGATATTTCTTGTACTACAATGAGAACGTCCTGAAGGAGGTCTGGCACTTATGTCCAACAATAGGGAAACTGTTGCCATTATTGGCTTAGGTTATGTGGGGCTGCCGCTCGCCATTGCTTTTGTTAAAAAAGGCTACAAGGTATTCGGTGTTGATATTAACGAAAAGAGAATCGAGGTATTGCGTAATGGAAAAAGCTTTATTTCTGACATAAGTGATGATGAGATCGGAGGACTCATAGATTGCAAAAAATTTGAAGCAACAACGGACTACCTTGTTCTAAGTAAAACGGATCATATTATTATCTGTGTACCAACTCCCCTGCGAAATAAAGAGCCGGATTTATCTTATGTGTACTCAACTATTAATCAGATGGCACCTTATCTGCAGCCGGGACAATTAGTAGTACTCGAGAGCTCCACTTACCCTGGAACTACAGAGGATATCATTAAGCCGCTTTTGGAAAACCATGGCTTTACAATAGGTTCTAATCTTTTTCTTGGATATTCTCCGGAACGAATTGATCCGGGCAACATGCAGTTTACTCTGGAGCAAATTCCGAAAATTGTGAGTGGGGTGACGGATTGTTGTCTCGAGAAAGTAGCAAAGCTGTATAGAGACGTTTTCCAAACAATCGTTCCTGTATCTTCCCCTCGTATTGCGGAGTTCGTAAAAATCTTAGAAAATAGCCAACGGCTTATTAATATTTCGTTTATCAACGAGGTCAACATGCTGGCAAACTTGCTGCAAATCAATATATGGGAAGTCATTCAAACGGCATCCACGAAACCTTTCGGTTTTACCCCATTTTATCCCAGCCCAGGAGTCGGCGGGCACTGTATCCCTGTCGATCCATTTTACTTAACATGGATTGGCATGCAGGAGGGATTTCCTTTAACAATGATTCAGCAGGCTGGAATTGTGAATGAAATGATGCCCCACTTTGTAGTCAAACGGATCACGCAGATTCTTTCGGAAAGAGGAGTTTCCGCCCAGCAAGCAAATATTGGTATCATCGGCCTCACCTACAAAAAAGATGTAAACGATATTCGAGAATCGGCTTCCATGAAGGTGATTGAACTTTTGCTCAATAAAAAAATGAAAGTCTCCGTTCATGATCCGGTCTATCAGGGGAACGTCCCTTTTAACTTGCCTATCCTTCACATAGAGCAATTGAAGTTACAGGAGTTGGACGCCATCGTAGTGCTTGTCGATCATTCTTGCATCAAATGGAATGATGTAGTCAACCATAGCCGGTGCGTGATCGATACGAGAAATGTAACGGCCTCCTATAAGGGCGATCATATTGTACGAATTTAGAAAACAAAAGGGAGTGAATGGGGGATGATTCCTTTAGTGGACCTCGCTCGCCAGTTTCAATCCATCAAAAAAGAATTACTGCAGCAAATGGAGGGCGTGATCGACAGCGGCAAATATATAATCGGTGATCATGTGAGGCAAGTAGAGCAGCGGATTGCGGAAAAGACAAGTACAGCCTTCGCGATAGGCGTAGGAAATGGAACGGATGCCTTAATCATGACTTTGGATGCGTATGGCATCGGGGAAGGGGACGAAGTAATCACGACTCCTTTTACTTTTTTCGCTACCGCTGAGGCCATATCCAGATTAGGCGCCAAGCCGGTGTTCGTTGATATTGATCCACTCACTTATAACATTGATCCTTTGAGGGTAGAGAAGGCCATTACACCGAAAACAAAAGCGATTATACCCGTTCATTTATTCGGCCAACCCGCCGAAATGGACGTACTGATAGAGGTAGCAAAGCGGCATCATTTAATCGTCATTGAAGATGCTTGCCAAGCTTTTGGATCAGCATATAAAGGAAAGCCTCTAGGAAGCCTGGGTGATGCGGCCTGCTTCTCCTTCTTTCCTACCAAAAATTTGGGAACGATCGGAGATGGCGGGATGATCACCACGTCTAATCCGGAAATTGCCGCAAAAATCCGCAAGCTGCGCCAACACGGAAGTTCCATGAAGTATTATCATGATATGCTTGGGTACAATAGCCGCCTGGATGAACTGCATGCTGCGATTCTGAACGTCGCTCTGGACCACATCGATGAATGGAACCGCATGCGCAGGAAGCTGTCGGCTCGCTATCGAGAAGGGTTGGAAAATCTGTCATATCTACGGATACCGTATGAAAATGACGACAACACGCATATTTATCATCTCTATTGTATAGAGTCCGCAGAACGGGAAGCGATCACCGCTAAGCTCAAACAGTCTGGCATACAAACGGGTGTTTACTATCCTTGTCCGCTTCATCTGCAAAAGGCGTACGCTCATCTTTCCTACAAGAAAGATGATTTTCCAGTGGCAGAGAAGCTGTCACTCCAGTTGTTTGCAATCCCGATGAGCCCCTTCTTACAGGAAAGTGAACAAGATTACATTATTTCTGTACTGAAAAGCTATGGTAGTGAAGCGACATGAGCGTGACCTTCGGCATCATCGGCTGCGGCAGGATCGCCGAACGTCACCTTCGTACGCTCGCCCGCTGCAAGGAGGCAAGGCTGATTGCGGTAAGCGATGTCGCCGAGGAACGAATGGAACAGGCAGAAGCATTGTGGCAACAAACGACGGACAGCTGCGCTACGTTGGCAAAATCGACCGACTACCGAGTCCTGCTTGCCGATCCCTCCGTTCAAACCGTCATCATCTCCACTTTATCAGGAATGCATGCGGAAATGGCCAAAGCGGCACTTCTTATGGGCAAACATATCGTGTTGGAGAAGCCCATGACGTTATCACTAAAGGACGCAGATGAAATTATTGAACTGGCAGCCGCTCAGCATCGCTTCGTCCAAGTATGCCACCAGCTCCGATATCGGCCGATCATGAAAAAGATTAAGGAGATCATTGCAACCGGTGCTCTTGGCCGGATTTACATGGGATCGGCAACGCTAAGAATTAATCGGTCATCCAACTATTATAGCGAGGCTTCCTGGAGGGGAACATGGTCGCAGGATGGCGGAATGCTGCTTAATCAAGGTATCCACGTCATCGACCTGCTTCAATGGTTTCTTGGCGGTGTTCAGTGTGTTTATGGAGAATTGTCTAATGGAAATATCCGAAAAGAGACGGAGGATATTGCTCTGGGCATCCTTACTTTTGAAAATGGCGCGAAAGGGATCATCGAGGCGAATTCCGTTACCCTTCCCAATAATCTGGAAAATTCGATATCCATATTTGCCGAAAAAGGGACGATATGCATCGGCGGCACTTCCTTGAATAAGCTGGAACGGTGGCACATGGAAGAGGCCGCGATCAGTACGGATGAAGCGATGAAACTAATGGACGATACGGATGAACATCTATATATGTATCAAAGTTTCATTGATGCTGTGTTGGCACAAAACCATCCGACTCTGATTGATGCTATCGAAGGGAAACGAGCTCTTGAAATCATTTTCGCGCAATATATATCATCCATTAAAGGTAATCCTCAAACATTACCGATAGATTCCTTTTCGACAAACATGATGAAAGATACCGGACCGAAAACACCAAATACGTTTTAAGAGAAGCGGTGGGATTGCCGATACAGGCTCTCTCACCGCTTTAGTGTCAGAATACTTTCTAATCAGCCAAAGTTAATATAAGAGAAGGATGTCTCCACAATTTTTTTGAAATGTAGACACCGTGGTTTCTCAATTGGCCGTTGTGCCAGCTTTTGGTTAAAAGAGTGCAATCCCAAGCTACAACGGAGCGAATAGACTTCTTCTTTCCGCGCTGAGCGATCAATTTTTTTATAGGCTTTCGATATAGCATCGGCCGTTTATAAGGAATTCTCTTGCGGTCCCAACCTGTTTTTACGCGAAATACCGATACGTTTTTTTGTTTGCCGACTATGACGGGGAAATGCATAACAGCATTTACGATCGACACGGATGAAGGGACTTGTGCCAAATTAAAGGAAAAATATGATGCCACCCTCATCTTTCCTTTCCTCGTAAAAAATCGATTGGGTTGCAAAGAAATAGTATTGGTCTTTGGTTTATTCGGAATCGTTGCCCTTTCACTTTGATAAATTCGGTCCAATTGGCGGGCTACTTCAGGAAGCGCATGCTCTCTCTCATAAATTCGGTCCAGTTGGCGGGCTACTTCAGGAAGCGCATGCTCTCTCTCGACATACTCCCTTCCTGCTCTACCTTTTTCCTTACGAAGCGCAGGATTCTGAAGCAAAGAGGCTACAGCATTGTATAGGTTGGCAGGATTGGCGGAAATAATCGGCAAATCTGACGGATAACGATGCTTAAGATCCTCCCTGATATAGGAAATAACCGGTTTTCCCAAAGCCATCCCTTCGATGGCCACTAAACCGTATGATCCTCTTAACAGGTGATCAATAATGAGATCGGCTTGCCGATATCGCTGTAATGCTTCACCTCTGTTCAAACTCTCAACTCGTTCATAATGGAAGGAATATCCTTCACTGCGAAGCCGGTCCAATACTTCCTCAACATATTCAGTTCCTTTGCCTTCCATCGGAGCATGGATAATAAGCGGTTCGCTTCTATGCGCCGATGTGGACGGGGCCAGATTGTCTATTTCTTGTAAGTCTACAGCAAGCGGGAGAACATATACCCGATCGTGCACCTTGGATGCGTAGGCTTGTAATTCATAATCTTTGACAATACAAGCGGGGAATTTTTTCGAAATCATATCCAAGGTTTGTTTAATCTTCTCATCCTCAAAATCATATCCGAGTCTGATATAAGGATTATGAATGATGGCTTTTTCTTCGGATCGAAGATCTTTTCCCCAGTATTGAAATAGCTTTTTTGCATGGTCTAGCTTTTCAAATTCTGGGCCGGTTAGCTGCTCTGAAAAATACAGTCCGTTATGAAAATGAAAAATGTCGGCGGTCTGATTGGCGACATTCAATAGATGCCGCAGATCCTCAGCTCGATAAACTGAAGCATCGTGTCCTAGATTCTTTAATCCTTTCATGAATAGTTCCATCTGCCCCCCAATTTCGGCAGCACAATGTATGACCTTCAAATGTTTCATCTCCTTTATCAAAAGATATCCGTTAACTAAAAACCTAGTTCACTCTGTATATGCTTATGTCAATGTAAGCTAGTGCGTATGGACATATCTCCTCCCTTGTTAGCCTAATAGATGGGGGGACAACGGCTATTCGTGCAGCAATTTCCAGTTTTCTCTTTGATTTAGGTAATCGTACAAACATCTGCAACTCTGTTCGCATACTCTCATAAACGAAGGGAGATGTTGTTAATGCGCTTTAGTCATGTCTTGGTAACTGGAGGGGCTGGGTTTGTCGGTTCGCAGCTCGTCCGCAAATTAGAGCCTATCTCAGAACATATTTATGTCATCGATGATTTGTCCGCCGGGAACCGAAATTCCGTTATGAATTCCGACAAAATCACTTTCTATCAGGATAGCATTACAAATGAAAAATTGTTGGAAGAAGTACTCCCTAAAGTGGAATGGATTTTCCATCTGGCATGCCGCAGTCTTACTCGATCTGTCCTGAATTTGCATGAAGATTTCCACACAAACCTCTACGGCGGTTTTTTACTGCTTCATAAAGCGAAAGAGCTTTGTCCCCATTTAAAAAGGATGCTCTATACGTCTACAGCCTCTGTCTATGGAAATGCATCCGTTCGTCCTACACCCGAACACTGGTATCAGCTGACTACGCCTTATTCCGCCAGCAAGTTTTCCGTCGAGCATTATTGCGAAGTGTTTTATCACATGTATCGTTTCCCCGTCACGACGGTACGGTTGTCCAACGTTTTTGGGCCCGGTCAGTTGCCATCTAATCCATACTGCGGTGTCGTGGCCAGATTTTTTGAAGCGTTGGAGAGCAATGTGCCGATGGACATATACGGGGACGGGGAACAAACCAGGGACTTTACGTATGTTGAAGATGCTATAGAAGCTTTGCTTGCTTCCATCACTCATCCAAACAGCCTTGGGAAGCTTTATAATATTGGCACAGGAAAGGAAACAGCTGTCCGTCAGCTCGCAACCATGATATCCGACGTCGCGGGACGTCCGAATTATCCGATTACTTACAGACAGAAGAGAGTGATCGACAATGTCAGCCATCGTTCTGTTGATATAAGCGCTATCATGAATGATTTACAATGGTGTCCAAAACACTCCATGCAGGAAGGCCTCGATAGTACCTATCAATGGCTGCGTCACCAAAATCACAGCTTGTAAGAGAGGGGATAACGTTATGAAAATACTTTCACTAATGACTCTGGATATGTTCCGCTTGACATTCGGATGGGCACTGGAATCAAATGGTCACCAGGTATACCATCTCAACGATATTAGTGAGGAACTGCTGGAGCAGGCGATTCACACATTTCGACCCGACATGATCGTAACGATCGGATGGGATGTGCTGCATACTAAAACAGATGTTTTTGCGGAGTTTTTAAAACGCCATCGTATTTTTCATTTATATTTCGCGGAAGAGGATTGGTTTCATTTTGAACGTTGGTCCAAACCGTATGTTTCCAAGACATCCCCCCAGTTTGTAATGACCCGTAGCGCCGATAAAATTTCTTCTTATCGAACAATGGGGATAAAAGCCGAATATTTAGACGTGGGCTGCAATCCGCATTTTCACCGCCCCATGCCTCCCAATCCAAAGTATGCATGTGATGTTTCCGTGATCGTGAACGGGCAGTTCATGTGGGATATTTTTCGCCGAAAAAGCATCATGAACTTGGTGGCTCCGTTATTGGACGCTCCCTTTCATACGAAAATATGGGGGCGCGATTGGCATGAGATGAAAGACTATCTTGGCGTATCGCCGCGAAGCGAGATGATGCAAGGTAGTATTCCTTATCACCTGACGCCTCAAGTTTATAATTCGGCCAAGATCAATATTAGCGTGCAAACCGTTGAGGACCAAATCAGCAGCCGCACTTACGATATTTTGGCATCAGGCGGTTTTTTGCTGACATCGGACAGTCCGGGAGTCCGGGCCAAATTGTCATCGGAGAATGATTGTGCAGTCTCAAGCTCACCGGAAGAAACAATCAAAAAAATCAAATATTATTTGGAGCACGAAGATATACGCAAAAAAAAGGCTGCAAACGGATTAAAGTATGTACGCGAACAGGCTTCCTACCAAAACACGATTGCTAAAGTATGGCCTCAGATTGAAAGAGAAGTCAAAGCATTTTATGGTTAGTTTTAACCTGGGAGGCTGAGCGACGATGATTAAAAACTTAACCATATTGATTACCTCAGCAGGAGGGCTAACTGGAACGTTCTTAATAAAACACTTATTGCAACATCCCATTCAAGGATATAAGTATCATATCGTAGCTGTGGATAGCAGCGAATACGTGTACGCTAAACATGTGGTCGACTCGTTTTATAAAGTGCCTGCCAGCAGTGACCCGAGTTACGAAAACATTGTTCTTTCCCTAGTCGAACAAGAACACGTTGATATCATATTTCCAACCACCTCATATGACACGCCATTTTACTCCAAACACAAAGCGGACTTATTAAAAAAGGGGGTTCAGTTGCTTGTTTGCGATGTGAACACCCATGAAATACTTCACCATAAGCAAAAGATGTATCTATTTATGAAGAACATTGGGCTGCCCGTTCCCGAGGTATTTGAGACGAAAGAAGCCGTTACTTATCCGGCTATCATCAAAAAATGCGAAAGCAGCGGGAGCAAAGAGGTTCGAAAGCTCGAAGATCGTATGGACCTCGACTATTGGAGTGTAAAAATGAAAGATTATGTCGTTACGGATTACATCAGCGGCAAGGAATACACGGTGGATTGCCTTTTTGATCAGAAGGGACTGTTGATTGTTTGCAATCAAAGAGAAAGATTGAAAACGTTAGGCGGAGGAGCTGTCATCTGCCAAAATCAGCATCCTCTGGAAATAAGAGATTACATTCGCTCCATATCTAAACATATCCATTTGGAAGGCCCCGTCAATTTCCAGTACATTCTCGATAGGCATAATCAGCCGTTTATTATCGATTTTAATACCCGATTTGCTTCCGGAGGGCTCCCGTTAACAATCGCTTCCGGTTATGATATTCCAAATTTGATGATTCGCCTCATGCTGGGCGACCCCATCGATGAGCATATCAAGTACAAGAAGGACCAATTAACGATGTACCGCTATTTTCAAGAATATTTCACCGAGGAACCTTCATGAAGCCGACCATATTTTTTGACCTCGATGGAACGATCATTGATGTATGGCACCGATACTATAGCATCATGAGCTCCTTTTTTGAAAATGAGACGGGGCTGCCGTTCCCTTCCTTGGCGGATTATAAGCGGTTGAAGCTGTCTTTAACCGACGATACATCCATCGTCCATCGTATTTATGGTAAGCTAGTTGCCAACCAGCAGGACACGATGCAGCGCTATAAGCATTATAAAAGCAACCGCTTGGAAAGTAAGGACTTACTAGATCTGGATACGATGATAGAAGACTTCCCCAGCTTTGCCGCCAACGTGAAGGGGAAATACCATCTTGCTCTGATTACGATAAGAAATCATAATGAACATGTCTATCTTCAACTTAAACGTCTAAGGATTTATGACTTGTTCGATCATATTTACGTTGTTACGCCACTTAAGGGAGAAAATCCAAAGCAGCGAGCTTTAATGAATATCGCGAGACGCAACGATGTGATCATAGGAGATAGTGAAATCGATATAGAATGCGGGAATAAGTTAGGAATGAGTACATTTCATGTAAGCACTGGTCTAAGAAGCTACGAATTCGCGACTAAGCAAGGACCGGCAGTCAGGCTCGGCAATTACACGGAACTGCTGGAGTATTGTAAATTCTACTCAAAATTGGACAATTAGATTGGGACTGTTTGATAACCCACGCTTCCCCCTCAAGGACAACTTTCCCATTTGTGGTTGGAACCCCCATGTGCATCCCGTACGGCAAGGGTCGCATTTTGCTGCAAAAAGAACCCCAATCACAATTGTGATCGGGGTTCTTTTAATTAAATAGTATAGGTATAAGTGCTAAATCGTTCGTGCGTATGTAGCCATATTGTAATTGCTCTCAAACATGATACTAATTGAAATGACATTCTTTCTTACCGCGAAGTCGAACAAAATCTCCCCGTGCGTCCAGCTCATCTTGCGCTTCAATGATTCGATCGCCATTTGACGAAAAGACTGAAATTGTAATTCAGTCAGCCCCGCGTTAGCCGCTGCAGGCAATGCGCCCTCCGAGCTTTCAAACGGCAGGTGTTTAATGCCAAATTTCCCAATTTCATTGTTGCGAATATGGACAAAAACTGTGCCTGAGTTCACATGAGAAAGCTCTTCCTTGATCTTACGAAATACCACATCAATTTGTCTCGCGAGTGTAAACTGTTCCAACATTGTACGCCCCCTCCTTAAATTACTCTAATTTACTAATTATGTTAATTTTGTGACTCTAGACCTATTATACCTATACAATTTACATAATTCAACAGTTTATTTCCAATATTTGAATAATTCGCTATTTTCTTTATATTCAAATAATATAAATGTCAATTTTCTTTGTAAACACCGAACGATTATTGTCGAAAAAATGTAGAATGTTTCCATGTTCGGTGATATAATTTTCAAATACACCAATTATTTTCTCCATAAGTATACAAATTTCGCAGAGGAGTCGATCGGATTGGAACAAATCTCATCCTTATCGTTTAGAAAGAAACTACAACTTGGTTGTTTTGCACTAATTGGTTTAAACTCACTATTCATGTTAATTGTAACTTTTGCCTCAGACTGGAACCGCTTACTTGGCATTATTTTCCTGATAATCATCCTAGCTGGAAGCTTACCGTTCATCCGTTGGTTTGAAGGACAACTTACAGAGCCCATTGCAGATATCTCCCGCATTGCGCTTAACATCTCCAAAGGTGACTTTTCCCAGAAGGTTGCGATCACGAGTGACGATTCACTCGGTCAACTAGGCCAATCCTTTAATAAGATGATTGACAAACTCCGCGATATTTTACGTGATACAGGGACTATTTCGAAGCAAGTTTTCCAGACAAGCCGTGATATCTATGTGAAAAATGAGAGCTTCCGTACCGTTCTTGAGCAAGTGAGTATTTCTGCCCATGAGCTGGCTGCTGGTGCGGGACAAATCTCCGAGGAGATTTCAGGCGTTTCCATCACCTCCAAAGATATTGAAGTGAAAATCGTAAATTATGCTGGATCCGCTAAAGAAATGAAAAACCGTTCGGATCAAATGATGACCCTTGTTGAAAAGGGACGTACGTCGGTTGAGAGCCAAGGCGTTGGTATGAAACGAAATGTCGAAGTAACTAGACAGGTTTCCGATACGATTGACATGCTCGCTCGCCAAGCCGCTGGTATTACGAATGTTACTCGTTCCATTTCCGAGATTGCTGAACAAACGAACCTATTGTCCCTCAACGCGTCTATTGAAGCAGCTAGAGCTGGCGAGCATGGACGAGGCTTTGCGATCGTAGCGCAAGAAGTACGTAAGCTTGCTGAAGAATCCACCTCCCTAACGCGTGAAGTATTCGGCTTCGTTAAGAGTATTGAGCAAGGCATTCAGGATGCGATTCGCAGCATTCAAGTTAATGAAGACGTCGTTAAGAAACAAACCGTCTTAATCGATCAAACGGAAATTGTATTTGCTGAGATTGTTGGCAGTGTTGGATTCATTTCAGAAGAGATTACACGCTTCGCTGAAGAAAGCGAAAGCATGCTTCAAAGCTCGGGACAAATTGCTGCTGCCATGGAAAATATTTCAGCCATTACGGAAGAATCCGCGGCTGGTACGCAAGAAGTGTCCGCTTCCATGAATGAGCAAATTTCAACTGTGCAGGGTATCGTTACGCAAGCGGAAGAAATGACGCGGGTTGTGACCCAGCTGCAGCAGACGATTCAGATATTCAAGCTTTAACGAAAGCAGAAACAGCCCCTCTGAGGCCCTACTTCAGAGGGGCTGTTTCTTTGTTCAATGTGCTCTTACGGGACAATGCGGGAAGACTCCCTGCCACCAGGTTACGCGCGAACCTTAGCTTCCGTTAGCTCCATAAACTGCTTCACGTCTTGCGCTGCCATGTCGACGGCACTTTGCCAGAAATCCGGCTCTGTCAGATCAACGCCGAGATGCTTCTGCGCAAGCTCTTCTACATTCATGCTGCCTGTATCTCTAAGCAGTGAGATGTACTTGTCTTCGAAGGTTGCCCCTTCTTGCACGGCTCTTGCATAAATGCCGGCACTGAACATGTATCCGAATGTATAGGGGAAATTGTAGAAAGGCACATCCGTCGCATAGAAATGGAGCTTTGCAGCCCAGAAATGCGGATGATAGCTGCTTAGGGCATCCTTGTAAGCGAGCTTTTGTGCATCAACCATGAGCTCGTTAAGGCGCTCCACACTGACTAAGCCTTGACTGCGTTCAGCATAGAAGTTCGTCTCAAAAATAAACCGCGCATGAATGTTCATGAAGAACGCGATAGCTCGTTGAATTTTATCCTCAAGCAATACAATGCGCTCATCATCTGTCGAAGCACTCTTCACAACCGCATCGGCTACGATCATTTCAGCAAAGGTCGAAGCCGTTTCTGCCACATTCATCGCATACTCCTGCGCAAGAGCCGGCATATCCGTCATGACATGCTGGTGGTAACCATGGCCTAGCTCATGAGCGAGCGTAGAGACGTTATTCAGCGTCCCGCCATACGTCATGAAGATACGTGTCTCACCCGCTAGCGGGAATGAGGTACAGAAGCCGCCAGGGCGCTTACCAGGACGATCCTCCGCTTCGATCCAGCGCTTCTCAAAAGCTTCCTCAGAGAAGGCAGCTAGCTTCGGACTAAAGCGCTTGAATTGATCAATGATCAGACTCGCACCCTCGTCGTAGGAAATCTTCTTGGATGAATCGCCAAGTGGCGCATCCACGTCAACCCATGCCAATTTGTCAACGCCAAGCAGCTTCGCTTTTCGATTTAAATACTCCACGAAAAGACCTTTATTGCGGTCAATGACGTCCCACATGACATTCAATGTTTTCTCTTCCATGCGATTAATCGCAAGTGGTTCTTTATGTATGCTTTTCCAGCCTCTTGCTTTATAAACCTGAAGACGGAAGCCAGCCAAGTGATTCAATGCTTCTGCACAGTATTCTTCTTTATCCGTCCAAGCTTGTTCCCATTTATCAAATAGGTCTAATCGTTCTTCACGATTCTCCGTATGCAGCTTATTAAAGGCTTGGCCTGCGGATAATTCAACCTGCTTGCCATCGACTTCAACAGCCATGCTGAATTGACCTACGGTCGAATTATACAAATCGCTCCACCCATGATAGCCATCTACGGCCAAATCATTAATTAATGCCTCTTGCTCAGGCGGGAGTTTCTCCTTAGCCAGTGCGCGACGTTCATCCAACGAAAAGGCGATAGCTTGAAAAGGCTCTTGCTGCAGTATCCCTTCCCACACCTGATCTGGCACCCCTGTAAGGATCTGATCAAAATGTGTGAGTGAAGATAAATGCTCGGCATATAAGCTTTTCACTTGTCCACTTAGCACAGGCGCTTTTTTATCCTTCTGATTGTCCGCTTGCAAGCAACCTACGAAGGAATCTGCCTCGTGAATATGCATCACATTGTGCTGGAGCAAGTCAATCAAATGTGCCAGCGCCGAGGTATCCTCTAGACTTTGTGGAGAAGCTGTCTTACGTACTTGCTCTTGAAAAGATGCAATGGATTCCTGAAGCTTCTTCAGGTGTGCAGCGAATGCAGGAGAGTCACTTCCTCCAGGGAAAAATGTTTCAAGATTCCATGTTTGATTAAGAGGTAATGTTAACAATGCGATCACCTATCCTTTCCTCTATAATTAAATCATATCCGCTAGCCATTCGCCAACTATCCTCATCTTCCTCATTGCTTCTCTTCAAAAAGTATGATTCAATTATGTATAGTTCCTTCGGACTAAATCGGAACAGGATGGGTGATTTCACAATTATGAAACCGTTGCAAATTTCTCCTGAAACAGCTGTGAAGTTAGCTGAACAGCTTAAAGTACCTTTAGAACACCTCATGCATATGCCACAACATATTCTTCTGCAGAAGTTAGCAGAGCTCGCGAAAAGTTCTTCCTCCAACACGAGCGAACCGGAAACGAAGTAGCCCTTGATACCTTTTGCCAATACGTGGCCTTACGACATCATCATGAAGGACATTTACGTGGCCCAATGTCCATTCTGTCTAAGCTCTAATGTCTTACTGCCGCTCAAGATTCATGAACTCACCTCCATTCACGAAGGTAAAAAGAAACTCCTCGTTTTCCCTTGTTGTCATAACAAGCTGACACTTGTGGATACGGATCGAGATTATTTATTAGCGGACACCGCGGTACGAAACAAACATAATTCGTAGTTCATTGCAAGGAGCAAACGAACCTTTATGAATGAGTACCTCATTCCTTTGACAAGCGCATGTACCTTAGTGACCTTAAATTATTTAGCATTGAAAGTTCATAGCAAAATGCTAATCGATTCGCACGAACATCTATTTGCATCGTTGCTCACTGGTTTGGCCAGCATCATCATGATGCTGGTTCCTCTGCCAGAGACATTTGGTTTAATTGATCTTCGCTCGTTACCCATCTTCATGGCCGGATTGCGGTATGGATTACCTGTTGCCCTCTTTTCGACCATATTGCCTGCTGGTTCTAGTCTCATCTCACATGAAAATCAAGCCTGGTTCATCATCGCACAAGACCTCATTGCCCCAGCCTTCATTAGCTCCTTTTTCCATAACAAAGAATATCGCAACGGCTTCTTGGACATTCCTATTCGTTTTGCCCTTCAAATATGTGGGTTCGTATTCATTCTGCGCCTAGTTACACACAGCTTCCTGACACGCGGCTTTTCTTGGTCTTATACCCTTGATCAATTATTCATGTTCTCCCTTACTTCTGCCACCCTTTTCATGATCATCATTATGGTGAATGACGAGAATAACAATTGGCGACTGCAACGAAGGCTTGAACTGCAAGCGAATCAAGATGGTTTAACCAAGTTGCCCAATTTGAGAAGTTTTATGCCCATCGCACAGAGTGCCCTACATAAGCGGAAAGTGTCTATCATGATGATTGATCTCGATAATTTCAAGTTGTACAACGATCGATTCGGGCATTTGGAAGGCGATCAACTCCTACAGGAAGTAAGTTCGGTTCTACGTCATTTGATTCATGAACAAGATTACCTGGCCAGATATGGTGGAGAAGAATTTATTCTGCTTTGTACAGAAACAGATCCTGCTCGAGTCCTCAGCTATGGCCAAACCTTATGTACCTCGATTGCGGAATTGTTTCTATATAAGAAGAATGGGCTGGAAGCAGCACCTATCTCCATTTCAATTGGGATCTCAACGGCTGAATCCCCGCACATAGATCTTAGAACACTAATTTCAGAAGCTGATCACGCGCTCTATCAGTCCAAGCATATGGGCAAGAACCGTCCCACTCTTTATACACATTCGCAAGTTATCGAACAAAAAATGAACGCTTAACCATTCGGCTGAAAACCGTATCATGGTTGAGCGTTCATTTATTTACCTGCTTATACATACTTCCTTTAAGTAGCTTGTTTCATCTCATCCGGCAATTCTAGACGCATAGCGAGCATATCTTCTCGCGTTATTACCCATTGTTCACGACTAGCTCTAATCATCCCGGCATCCATAATCTTGCGATCATTAATGATACGTGAAAACCATTTAATCGCATCTGGAAAACGTTTCAATCTTCGGCTCAGTTCTCCCATTAGATACATAAGCTTCGCATTATTCAAATCCATGCCTTCCGTTTCAAATACATTGATATAAGCATCTAATGCAAATGAAAGGAACCGTTCTTCCTGTTCCCAGTCACCCTTCACCCGGTACAGCCAAGCCAAATGATGCAATAAACCAGCGACCACTCGCGACTTCTCGTTTTTGATTTGCGCGCTTAGAAGCGCCAGTTTGAAGCACTGAAGCGAATCTTCCCACGTTCTCTCCCTGCAATAATCGCGCATCAACCAGTTCTGAGCTACTTTTTCATGGAACATGACTCGTTCCGTCGAAGTCCATTTATCCGAAAAGTTCTCCGTATGTGCATACCCGCAAAAAGGGCAAATCCGTACAACGTAGTAATCGGGATTAATATCCTTGTAGTGAAGGCAGAAATCCGTATCTGATTTACTCGCTTTTTTGAAGCTTGGTCGAACCTTCTTCGATTTGAACGAATTGGTACAGTAAGTGCAAGTCACTGATATCTCATATAAGGGTTCGACCACTTCAAATCCCGCCTTTTTCCCTAGTTAATGTGGTTTAGGAAGAACGGACTAGTCTTCCTCAGGTGTGTTAATGAAATGATACGCAGAACCTCTAAGCCGTTCTATGAGAAAAGCCTTTAAGTCCTCCGGCAGGCCTACATCTACCATCGCTTCTGTCATACAAGCTAACCATGCATCCGCATGCTCTCTTGTGATCGGAAATGGCATATGCCTAGCTCGCATCATCGGATGACCGTGGCTATCGGAATACAAGGTTGGGCCACCGAAGAATTGGGTAAGAAACAGCTTCTGTTTCTCAATAACTGGTGCTATATTAGCTGGAAAGAGCGGCGAAAGTAGCGGGTGCTGCTGTACTTTCGGATAGAAGGCCTCTACCAAACGACTTACCGTCTCCGCCCCCCCCATCAACTCAAAAATTGTTCTGTTCTTGCTCTCTGACATACAAAGGAACCTCGCAATTCATATTCAATAGTTCTCTAAATCCTCATCCCCTGCGTGCATGAGCGTTTCTCGAATGACAAACACGAACATACAGACAACCAATCCGGCAATGACACCTGTCATTTGAATCACTCCCGATGTATAGGATTTAAGTTTTACTAGTTCTATTTTACCATAAAAACAAGGACTGAACAGTCCCATGGACCAAAATAAACGACTACACAGTCCTACTTGGACGTAGACGTTTATCTAGAAATAAAGCAAATGTAAGTTGCGGAACGTATACAACCTACTTTTATAAGAAATTCGGGACGGCATGTATGTCCAAGCTTATTCATATAGTTGAATAAGAGGAGGTATCTATCGTCTATGCCGAAGCAAAACTTCACCCCAGCCTTACTTATGTCATTCGTAATTATTGGCATCATTGTATGCTTAATTCTTTTCCCGCATGACGGGTTTCAAGCTGCCTTGCGCGGCGTTTCCATTTGGTGGGATGTGCTCTTCCCAGCCCTATTCCCATTCTTTGTTATCTCCGAAATAATGCTGGGCTTCGGTATTGTTCACTTCTTTGGCACGCTGCTTGATCCCATGATGCGTCCGGTCTTTCGTATTCCTGGCATCGGCGGATTCGTCATGGCGATGGGCTTCGCTGCTGGATATCCCGTAGCAGCTAAGCTAACTGCACAGCTCTGGGAACAGAAGCTGGTTAATCGGGAAGAAGGCGAACGACTTGTTGCCTTCACAACAAGCTCAGATCCGATATTTCTAATCGGAGCTGTATCAATTGGCTTTTTCCATGACGCCACCTTAGCTTTTATTTTGGCCATTGCCCATTATGGTGGCTCGTTCATGATTGGCCTCATCATGCGGTTTCACGGCAGGAAAGCCTTACCTACTCCTCAACCACTTAGGGAGAGGGGCCCTGTATGGGAACAAGCCTTTGAGACTATGCATAACGCGAGAATAAGGGATGGAAGATCTGTAGGTATTTTGTTAAGTGAATCTATTCTCCACTCTCTCCGGTTGATGTTTGTTGTAGGTGGACTTGTTGTCTTCTTCTCCGTCGTTCTACAGGTCCTCACCTCTGCCCAGGTCATGAATGTATTCTATATGCTGATCACGTCCCTTTTAACCATCACAGGGTTACCTCACGAGCTCTCGCAAGCTGTCATGAATGGGTTATTCGAAGTTACACTGGGTGCTAAGGCTGCAGGGGGTGCCCCGGCTGATCTAGCCCTCTCCAGCAAAGTCGCGATAGGCGCTTTCATCCTCTCCTGGGCAGGAATGTCCGTCCATGCTCAAATTGTCAGCTTGCTAAGTCATACGAACATGCGCTATCTTCCTTTTCTTTTTGCCCGCCTCCTTCATGGATTTCTCTCTGCTGGTATTGTTCTCCTGATTTGGGAGCCTATGCAGCGATTTCGAAGTCCACAAGCCGTATTCTCGCCTCACTATGATGCAACAGCACCCATTATGAGCTATTTAAAGCTTATTTTCCCGATAAGTGCGATGGTCTTTGTTGGTGCTTTTACAGTCATCATGGGTCTGTTCCTCGCATATTCCTTACTTAAACTGGTGTATGAAAAGGTTGGTGGAACAAGATAATATGGGAAACTACGATCATGTTTATAAAGGGAGAGAATATTCAGATATGATAGCAGCCGTCCCCCAAGAGGCCAAAGGTTTACCGCAGGCGATTGAGCGATTGAGCGAGCTCGCCTATAATTTATGGTTCAGCTGGAACCATGATGCCCTGCAGCTGTTTGAAAGCATCGACCCTGATCGATGGAAAGCCTTCGGTCATAATCCCGTAAGACTGCTGCATGAACTAGACGAATCACAACTAGAGGCACTTAGTCAGAACAATGTATTTATCGAACGCTATCTCCATGTCATGAAGAGATTCGATACGTATATGAATGAACCCGGCTGGTTCCAGAACAACCATTCAGACGAAGGCTTTGTGCAAATTGCTTATTTCTCTGCAGAATTTGGTTTTCATGAATCACTCCCGATTTATTCGGGTGGGCTTGGGATCCTTGCTGGTGACCATATCAAATCGTCCAGTGATCTAGGAATACCCCTTGCAGGAGTTGGCCTTCTTTATAAAAAAGGCTATTTCACACAAAAGATTGATACAAGCGGAAGTCAACAAAGTGAATTATTCCCCTATGACTTCAAGCAATTACCGATTCGTCCCGTTCTTCAAAATGACCAACAGCTCACGGTCTCGTTAGATATATCTGGTCGCAGTATTACCCTTTTGGTCTGGGCTGCTCGGGTAGGCCGCAATCTGGTCTTTTTGTTGGATACCGACCATGAAGCCAATAATGACGCAGATAAAGCACTGACTGCACAGTTGTATGGGGGCAATCAAGATATGCGGATAGCCCAGGAAATGGTGCTGGGTATCGGTGGAGTCAAGGTACTCCGAGCGCTAGGCATTTACCCAAATGTCTACCATATCAATGAAGGGCATGCCGCTTTCCTTACCTTAGAGCGTTTGAAGGAACTGCTTCACTTAGGCCTTCCTTTTCACGTTGCCGTAGAGACTGTCCGCTCCGCCACGGTATTTACAACACATACCCCCGTTCCCGCGGGTCACGATACCTTCTCTGTCGGGATGGTGGAACACTATCTGGGTCACTTATTCAGCGAGTTGCCTAAGCATAAACAAAGCATTATTTCGTTAGGACTTGATCATAAGTCCGGTCAATTCAATATGACACATTTGGCCATGAATACGGCGGGGCTGCGTAATGGTGTCAGCAAGCTGCACGGGCAGGTTTCACGCGAAATGTTCAAAGAATTTCATGGACATATCGATGCCAGCGAGGTCCCGATCAGCTCTATCACGAACGGTGTTCACTTGGATACTTGGACAGCACCTGCTTGGAAAGAGCTCTTCGATCGCTTCCTCCCTGGCACATGGCGAACAGAGCAGTCCAACGAGCATCAATGGGCTCAAATCGAGGTCATTCCCGATGAATCCATTTGGAAGGTTCATCAGCATTTGAAGGAAGATTTAGTACGTTATGCTCGCAATAGTCTCATGGAGCAGCGCAAACGTAACGGAGAATCCGAAGAACGGATCGAAGAGGTTCGACACTACTTAAATCCTAAAGCCCTTACAATTGGATTCGCGAGACGCTTCGCGACCTACAAACGGGCGAATCTAATTTTCAACGATTTGTATCGGCTCAAGAAATTAATTAATGATCCTGAGAGACCCGTGCAATTTATTTTTGCGGGTAAAGCCCACCCTGCTGATTACCCAGGTCAAGATTTAATACGCGAAATTTACCGCATCTCACAGTTGAAAGAATTTCTCGGTAAAATTGTAATACTCGAGAATTATGATATCAATATGGCTCGGTATCTCGTTCAAGGTGTAGACGTGTGGCTAAATAACCCTCGTAGACCCCTTGAGGCTAGCGGAACCAGCGGCCAGAAAGCAGCCATGAATGGCGTCCTTAATTTCAGTGTGCTGGACGGCTGGTGGGAAGAAGGCTACAACGGCATGAATGGTTGGGCTATCGGATCCACGGGAACCGCGGACTGGGCAGCACAGGAAAAAGAAAACACGAAAGCGATTTATCACATTTTAGAGAATGAGATTATTCCTCTCTACTACAATCAAGGCGAGATCCCCCACCAGTGGATTGGACGCATGAAGCGGTCTGTTCAATCATTAACACCTGTCTATAATACACACCGTATGGTGCAGGATTATACGAATCTTACGTATGTTCCCACCGCCAAACGTGCTCGACTTTTTGTAGCTGACCATTATGATGTGGCTACCAAGGTTGCCGATTATAAGCAGTTCATCCGCACGAATTGGCATCAGGTCCGAATTATGAGTATTGATGATCACGCGAATAAATCGACGTCCGACGTCCCCTTAGATGAGATTCCACCCTCAACGAAAATGATTTCGGCACACATACACTTCGGACCTATTTGGCCGCAGGATACGGCAGTAGAAGTCATTTATTATGCAGAAAATGGCGAAACATGGGAGCAGAAAATCATCCTCATGGCTCCTATTGGGGAACTTATCGATCAATCGCAGCGCTTCCAAGCGACGATTCCATCACATCTTGTTCATGGACCCCACTTCTCGATTCGTGTACGCCCCATCTCAACTAACTTTGCTCATTCGTTCGAACTCTCTCTTGTTACGAGCACCTTGTCTTAACAATAAAATCGTAAAACCTTAGATAAAGCCCCGTTTGGGGCTTTTCTTATTGACTTAGATAAATTATGATGAGAAGGAGAATTTACAGGATGTACAGGCAGATGTGAATGTAAATCTAACGACTTGGTGATGCTATGGATTGGAATAAGGTACTAGAATTGGCTTCCTTTTCGCCAAATCAGGATTGTCATATTATCATTGTTGGTGAAAGTAAAGATGGACAACCTTTCTGTTTTGAAGATAATTTTACTATCGACAAAATAAGTGAAGATTCGATAACGGTATGTCTTGAACAATTGGGCGTATACCCACTCGACAAGCTTGAACATGTTTCATTCGTTGAATTTTCTTTCAAAGACGGTGCCATTTTATATTACGCATATGTCGATTTGCTTCAGCTTGAACTCAAAAAGACAATCTGTTCCCTAACCTTATCGCTTCCTGAGGAAGTTTTTCAGCATCAAAACAGACGATATCCTCGTGCTAAGCTTACCCTCCGTACACCGATTACTCTGCGTGTCGCCGGCATACGAAGCTTATCTGCACAGAAGGGTGTCGCTTTTACCGGACAACTCCTCGATATTAGTGTTGGTGGATTATCCTTTGTCACATCCAACCGACTTTTCTTTCCTTTGATTCTGGAGTTCAGCTTTATTCTCCCGAATGTCAACCAACCCATCACGGTCTATGGCGAAATAATACGAGTTACGCATTTCAGCAACGATAGCTATCGCGTTGCCGCGGAATTCCGGCATACACCTGAATCCATTCTCCAAGAAATCGATGCCTACTGCTCAACTTATTAAGAAGACAATTCTACGAAAACTCTTAGGAGGAACAAGATTGAAATATAACGTCATTGAACGAGGCGATGACATCTCCAAGGGGCTAACCGAACGGTTCCACGCCCTCGCCGCTAAGCAAGGTATGCCAAGGGATGAAGAACATCCCGATATCGTCCTGTCCATTGGTGGAGATGGCACGATGCTTCAAGCTTTTCATAAATATGTGGACAAGTTAGATCATATCGCATTCGTTGGGATACACACGGGGCATCTTGGCTTTTTTGCGGATTGGAAGCCTGACGAGCTAGATCATCTGGCTTCACTTATGTTCAATGTGGCAACACCTGAGGAGCTGCAAGTCGTGCGATACCCCGTTGTCGAGATCGAGATTACAACGGATAAGGGTGTGGAAACGCACCTGGCACTTAACGAGTTTACAATTCGCGGGATTGAAGTGTCACTGGTCGCAAGACTTCACGTGAACGATGAAATGTTCGAGATGTTCCGTGGAGACGGCATCTGCATTTCTTCTCCTGCAGGCAGTACCGCTTACAACAAGAGCTTAGGCGGAGCCATGGTCCATCCATCACTAGAAGCTATTCAAATTGCCGAGATTGCGTCGATTAACAATCGTGTATACCGTACACTAGGTTCATCGATGATTTTGCCAAAGCATCACCATTGTGACATTTACCCGAAAGCACAACAGAATATGCTCCTGTCGTTGGATCATTTATATATGCAGCGTGCTGATGTCGTATCCATTCGCTGTCGTGTTGCTTCCAATGTGAAAGTAAAATTTGCTCGGTTCCGTCCGTTTCCTTTCTGGAATCGTGTTCGCGAGGCATTCGTTGGTCTCGAAGTGAAGTAGGACAATGAACAACAAAACAGACACCGGCATAACAAAACGCCATCTGCTCTCCATAATTATTGGAGTTCAGATGGCGTTATTTGGTTCATGCGGATTAAACAGTTGTTGAACTGATCACTTCTATTGGTGTTTGCTGTTTAGGCGCGTTTACTTTTTCGATAATAAAATACGCACAGCCGAAGTTGCAATACTCATTCAAGTAATCTTGAAGAGCCGCGATGGAGGATTCTTTGGTCGCCTTTGGATGAATTTCTTTGAAAAACCCTCTCAGACGCAATTGACTATATCCCCAATCGCCCACGATATAATCGTACCGCTCTAACACTTCGCTGAAGCGTTCCTTGAACACTTCAAAATTCCAACCATTTTTGTGATCGGTAACAAGCTCGTATGTTTTATTTGCAATATGAATCATGGTGGTAGGAAGCTCTCCTTTCTATGATCCGTTCAATGAATTCTAGACGCTAGATGCGGCTTTAACCTGCTCATGTGCATGATAGGAGCTGCGGACCAATGGGCCTGATTCCACGTGCTTAAAGCCGCGCTTCATACCCTCTTCCTTCAGCATCGCAAACTGTTCAGGTGTGTAATACTTGGATACAGATAAATGCGTCGTGGACGGCTGCAAATATTGACCAATCGTCATAATATCACAGTTTACTTCGCGCAGGTCTTCCATCGTTTGAAGCAACTCGTCCCATTCTTCCCCTACACCAATCATGACGCTGGATTTCGTTGGAATGTTCGGAGCGATCTGTTTAGAACGCTGCAACAGCTCGAGTGAACGGCGATATTTCGCTTTGGAACGGACACGATCTGACATCCGCTCAACCGTTTCCATATTGTGATTAAGAATATCAGGCTTTGCCTCCAGCACAGTAGCCAGTGACTCTTCTCGACCTAGGAAGTCAGGAATCAGCACCTCAACAGTGCATAATGGCAGCTTACGCCGAATCGCTTTGATCGTCTCTGCGAAAATCATGGCACCGCCATCTGTTAAATCATCACGTGCCACAGAAGTAACAACACAATGACGAAGACCCATTTGCAGCGCTGCGTCTGCAACACGTTCCGGTTCTTCCAGATCAAGCTCCGTAGGGAGACCTGTTTTGACTGCACAAAAGCGACAAGCGCGCGTACAAATATCGCCTAATATCATAAAAGTCGCTGTCCGATTCGCCCAGCATTCATGAATGTTCGGACACTTGGCTTCTTCACACACGGTATGCAACGTCTTGGAACGCATCATGGATTTAATTTCTTTGAAATTCTCATCGGTTTTGAGATTGATCTTTAACCAGTCTGGTTTTCTCTCTAATACTTTTCTAGGCACTGTAATTCCCGCCTTTTTATTTGGTTTCTCAATGATGTTATTATAACATGAATGACTGACAAAACAATCCACTTTGGGGGTCAGTTGTGATACACTTGTTTAGATGGACCAAAACAGCTCAGCTTACTACATAAAGGCTGTATGGGAGGATAGAAACATGAGCATACAAGAAGTAACGCGCGAGAAAGATCGCAAGCTTGGCGAAATTTTAAGAAACATGGGCCGTGTCATCGTCGCTTTCTCTGGAGGGGTTGACAGTACATTCGTCCTTAAACGTGCACAGCAAGAGCTTGGCGACCAAGTCCTTGCCGTAACCGCTGCATCTGAAACATTTCCCACGAGGGAGTTCGATGCCGCTGCCCAACTAGCCGAACAATTTGGCGTTCGCTTGCACAAAACAGAGGTAAAGGAATTGGAGAACGCGAATTTCGTTGCCAACAATCCTGACCGTTGTTATCACTGCAAGACGGGGCTTTATTCCCATTTGCAAGATATCGCGAAAGAACTGGGCTATCCGTATATCCTAGATGGTTCCAATGTAGACGATCTAGGCGACTACAGACCAGGTCTTCAAGCGAAGAATGAACAAGGTGTCCGCAGTACGCTGCAAGAAGCCGGCTTGACCAAAGACGAGATCCGAGCGCTTTCCAAAGAGCTTGGTCTGAGCACATGGAATAAACCTTCCTTTGCATGCTTATCCTCTCGTATCCCGTACGGCACACAAATTGAGAAGTGGAAGATTGACCAATTGGACGAAGGCGAGTACTTCCTTTCCCAGCTTGGTCTCTATCAGGTACGCGTGCGTCATCACGAGAAGATTGCTCGGATCGAAGTGATGCCAGATGAAATTCATAAGGTCGTTGAACACCGCGATGCGATCTATGAAAAATTCAGCAAGCTTGGCTTTACGTATGTCACGCTAGACCTGCAAGGCTACCGCACGGGCAGTATGAATGAAGTGCTGTCTCAAGAAACGAAAGATAAGGTGAAAGAAGCTTCCTTATGATGGACTTAGAGAAGATCTTAAAACTCGTCCAGACCGGTGATCTGGATATAGAAGAAGCCAAAAAGCAAATCATCAAGGAAGGCGGCTCAGGTCCCGCCAACCTTGATCTTGGATTTGCGCAGCTCGACATCGATCGCGAGAAGCGTACAGGCTTTCCCGAGGTCATTTTCGGGGAAGGCAAGACGCCCGAGCAGATCGAGGCCATTTTCCGGCGGCTGATGGAGCATACCGACCGCGTGCTAGCCACACGCGTCGATGCGGCCAAAGCCGCTCATGTCGTTGCCAACGTGGCAGGTGTCACCTACCACGAGACAGCGCGGGCGCTCACTTGGTTTAAGCGCCCGCTGCTCAAAGTCCACGACGGCTATATCGCCGTCGTGTGCGCAGGTACCTCAGACCTCCCCGTGGCGGAGGAGGCAGCACTTACGGCAGAATGCCTAGGCAGCCACGTTGAACGCGTGTTCGACGTGGGTGTCGCTGGCATCCATCGGCTCTTCCGCCGGCTCGAACTCATTCGCGGTGCTAACGCGATTGTAGTTGTGGCCGGCATGGAGGGCGCACTCGCCAGCGTTATGGGCGGGCTTGTGTCTAAACCCATCGTCGCTGTGCCGACGAGTATTGGGTACGGTGCTAACCTTGCAGGTATCGCACCGCTGCTGTCCATGCTGAATAGCTGCTCGCCCGGCATATCTGTCGTCAACATCGACAATGGCTTTGGCGCAGGCTACTATGCGGGACTCATTAACAAAAATATGTCGAAAAGAGCGTGAATAACAACCATGCGCATTTTATATTTGGACTGCTTTTCTGGCATAAGCGGCGATATGACCTTAGGCGCTCTAGTAGATGCGGGAGCAGATCGTGCTTATATTGAGGATGAGCTTTCCAAAATCAAACTAGAGCCTTACACCTTGGAATGGAAGCGCGTTATGAAACGCGGAATATCCGCTCTAAAGCTGGATGTCATTCTAGATCCTGAACATCCACCGAAGCAGCACAGACATTATTCAGAAATCGTTAATGTCATTCAAAAAGCAGAATTCAATGAGCGAGTTACAGCACTTAGCTTAGCTATTTTCGAAAAAATTGCGATGGCTGAAGCTAAGATTCACGGGACACCGATTGAAAAAGTTCATTTCCATGAAGTCGGTGCCATTGATTCCATCGTTGATATCGTTGGTGTGGCATTAGCCATCGACTCCTTACAAATCGAGCGTATCTTCTCTTCTCCTGTACCATTAGGATCTGGAACGATACATATCGATCATGGTATTTATCCGGTACCCGCTCCTGCCACACTGGAAATGATGAGAGGTTTACCAATCGCATCAACTCCCTATAGCTTAGAAATGACAACGCCAACTGGAGCCGGTATTATTTCTGGCATTGTTGATGAATTCTCCAAAAGCTTCCCACCCATGGTCGTTGATCATATAGGCTATGGCGCAGGCACTAGAGATTTGCCGAAACAGCCTAATGTTCTACGCGTAGTAGTTGGTAAGATTGACCCGTTTATTGGGAAGTGGCAAGTTAGTCATGAACATCTAGCGCATGATCATAGTCATGAACATACACATACACACGATGACCATCATCACCATCATGAACATACGCACACGCACGATGACCATCATGACCATTCACACAGCCATGATCATAAACACGATCATCACCACGACCATCATCATGGTCACTCTCAAACACACACGCACCATGGCGATGCCATACCTGGCACCCCACAATAGGCATATACATGACAAACGCCCTTCCATCACTGTGGAAGAGCGTTTTTTTTTCTTTGTTGTTGCAAAAATAACAACCTGACTTCTTCGTAGACCATCTTCAGCGGAATTTCATGCAGCCTTGCCACTTGTTCACATTCCTTAAATTCAGGCGCGAATTGCACTAATTTACCAGCGTGGTAACCAACCTTTACAGTTAGAGGCCCCCAAGGTGTCTCAACGTGTACAAATTCTCTTGCTAATCGATGACAAGAAGCATGTAGATACCTTATCCCAAGCGTAGTTGTTTCATTAAAAATAATCTCCTCAATGGAAGAGAGTCGTTCCTCGTCCACAAGTACATTCAACATGGTACCGGGACGTCCTCGTTTCATAATAATGGGCACCATGTATACATCATTGGCTCCTGCATCAAAAAGCCTATCTATCACATAAGTCATCCATTCAGGATTCATATCATCCAAATTAGCTTGAACTAACAACATGTGATCGTCAACGTGCTCTTCTCTATGGTTAAAAGTCACTATTCCCACCTCTTATTGGCATCATAGCAAATATCCCTCAACAACGAAAGATCGAAGGATAAACAACAAGACATCCGTACATCCTAAGAACTAACATTTCAGGAAGGATGATAGAGATGCAAAGCAGAGCATTTTGGTCAAAGGTTCTCGTCCTTAGCCTCCTCCTATCAACAGTCACATTACCGCCTTTTACACATCTGGATGAATCACTTGCTATGGCAAATGACCAAATGACTCCACTCCCAAGCTCCCAACCCACAAAACCTTCACAGGCGGAGCGAAAAGAGCTTTTTGAAAAAATCGGCTTACTCTCGGGTATCCCTTGGACGTACCTAGCTGCTGTAGATCAATATGAAAAAACGATGAACACCGTCAAAAAAAGAACAGTTCAACAAGGTATCACGAACATTTATTTTTCTGAGCTAGTTTGGGCGGGGATGCTCAATCCAGATCCACAAGATTCAAATTTGAAAAGTGTTTCCTTTTTCCATGGATTAGGGCGGGATGGATCGGGAGATGGCATCGCTGACCGTACCAACGATTTAGATGTACTAGCGGCTATGGCTGCGATCTTAAGCAACAATGGAACGAAAATTGATAATTTACAGGTAAATCTCTGGAATTATTATCAAAACGCACGAAGTGTAGAACGCATACGGCAATTCGCTGCGATCTATGAGTCTTTGGGCAGCCTAGAAGCTAATACTCATGCCTTCCCTCTACCTGTTACATCCAACTACTCCTATCGTAGCACCTGGGGGGATAGCCGCGGTTGGGGCGGGCACCGGACCCATGAAGGCACAGATCTTTTCGCTGGCTATGGTGTTCCTGTAAGAAGCACTTGCTATGGCATCGTTGAAATTAAAGGATGGAATCCCTATGGTGGATGGCGAATCGGCATTCGCGATCTAAACAACATTTATCACTATTACGCCCACCTATCTGGCTTTCAAAAAACAATCAAGATAAACGATATTGTCAAACCTGGACAAACCCTTGGTTGGGTTGGCAGCTCGGGTTATGGAAAACCAGGTACATCAGGCAAATTTCCGCCTCATCTCCATTTTGGTTTATATCGTGATAATGGCACAACAGAATGGAGCTATGACCCTTATCCGTCCTTACGCAGATGGGAGCGCGAAGATCGAAGCAAAAAGAAGTAAACCCACCCCTTCGGGTGGATTTACTTCTTTTTTTATTTGGAAACGCCCCCTTGGGGAGTAGAACTCGCAGCCCCTGAGTTGGGTATTGTTGGTAATGTTATACTTGGCGGACTGCCTTCCTTCGAACTTCCAACTGGATTACCCTTATTATCATAATAATAAGTAGGAACATCCCCCACAACAAGCGAGTAGGAAATTGGGATTTCCGTTTCTACGATTTCCGTTTCCGAATCAAATGGAATAATCACAGAAACCTCAGCAACAATGTGCACATAGACTTCGAACATAACCATATTAATGCCGACATTTTGCGTACGTGTATTTAAATCCACCTTCACACTTCCTACAGGAAGCAATCTAATCGGAATATCGGGTCCAAAAGAAGCGAGAATCGCACTATTCATCGCTTGCCCGATGGGAATATGATCAGAAATACTTTCTAAACCATTCAACTCACCTTGGACCGTTTTAATAGCTTCTGAAGTAATCCTCATATGCTCATTGTAATTCAACATGAAACCTGTAATTTTATTGTTTTTATCCATTTTCCAATCAATCAATTGCTCAGCATTCGTTCCTCCTGCCACATGTTCGGCAATTGCACTATTAATCGCTTGTGTTGCAATCTGTTTAACTCTAACCTTGGCCAAATTCATCAAAGGAGGTCTAAGATTTCGTTCTACGAAAATAAAAAACTGTATGCAAAACAAGACAAAGATGAGCAGACCAATCCAAAGTACTTTTTTTCGGCTTGTTTTCACAGTTGGTCTGCTTCTCCATCGTCGTCTCTGTAGCATTCTGTTCCCCCTTTCTCTATTGCCCAGTTCTATTTGATACGCCACAATTCTTTAGTACTACCTTATGCGGACATGATATGAAAAAGAAGATTGATTCCACACGCCTTCCCCTTTCTATGCTATTGCCATACTCCTGTTACACTTTTTATACCCCCTCCCCCTATTCTTATTCCCCACTACTTCTACTCAGGCAAACACTATCGCCACTATCCCCTATACTCAGGAAAAATAGCCCAATTAATTCTTAGGACTTGTTGAAACAGGATCGTATGTTCGGTATAATGAAATTAGAACAAATGTTTCCATTTCTGTATCAACAGAGGAGATTATACATGGATTTTTCAAACTTGTCCTACGAACAATTTCAAACCCATTTTTCCTCTGAAGAGATCTGCATCGACTTCCTTTTTCAAACGAAATGGCCACAGGGCTTTCGATGCCCGCGTTGTGCGTATCGTCATGCTTATATCACCACAACTCGGCGTTTACCTTTATATGAATGTTCCCGCTGTCGTCACCAAGTTTCCTTACTCTCGGACACGATTATGGAAGGCTCCAGAACCGAGCTGCGCAAGTGGTTACTCGCAATTTTTCTGATTTCGCGCACACATGTAGGTACAACTGCAATGGAGCTTTCACGACTTATTCATGTTACTTACAAAACAGCTTGGTTAATGCTACATAAAATCCGCACCTCCATTACGCAAATAGATAACCATAGTCTGATGACAGGTACAGTTCAAATTAACTCTGCCATCTATGGAAAACCCTTCAATTCAACTGTCCACAAGCACCCTCAGGAACATCTCCTGCTCGTAGGCGCCTCACTCCATGTTTCCGGTGAACCCACTTATATCAAAATTAAACATGTTGTACCCTCACACCCTAGGAATAAACATATAACGAAAGTCGACACATCCGCCTTTCAGCAGCGCCATATCGATCCTACCGTGCAGGGAATTCACATGGTTACTGGCTTTTACACGCCAAAAAGGCAACGCCCCTTACTTGAAAATGCAAAACAAGCAAGCGCTTCGATAAATGCAACCTTCCACGGTATTGGTGCGCGTCATCTACAAAGCTATTTAGACGAATTCTGCTATCGGACTAATCTCATTAGGTGCAATATTCCGATCTTTGAACATCTTATCAAAAGCTGTATTCATCATTATCAAGGTGGTACACTTTCCTCAATGAAGCAGAACTCTGCATTGTTATCCTCGTAGTAACGTTTGTAAAGCGATGGCTAAAGTTTGAGTAGAAGACGCACCTAGCTATCTACAACCAGTACTTACTTGACTCCCAGCCATTCCGCCTCAAAGTAATGCCTATATTGTCTTATTTGAGACTTCTTCAAAAAGTCTATCTGGTTCTTCTTTCTGAGCTAAGGGGATAGTGCCAATAGGGGTTCGGGGGTTGGGGTTGGGGACGGAGGGTTGGGGTTAGACTTGATGTGGCTTGGAGACGAAGGCGAAACGTGATACCGATGAGTTGCTCCAACAGCTTGAAAAAAAGGGAAAGCAAGATCTGCTCTCCCTTCAGCCAGGTACTCGAATCGTTTTGTAACGATGAGAGCGCCTTTCTTTTTTTAACCCTTCAAAAGCTCAGCAAGCTCATCCCAAGACGTAATCCGCGGCAAATCCAGATGTCGATTATAGGATCTGTCTTTCACACAAATGCGGACAGGCAAGTGAGACAGTGTCTCCAGAACCGTCGGTTTATCATCAAAATAATAATCCAGCTCTAGCGCCTCTATAATATGTACTTTCTCGGAATCACTCATCCCACAGAAAAAATGGCCTTCTGCTACGGGGAATCCATGGTCCAGCAGCCATTGCCGCGTGCGTTCTGTATGCTCTTTGGCTCGAGCAGTGATGTAGTACACCTCATGGCCTTGCTCCACCAGCTGATTCAATACCTCACGCGCATGGGGGAATGTCGCACAATCCGAATAATAAATCTCATCGCGCAGACTGTGCCACAGCTTCCCTCCTTCTTCCTTGGATAATCCAAACGCACTGTGAATTTCCATCGTTGGCAGGGCTTGAAACACCTCTAGCTCAATGTTTTTCTGCAGCTTTTGGTTATAAATATGAAACGCATGCTCTCTTAGATTAATGAGGGTATCATCAATATCAAATCCAAGCTTCACCATCTACCCCTCCATTCACCTAGCCTCTATTCCTTTAATTTGATCCCAAAAAGACTTACAAATACCGAGGCCTGCTCTCTAGAAATGATACTTCCCCGCAAATCCTCAATGCTTACACCTAAGCTTGTAAACTCACAGGTGCTTAGATCGATTCCTTCCAGCTTAGCACCTGTAAATTGTGCATGATCCAGCTGACAAACCTCAAATTGTAGCTTTTGCAAAGTAGCCTCATAAAAATCAGAACTGATTAAAGAACAGGAATGAAACAAAATCTGCTTGAAATTAGCCATCCGAAATGTTGCGAAGTCCCCTAAGCAATCTTGAAAAAGGATGTTTCGCAACGTTGCCCCGGTAAGATCCATGCCCATAATTTTGCAATTTCTAAATTCGGTTCTGTGAATCGTCGCTTCTGTAAAGTTCACATTCGACAAATCACATCGATCAAAAATAACATCCGTTAGCTCAATTTCTCTCATCGAGATCCGTGTAAAGGTCACGTTGCGGAAAATAATTTTATCGAACGCGACTTTATAGGCGGACTGATTATCAATCACGCAATCACTAATAATGCCGGTATGAAAGCTATCTTCAGGCTCAAATTTCCCTTCTTGCAAGGTAATGACGGGTAGTTCTTTAGGAAGTTTGGGTGCATCTAATTTAGGATTACTCATAAGAAGCTCCTTTATAATAAGGTGATGGGCAAAAAAATAAGCCTTATCGGCTTACCGCTAAAAAATAATAACAGAAGTTAAGCTATGCAGCATGAAGAATAAGGATCCCCATTTTCTTTTGATATAATTCCGGCCACGGAAAAGCCTAGTTTTAATCGTAGAAACAGGTAAATTCACTTCTCGGCTGATGTCTTCTAAGGACATATCCAAATAATATTTATAAACAATGAGGTCTTTATATTTATCCGGTAGATCTTGAATCATTTGTTCGACCTGACTATACGTTTCCTGCTCGATCAGTTGAAGCTCCGGTGTCTTCTCATGACTCACCAATTTCTCAATCAATGGGCGTTCATCTTGAGAAGGAAACGCACTCGTATCCATGGAGAGCTCTTTCTTCTTCTTCCGCATCAAATCAATCGTGACATTTTTGCCAATGCTAAAGATCCAACTGGAGAAATTCTTGGTAGCGTCAAATCGATGTGAATTCAAATGTGCTCGCAAAAAAGTCTCCTGAACAACATCCTCGGAATCCGATTTATTACGAAGCATACGAAAAGCTAATCGATAAATTCTGTCCTTATACAGCTCCAGAAGTCGATTAAACGCTTTCGCATCTCCTTGACTCCACATTGTTGCAAGTTGACTATCGCTTAATTGCAGCATGTTAAATCTCCTTCACTAATGAAACTACCTATCTACTATTCTACCAAATCAAAGCAAAAAAAAGAAACCTTTTCAGGCTTCAAAGATGACTATTTATCGATAAAATTGGACACATATTCCGCTTTCTCTGCACTTGCAATCACAATTAGCGTTACAATAATTCCGAATAAGATAATCCCGCCTACGATCATACAGCGCACCCTCTTTGACTGATTGATACGAATGATCATCTATTATCAAAGATATGATGCGCGGCACTTATTATTCACCGAGATTCATAATAACATATTGCTCCAGATGACTCGCCAATATCCCGAAGTTAGGCTTTTGGACGTCAACCTTTTCACCAAGAAGTGACTTCACTGCTAAATATGGAAAATTAATGCCTGACAAGCAGCTAACTTGTAAACCACCCGACATTCTGGGATTAATCTCCAACAGCTTCGGCACACCCTGACTGTATTTGATCTGAATATTATAATTAAAAGGTATGCGATACGTAGCAGCTACTTGATTAGCAAGCTCAATCAGCTCTGGAACTTCCTCTAACAGCCTCAAGCGCCCATCCGCCTTGCGACGAGGAACAGCGGCAAGCAGTTCGCCCGATGCGGAAGCCAAACAATCGATGCTGTACTCATAGCCATTGAGTAATTCCATAACCATGACGTCATCGAAGCGTTCCACTGTCGATAAGTTCTGGTACACTTGCTCTTTCGTGAGATACGGCATTACCGGTCCAAACATATCACCCAGCGCATTCCGCTTATTGCTGATAATCCGAAAACCATTACCGCCTTCGCCATTTGTTGGCTTCATGCAGACCCCATGTCCAGCAGCTGTTAGCGCTTCATAGGCCCCAAGAAACTGCTCCGCTGTGTTCACAACATGGTAGTCTGGAATCGCAACGATATTGTGCGGGCGAATGCGCTCGTAAAACTTTTGCTTTTCCATAATGCTTTCCAAAAGCTCTAGGTCACGACAAACGGTTACCTTCGTACCTATTTTTTCGAATTCATCAATATGCTTGGCGATGGCGTACATATGCAGCCTAGGGATAAATACATCAATACCATGCTGCTTGCAAAAGCCCAGCGCGAACTCCACATAATCATCGTCGCCGAGAACAGGCTCGGTATCCGCAAAATCTGCTGCTCTCAGCGCCATGTGACTGCGATCTGGATGCGTAGCATACATCTTGAACTGAACCCCATCCTCATTGTCACGAATGCTGTTCATGTAATGATAGGCGACAGAGAACCAGCGGTTAAACCATACTTTTTTCATGAGGGCTCCTTTATGAGCAACTTTTTGTGCTCGCTATGTGTGGAATGTACAAATGACGTAATATCATCCGCTGCAAAAATACCGGATTCCTCGGTAAATCTATATTTGCCTGACTGTCCCATTTGCTCTTGTCGGAATAACTCTCCATGACCTGGAGCAATGGCAAAATCAGCGATGTCTAACAAACTCTGATCCAAAAGGGAGTCTCCGGAAGCGATGACTTTTCGTCCACCTAGAACCTCGTTCAAGTGTACAACCGCTGCTCCCTTGCTCACAGCATCGGGAACGATGTACACCTTTCTTCCTTGAATAGAAGTGCGCCAGCCCATCTTTTTCAACTGTGCGCTCAAGTCGGCTATCTCCTGCAGCGGCATACGGTCGCGATCAACGATATGGGAGTAGAATAGCTCATCGCAAAAACTAGAGCTGATCACCCAATCCGGATTCAGCACCTCTTGCATCACAGGGAGTACATCCTCGACAGGAGAACTCGTCTCGCTGACACGAGTTCTAACGAGATCTCTCCAACCCGTATCCACCTTGCCATCGATCAACATATTTCCCCCGTTGCTTGTCACGGCGTATTGGGGTTTCAGGATTTCACTGATCAGATGAATCCGCACATACTGTTTGATGGTTCGGGTTGTCACAGGGATGAAAATAAGTTCATTCATCAGCTCTTGCAGGCGTTGATACGTACGTGAGGACATATATGATCTTACTTTACCCTCAATAAGTTCGGCGACCATGATACGCTCTCCCCAATGCTCCGCACGATCAACTGGCTGGGAATAGATTAAGGTCTGATCTAAATCACTGGCATAAATCATTCGGCATCTCCTTTCACGGATTGTATGAGGCCGCAACACGAATACGTGAGCCCGGGATATACCTCAACTGGAACACCGCGTGCTTCAGCTAACAGCAGGATATGGCGAATATGCGGATTATCCATGCGATCTACCAAGATTCGCCACGGTACTCGCCTAAGCAGGACACGGGTCGTTTCTCCAACCCCAGGCTTAATCAAATTGATATCTGCCATTTGGTAGGTTGCCTGAATCGCTTCAATATCTCGCAAGCCATGCCAAGATATTGCCGGTGGATTCGCCAAAATATTTTGTGCAATCCCCTGAGCTTCCCTGGTCACCTTGCTGAAATAAGGCACGATCGTTTCGATAAAATGATTGGACTGATCGTGATCCAGCCATTCCTTGTAATATTTCGAGCCATGAAAATCATGGGGCCCAATCAGATCGTCGCGCAACACTGTACGACTCATTAAACCAGAAACTGTCGAGTTCAGGCATGCGCTCGGAATGAGAAAGTCCTCACGGGTTCCGAACATATCCGTACAGTGGCCCGGATCGGCAAGCACCGCTAGATCATCGTCCAGGATGATCCCGTATTCCTTTGCCATTTTGCCACAAGCTTGGGTAAGTACCTTACGAATAGCTCCCTTGCCTGTCCACCCATCTATGAATTGCAGCCTGGCACCAGGATGCTTCTGCAACATATACAAGAGAGCGTTCTCATCGATTCCCTTACCACGAATAATCGAGATACTATAGTGCGGCAAATTCATTTGATGGATGCCTTGTAAATATCGCTTGATCAAAATGCCAACAGGCGTACCCGCCCGTGCCAAGGAAACAAGGACTGTGTTCGGTCCTTTCTTTGCACGAATAATCTCGGCTACCGCACCCACGGATACAGCTACTTTCTCAGCTGAGAGCTTCAGGGTTTCTTGATAAAGGTTCAAATAATCCGAGGAGGGCAGATGCTCTTGGGGAAGCATTTCCGAATAGTGCGTGCCGGACTGAATTGCCCGTTCTCTAGCATCTAAGGCGACTTCCAGCTGCACTTCACTGATATCCTTCAGTAGAAATGTCACATCAGCAGGCGGGTAACTGCCCATCGGTTGGGGATCATCTATTCTTCTGGATCGCCAAGCTTCCATACCTTAACCTCCTTCCAATCGACCGTTTGAGGTGAAAAGAAGACGATATGCAAGGTATGCAGCCCCCTTGTTTGAAGGATTCGCAGGATCGGTTCCATAGATGATGGTGATGCTTCTCTTTCCATAAAAAGAAAGAGCTCCTGATACTTGCCGTACGGGATATTGTAGAAAAAGTGCACGACCTGTTCATCCTCTGGTGAAGGAAAAGCATGGCCATATTTTACCGCATAGTCACCGTGTTCAATGATATGAATAGGGCTGCGAGTTGTGGACTGATAAGACACCCCAGCGCCCATCTCAGCTGCAATTCGCATCGGGATATACATAAACTCACCCGTACCCACACAGAGTGTCTTGATCCCTGTACGTATACGTTTTAATTTCTCAGCCGTTTGCGTGATAGAACGATCCAATTGTCCATTATTGGGAGGCGTAAGACCGAATCTGCCACTATGCTGCAAATAAGGGCGGGTACCTGCAAAAGGTGCGTGTGAGAATAAATGATTCACATAGGAAATTTGCAAGTCACCAGCACGCTCTTCTTGCAATGGGCTAGGCGTTTGCGGGGACAAGCTCTCGCTTGAGCCGTATACCTTCGTCTTTCCGCGAATGAGTGAAATCACATGAATTTTCACGTTCAATTCCTGCTCCAAATGAGCAAATTGCAAGAGATCTTCATCTGTCCGCCAATCAAGCAGTGCTAACACATAATAAACCTTTTTGGGATATTTCCCCTGCAAATCGCGAATAATATTGAGTGAGGTCTTGCCTGTCGTAATCTCGTCATCGACGAGTACGAGAGTTTCGGGCTGTGCTAACATGGCAGGGTCATCGGAATAGCCATAGTGTGCCATGGCATGCGAATGCTCCTCTTCGAACTGAAGAATGGTCGGTGATTCATCAATCACTTCACGTGTCGTATGTAAATAGTGGCTTCCCTGCCCAAATGCCTCATACACCGCATGTCCAATTGCAGTTGCAGTCTCAGCAAATCCGATGAATGCGATGGGCTGTTGCAAGTGAATGCGCTCTGACATAATCGCTTTATAGGCCTTCTCCGCTTGCTCCGGAAATACGAGCCCCGCAATAGCGTGTTGCACCTTCTCGTCTGACTTCGTTCCATGTAAAGCTTGCTGCAGCAGTAACGCCAGTGTAGTTCCACTTAAGAGTGAAGTGTAAGGATTCACAGGGATATGTTTGCCCAGCACTTTGCTTACAAACAAAAAGGATCGTTTCTTATTAATCCTCGCCGCCATCGCAAATAACGCATCCAAAGGGATGTCATGAGGGTTTGAGGTCACGGTAACGTGAAGCTCCAGATCGCCTGCGATTTTATACGTACGCTCGGTCTGGTTGGATGAATAGTCCTTCAAAGGATTGTTGTTCATGCAGCACCCCATATATTTGTGATCGTAAAAGAATGCGTTTCGCCCAATTGAAATGGGGTTTGAACTCGTTCATCTTATTACCGTAGGCGCTCTTCATCACACCGAGGTCGCCATGATGATTCATCAGAATACTCGTGGCATCTGTATATTCTTCATGCGTGACCGCATAGAGCGATTGTACCGGCTTAATGTGCGTGGGATGAATAATGGTTTTGCCGATCATGCCATTTTCCTTATCCAGCATGACTTCGTGTAGGAGCCCTTTTACCTGGAAATATTCCCATACGGGTCCAGAGATCACATTGGAAGCCTCCATACGCCCAAAGATATTAATAATATCAGCGACACAATCCCTTATAGGCGCAATGTCATAAATGGTTCTGTCCATACTTCGTCTCAACCCAAATAAGCTTGAGAAATCTGTAGCACCAATCCGTATGTTCAAAACCAAATCTTTAAACTTCGTTAAAATTTCATTAATCGCAAGTAAAGTAGAAGTGCGGCTTTCTTTATAAATAATCGAGGCAGATTCCAGAATCGGTAATCCGTACAAGGTTGGTGCTTTTTCCGATTTCTCATCATTGTAATTTTCTAAAACTTGAAAATAATCCTCGCCATTTTCCACAGTAAATTTCGGGAACACAATGCCAGTTAGCAGGGCGACATTGTCCTCCAACCTCTCCAGCACATAATTCAATTGATTCACGCTTCTAACACGAACGAATATCAGCGGCAGATTCTCAGAACTTAAAATGCCAACATCCATCCAATGGGCAATCTGGCTCATTTGCCCAATCAGCGATTCTTCCGCAGCATGCACTTCGTTATCACCAACGGCATCTTCTAAATCAAGAACAACTGAAACCAAACCTTCGATTTTACCAAAGGCAATATCTTCTGCGAACGTACGACGAGTCGCTGGCATGTACAAGGCAGCACCAACGGAATGAGCTAAAATGTCTTTGTGCGAATGATTATGGAAGGAATTCGGCGGTAAGTAAAATAAAGCTTTCTCTTCATCCGCAGTTAAATAATTAAAATATCGCATGCCGATTCCTCCCTCTTTTTAAGAAACAATCCCTCCTTGACTTGACGGAGGGATTGTCCAATAACTTGTCTTATGATTCTTTAACTGATCCAGACTTGTCCTTTTTACGAAGCATGCTTAGAATAATCGTTCCTCCGAACAAGGCAATAATGACGGAGAAGAAGATCACATGTGAGATGTGGAAACCGAATGCGCCAGCAATCATTTTAAGACCGATGACGATAATTAAAATAAACGCTGTTTTTTCCAATTCCGGTATCTTGTCAATGAGCTTCAAGAAGACTTGCGCCACGCCTCTCATCATGAGAACGCCTAAGATACCACCTAAGAACAATACCCAAACCTTGTCGCTCACACCGAACGCTGCAAGTACGCTATCGACACTGAACGCAATATCCATAATTTCTACCGCGAGTACCGTACGCCAGAAAGAAAGACCTTTATTTTTGACTTCTCCGCCTTCATCGTGTTTCTTCATGAAGAGATTACTGTAAGCAATCCAGAGCAGATACGCACCACCAAGAACTTTAATCCAGGTAATCTGTACTAGGAATGTACCAACACCAATGGCGATAAACCTAAATATGTAGGCACCCAGCAATCCGTAGAATAATGCTTTCTTCTGCTGTTCCTTCGGTAAATGCTTCACCATCACAGCAAGTACGAGTGCATTATCTGCAGATAACAATCCCTCTAGAATGACGAGTGTACCGATAATCCCCCAGTTTACGGGATCTGTAAGTGTGGCCGAGAGCACGTCCCAGCTAAAAAAATTAAGAAAATTGTCTACAAAACTTTGAAAAAAGTCTGACATTAAGGTGGACCCCCTGTTTTATTTGCTGTTCATACTTACAAGAACTAGCCCTATCTATATCATTCTCCGATAACAAATTTCGTCGCCTCGGATCATTGATTTCCAATTCATAACGCATCAATGCTGGTCATTTGAACACCGTTTCTCGAGTCGAATTGATTCAGAAGAGTAGGGAGGGTGATGCTCAGAAAGCACCACCCTATTAACTTCGATCTTAGGAAGTTTGCAAACCGTAATCGCGTGCCAAACCTGCTAGCCCGTCTTTATATCCGCTGCCGATTGCGCTAAATTTCCACTCACCGCTATGACGGTAAAGCTCACCAATCACAACACCTGTTTCAATGGAGAAATCTTCGCCAAGATCGAAACGAATCAATTCCGCGCCAGATCCTTCGTTAAGTACGCGCACATAAGCATTGGAAACTTGTCCAAAGTTTTGCGCTCTTGCTTCAGCGTCATGAATCGTAATACAGAAAGCGATTTTCTCTGTTTCAGCCGGTACTGCGCTAAGATCAACGCTGATAATTTCATCATCGCCATCGCCTGCACCCGTACGATTGTCACCTTTGTGCTCGATTGAACCATTTGCGTTTTTGCGGTTGTTGTAAAAAATAAAATCAGATTCGTTGCTAACTTTACCTGCAGCATTCGCTGCAAAAATGGAAGCATCCAAATCGAAATCCTTACCGCCATCGTATTTGTTCGTATCCCAACCTAAGCCAACGATAACTTTCGTCAAGCCTGGGTTTGTTTTGGTTAAATCAACTTTTTGACCTTTAGATAATGAAATTGACATCTGAAATACCTCTCTTATATAAGATTTGGCTGTGCCATTTATTGATATCTTTTGACTAATTGTCCAATGGTTGTGTCTGTACTGCCTTCACCAATGGCACTGAATTTCCATTCGCCGCTGTGTCGGTAAATTTCACCAACAATAAGGGAGGACAAACCTGAATAGTTGTCGGTTAGATTAAACTTCACCAACTCTTGTTGATTAGAACCATTCAACACACGGATGTAAGCCGATTGAATGAGCCCAAAATCTTGCTTTCTATTCACACAGTCATAAATATTTACAACGAACACAATTTTGCTCACATCAGCGGGAACTTGTCCTAAATTAACGGAAACTGTTTCATCATCGCCATCGCCATCGCCCGTACGGTTATCACCGGAGTGAACGACCGAGCCATCAGGACTTTGAAGATTAGCAAAATAAACCACATGCTTCGGATTCGTTATTCTTCCCTTTTCATCCAGTAAAATTACTGAAGCGTCACAATCAATTTCGACTGCCGATTTCTTTGAGCCGAAGAACCCCTTCTTCTCAACAACAGCAGGATCCCAACCCAATCCAACCACAACTTTAGAAAGACCTGCGTTACCCTTTGTTAAATCGATCTTTTGACCTTTGACTAAACTAATTGTCAACGAGGTCACCTCCCTTCGCTTACCTGTTTTAGTGAACTCCCTTATCTGATACGCATAAAATTCAATCACGTTTCACTTTCCTGGGTAAATTATTTGTGAATTCGACTTTAGTAGTCAAAATCCCCCAGATTTCAAAAAGAAAACAGCCACAGGACGATCCTAGGCTGCGTGTTCTTCTTATTATAACATTTTACAACTTATGGTATTCAAAAGATTTCCATTGGGACGTTTCTGACACTGCCTTCTGTCCCATTCGTGGAAATGATGTGGCCCAAGGCCCTTGATCCTTTGCCTTCTGCCATATGGCTTCCGTTTCTTCGTAAGTGAGCAAGCTCGGCCGTGAAGAGCTTTCGCTAGGCTGCAACGCTGCAGCTTGCATCGCAACAAGCTCGCACAGCTGCGCTAAACATACCTTCATAATGTCGGCACCGAGCTTCGCACTAGCTTCCAGAGCATCTTCACCAAGAGCTAGCCGCCCTCCTGCCCCTGCTTCAGTTTGTCGCTCAAGCTGGGCGAAATCAATGAGTTCTGGACGTAGAAACATGAGCTGTGAAATCTCATATTTTCCTGCGTGATCCCCCTGATAATGATCCTGAACAAGCTGAGCATCCGTGCTGACCATAACCGCTACCCCCGTCTCACGAGTGAACGCATCACTTACTCGTCGTAAGTCGAGTTCATTCCCGCCACCATGTCCGGTTAAGACAACAATGGATCGAAAACCCGCTCCTGCGAAAGCTCGCAGTTGGTACAAGAAGAAGTGCAGCAACACATGCGGTGGCATTGCGGTCATATGCGCTTGCTCTTCGCCGACGACTTCCTCCAGCCACTGGGCATGATAGCCTGACTCGTGAATGTGGTAGCCCAGCGAGGGAGCCACAATACCTCCGGCTCGCTGAGCCGCTTCCACACAGAGCCACTCCGCCTTCAGTGTGTCCAATCCAAATGCACTAATCTGCCCATGAGGTTCACAAAGACCGAGTGGGAGATAGACGATGGGACAGGCGGCTAATCGCTCCTTAAACTCATAAGGGAGCAGCTCTGACCATAGCACTTTCATGGGCCTACCAGAACTTCGTGTCATAGAAGTTGCGTACCCAACGATGATATCTACGTATTTCTTCGAATACGTCATCTGGAAGCGGATCTTTCGCAAGTGCTGCGATGTTCTGAGTCGCCTGCTCCTGCACGTGCATGGAAACTAACGCTGTCGTCACAGCAGGATGCTTCAACACAAATTTGATGGCTAGCTCAGCAAGACTATCTGCGTGATCAGGAATGAACTTGCGCAAACGATCGACCCGTTCAATATACATTTCGCGAGGCACGTATTCAAAGTAGGATTTCCTGTAATCCTTACTGTCAAATTGCGTATCCGTGGTTAAGAAGCCTGTCAGACCGCCTTCATCCAACACACAACGAGCTAGGAAAGCAACGTGATGCTCCTCACAGAAAGGAATTAAGCAATCAAGCGGTAGTGGATCGAATATGTTGAATACGGTCTGTACGGCGTCAATCTTGCCGCTTTGAACAAGCGTGAGCGCGATATCGTGACGTTGATCGGGGATAGAGATTCCGATGAAACGAATCTTTCCTTCTTCTTTCAGACGAAGCAATTCTTCCATCCAGTAGTCCTTCTTATCCCACTGCGGCCAATATTGATGGAGCTGCATCAGATCGATCGTTTCAAGCCCCAGCTGCTTGAGGGAGATTTCGGTGCATTCGCGCAGCCAGCCTTGTGGGTAAGCGCTTTCTACAGGGATATGCGTTCCCCATCCGATCGATCCCGGCCCTAAGGATTGTATTTTCGAGGTGACAAAAGGACGTTCCCCCCGCCACTGCTTCAGCGCCAGACCAACAATGCGTTCCGACTCCCCGTAGCCACGCGCCGTATCAATCAAGGTGACACCTTGCTCCAAGCTGTGCAGTACAGTTTGAATCAAGTAGGATTCATCATATGTACCGAATGATCCGCCTAAGCCCATCGCTCCAAAGCCAAGCCGTGATACCTGAACATTTGAACTCGCAAAACTCGTATATTGCATCTGGTATTTGCCTCCTCTTTCCCCTCATTGTCAGGGATGATCACTCTCAATAAATCCCATTATACCGAGCAGGATGAGGCAAGTATTTATCCAAAACCAACAAAGTTGTACCCAAAAACACTTAACATGATGGCTTATAACACCAAGCACAAAAGCAGAAAAAACCGAGGCAGATCTACTACGATCCACCTCGGTTACTATGGGGTTAGCTGCTTATCCAATGATCAACTTTTCTTCTGGGTACCGGATTAGAGGTTTCTTCTTTCCGTTGGTAAATAAGGAATAGAACAGAAATAATCCGATCCTTCCGATAAACATAAGCACAATCAGCGAGATCTTACTAACGCTGCCAAGCTCTCCTGTGATTCCTGTGGATAAACCACACGTTCCAAATGCCGAGGCAACCTCGAATAAGATGGCGGACACTCCCCAGCGATTCGGCTCGGCCAAGAGAAGCACAAATATCCCCCCGAGCAGCAGTGCAATACCCGTCAAGAAAAATACAAAGCTCTTAAGGGAGTCCTCCTGACTAATCATCCGGCCGAACACCTTCGGCTCCTTCTCCCCGCGAGCATAAGCAATAAGGGCCAGTACAATAACGGCTACGGTCGTTGTTCGAACACCGCCCCCCATACTGGAGGGGCTTGCACCAATAAACATTAATAAAGATACTAGCAGCAAGCTTGCTTCTGTAATTGTAGACATATCAATCGTGGTAAGTCCCGCGCTGCGAGATGTGACAGACGTGAAGAGTGCGCTGAGTATTTTCCCATGCCAGCTCATCCCTGCCAACGCATGCGTTCGCTCCGTCACCCAAAATCCAATCGCACCGAACAGTAACAACACCGATGTCGTTACGATAGTAAGTTTCGTAAACAAAGAAAATCGGAAATTCTTATGCCCGCCCCACAAATATTCTCGAAGCTCAGCCAGGACTGGAAATCCAATCCCGCCTAATACAATCAAGATGATCGTAAGCACCTGTACGAAATAATCTCCCGAATAATCCAGCAGTGAATTGCCAAACAAATCAAAACCTGCATTCGTAAACGCCGAAATGGTATGAAACATGCCATAGTACAAGGCGCTCCAAATCGACCCATATTCACCAGCCAAATAGAAATACAAGCCAAATGCCAGTGTGCTAATCGCCTCTAGAATCAGCGTAAAGCCCAGCACTAGCTTCATTAGCTGAACCAATCCAGATAGGTTGTTGCGATTCTGGTCAATCATAATCATCTTGCGCTGCAGCAATCCGATCTCCTGCCCGAACAACAACCAATAAAAGCTCCCCAGCGTCATGACGCCGATACCACCGAATTGAAAAGCAATGATCAGTACACCTATGCCGAAGCCGCTTAACGTGTCTTTAATGCCTACTGTTGTAAGGCCTGTCACGCTGACTGCACTGGCGGAAGTAAAGAGGGCGTCCACAAAGGAGATTGTGGCGCCCGATTGTAAACTGATAGGTAATTTCAGAATGACGGCAATAAGCAATATACCGATCATATAAGCGATAACAATAAGTCTTGAGGCAGGCATTTTCTGTAGTTTACTAAGCATGATTGTACCTTCAACAGAGAGTAATAGGTTTAGATACTCTTATATTGTCCTTTGAAATGTTTTCCCATCCAAAGGCATACATCCCATAAATCGGCAACCGGTTGATTCGTAAATGGCAAAGTGTGCAAATAACCCGGAGGTCCAAACTCTGGTGTATAGGTGATCGTCGTTTGGCCTGCGTCCTGCTTCGCTTGAACAATGCTGTCCCACCAGCTCATGTGCCGTTGTAATTCGTGTGCATACTCCGGTGCCCTTGGATCTGGCACTTGTGGTCCTTGTGCATAGCCTACGCGGCCGTGAATATGTTGAACACGGGGGAAGGATTTGCGCAGATTCTCCTCTTGACTCTCCAAGGTGGTCTCGGTTACACAGCACCAATGGCTGTAATCCGCTGTAAGCTTGATCCCTGGAACGGCATCCAACAGCCTTCCGGTTTCCCAAGGATTATAGAGCGCTCTGCCGCGGTGAGTCTCATGGCCAATCGCGATCCCATATTTGTTCTCGATTTCAGCTGCTTCACGGAAGAATGCGACTTGCTCTTCAAAGGGCATCGAATCCTTAGCGCTGTGTGAAGTTATGCTGAAGGGGCGAAAGGAAACCGCGCGCGATACTTGCTCCCCAAATGAAGCAATATGATCAGGTCCAGCGGTAAAGACCATGGCAATGTAGTCCATTTGATACGATTCCAATAGCTTCCGGAACTGATCCTCGTCCGCAAGAGTCGGCATGGGTGCTTCGATTCCGTCATAACCTGCTGCAGCAATACGCTCGAATTGGGACTCCAGTGATCCATCCATGCCCCACAATGCTTTGAATAATTTGATTTCCATCTTATAAAGCCCTCCTCATCACATCAATGAGTCAAGCTTAAATCATCTGCCATTATTTGACTAGTGCAAATTTTTAACCCTATACCTTAAAAAGAGGTTTCTCGTTATTGCATCAATTCTTCTGCTGACCAGACTGACTCTGCCGACTCATAAACCATAGTGTTAACCAAATCAGTATGAACCCTAGCAGTTGACCTAAGGTCAGCTTTTGACCAAATACAAGCCAATTCATACATACACCAACTGCAGGGAAGGCAAGCTCGGCTAGCGTAGCAAAGAACGCTTTCGTAGAAGATAAACCTTTATAGTAAAGCAGCATGCTGAGCAATCCTGGGAAAAAGGCTTGGAACAGCAGGTTTACTGCGATGATCGTCAGCTCGCTGCTCGAACCGTTCAACTGCCAATGGTCACCACTAGCCAATAATACAACTGCTAACAAAGGAAGTGCCATCAAGAACCGCAGTGAGGTGACGACTGGGAAATCCAAATTTTTCGAAAGCAGGAATTTCCCCATCACGGTTGATCCGCCCCATAAGACTGCTGCCAGAATGGAAAATAAGCAACTGATTGTACCTAAATCCTTCAAGCCCATGTCAGGCATACCAAGACCAAACGTCAACAGATAAGTACCTAGGAGAGCAACAACAATATATCTAGAAAATTTCGAAGGCAATGTTTCCTTTAATAGTACACGTGCTAAAATAATGGCGAATAAGGGCTGTAATTTCTGCAAAAGCAAGATGGCGTTGGCACTTCCGTGAGAGAAAGCCGCAGTGAATAGTATGGTGGCAATCGCCGATCCTCCCCAGGATATGAAGAGCAGGGCTCCTAAGACAGCAATGGATAGCTTGCCCGTTAACGTCCGGCGATACTTGATCAGTACAGGCACCGCGTAAATGGCCAATAAGACATGTTCGATGAATACAATTTGAGCTGAGGTAAAGCTTTTTAATAATAGGATCCGAAAGAGCGGATCCAATCCCCACAGGGTTGCGCCAAGCGCTACATACCAGATCCCACTCATACCACTTGTTCGTGAGCTCTGAGAAGTCGCACCCTTACTTCCAAACTTAAATGCATTTTCCAATTCAAAAACCTCCTATTGAACGTTTTGAATTGAACCTTCTCGAAGAAACAATGCCCCCGTTCAGATTAAACGGGGGCATTGACAAACAGACCTATTAAATTATCGAAATTTAAAAGGCTGTTCTTCACCTTCTCCCATCCGGACTATACCGTCGGCCTTGGAATTCCACCAAGTCAGTCCCAGCCATTGCTGGCTAGGAGTCGCGGGCTTGAGATACACACGGGTATCCTCACCGCCGGTAGGGAATTTCACCCTGCCCCGAAGGTTCATATTCGATTAAATGTATACTATCAGGTTACAGTTTGATTGGCAACCCTTTTTATGTGCTATTGGATTTGTCCCAATCGCACGATCCTCATGTCGACGTGGACATCATAGGAGGCAGATTTATACATGTCATGCCAAGAATCGCTCGTCAGGTTCGAATGGTACACCCGACTGCGGTAAAATTCTCCGAATCCGACCGGATCCGAGTTTAAGGCAGTTAATTTCTTTAATAAAGCTTGTATATGTTCTTCGGATTTTTTATTCATTTGCTTTTGCAGGGCATGAATAACATCGGCTTGACCGAGATCAAACTGAGCAGAACTTTCCGTAAGCATGCCCTTCAATTTTATATCAACCTGAAACTTAAGCGGGTCTTGGCTAATCAACCGTTTCGTGCTATCGCTAGAGATATTCTCAAGCACAATCCTTACCGTCTTATCCTTGACTTGCTTCGCGATATCTCCCAATTGATCCGTGTCTAAAGACAGTTCGATATTGCCTGCTTTATATCTATCCCGTATCGTCTTAAGGAAGAACGCTTCCCTTGGGTCAACGGTACCCACCATTTTATCACCACTGAAAACAGCCACGTCTTTCAACTCTACAGATTCGCCTTTTCTTTGTAGAAGCGGTACCATGGGGTCTGCTGTAGAATATAGAGCCGAGAGGAACTCATGCAGTGTGCCTGAGACCATCTGTTCTCCAAGAATATTCTGATGGATATTATCTACAATGAACGTTCCCACATCCGGGAACTGTGTATACTTATGCATTAACAAATCTTCCGCCGTGTCTTTACTGACAGCCATATAAACCGTACTGGCAATGGACGCATCCCGAAATAGGGTATCTACCAATGGTAAAAGCCCCGTCTGGGCCAGCTTATAGTCATAAATGGCAACCCGCAGCTGACCAGAAACGACTTTCTTATTCGATTTACGGTTAGCAGCAACACGTGCACCTTTACTCGTTAATCCCTCCGAGTTGATCGTCATGACGGTGGATTTGGAATTCGGATCAATCTGATGGATCACATAAGTAGCTTTGATTTTATCACCATCACCTTGGTCATACCCCGCCGCGATTGTCATTCCTAATTTCTCCAACACATTTTTCTCCAGATGTAAGCTGAAAGTCAAAGTGAAAATAAGCAACAAAAGGAAAATGATATTGAATCTTTTCATGCGATCACCTCGGTCTTACTCCTCTTCTTCTGTCTCCAGAAATGGAATTGGACAATACCGAAGAGGACCACAGGATATACATAAACGATATAAAACGCCCATTTTGCAAATAGATTATTAATCTGATCCATCTGAATACGGGAGTCAATCAAAGAACAAGCGACCCAAGCAGCTCCCATGAATACATACAACCAATATTTTTGTTTCCATGAAAACGTACGTTTCAGCCCCCTCGTTGCCGCCCAGCTGTACATGAGCAGATTCGGTACAATTACTAAGAGCCACAAACTAACACCTATGTACTCAAATCGTTCCAAAAAAGGGAATTTGATAATCTTCAACATGGTAAACGTTGCCCAATCCGTCTTCAATAGTTCACCTCCACTGAAGAAAACAATAGAAACAAACATGACAGCTGTGTACACCAAGGTAACACTCATCAAACCAATCTGGGTATAGCGTTGGACTTTGGACTTATCTTTGGCATAGGCATAAATAAAGTAGACAATTTCAAACCCTGCCATTGTGAACGACATGGAAAGAACTCCTTTACTGAGATGCTTCAGATCCGTCTCTAATATGGGGAATATGCCAGTCCAGTCCGCATAGATCAGTGGAAAATAAAGGAGGAAGATTAACCAAACCGTAAAGGTCACAAAGGTAAAACAAGCGCCTACAATCGTACGTAAGCCTCCATTTACGCCATAAAATACGACACTGGTAATCAATAAAGCAATAATCCATTGTGGGGCATTGGGAAATAACCAGACTTGAATCATCTCGATATAATTGCGCATCACAATAATAGTGGCTATTAAGAAATAAATCATATAGATCAAATTCGCGACATGGCCAATCGATTTGCCATAGACCAGCAAATGAATGTCATAGAGGTCCTTATTTTGGAATTTCGCCAACGTTCTAATCATTAACCAGACCACGAACTGCGTTACGATACCCGCAATCAAGGCCGCTATCCAGGCATCATGACCCGCGATACCAAACACAATTCTTTGATAACCGGGAAGTCCTACCCCCACCTGAGCGTCATGGATAATAAACATGAGTAGAAAGCTGCTATACATATACGTTTGTTGTTTTTTACTCATCGATATCCGTGTTTCCCTTCGGGTTGTTCTCCCCCGTATTAGCGAATACGGATCGTTTCGGGTTCAGTTTGTAAGGGAGCCTTATGAGGCCATCTCGCTTGTTTTTATTTGCAATGGTATAAGGAGGGTAGAAATAAGGCTGTCCTAAACTGGACTGTCGCAGCAAATGCAGAATTAAAAAAGCGATGCTTACAGTGATACCTAAACCACCTAGTATGCCTGCGGATATAATGATTGGATAGCGAATAATCCGAATCGTATTGGCCATGGCAAATACGGGCGTCGTGAACGAGGATAAGGCGCTTAATGCCACAATGATGATTAAAATATTGCTGGTGAAGCCGGCTTGAACCGCTGCCTGACCGATGACGATACCGCCAACGATCCCCATCGTTTGACCTACTTTGGATGGCAATCTGGCACCGGCTTCACTTAGTAGCTGAATGATCGTTTCTAACATCAGCGCTTCGACGAGTGGAGGAAAGGGGACTCTGGCACGAGATTGAGCAAGTGGAACCAGTAATGCCTGAGGAATAATTTCGTAATGGTAGGTAAGTGCAGCCACATAAAACGCCGTAGCAAACAGGGAGATCGCAATACCCACAATGCGCAGTCCTCGAAAAAACAGCCCCGTAAGCCATCTATAATAGTAATCTTCAATTGATTTGAAAAAATCAAAAAAAGTAGTGGGACTAATGATGACCAGCGGACTGCCGCTCACGGCAATAACAACCTTTCCCTCCAGAAGAGGAAATATGGCCCGATCCACCCTTTCCGTGGTAATCATTTGCGGAAAAGCTGAGCTTGGGTTGTCTTCCAACCATTGTGCAAGTATCGTTGCATCCAAAAGCGCTTCCAGATCCAACGCCTGTATGCTTGTATAAATATGGGAGACCATTTCTAAATCAGCTCGATTGCTCAAGTAGACAAGACGAATATTCGTTTTGGTGTTTTCACCCATATTCATGGCTATTTCGCATAAATCGGGGTTAGGCAAATAGTGATGAATCAGCGCTAAATTGGTTTCCAAATTTTCCGTAAAAGCGATTTGCGGACCTAAAATTTGACTCTCATTTTCTGGCTTAGCCAATGCTCGTTCTCTTCGCTTCGGCGTTTTGGCCAAAATGCCATACTTATAGCCGCTTATGTGGATATACGTCCAGCCTTGCAAGATATGCTGCTGCATATGGCTCCAATTATCGTCCAATAGCAGCTGACCAATGGGGAGTAAATCCACCAGCTTCTCAGGCGTAGGCAGCTCTTCTATTTCGATTAATCGATTGAGAATTTCTTGAAAGAGTAACTCTGAATCCACCAAATTACTTAGATAGTAAACACCATATGTCGCTATATGGGTCAATTCTCGACTAACAAAATCAGGAAACATCCGAAATGTTTCTTGAAACTGTATGTTCATTTGAGTCAATTCAGGTACGAAGTTGAATGACGAAGTCGCCGCCTTCGGGTTTGGCTGTTTGAATTTGGGTTTAGATTTGAACAGCATATTTTTTATGGAAAACACGTACTCACCAGTCATCCTGACATTTCGAAAGTACGTTTATCTTGCGCTGAACGAGTGAATTTTATGTAAATGAATGGGTATGCGAATAAACAAATAAGACTGAATCGCCCCTTTTCCAGGTGAATTCAGTCTCTTTATACTTTACTGCTTGATATGATTTATATAACAAATTCCATAAATTCCGGTGAACGTAGTCTGCCGCTTTGGGTCCAGCTTCTTGTCTTTATTCTAGCCATGATCCGCGGCTCCATATAAGCAAAATTCTTGTCTTCCTTGAAGACCAGCCGTTTCTTCACGCCTTCTATGGCGTTTTGGTGGATGGATGATATGCCGGACTCAATAATGCCTACTGGAAGCTTAGAACCGTCGGCTGCATCAATGGAGGCTAACAAGGCAAAATTATGTTTTCGATAACCAGAAATATACACATCTGCATACGTCCAATTTATTACTTTTTGCCACTGGATCGAGCGTTTGTTTACTTCGTATTTAGAATTCTCTTTTTTGGATTTAATTATAATACCTTCAAGTCCTCGCATACGAACACGCTCATAATAATCGACCGCATTCCCCTCAAACACTTCCATCTTTTTATAGATTTCATTTTCAGTAAAAGCCTGATCTAATAACTCTTTACGCTTAAGTAAGTTTAAACCCGTGACGTCAATTCCTTTGTACCGCAAAATGTCAAAAGCACAAAAAACCACAGGTTTCTTATTTTTCTTGGACAAAAACCTCGCGGACATCGCTTCAAAGTCAGGTTTCCCTTGATCATCCAACACGACTAATTCACCATCTAGTACGGTGCCTTCCGGTACAGGACATCTAAGTAATTCAGGAAATTTATGTGTTATTAAGTCATTGTGCTTCGTATACACATACAGTTTATCCATGTTGGAGAGAATACAGCGTAAACCATCTAATTTTAATTCTGCAATATGATTCTTACTGTAGAATGGCTTATTATTTTTGGCATTGTACAGCATCATAGGAGAAATGAACATTTAATATCACCCTGTACTAAATGATACTTCACTATGAACCTTATGCCTAATGGAAACTGTTTCCCCAATCTTAGATTCGAGACCTCCTACTTAGATTGGCCAAGCAAAATAAATAAAATTGATTTTGTGTCACACTTGAAAGAGGCCAATTGTCTTATAAGTGTCAAACAAAATAGGAGGTAATACAAATGACACAACGTATAAATTATATGCAACAATCACCAGAACTTTTCAAAAAAATGCTAGAATTCAGCAACGCAGAACAGCAAAGTGCCATTGAAGAGAAAATTCTTGATCTTGTTCACATCAGAGCTTCTCAGATCAATGGCTGCGGATTCTGCTTGGATATGCACGTCAAGCAAGCTAAGATCCATGGCGAGAGCGAGCTTCGCCTCTATCACACTTCGATATGGCGGGAATCAACATTGTTTTCTACACGTGAGCGGGCAGCGTTAGCCTGGACTGAAGTTCTGACGAAACTACCTGACCATGGTGTATCCGACGAATTGTATAACCGCGTTCGTGAACAGTTCTCAGAGAAAGAACTCTCTGATCTTACTTTCTCCGTAATGGCCATCAATGCTTGGAATCGGATAAACGTCGCGTTCAAGAATGTTCCCGGCTCGGCCGATGTACCATTTGGACTAACGAAGGCTGGTTTGAGCTAATATACGCTTATCTCTCATAAAGAAAGAACCCTGCGAAGGGTTCTTTTGTTTTTTTTATTTTTCAGACGAAAATATCAAATCTCGTAATAAACTCTTAGCTATAGTAAGAGATTCCGTTGCTGCTCCGAATCCTACATGCATACAAGGTTCCATACTGCACATCCCGATCACAATTGCCGCTATTTGGGTGGGTGGAAATCGACTTAGTTTGATTTCTAACGGTCCTTCTTTTAATTCAACATACCCTAGCGGTTCTACTACACCTACCAGACATACCGGACAATTGCTTAAGTTCAAGGTAATCTCAACCCCTTCAATATTCCTTGTTTTTTCCAGTTGTAATTTCTCTTATTGTGACACTGTTTAGACAATTGGTGCGTTGCATGTGTGACATCTCCCCTTATTCATTCCAATATCTGTATAAGTGCACACCTCTCTGCTCATAATATCTCAGAGATATTTGGCATGAGGGGTGATTCATCTATGAGTTCAATAAGCAAGCATATGGAAGTTAATAAAGCCTATCTCACAGAACAATTTAATCATTGTTCTGACTTTGTTATGCGGTCTTTTATATTAATGGATGAAACCCAGCTTTTACTCGTTTATTTGGACGGAATGACTCGATTGCAAGGCGTAGAAGATAACATACTGAAGCCACTGCTCTACAACGGTTTGCCACAAGGCATTGATCGCTTACAATCACTAGCGGAAATGTTCAGACGTGAATGGTTACCATTGACTGATGTAAAGACGGACACTTCCCTAGCGGATTTAGTCAATCATGTCCTACAGGGCAGCTTAGGCATCTTGGTGAATGGTGAAGCTTCTGCCCTCATTGCTCAAGTTCAAGGTTACGAGACAAGAGGCATCCAAGAGCCCAAGAAGGAAGCGACCTTACGCGGCTCCAAAGAAGGCTTTGTCGAGAATATTCGTACGAATACGACTTTAATTAGACGACGTATTATTCACCCGCTTCTGAAAATGGAATCCTTTACGATCGGTAAATACACACAAACCGAAGTTATTCTTACTTATATGAAAGGTCTTGCAGATGAGAAAGTATTATCCGAAGTCAGAGAAAAGCTAGGTAAAATCGAGTTAGATGGCGTTATTGATTCTGCCTATCTCGAAGAATGGCTTGAGGGTAATTCCTTTTCTATCTTCTCACAGATCCAGAATACCGAGAGACCCGATATCGTGGCTGCAAGTTTAATAGAGGGAAAGCTTGCGATCATCACAAACGGAACCCCCTTCGTCCTTATTCTCCCTATTACACTCTGGTCTGGACTTCAATCAGCAGACGACTATTTCGAGCGGTTTGTATTCGTTATCATCACACGAATGATCCGATACATTATGACGTTCATTTCATTTGCCTTACCTGCAATTTACGTCGCCTTGTCAACCTTTCATCCAGAAATGGTTCCGAGCTACCTCATGATCGGTATCGCAACAGCGAGGGAAAATACGCCATTTCCCACCGTCATCGAAGTATTTCTTATGATGTTTGTTTTCGATGGATTACAAGAAGCTGGTGTTCATCTTCCCAATCAACTAGGGCCAGTCGTCAGCATTATAGGTGCGTTGGTCATCGGACAAGCCGCAGTCGAAGCGGGCATCATCTCCACGCCGATCATCATCGTTATTTCCTTAACAGGCGTCGCTGCTTATACGATTCCGAGGTATAGCGCCACGCTTCCCTTTCGCATAATCCGGTATCTCATGCTGTTCATTTCAGGCCTGCTTGGCTTCGTCGGCTTCGCTTTTGGCATTATCTTCTTGTTAATCCATTTGGTATCGCTTGAATCCTTTGGAAAGCCATACTTAAGCCCCGTAGCCCCATTCGATGGCAAACGGATTAAAGACCTGATCATCCGTTATCCCTTCTGGATCAAGAACGGTCGCAACAAGAAAGGACGCTCAACATGATCCGAGGTGTCATTCAAACATGCCTTTCTCTCTTTCTCTTATTGTATTTAACCGGCTGCACAGACTTCGTCGAACCCAATCAACTGGCTTTTGTCTTGGGGACGGCAATTGATCATGTTGAGAATGGAAATATTGAAGTTACCCATCAGATCGCAATTCCCTCACAGATGAATTCGGCTAGAAGTGGCGGAGCCGGTAATTCGGATAGTTTCCTCGTCATGTCGGCGAAAGGTAAAGATGTATTTGAAGCAACAGAGAAAATTCAAAGAGACATGTCCCGTAGACTGATGACGAGCCATCGTATATTGATCGCGATCAGTGAAGAGTTTTTCAATAAGAACGACATTACCAAGTTATTTGATAAGCTGGGCAGGGACCCAGCCAACAATCAAAGAGATGTTACGCTCATGATTAAAGGAAGCAGTGCCAAGGAATTCCTTCTCATTAAGCATCCTTTGGAAAATCTCTCAAGCATTGCCGCCGGCAAAGAGCTGCATATCAACGGAATGAGGAGTTTCTCTACCCGACAGTTTATTGTCGACAGTGTATCCGAAGAATATCGTTCTCTTGTGCCCACTTTCCAGATCAAAAATATGAAGGTGAACACAAAAAAAGCGGAGCCCCTTGCCGTATTATCCGGATATGCCATCTTAAACAAGAAGTTGAAAGTCATTGGCTTATTGGACGATGCGGAAGGCTCCGACGTAGCTTGGTTATCTGGAAAAGAAAAATCGCACGGACTAACGATTACTTGGAAGGACGGCAACGGAATCTTATCGTTTCGATTAACACATCTTCGGCGCCAAATTCAATCCGCAAGTGGCAATGATCCTACTAGGATTGTAGTAACTGTGAAGGCACAAGCTTATCTTCTGGAAAACACGACCTCATTAGACATGACCGTAGCAGACAATATAGTAGAGGTCCAGCAATACATGGATGAGCAAGTCCAAAAAAAATTACAGTTAACACTGGGAAAAGTTCAGAATTGGGGGCCAGATGTTTTCGGCATCGGGGCTCATCTTCATCGTCAATATCCTTCCTGGTGGAGGTCTCAAAAAGACGATTGGGATGACAATTTCAAGAAAATCGACATCACTGTCCAAGCGAAAATACTACTAAGATCCGTCGGAGGTCTTGGCGGGCAATTAAAATGAATAGGGTGAGGAGAGCGAAATATGAAAGTTAGCGGTTATCAAATATTTTGGCTGGTTACTATTTCTTCCATCATCTTGCTTTCCTACCTTCCCATCCAATTAGCCGCGGAGCAGTCCCATCAAGATTGTTGGATTTCCATTCTACTTGGAAGCATGATCATGATGGCGAGCACCTGGATCATGCTCCGCGTATGCATGCAGAATAAGGATAAAACGTTAGTCAATTTCGTGAAAGATCTATTAGGCACTGTGACTGGCAAAATGATTGTCACCGTGTATTTCCTGTTATGGTTTATGCAAATGTCTACGATTGTAAGAGGTAATGCCGAATTTGTAAATTTAGTTTTAGTTCATACCACACCGATGTTCGTCATCGTACTTTGCATGTTATTCCTCGTTGCGTATGCGGTTCACAAAGGGGGGATTACGACGATTAGCCGTTGTGCAGAAGTCATTGGCCCTATTTTCGTATTCATGTATTTTTTGCAACTATTCTTGAATCCTAAGGACATGGAGTTGAATAGGATACTGCCCTTCTATGCGGATTCAGGTTGGCTTCATATTCTTAAGGGGGCCTTTATGTCGTACAGCCAAATGGTAGACCCCTCCATCATTCTCATGCTTTTCTATTTCGCCGAGAATAAGCGAACCGCCAAGAGAGCGATCCTATGGGGGACTGCGGTATCCATGATATGGGGTATAATAACCACGCTGGTGCTTCTGTTCATTACAGGACCCAATATGCTTGCTAAATTAATTACTCCTGTCTATTCTCTTACCAAATTCATATCCATTCTCAATTTCGTTCAGAATATCGATGCTTTTTTCATACCACTGTGGCTGCTTGGAGCTTTCATTAAATTAGGGGTATGCTTGTTCATCCTTAGCTATGGTTTATCAGAGTGGACTGGGTTCAAGAATTGGAAGTTAATCTCTTGGGTAATGACTTTGATCTTGTTCGCGTATGTGATCTATAGCACCCACCATATTCGGATTTCGTATACGACTAAGAATATGTTTCTTATTGGCTACTTTTACCCTGCAGTCTACATTGTTATTCCCTTGATTTTATGGGCAATTGGCAGTATACGACAAAGACGTAAAACTTCAACTATCATTAAATGATATGTTGGAGCTTGTCTGGATTCACGATAAAGTAAATTCGTTGAATCGTCATCGTGTGGTCATCCCACTCAAAGCAAATGACACCAGTTGGAACGTCATCTTTCGTTAGCAGTATCCCTGGCTGATCATTAACCTCGACAAGCTTTGCTTTTGATTCAGGAAAGCGACTTTCAGAGAGAGCATTTAATAACTTAAGCACACGTTCTCTACTATAGATAGGATGAATTGCCGCTGATACTTTTCCACCACCGTCTGCAAACATGATGACATCTTCGGTTAACATGTCCACCAAGGATTGAATATTACCACTCGAAATGGCTGAAATGAATCGTGTCACCAGTTCCTTTTCTTCATGCGGATGTGTGGATGGCATTTCATATTTTTCTGAGGAATCTTCTACCTTTTTCTTAACACGACTGAAAATCTTACGGCAGTTCACCTCCGATTTGTTAATCATTTCACCAATTTCACTATGCTCATAAGCAAAGACTTCTCTAAGAATAAACACAGCTCTCTCTATGGGTGTAAGTTTATCCATAAGAATAAGAAAAGCATAAGAAATCGTATCGTGGCGTTCCGCGCTTTCTAAAGGGCTATCCTCATTGACTTGCACAATGGGTTCCGGAAGCCAATTCCCGACATAGCTTATTCTTTTTTTTCGCGCCGACTTTAGTTCGTTCAGACACCGATTGATCATCATTTTGCTTAAGTACGATTTCATATTAAGAATATTTTCATTGATATAACCATGCATGCTGATGAACAAATCTTGCACCATGTCCTCTGCATCAGCTCTTGAACCCAACATACGGTAAGCAATGGAAAATAGATGAGGTTTGTAGGTTATATACATATCTTCAATACTGCTATTGGGTTGATCCATGGTGTAACTTTGCATAATACCCCTCCTGCTTGCTACGAGTAAACTCAGTCATATCTATTTATTATTCAACATCTTGAAGTGAACCATGCTACAGAAACAGAATAAACATTGTAATAGACAAACATAGCGTCCTTAGATAAGACAATTGGCGACGTGCAAGTGTGACATAAATCTGAATTAAAAAAACAGCCAATCAATTGGCTGTTTTTGCATTACAACTCGTATTAGCCCGGCAACTCGACAGATACCTCACGACGGGCTGCCGCAGAACGAAGTACGCCGTCAATGATGGCTTGCTGGATGAGAATTTGCTCCCCAGGAATTGGTGCTGGTCGACCATCTCGAACGGCTTCAGCAAAATCATGGACTTTCTGATCAAACAGATTCAATTTATGTTCGACAAGCGGAATTGGCGTGGATGTATGGCCGCCATATTCATCATGAAATAACGTGATGGCACCGACAGATCCATCCCATACACCCGACCATGGTCCAACACCTGCCGGCATGACTTTAAGGCCTGCATCCGTACCAAGGAACATCGTTGGGCCGAGCGTATCCATGTGCATGGCCCACGATATTTTGAACTGCAGCACAAGATCATTCTCGAAGCGCACCATGGCTACACCGAAATCCTCGACTTCGAACTTACTCGCTTCTGGATGGTACCGTGCATTGGTGCCAAAGTGGTTAGAAGTAAAGGCAGACACGGTAAGCGGACGAGGGTATCCAAGCGTGTTAAGTGCCATGTCCAACGAGTAACAGCCAATATCCGCCATTGCGCCTGCACCAGCAAGCTTTTGACTGATGAATGTCCCTCCTGGCATACCGCGACGACGCCCACCGCCCGTCTCTACATAGTACACATTTCCAAGTCGCCCTGATTGCACAATCGTCTGCAATAGCTTCATATTCGGATCATAGCGAGGCTGGAAGCCCAGCGTTAGCATTTTTCCACTCTCTTTCGCCGCCTGGGTCATATCAATGCCTTCTTGAAGTGTCACAGACATCGGCTTCTCGAGCAGGACATTTTTGCCTGAGCGCAACGAATCGACCGTCGTCACATGATGTGAGACGTTCGGCGTACAGATACTAACCCCGTCCAAATCCATGCGCAATAAATCAGTATGACTATCAAAGGAAGCCGCTTCCGTCAAACCTTGTGCTTGCGCAAATGCGAGTGCCTTGCCCGCAATCACGTCTGCTACGCCAACGATCTCAACATAGTCTAGCTTTTTATACGCAGAGATATGAGCCTTAGCAATGCCCCCAGTTCCAATTATGCCAATACGCAGTTTTTTGCTCATTGTCGTCAATCCTTCTCTCTAATGAAAGTGTATGAAATTCAACTCATCCTGTAAAGCGATACAGATTGACAATAGCATATAGGAGGACAATTTTTTAGTTCATATTGGTGCCAGAGGAAGTGCAATATCGCGACAAACATGCCAGTAGACGAATCATCAAATGAAAAGAGACAACCCGTTCAGATGAACAGGTTGCCTTTTTCATTTGTAAGTAATCGGAATTAATGGAGCAGAATCATGTTTAACGTGATATCGCCCTTTGGGTATGACCAATGGAGAACCCGAAACCGGGTCTTCTATTACTGCGCAATCAAGCCCGAAGATATCTTTCACTAATGCGCTTGTAATCACCTTTGAAGGCTCGCCTTCTGCCACAAGCTTTCCTTTATACAGTGCAAAAATATGATCTGCATAACGCGCGGACAAATTAATATCATGAAGAACCATGACAATCGTAGTCCCGTGTTTCCGGTTAAGATCTGTGAGCAGATCAAGAATTTCGACTTGATAGGTGATATCTAAAAAGGTTGTTGGTTCATCGAGAAATAAGATGTCGGTTTGTTGCGCAAGAGCCATAGCAATCCAGACGCGTTGTCTTTGGCCGCCTGATAGCTCGTCAATGTTCTGATTGGTAAGCTCCGTGATATTCATAATTTCCATGGCTTCGGCAACGGCCTCGTAATCCTTGTTGGTCCATCCGCTGAACAAGGATTGGTGCGGAAACCTTCCTCGTCCAACTAAATCGGCGACAGAAATTCCTTCCGGAACAATGGGAGATTGCGGCAGCAGTCCCAAAACGCGAGCTAATTGTTTGGGCGGAATTCTGTCAATCGGCTTTTCATCAAGTGTGATTGTGCCTGACTCAGGCTTTATAAGCCTTGCCAGCGATTTAAGCAGCGTTGATTTCCCGCAGGCGTTTGCTCCAATAATAACACTTATCTTATTACTGGGGATAACAAGGCTTACGCCTTGGATAACCGTTTTATTATCATAACCCGCGACAGTCTGTTCGGCTTGAAAAATGTGTGTCGGCTTCATTATAAATCTCCCTTTCGATTCATTCGGATTAGCAAGAAGATCAGATACGGCGCTCCGAGTATTCCGGTTATGATACCTACCGGGAATCTGGTTACGAAAGCGAATTGACCAATGAGATCTGCTGCTAAAACTAAATTTACGCCAACAAGACCCGCCGGAATGACATTTGAGAACCCTACCCCGACTAGTCTTTTTGCGATCGGTCCCGAAAGGAAAGCGACAAATGCAATTGGTCCCGTTGTAGCGGTAGCAAGCGCAACTAGGAAAACGGCACTCACAATAAGTGTAACTCTTGTCATGTCCGTGTTTACACCGAGGGTAGTCGCCGATTGTTCGCCAAGCTCCAATAGACTCAAATGTTTGCCAAGCACGACAATGATCGGCACAAAAATAAGAACCGTAATTACAAGAGGCGGAAGTTCATACATTTGAACACCATTGAGGCTGCCGCTAAGCCATCTGAGCGCTGCTGGAATATCTTGCTGTGCACCAACCAGCAGAAAATAGGAGATAACAGAGTCAAGCATGGCTTGGATACCTATACCGATAAGGATTAATCGCCCGATCGAAAATGATTTCCCCCTGGACAATAGATAGATGAACAGGACAGTAGCAAGACCGGCAATCACGGATGCAAAGGAAATAACAGGTCCATTCGCATGAAGGATGAGTATGCAAAAAACAGCTGCCGCACTCGATCCGGCAGTAATACCGATGACATTCGGGTTGGCAAGCGGGTTACGTAGCATCGTCTGGAAGGTGTTCCCGGCAAGACCGAATGCAAATCCAGCAAAAAGGCCGGCTAGCATTCTCGGTAGACGTACGGTATTAATCGCAAATGATACACCTTGGATCTGTTCTCCCAAAAGCACGCGGATGACATCTTTAACCGGATAAAGAGTAGTTCCCAGTAAAAGCATGGCGCAGATCAGCATGAAAGAAAGTACTGTAAGTAAGCTGGTAACGAGTAGCCATCGGCGGCGTCTTTGACGTCTTCCCGCCATAATAAATGCTATAGATGTATTTGTCATAATGAACGCACTTTCGATTTTATAGCTAAAATGATTAGGATTGGAGCTCCTATAAATGCGGTAACTACGCCGACTTCAAGCTCTCCAGGGCTGCCAACAAGCCGACCGATGACATCGGATAACGTCAGAATTATAGCTCCTGAAAGGGCTGACATCGGGATAACAAAACGCAAGTCGGGACCAAGCATCAGGCGAATGACGTGAGTCGAGATAAGTCCGATAAAACCAATTGGGCCTGCCAGCGCAGTCGTTGCACCACATAAAATAACGCCTGCAAAAGCCGCAATAAGTCGCAATGTGTCTGTTCGAACGCCTAACCCGGTCGCCAGCTCGTCTCCTAGTGCTAACGCGTTGAGTGCTGGGCCAGAAAGAGTGCCAACCAATATGCCGATGATCAGAAACGGGGTAAAGGTAGCAACAGCGTCCCAGGTTGCCGAGCCCACGCTGCCCACTGACCAAAACCTGAATTGATCCATGACATAAGAGCGTGGCACCATGATGGCACTGACCAACGAAGAAAGGGCGGCGCTTGTGGCTGCCCCAGCCAACAGAAGCTTAATTGGCGTTGCACCACCACGCCCCATAGAGCCGATTCCAAATACGAAAATCGCGGTAATCGCAGCCCCTGCTAATGCCAACCAAATATATTGATTAGCCGTCGTGATGTTCAAGAAGGCAATGCCACAAACGACGAACAACGATGCGCCTGTGTTAACCCCAAGTATACTCGGATCAGCAATAGGGTTGCGCGTAACAGCCTGCATAAGCGCGCCAGAAACGCCGAGTGCCGCACCGCAAAACAAACCGAAAACGGTTCGGGAGAACCGTTTTCGAACTATGCTTGCCCCGTAGGAATCGATATCTGGGTGAAATAAACCGTCTAATACTTCATGAATTCTCACTAGGCGAGAGCCAAAAACGAGCGATGCAATCACACATACGCCTAGCAAGACCAGACTGATCAAGAGAACCATCACAAAATGCTTCGGAATATGCGTGTTTAGCGGTGTGTTGTCTGAAACCGATGATCGATTCATGGATCTACTTAATAGCTCCTGCGATTAATTTCAGATATTCATCGATCGTGTAAGAGATTGAGAGTGGATTTGGGTTTCCAGCAGCTGCTAGAGGTGTACCGTTACCAATAAACACAACGGCATTTTTTTGAACCGCTGGAATTTTGCTAAGAACAGGATCCGCTTTAATGGCTTTCAATAAAGTGTCATCCCCATATCCAACCAAAAGATCCGCCTCGTTCAGAACGTCTGCATTTTCAGCGCTTAAATTCAAAGAATAAGCTTTAAGATCCGTAATTTTTTTCAAAACGCTATCTGGGTAAACCATGCCTAGCTCTTGCAAGAAAGCACCACGAGGGTCTGCAGGTGTATATACATAGATTTTTGACAAATCCTTCGCTGAGAAGTTAGTAAAGGCCACTTTTTTGCCTTTCAACTGCGGATATTCGCTTGCTTTTTTCTTAATCAAATCCTCCGTATCCTTAATCAATTTCTCGCCTTCCGCTTTCATCCCCATGCCTGTTGCATTAAACAGGACTTGCTCACGCCATGTGGTTACCCATGGACTGGTTTGATAAGCTACAACCGGAGCAATTTTACTAAGTGTTTCATAGTCTTTTTGTGTGATCCCGGAATAAGCAGCGAGAATGACATCTGGCTTAGAAGCTGAAATCGCCTCAAAATCAAGTCCATCTGTATCTTGGAAAACGTTAGGTTTATCTACCCCAAGTTCTTTAAGCTTTTTAGCTGTCCAAGGCAGAAGTCCGCTCTTATCCTGAACACCGTAATTCGCCGCCGAGAAGCCTACAGGCACAACACCGAGCGCGAGTGAAACATCATGGTTAGCCCATTGAATGGTAGCAACGCGTTTAGGCTTGCTTGGAATGGTTGTTTCGCCAAAAGCATGCTTGATCACAAGCGGATATTTCGTTGTGTCTGGGGCGGCACTTGCAGCAGCAGTCGCAGCAGCACTCGCAACTGGGGTTGCTGCAGGTGTTGAACTCGCAGGAGTTGAGCTTGATTTCTCCGATGCACAACCAACAAGCGGTATCATAATCGCAGCTGAAATTGCCAAAGTTTTGAATGAGATTTTTTGTTTTGCTTTCATTTTGTAGACCCATCCTTATCATGAATTATATTTTTTTGTTTTGTACTTACGTAAAATGTTTCAACGTTCCATTCCAGTGATCATCCGGTCGGGAACTTTTCTCGAGATCATCGCGTTCGTCAACGCGACGATTTGCTTAGGAATAGCCGGAACCTCGACGGGTCCGGCTCGCATGGTTAGGTAACCGTTCCATAGCAGTCATTCGAGAGTTTTCCGGTAGGTATTGATCATGACCATGAGGTACCATGAGGATCAACACCATGGGAATGCGTGTTTTCATGTTCTAGCACTTTTTTCATTTGATAATGATTATCAATGTCATTACTATATCTTCCCTTTTACAGAGTTGTCAATGACAAATTCACAAGAAAACTGTGTAGGCTGTTGGCTTCACTAGCGAAAAAGCCCCTCAGCAATAGGCTGAGGGGCTAAGATAAACTTGAATGATTATCGTCATATGAAATGAAAATCCGACTTCTAAAAACACAAAAAAACCCGATGTGCCAAGGCTTGAGCACATCGGAACTAATCACAAATCTACGTTCCAATTTTAGTTCCGAAAGCATCGGACAAAGAGAAAGCCCTGAGGGAAAGAATCCCCAAGGGCTTTTTTTTTGCTTTAGTATTTACTTACCCTTTTTTCTACTTTTACCATGATTCGGTTTATTATCTTCTTGATCTTTAGCGTGATTTTCTCGTTGTTTATCGTGTGTTGTCATAACATTAGCCCACCCATCTGAGTAATTGAAAACATAAGTATTGTACTCATCTAAGGGGTATTGTACGCATCCACTTTGTACCAAATAAATGAGATGGATACGAATTATGACAGAGGGCAGAAGCCCTTACTTCACCATCCGCTGCCTCGCCGCCTCAAACAGCAAAACCGTCGCCGCCATCGCAACGTTCAGTGATTCCGCTTTGCCCTGCATCGGAATAATGACCTTCACGTCCGACTGCGCGGCAACTTCCTGCGACACGCCCTTGGCCTCGTTGCCGAGAATCAGCCACGTCGGCAGCCGCAGGTCCGTGTCGTAGCACGAGCCCTGCGCCTGCAGGCTCGTCGTCACGAGCTGCACGCCGCGCTCACGCGCTTGCGGCAGCAGTTCTGCCAGATCTGCCTCCACAATCGGCAGATGATACATCGATCCCATCGTCGAGCGGATCGTCTTGGGATTGTACAGATCGACCGTGCCGCGGCCGAGCACAACTGCTTTGGCCCCGACGGCATCCGCGCTGCGGATAATCGTGCCTAGGTTGCCCGGGTCCTGGACACCGTCCAGCACCACAACCAAATCATGCTCGCCGGCAAGCAGCTCGTCCATGCCAAGCTGAGGCCGGGCCACGATGGCCACCACACCCTGCGGGGTCTGTGCGTCCGAGCACTTGGCCAACACCGCGGCGCTCACGCCGACCCACTCGACGGCGCGATCACCAGCGAGAGTGGCAAGTTCTACTGGACTCCCCTTTTCCGTAAGAAATAGAATGGTCTCCACCTGTGCCCCGGCCTTCAAAGCTTCCTCAATCAAATGGTAACCCTCAATGATATACTTGCCCTGTTTATCTCTGCCACGACGCTCTAAGAGCTGAGCCCAATCTTTGACTCTCGTATTTTGAACGGACATGATTTCTATATATGAATTTGTCATGAATGTACCTACTCCGCAAAAGTAACTTCAAAGTTCTGAAGACTTGAATTTTTTCCAACAATAACTAAAATATCTTCTTGTTTAATCGTCTCTTCCGCACTTGGCGGAATGATCATCTGCTCATTATGCTTGATCGCAATCACGTTGCAGCCATATTTGGCACGCACGTCGAGTTCTCGCAGACTTTTGCCAACCATATCTTTAGATGCTTTCATTTCCACAATACTGTAATCGGCAGAGAGTTCTATATAATCGATAATGTTTGAGGAGATCATATGATGTGCTACACGTTGCCCCATATCCCTTTCAGGATAGACAATTTTATCTGCGCCAATTTTTTTGAGCACCTTGCCATGAAGATCATTGACTGCTTTTACGATCGTCGTAGCTACGCCCATTTCTTTAAGAATTAATGTCGTTAGAATGCTCGCTTGAATATCTTCCCCAATGGCCACGACCACAACGTCAAAATTCCGAATACCTAAGGCACGCATAGCTTCCTCATCTGTAGAATCGGCTTGAACGGCATGTGTCACAAAGGCGGAAACGTCTTGAACCGTCTCTTCGTCCTGATCAATGGCAAGAACCTCGAAGCCTAGTTGTGATAACGTCTTAGCGACAGCTGAACCAAATCTTCCCATCCCTATAATCGCAAATTGTTTTTTCACCGTTCACGTTCCTCCATATTCCCCAGAATATATCCCTTTTATTATACCACACATGAATCCATAGCTCACTTCACGACCAAGGAGCAGCAACCTGCATTGGCGAAGTGTGGCAAGGATGAAGCCTTCTTCAACTGCACATATTAATAGCGAGAATGAAATGGAAGCGAGGTCCTTGAATGAATATTACCCTAAGACAAGCCATTCACCAGCGGGTTCAGAACAAAACACCCGAAGAACTTAAGGAAGTTATTGAAGATTCCATCGGTGGAGAAGAGAAAGTTTTACCTGGACTAGGTGTTCTTTTTGAAATTATATGGCAGCATACAGAAGCAAGCACGCAGGATACACTTGTAGAAACACTGAAGGCACATCTGCCTTGACTCTGAAAATGTTCCATACATGGACCATCGCATGTTTCGATCGAGCTGAGGGATGCTGCGGCATTCCTTAGCTTTTGTTCTTTTCACCATAAAGATATGCCATTCAAAATAAAATCCCCCTCATCAGTCGTAATACAGACCAAGGAGGAGGAAAGCGCCAAACTATGATACTTTACTTTATACTATAGCACCGTCAAAGGATTCATCGCTGCTGGTTTCTCACAGCTGCTCTGCATGACATAATGCTGACCGGAATCCGACGCATCATGGAACCCATGCATGGCTTCTAACACATGATAGGCGAGCTCGCCGTTCGCGCGATGTGCTGAGCTATCTCCTGTTATCAGAGCCTGCGCCATCGCAGCAACACCTAAGCCGCGATGATGGTCCTTATAGCCATGCGAAAGCGGAATCGGTTCATATTCGGAACCAGCCTTACGAATCAGCACCTGCCCCCCGAAAGTATTCGGATCAGGGACGCGCAAGGAGCCATGGCTGCCGTAGATTTCAATATTTGGCAACTGCGTACCAGCCATAATATCAAAGCTTGTTACGAGTGTTGCAATCGCACCGCTATGGAAATCTAAAACACCAGCAATATGAGTTGGTGTATCTACTGTAATTTTTTGCCCGCGCTTCTTCTCGCTCGAAATCGTACGCTCTGGGAAGCTCACAGTCGTTGAACCTGTTACACGGCGAATCGGCCCAAGCAAAGCCACTAAAGCCGTTAAGTAATAGGGTCCCATGTCGAACATCGGACCGCCGCCTTTGGCATAGTAAAACTCGGGGTCTGGATGCCAGTGCTCATGCCCTTTACCCATCATGAACGCTGTAGCCGCAATCGGTTTACCAATCCAGCCATCCTCGATCAACTTCAAGGCCGTTTGAATACCTCCGCCAAGGAACGTATCCGGCGCACTTCCAATCAGAAGTCCTTTGCGCTTAGCTACTTCTAGGATCTGTTGGCCTTCTTCACGCGTGACCGCAAGTGGCTTCTCCACATAAGCGTGTTTCCCCGCTTCTAGAATTTGAATACACACCTGAGCGTGTACTGCTGGGATCGTCAAATTGATCACAATGTCCACCTGAGGATCACTTAGCAATTGTTCAACGGTGTACGCATGAGGAATTCCAAACTCTTCAGCACGCGCTTGTGCTTTGCTCACATCGATATCTGCACAGGCGACCAATTCCAAATGTGCAAAGTTAGGGATATTTTTCATATAAGCCGCGCTTATATTCCCACAGCCAATGATACCAACCTTCTTCTTGTTCATCGCTTTATTTCCCCCTTATTTTAGCGTGTTGCCCATAGCAATCCGCGTCGCATTAATTCCAACGTTTCCGGCATGCGTACAATGTTAGCTTGATGACCAAGTGAATTATAATACACTTTCCCTGCTCCGTATGTTTTCGTCCAAACAACCGGCATCTCCACATCATCGAAGTCTGTCACCGCGTGCACTTTAATCGCCGGATCTACGTGCATATAATATTTTTCAGAAACAACGACGAAATCACCGATGCCTGTAGTCAATGGCTGCTCACTGTCTTTCATGCGTACTGTGTACGTAACACCATCGTTACCAGGATGCGCTACCCATTGTCCGCCTACCATGTACTGGTACTCGACCTCATTACGGAAGGAATCTCCCATCCCGCCATGACAACCAGCGATCCCCGTTCCACTTACTTTTACCGCATTGATTAACGGAGTAAGCTGCTCTTTCTCGATTTTCCCCATCGTCCAGACCGGAACAATCAGATCCATACTCGCTAAACGCTCCTCATCGCGGAAGCTGTCTAACGTATCCGAAACTTCGACCCCGTAGCCCTCTTCACGCAATACCCCTGCAAAAATCCCCGCAACCTCCTCGGGTTGATGACCATCCCAGCCACCCCATACAATCAATGCTTTCTTTTGACTCATCGTGATCTTGCTCCTCTCTCCATGCCCCTTTTATACTTCACTAATGCTAACCCAGCGGCGCTGCGCAATCGATTGATCCACGGCCTCCAGCACCTCTTGGCATTTCACGCCATCCACGAAATTCGGAACCGGCTGACGGTCCTCGGAAAGCGCTGTCATCAACTCCACAACTTCATGAACGAAGGTATGCTCATACCCGATCGTATGTCCCGCTGGCCACCAAGCATCCATATAAGCGTGCGAGGCATCTGTTGCTAGAACGCGTCTGAAGCCCTGAACATCCTCATCATCACTTGTAAAATACACCTGCAACTCATTCAATCGCTCGAAATCGAATTTCACGCTGCCTTTACTTCCGTTAATTTCAAAAGAGTTCGTACATCGGTGCCCTGGAGCAAATCGCGTTGCCTCGAAGCTGCCCAATGCACCATTTGCGAAGCGAGCCATGAATAATGTCGCATCATCCACGGTTACAGGACCATGCGGTGCATCCTTGCTGCCTTTGGCGCTAAGTCCCGTCATCGATGTTGGCAATGGACGCTCCTTCACGAATGTTTCACTCATCCCGATCACCTCGGTCATATCGCCAACGAGGAAGTGCGCAAGATCGATGAGATGAGCGCCTAAATCACCATGCGAGCCAGAGCCTGCGATCTCCTTCTGCAAGCGCCATACCAACGGGAACGTTGGATCAACGATCCAATCCTGCAGGAACCACGCGCGGAAGTGATAGATCTGGCCGAGTCGGCCGCTCTCCACGAGCTTCTTCGCCAGCTGTACCGCTGGTGCAAACCGATAGTTGAAGCCGACCATGTGCTTCACGCCAGCCTCTTCAGCCGCTTCCAGCATCTCCCTTGCATCCGCAAGGGTCAACGCCAGCGGCTTCTCGCAGAACAGATGCTTGCCGGCCTTCGCCGCCGCCAAAGCAATTTCCTTGTGCGCATCACTTGGCGCATTGATATCGACGACGTCGATATCGGGATGCGTAACCAGCTCGCGCCAATCTGTCACATACCCGTCCCAGCCGAATTGCTCCGCGGCCTGACGAACACCGCTCTCGTCGCGTCCACAGATGAGCTTCATCTTTGGAATCGCCGTCTTTGGGAAGAACATAGGTAAATCTTTATAAGCATGACTATGCGCTTTTCCCATAAATTTATAGCCAATCATACCGATATTGAACGTTTTCTTCATCGAATTCACGCCTCCCCAAGTGTAGTTACTAATCAAACGCTCAGCTCTCAGTTCTCGGTTACCAGTTCCCATCTAAAGTCATCGGTACCTGTTACCTCTCCCTTGCCGAGCCTCCATAGAATAGCTGGAAAACCTACAGCTATTTCTGACTTATCCAACTGATTTGTCAAATTTAACTGGAAAACATACAACTAATAGTCCGCATTCAGCCTCTTTCTAATCAAATCCATAAAATTAACTGTAGAAAATCCATTTAAATCTCCAAACAGGCCAATTCCAAGATAATTACCTACAGGAAATCCAGTTATTTTTACAAACACCCCAGCTACTCTCGCTTAACACTATGTACTCTGCACTCTTCATCCACTCAGCACTTATCCTCTGCTCTTAGCCCTTCAGCTCACAACGCCCATGCCTTGAAGACTGTCTAATCTTCACTTCCGTCGGCAGCTTAACTTGCAGCTGAGTCTCACTAGTTCCCTGCCCGACACTAGCAAGCACTGCTCGCGCGGCCTGCTTGCCCATTTCAAAGAAGGGCACTTTAATGCTGCTGAGCGGTGGATCACTTAGCTTCGCAGCATCCGAGTCATCGCACCCGATTACCGCAAAATCTCGCCCAGCGATCCAACCGCGTTCACGAAGTCCTTGCATCAATCCGATGGCCATTCGATCATTAGCCGCAAACACAGCTTCCACCTGATCCCGGATCTCCCACAACCTTGCCGCTGCCTCATACCCGCTAGTACGGCTGTAATTCCCCTCAAACTGCAGCGATGGGTCCATCGATAAGCCTGCCTCCAGCATTGCCTTTTGGTATCCATGAAGTCTGTCCAAAGAATTTGAATACTGGGGAGAACCGTTGAGAAAGGCAATCTTCCGATAGCCTTCATCCAGCAAATGGCGTACCGCCTGATAGCTCCCCTCCACATGATCCGCATCAACTTCAAGGAAGGATAGCCCCTCGAATCGTTGATTGACCAAGCAGAACGGAAGTCCCTGCTCCTGCAATTGCAGTAAAGAGCTTCGCTGAGATGCGGTATCTCTCGCCCCCAGAATGACACAGGCATCCACCTTCTGCGAACGGTATAACCGGCCATAATCCAAATCATCATCCGGTGCAAGCAAGGACAACAACATGTCATAGCCTTGTTCGCTTACCTGCTCCCCGATCCCGCTTAATATCTCTGCAAAATAATACGCGGAAAACACATGCACCTTCGGCATGTACGGAAGCACCACGCCTAAATTGCCGCTTCTTCTCCGAGCGAAGCTTTGTGCAATCGCATTCGGGTGGTAGCCAAGCACTTTCGCCGCTTCGAGCACACGTTCTTTGGTTGCAGGCTTCATCGGACCAAGTCCATTAAACACGCGAGATACGGTCGCCTCTGATACGCTGGCTAACTCGGCAACCTCTTTTCTCGTCACCATGTTGATAGGCTCCCTTCCGCTCACTTACATGTAAAATGTACACGCGTACATTTTCTCATTCAAAAGCCGCTTCTGTCAATATAAATTCCAACATTTCCATGCAACTTCCGTTTTCGTCATTTTTCGACATTTTCATTAATATTTCATCAAGAAACGCGAAAATAAAGTCCATTTTTTGTCATAAAAGCAAACTCTTAATATTGTTTATCTCCTCCTCGAGCCTTATGATAAAGGTTATTGGGACAACTATGAGATGGGAATGAGTGATAGCAAATGAAAGCAATCTGGCGCCATCTTCGGTTCACTGCATCTACAACGATCGAAGCTCTCAAGAGCAGGTCACAGATCACTCGATTTCACACTCGCGGGCAGCTCCTTGCCCAGTTAGAGCATGCTGTTCGGAAACATTTTATCGCCTTATCTCCTGACGTTCGTGCATGTCTTGTTTTCGATATTGATCGTTTTCGCCAAGTTAATTTCTCGCTCGGATACGTATGCGGGGATCATCTTTTACAAGAATTAAGCCGTAGATTGAAAGCCTTAGATCACATCGATCATGTCGTTCGATCTGGCGATAATGAATATACACTGCTTCTTCGGGCACGTACACAAGAACAACTTCAAGCTGCACTGCAGCGCGTTCAACACGTTTTTGATTCCCCCTTTACCTATCAAGGTCAGGACTGTTTCCTTCGTGCAAGCTTCGGTCTGAATGCCCTTACGATAACACCTGAGAATATATCAGAAGCCTTCCACCAAGCTGAGCAGGCACTCCTCATTGCCAAACAAACGGGCAAGAATAAACTCATTACTTTCCACTCCATGCCTTCACTAACGCGTTTCGCTAGTCAAATTCAGATGGAGACCGACCTTCGAAATGCGATCACAGAGAATCAGCTTTTGTTATACTACCAGCCTCGCCTTGAGCTATCAACGGGGCAAATTAGTTGCCTAGAAGCCTTGGTTCGTTGGAATCATCCCACACATGGCATGATAGCACCTAGTGATTTCATCCCGCTTGCTGAGGAGTCCGGTCTTATTTTGCCACTGGGAGAATGGGTGTTGCGTGAAGCCTGTCTTCAGAAGGCGAGATGGCTCGCTGAAGGTAAGCTCGATTATCAGGTTGCTGTTAATATTTCCCCTTGTCAGTTTCAAGACGAAAGCTTTGCGGACAAAGCGATTCGCATCATTGAACAATCCGGTATTCATCCCTCTTATCTAGAATTCGAAATTACTGAAAGCTCGATTATGCAAAATATGGATAAAACAATCGCTGTCCTTGATAAGCTTTGTTCCAAAGGGATTTCCATCTCCATCGATGATTTTGGAATTGGTTATTCATCCCTCAACTACTTGAAGGAGTTCCCTATTCATTGTCTCAAAATTGACCGTTCCTTCGTGAAAAATATTCAAAGTAATTCCAATGATTTGGCAATTACCAACGCCATCATTCATCTCGGCCATGCTCTCAATATCCAAGTGGTCGCCGAAGGAGTTGAGGATGTGGGACAGCTTGATATTCTTAAAGAAACCACTTGCACAACGATTCAAGGCTTCCTGCTAAGTCCCCCTATTTCCGCCTATGACATCGAACAAACCTTTCATATGTATGACAACAGACCGGTTATGATTTCATAACCGGCCGTATGCTTTGGCATATCTTCTGATTTTGGCAAAAATGCGCTTATCCTTTAGTTTCCGAAAAATATACGGGTCCGGACTCGTATTCACTTCAAGAATCCATGGATTTAGCTCCTTATCTAATGCAACATCAACACCTATTTCTTTGACCCCTCTATACCTTGCGTTAATCGCCTTAGCCACCTGAGTGCCCATCACTTGCAGCTGTTTCACATACCCATGCCTCTCCGTTGGAGCCAAATACTTCTTTAACAAGGTATCCACCGATTTCAACGTACCTCCATTATGAAAGTTCGTAACAATCTTTGCGGGATGTGCCACGCGGCCTATTACCCCTGTTGTCTCCCATTTGCGAGCAGGCGTTTGCTGCACCATAACGCGAAGATCAAAGCGGTTCCCCTTGTAGGTCAACAGATGAATCCCTTTCTGTACTAAATAACGCCGTTTCCTTGTCACCTTGAGGAGTGAGACGTACATGTCAGCGAAAGTTTTGAACTTTTTGATCGTGACCCCAGATTGGTAAGTATAGGACCGTTCTGTGTCTTCCCCTGCTAACTCGATACGGATCACACCGTTCCCGAACATTCCTATATTGGGTTTCACGTAGACCATTTTATATTGTTCGAGCATTTCTTGTAAGGTTTCTGAGGTCATGCGTTTGGTGCTTGGCACATACTTGCGAAGTGATTCAACCGTCTCGACGGCCTTGGTTTTTCCGATTTTGCTGCTTACATATCTTGCCTTACTCAAGGGCAGCGCTTTCTTTGATCTCCACTTTATTCTCTTCTTCATACTTAGCCTCCAGCTTCGAATTCACCCCATCCTAGTGTATGAAGGCAACTGAGCATTGGCGACAACAATACAACAAGAAGAGGCTTTCCCTGAAATTCAGGAAAAGCCTCTTCTTACTTGCTTGCTATTATGGCGCACTCGTTAAGAACTGTGCACTTGGATTTTTATCAATGGAAGAGCGCAGCGCATATTCGCTTTCGAATAAACCGACGAAATTCCCTTTTTTATCTTTCACCAACTGTGAGTTAATACGGAATTTAGCTGGGTCAATTTTATCATCAATGATCCAACGCGCGAATTGATAATTCTGACGCTGCAGAAGAATATCTACACCATATTCCGATTTCATGCGATGTTCCAGCACTTCAAATTGAAGTTGGCCTACGACGCCGAGAATCATATCCTCGAAACCAATCGTCGTGAAGACTTGGATCATCCCTTCTTCGGTTAATTGATCGATCCCTTTAAGGAACTGCTTTTGCTTCAAAGCATTTTTGATCGATACCTTGCTGAATAACTCCGGCGAGAACGTTGGAAGCTCGTCAAATACGACCTCTTCCCCTTCGCTTAAGGAATCACCAATTCGGAAAATACCTGGATCGAACAGACCAATGATATCGCCTGGGAACGCCTCTTCCACGATATCACGATCTTGCGCAAGGAACTGCTGCGGCTGCGCCAGTTTTATATCCTTGCCAAGCCTTACATGCTTCACGGACATCCCTCGCTCGAACTTACCTGAGACGATACGTAAAAAAGCTACGCGGTCACGGTGAGCAGGGTTCATGTTCGCTTGAATTTTGAATACATAGCCCGAGAATTTCTCTCTCGTAGGCTCGATCACACCAGCTGTACTCGTACGCGGCTCTGGTTGTGGAGCTAGTTGCAGGAAGTTCTCAAGGAACGTCTGCACACCGAAATTGTTCACCGCACTTCCGAAGAACACTGGCGTAAGCTCACCTTTCATGACTTTTTCCATATCAAAAGGATCTCCCGCGACATCGAGCAACTCGATATCTCCGCACAATTGCTTGTGGAGGAATTCACCTGCGATTTGCTTCACTAAGGGATCTTCCACGCCATCCACTTTACGGACTTCAATCTCCCTATGATCATCACCTTGGTATAGCTCTAATTGGGACTTCCCACGGTCGTAAACCCCGCAGAATTGCTTCCCTGAGCCAATAGGCCAGTTCATTGGATAAGAACGAATGCCGAGCACTTCTTCAAGCTCTTCTAACAGTTCGAAAGGATCACGGCCCTCACGGTCCAATTTGTTAATGAAGGTGAAAATGGGAATCCCGCGCATACGACATACTTGGAATAGCTTCTTCGTCTGAGTCTCGACCCCTTTAGCAACGTCGATCAACATCACCGCGCTATCCGCGGCTGTCAATGTACGGTAGGTGTCCTCACTGAAGTCTTGGTGGCCCGGTGTATCCAGAATATTGACGCGGTGACCTTCATAGTCGAACTGCATAACGCTTGACGTTACGGAGATACCACGTTGTTTCTCAATTTCCATCCAGTCCGATGTCGCATGTTTACTAGCTTTACGTCCCTTAACCGTTCCGGCTAAGCGAATGGCGCCCCCGAATAGGAGCAGTTTCTCTGTTAATGTTGTTTTCCCCGCATCCGGGTGAGAAATAATCGCGAACGTACGTCGTTTAGCGACTTCCGTTTCGAGAAGTTTAGTGAGTTGCGTTTTCATGTGTTCGTTTATTCCCTTCTTCTTTTACATATAGATTACATCGGAATCAAGCGCGTGCTTTCTCCAAGGGAACACTCCAGTTCGCTTCTTCAATGAACTTGCGAGTGCTGAATTCCCTGCCGCGCACAACCACTTTATCCGCAAATACTTGCACATAAATGCCCTGTGCTTTATCCTGAGCAGTTTGCTGGTACGCCCGATTCAGCGTTCTCCCAACAGAGGCATTATGAAAATAATGGAACGTTTCCTGAATATAGTGCGGTGTCCCATTCTGGAAATCCTGATGACGGTGACCGCAGAAGACGAAAACATTTTTATAATCCTTTAACGTCTCGCGGAACTGAATCGCACGGATAAGCTGATGTGAACCGCCATCTGTACCTACAGGAGGCAGCGGTTGATGCGTCATCACAAACAGAGGTCTTCCTGGTTTATATAAATTGCCCATTCTGCTTTTGAACCAAGCCATTTGTTCATCGGAGTACCAGGCACCTTCGCCCACTTCAGGCTTCTCTTGCACGTAAGCTTCCTGTGATAGCAATAGTATAGAGTGTCCGTTAGCCGTAAAATCATTATAAAGGGAAGTATAGCCCATAAACTTTTTGAACTGCTCTCTACTTATCGCATCACTCTTGCCATTCGGGACTTTATCCTGATCCCAACTATTCGCTTTATTAATCCAAATCGTGTAATAATCATGATTCCCCATATTACCATGAATAGGAGGAAGCTTATAATCATTCATGATGGCGCGCAATGTCTTATAGTCAACTTCGGTTCCTGTATCCGTCAAATCACCGGTCAGCATAATCGCATCGACTGGACCATCGAAATGGGTAACATCATCTAGCGCTAGCCTAAGCTTCTTATTGGGAAGAGAATCTCCCGAAGTCACATGAAGATCGCTTAAGATAAAGAAGGACATCAATGGCCCAAGAGGCAGAGGTTCCTCTGAGGGTTCTGGAATAGCTTTTGGAGGCTCGGCAGTAGCCACGGGAGCGACAGCAGTCTGATCCTCAGGAATGAATTTTTTCTTGACCAACAGACTAAACCAAGCACTTAATCCTACTAAAACAGCCCCAATGGCGAGCAGCCATCGCACAAACGCTCTTCGTGACATCGATGCACCTCTAGTGTATAAAATGAGAAAATGGCCATATGCACTAGTATACCACAAATTGTGTCATATACGTCGTCCAGACTAGGCGACATCACGCGATTTCTTACTACGCTTGTTCCAACATGCAAAAAACCAACAGGCCAAAAACGCCTGTTGGATGAGATACCCTATTTTAAGCCAATACGGTCGTTTTCTGCACAGCTTCCCAATCGACTTCTCCCTCATTCTGACCATTAATCGGCCACCACTTGAACCCATCATCACTCAAGAGTTTCGTCGCTTCTTCAGGTCCCCATGAGCCAGCAGGATAGTGCTTAAGGTCATCTGTCTGTTCGCCCCATGCAGCCGCTATGCGATCCACATACGACCATGCAAGCGCCACTTCATCCCAACGCGTAAAGTACGTGGAATCTCCACGAGTCGCGTCATACAGCAGTCGCTCGTAAGCTTCTGGTGTATTGATGCCGATTTGACAGCTTTGGCAAAAATCCATCGCAACAGGTACGATCACACCTTCTGAACCTGGCTGCTTCGCATTCATTTTCAAGTAGATGCCTTCCATCGGATTCACTCGGAATACGAGCAGGTTAGGCTCTAGGTCATGCTTTTTAGCCAAATAGACATTGTTCGGAATGTTTTTGAATTCTACAACGACCTCGGTCGTCTTGACTGGCAGTCTTTTGCCTGTACGAATATAGAATGGCACACCGGCCCAGCGGAAATTATCCACGTGAACACGAGCAGCAAAATAGGTTTCTGTCGTCGATTGTGGATTCACAGAATCCTCTTCACGGTAGGCCGTGAGCGCCTTGCCTTTGGCCGAACCACTAGCATATTGACCTCGAATCACGTTCGCACGCACATCGTCACCGTCTTCGAACAGACGAAGTGAGCGAAGCACCTTCACCTTCTCATCTCGAATATCCTCCGGATGCAGACGGCTAGGCGGTTCCATGGCCATCATCATCAGCATTTGCAGCATGTGATTTTGACCCATATCGCGAAGAGCCCCTGAGTGGTCGTAGTAGCCACCGCGCTCTTCTACACCAACAGTTTCACTCAACGTGATCTGGATGTTCGCTATGTATTTATTATTCCAAAGCGGCTCGAAGAAAGCATTCGCGAAACGAACAAACTCGATGTTTTGGACCATTTCTTTACCTAGGTAATGATCGATTCGGTAGATATCCTTCTCTTCGAACACTTGACGAAGCTGTCCATTCAAACGCTCCGCCGACGGCAAATCGTAGCCGAACGGTTTTTCAATAACTAGGCGATGCCAGCCCTTTGTTTGGAGCAAGCCGCCTTCACTTAAATTGTATGAAACGTTGCCGAACAACTCTGGTGCAAGTGCCAAATAGAACAGACGATTGCCGCCCGTTTGATATTTCTCGTCCAACTTCGCTGTCAGATTATTCAGTTCATGGAAACCCGCAACATTGTTAATGTCGAGAGACATGTATTCGAAACGTTGGGCGAACTTCTCCCATTCAGCGGCATCTGTATTTTTGTAACGAGCGAATTCTTGAATCGAATTTTTCACGTCTTCACGGAATTGCTCGTTCGTCCGCGGTCTGCGAGCCAGACCGACTACTGCAAAATTTTCTCCCAATTTGCCTTCCCGATAAAGGCTATAGAAGGCCGGAAACAGCTTTCTTTTCGCTAAATCTCCCGTTGCTCCGAAAATATAAAACACAGCTCCACTCATCTATGCATCATTCTTTCTCTATTAGAATTAGTTAATATGCTTAGCATACCTAAAATTGTCAAGCTATTCAACTTATCTTAACACTTTAACTCATAACATTTTCTTATGTGAAACTAGACATTCGTCTATACCGTTGCAAACGACACGGCATAGGCTAACTGTACATACCAATACGGAGGTGCCTCCTAGTCATGCAACCCTTTCACCCAATCACAGAAAAAAGCTGCAAAAGCCTTGTCGGAAAGCCCGTTCTTATTTATTTATCGAATGGCTCAGAGATTTATGGGATTGTCAGTCGTGTTGAGAAAAACAAGCTCATTTTAAATGATAATCAACCACCGAAAATCAAATCCTCTTCCAAAAACACCAAGCCAACAATTACGAAAAAGGGGAAAAAGAAGCAAGCTCAACCAGATACACCGGCTCAGTTGACAACCGAGGATCAGCTCTCTTCCTTCGGACTCATCCGTTTTGGCGGGCCTCCACAAGCCCCAGCTGCCAGACCCACGGGTCCAGTAGATATTCAGATCGACTATATTGCGGCCATGTTTAGTGATTGACGGAAATCAAGGCTGTGGATGCTAGGCTCATCTACAGCCCCTTTCTCAACGTTGCATCCTTTTACTCATTCGATAGCAGCTAAGCTCGGGTACATATGAATCAATTTCATATCCTCTCTTACTATAAAATCGAATCGCTTTCGGATTGCTGTCATCAACAAAAAGCTCAACCGATTGGCAACGCTCACTACGCCCGTAGTCTTCAGCTGCCTTCATAAGTGAGTGCCCGATGCCTTTACCTTGCTCTCGGGGATCAACGGCCAGCATATCAATGAAGAGCTTGCTCGATTTGCGCATCACTGAAATGAAACCGTAGGGCCGTTTATACCCTTTCGCGATGACGATAGTTTTATTGGCGTTCAATCGCTTACGGATCTCGGAAAAGGTCACAGAATTGCCTGATGCGTACATTCTGGAAAAAGGAACTAATTGTTCAACAACTAATCGATATATAGCAGCGTCGTCAATGGTAGCCAAACGTTTGCGTATCACATGGCACCGCCTCCACAAGAAGCAATAATGCTATCTTATGTTGGTAATCCTGTAATTGACCCCACAAGTACCAATTTACCCCAGTCTACGCAAGTGATATACTTAACGTATTGAAATGAGGTGGTCTTGATGATCAATGCTTATCCCTCCGTCATGGCGGTGAACAGGTATCAAACTCATAAAGATTATTACCGTGTTGGAGCTGTAAGTGCGGTTTCTGGCGGTAAGTCGAATACCATACGGCGTATGTTGGACTTGCCGTTTGAGCAACTCGCCTACAAACAATTCGCACAAACGGCCGCCAAAAACGTGGCCAGCTTCGTTCAAACTACCGACAACGTTAAGAAATCCGCTCAGTCGCTTGTCAATACGAGTCTTACTTCAAGTACGAACAAGTCCGCCGATGCGCTTACAGAAGCCACACCAACCAATATTGCTAACAACATTCAAAACTTTATTCATACCTATAATGAATTACAAGATCAACTGGGGGACTCACCTGATTATGTAAGTCATGCCCTGCTTCAAGGTCTTGAGGGAGCCGCAAGTCCCAGCACACTTCATGATCTCGGCATCACCAAGAAAGATGACGGAAAGTTGATCCTTCAAGCTGACGTTCTGGAGGAGCAACTAAAGCAACCTATTGGCATTGATCGCCAAAGCTTGCTTACGCTCACCAACTTCGCGAACTCGTTAGTAAGCAATATTGATCGCTTGCAGCAGCTCCCTGCCATCTCATTGTTTCAGCTCTCCACATCACCGCTTAAGCCATATGGTCAGTATCAATCACAGCTCAATACCTATTTGCCGGTTCCAATGCGAGGCTTGTTGTTAGATACGAGGATGTGACTCTTGCAGTTTCTCCTGGCTGGTCAGCAGCCCTTCTGCCTCATCCCGACCTCATTGATCTCTAGCAGAGCCCTGCGTCCGTGCGCTCCTTCTACGGGGAACTGTGCCTTTTAAATTTAAACGGAAAACATGCAGTTAATTTTTCCGTTTCCAGCTTTTAAACTCAAATAACCGGAAAAATTCCAGTTATTTGTTTCATTCCTCCCCCTTTTCAATCAGAAGTGAAGAAATAGCTGTACATTTTCCATTAATTCGCATTCAAAGCCTAATTTAGCCTGATTTACCTGTACTTTTTACAGCTAAAATTCCAACCACTGGCGTTGACTGGTGTTAACTGGCGTTGAACGATTCCGACTCCTGATTTCCTCACAACTACAACTATCACCCATTAACAACAAAAAGCTGTCTCCCAAAGTAGATACATCTACCAGAGAGACAGCTCTTTCAATTTTAAAATAACTTTTTACCTAACACATGGTCAATTGGTATGAAACCAATTACGCGACTATCCATACTATTGTTCCGATTATCTCCCATTACGAAAATATGATCAGCTGGAACGCTCCACTTTTTGTTCCCGTTCGCTCTCATTTCCTCGTTGATGTAAGACTCATTCAGAAGCTCACCGTTGCGGTACATCTGGTTATCCTTAAGCTCAAGCTGATCCCCTGGCTTACCGATCACGCGTTTGATCCATACATGCTTATCATCGCCTCGGATAAATAAGCTGAGTAATGGGCTGTCCATTAAATCATTTTTGAAAGTTCGCTTCATATCAACCCTAGAATCGATAATGACAATGTCCTCATAATTGGGTTCATAATGAAACGTATGTGAAAGCTTCGAAACATACACACGTTGGCTATCATGTAACGTCGGATCCATAGAATGACCGCTAACTCTCGTCGATTGAAACACAAACACACCTAGAAATACAACTAGAACAAAAGAAATTGCTATGGAACCAAACCAGCTCCAAATCTGTTTGACTACATTCAAGCTTATCGCTCCTTGCCTTATTCCGCCAGCCCGTGCTTGAAGGCATATATCGCCGCTTGTGTGCGATCTTCTACGCCTAGCTTGGACAAAACGTTAGTGACGTGGAATTTTACCGTCTTCACACCAATGAATAAATCATCAGCTAGCTCTTGATTGGATTTGCCTTTCGCGATCAAGCGAAGAACTTCCATCTCGCGGTCCGTTAATTCTTCATGCGGCTCTGCAGCCGGCTTAGGTTGACGAAAGCGATTCATGATTTTCGAAGCAACCTGTGACTCTAGAATCGACTGCCCTTTGGCCGCGGCTCTAATCGCTTGCGCGATCTCGGACGCCCGCGAGGTTTTCAATAAATAGCTGAAGGCACCTGCTTCGATAACTGGATACATTTTCTCATCATCTAGGAAGCTAGTCAATACAATGACCTTACATTCTGGGTATAGTTGCAGTAATTTCCTTGTCGTTTCAATGCCGTCCATGCCTTCCATAACAAGGTCCATCAGCACGACATCTGGACGATATTCTTGAGCTAGACGAATGCCATCGTGACCATTGCTCGCTTCGCCAACGACCTCAATTCCATCTTCCGTCCCTAGAACAGCTGCAAGTCCAATTCTGACCATTTCATGGTCATCGACAAGTAGTACTTTGATTAAGGTGTCGTCCATTCGCTTCTCCCTCTCTATGTACAGTGCTAATTCTCGATCAATTGAGGATCGCTTGCCAGAATAGGTACCCGAATCTCGATACGGGTGCCTCGATCAGGTGCCGTAATGATATCAACGGATCCTCCGATTTCGTTAACGCGTTCCTTCATAGACACGATTCCATATGAAGTTAGCTTCTTCGCATCAAGCTCGAACCCAACACCGTCATCGCGGATCACTAATCGAATGCCGTCTGAACGATGCAGCAGCTTCACTTCCAGTTTATTCGCCTTGGAATGACGCAGCGCATTCGAAAGTGCTTCTTGTACAATTCGGAACAAATGATCTTCGATCCCTTTGTTTAAGCGAATTTCATCATCCATATCCCAGCTAATCGCCATAGGGACCTTGGCAGCCAGCTCTTTTAAGAGCTCAACAAGGCCTTCGGACAATCGTTTTCCTTCGAGATGGATCGGTCGCAGATGCAGTAATAGGGCTCTCATTTCGGATTGAGCGACGGAGGCCATTTCTTCAATCAGATGAATTTGCCGCTTCGCTTTCTCGAAATCCTTATCCAACGTTCGACCTACAGCTGTCGCAGTCATTGAAATAGCGAACAATTGCTGACTTACCGCATCATGCAGCTCGCGTGCCAAACGCTGGCGCTCTTCAATGACTGCGGCAAGCTTGGCTTTTTCGGTAAGCTCAGCATTACTATTGGAGAGTCGTTGGAGTGAGGTCACTTGCTCCTCCCATCGCTTCATAATACGGCTGAGTTGTTCGCCTAAACGTCCAATTTCATCATCTTCCCCGTATTGAAAGCCTTCACGGGCAAATGTCCCTTTTTCTAATAAAATCATCGTTTCCATCATCGGCTCAAGTCTGCGTGTCACCTTAGAGCTGTTCCAATATCCGAACACAGCACCAATCACACCTAGAATCAACAGGGCCATGAATGAAAATTTAACCCCCTGCTGCCAGCTGGAAAAGGGTTCAATCAAATGCCGTGAATTCAAAAAATAAAGCATAGCACCGAAAACAGCGAAGCTAAAGAGGATGGCCTCCCCCATGCTGCGCCATATCATATTCGTTAAACGTCGTTTGTAGCCGTCCACGTGGTGATGAACCCCCTTGAAATAAACGGCTATACCGTCCAATAAGGATGGTTTCGTTTATCTAAAATATAGTCCATGTAATGTGTGAAACAATATTTCCAAGAAATTTACAATACTTTGACCTTGATATCTCCTACGATAAAAGAGAGCACGAGTTTCACCCGATGGTCGCAATGTTGATAATTCTCCGATTGCCATACCACTTTGTTCATCACACCTGTTTCACGCTCTTCAGCGATATGAAGCTGACCGAACATGACAGAAGCTGTAACGGAAACGCCGATATCATCAGGTACCTTTATATCAATATCCCCTACAACGCCCTGTAGGATGACTGTCGTTTCCTTTTGTTCTAAAATGGCCAACGAGAGATCAATATACGTCTCCCCCACCAAATACCATGTCGACGTATTTCGCAGAATCCAAGGCTCTCGGCCGAGGCGAACGCTATCAACAATCTTTTGCTTTTGTATATAAGAATCATCCTTATGAACCTGTTTAGATCGAATAAAAAAGAACCCTAATGAAATCAACACAACTGAAATGACAATTGCGAGATGATCACCAAATAAAATAACGGCACCAATCCCCATCAACACATAACCCTTGCGCTCTTTGCGTGAACGAACACGATGAATGCCCAGCAGAATAAGGATTACGGCCATAATGGGAAAAAAGCCTATGGTATGATCTAGAAGCAAAAAAACACCGGCTCCAATCAGCACAAGCGCTGTATTCCGGCTGCGGTTATTTTTCATTTCTTCTCCCATCGATGCACCTCCTCTGGCTGCCATTTCACTTTCGTTCATACGATTCCTAGCATACCATAAGAATGGACGACCTCCAAGATGCAAATCCTTATAGGGCAAGGCTTTGCTTTTCATGGAGGTCACGAGCCAATGCTATTTCCGGTTGTGCGGATCCCGCTCATCGCGAGCACGCTGCTCCTGTTGCCACTCATGCTGCAGTCGGGTACGCAGCGCGCGCAGTTCATGCTGAAGGTTGTCTCCGGCTTCCTTCAGCGTCTCCTTCGACAGGCGGCCCGCCACGCGGAGCCCCTGCAGTGCCTCCCGGCCGAGCTCGCGGCCGGCGACCTCCAGCTCGCGCCATGTGTCGCGAGCCTCTTTCCCGTGCAGCCCGCCATGCGGCTGCACATCCTCGGCTGCGTGCCCGGCACGCAGTCCGCGCAGTTCCTCTGCGAGCGCCAGGCACAAGTCCTGGCTGCTCGCGTACTGCGCGCGGTAGTGCTCGCAAGCGGCTTCCTCGCGCAGCTTCTCTTGCAGAGCGAGCCGCGCGAGATCCTCTTCGCCGGCGCGCATTGCAAGCTCCGCTTGCTCGCCGCGCAGCTTCGCCATCTCTTCCGCTCTCGCGATGTGACTACGCAGCGCAATCGTGGCCTGGAGCGCATCGTCATAGCGCTCCTCAAGCTTGGCAATGGTGCCATCATCATAGGTACCTGGATTCGTTTTGCCTATAGTCTCCTGCCAAACGGTTTCAGCCATTTTGCCAATACGGTCAAATATATTAGTAGGATCAATTTCCCGATTCTTATTATTCATGTCAAATCGCCCCTCACCCTTCATCATACTCCTATCGTAGCTCAATCACAGACGTTCTAAAACCGACTATCGACCGTTTTTGAACCTAGACCTAAGTCTAGTATGAAAGGGCATAACCATATATTGGTCGTTGTTCAGGCATGTCTGTGATGATAAAATATTTGAAGCCGAGTCTGGTGCATAAATTTAGGCACTGGTACGGGGGACGAAATACTTGGGGTGAATATTTGCTTCGGCTTGGAGCAGACTAGGGAGAACCTTCTTCCCGAACCCGTCAACTAACCTCGAAGGCTCATGAAGGAGGATTACCAATTGAATAAGCTTATCAAAGGGTTAACTGGCCTTGCTGTTTCTCTAACAGTATTGGCAGGAGGCTTTCTTTCCCCATTTACAGCCCAAGCAGCTGAAATGGAAGTGAAAGTGCAAGTCAATGATGACCTGATCCATTTCCCTGATGCACAGCCATTTCTGGATGGCAACCACACGACCCAAGTTCCACTGCGGTTTGTGACCGAGAAGCTCGGTTATACGGTGAATTGGAAAAAAGATGGAAAACAGATTGAAGTAACACTAACTAACAATCAACATACGATTACCTTGGTTTCAGGTCAAAAAGAAGCCCTCGTTGATCAGGAGACCGTCATCTTAGATGGCGCTTCCCAGTATCAAAATGGGCGGGTTTATGTGCCGCTTCGCTTTCTGTCCACGGCTGCAGGTGTACCTGTACAGTGGGATGCGAGCAGTAAACTGGCCATCCTGAGTAAAGATGGCGGAAAGCATGCACCTGATTATCAAGTTTTTGAATCTACAGCTTATTCAGCAGATCCTTCTGAAAATGGTGGATACGGGGCCTTTGATTACTTGGGTAACCCACTTGCGATCGGCACAGTTGCTGTTGATCCATCCGTAATTCCACTTGGTACCAAACTTTATATCGAAGGTTATTCATTTAGTGGTCTTCCTACTGGCGGAATGTACGCTTATGCAACGGATACCGGCGGTGCCATTAAAGGTAAGCGACTGGACATCTTTATCCCAGGCTCGAGAAAATCACTGCAAAGCTTCGGCATTCAGAAAATTAAAGTGTACCAAATTCCGAATTAATTGAGCAAAAAGCTGCCTTGTGAACCACACAAGGGCAGCTTTTTTTGTAGGTGATTGATCCGGTCAATAAGGGCATTCGTCCAATCAATAGGTATTTCCCCTACATATGTTATATAGTGTTTAACCCACATTAATTCAAGCCGGAGGGGATACTATGTCAGCTGCAGTTGGTTGTGGAACGCCAGGATACGGAAATTCCGTAGGTGTTATTCTTGTTCTTTATGTACTGTTGGTCATCATTCTTGCTACATTCTACTAGGACCATCTTCCGTTAAGTATTTACTTTGCAAATAGCCCTGCCTGTTGAAACTTCTAGGAATAGAAGCTTTCAGCAGGCGGGCTTTTTCATTTCAAATTGATACCACTTGTTCGAAAAAAAAGCGCTACAGCTGACCCTCCTGATAGACGGTTACTTGTTAGCGCCAAACTTCTGTTGATATTGGTTATATCATTTCATGAATACATGTATAAACGTATAAGTTCATCTATTAACGTGTTGTATAAACCTTCACACTATCACCACGCTGATACCCTTGACCTCCGGCAGGAAGCCAGATCAAGCAATCCGCATCTTTAATCGACACCATGATACTCGACTTATCGATGCCAGCAGGTCTGACCCATATAGACCCTGCCTCGACACGTTTGGTCCCCCGAATATAACGGGGATAGGCAGAGGGTTTATCATAAGTCACATCCAGAAAGGCCGTAAACTCTTCTGCCTCAGGACGCTGACTCCCTAACATCGTCTTAATAATCGGCTTTGCGAATAGTTCGAAGCCAACGAACGATGCGCCTGGATTACCAGACAACGCTACTAGCAGCTTATCCTTCCAGAAAGCAGCACTCGTCGGGGTACCTGGCCGCATTGCCACCTTATTGAACAACAGCTTTCCGTCAAATCGACCGAATAACTCGACAAGGACATCATAATCACCAACAGAGACACCGCCAGAAGTGAGAATGAGATCCACATCAGGCAATACAGCCTCAATAGCGGCTTCCACCTGCTGAGGATCATCAGTGAGCGCTGGCATGATCAAAGCCGCTCCACCTGCTGCCTCTACTTGTGCGGCTAGCATGTAGCTGTTGCTGTTGCGTATTTTCCCAGGCTGCATTTCCTGTTCGACGGGTAAGAGCTCCGAACCTGTTGAGAAAATAGCCACCTTAGGCTTTCGGTATACCTCAACCACGGAGTACCCAAAGGTTGCCAGGATCGCAGCTTCCCCCGGACCAATCTGATCCCCACGTGCAATTACGAACTCCCCACGTACAACTTCTCCGGCAATCGGGGTTATATTACTTGCTTCTTGCACATTTTTCTTAATCCGTACCTTGGCGTCCATGGATGACAAGGAAGCATCCTGCAAGGAATCCGTCATCTCCAGCATCACAACAGTGTCTGCGCCATCTGGAACAGGCGCCCCCGTCATGATACGAGCAGCCATCCCTTCTAGAATCGTAAGTTGGGGCATGGTTCCGCTTGGAATCCGCTCAATGACTTGTAGCACAACCGGTGTGTCAGGAGTTGCTGATGCAATATCCTGAGAACGAACAGCATACCCATCCACGCCTGATCGTCGGAAATGCGGAACATCATGATCCGCGTAAATATCGTTCGCCAACCGTCTTCCGAAAGACCTTGAAAGCGAGACAGTCTCCGTCTCTGTGGGTTTAACGTATGTGTAAAGTTCGGCTCGCGCCTCATCGACCGAAATCACTTTACGGCCAAACCTAAGCTTCATTTCGCTGCTCACTCGCTTCCCATGCCTCCCTGTGCCCGTTGCGCTAGCCGCCGATCTGTGACATCCGACGAATAGTTGGTGTATGCGACTGCTCTTCATTCATCAAAGCCTGAGCCATCTCGTGATTTTGTGGTTTAATATCCAGTGCACGGAAGAACAAATCTTCTACCGCTGCATCATCCCCAATATACTTACGTACGTTGAACTCATCGGACCAGTATAAGCAAGGCTTGATATTGCCATCTGCGGTCAGCCGCAGTCGGTTGCAGGTTTCACAGAAGTGATCGCTAATCGGATGGATAAGGCCGAATGAACCTAGTGCGCCTTCTATACGATAATTCTGTGCGGGGCCGTTGCCATAAACCGCATTAGAAGCGGTTGCCTCCCAGCCCATTTCCTTACAGCGGTCAAGAACTGTCGTAAGAGACAGATACCGCTTTTTCCAATCCTCGTCTTGATGACCGATCGGCATATATTCAATAAATCGCACCTGAATCGGGCGATCAATCGTCATTTGTAAGAAATCAGCGATTTCGTCATCATTGATCCCTTTCATGAGTACCACATTCAATTTAATCGGCGTAATGCCTACACGATATGCTTCTTCAATGGAGGCTAACACGCGACGAATATCCCCCCCGCGGGTGATCAGTGAGAACCGATCTGCTCTTAATGAATCCAAGCTAATATTTACACGAGTTAACCCTGCTGCCCGAAGCTTCTCAGCCCGCGACGCAAAGTAAATCCCATTTGTAGTCAATGCTATATCTTCAATACCGGGAATTTGAGATAGCCTCCCGATCAACTGCTCTAGGTTTTTACGAACAAGAGGCTCTCCGCCAGTTAATCGCAATTTACGAACACCAAGTCCAGCTAACACACGAACAATCTCAGTTATTTCATCAAAAGTTAACAGCTTCTCATCCGGTTCAAATTCCATTCCTTCTTCCGGCATACAATAGACGCAACGCAAATTACAACGATCTGTCACTGAGATGCGCAGGTAATCATGCATCCGCCCAAAACGATCCAATAGCAGCTTTGGCATAGGAGTTCACCTTCTCTCTCTGTCCATTATGGCATATTTTCTAACAAAATCCTAGATTCTTAAAGTATTTTATCTAGGGAAATGAATTACAATGGTAGATTATCTAACATGTCTTCGTATTCTTCAGGCGTATTAATATTGGTTGCGAAATTTGTTCGGAGCCCACTTTGCACAAAAAAATCCGAATCGACAGACTGCCAATCCAAGTGCTCAAGCAACCCCATTAAACGATAGTTTTGTTGCTGCAGTAGGAGTTCAGCCTCAGGGCCAACCTCTCTGGCGTAGATCCCGTGAAGGGGGTGCAAACGGCCCGCTATTTCGGGAATAACCGCATCCACATTCGTCTCTCGACATACCTCCACCATGGCGTTTGCTGCCTCGCCAGAAATAAAAGGCATATCGCAGCCAACAATCCATAAGTGAGTCGCAAGCGCGACCTTGGAGGCGGCATGAATCCCGCTTAAGGGTCCCTTTTGGGGATAGAGGTCACTAACACACGTCACTTCTATATCGGTTACCCCAGCGAGCACAGGCTGTAAGGTTTCGACTTCATTGGTCACTACAATAATCTGCCCACAGCAACGCGACATTTCTTTCAATTGTCTTAGAAGAATTGCTTCCCCTTGCACAGGTAAAAGAGCCTTAGGCTTCCCACCCATACGGCGATTCAAGCCTCCGGCAAGTATAACGCCAGTGATCATGTTTCAATCTCCGTCAATCGTTTCCTAAACGATTGCTTCCAGCTACCTGAAAGTGCTTCGACAGCAAGAACTCTTTTAACACCTTCGATATTGAACTTATCATGATATTTAATCTGATTGGCGTACGCAACCGTCACACCCCCTTCATCTCTGGCAAGAAGTCGCAACTCCGAATTAGGTGCGATGCGCCCCTCTTGCAGCACACGAAAATAATAACCTGTATACCCTGTTTCCTGAACATGAAGAGTGGCTTCTGGCCAATTCATGCGCTTTGCTAATTTATGACAAGGCTGCCTAGGCTGTGAGACTTGAACGATCACCTCATCAATGGCGAACGTATCCCCAACACATACCTCATGCTCCTGCATACCGCGAATTGTTAGATTTTCACCAAAGGTAGCAGCGTCCAATTTATGCCCCCTGAGCGTTTCCCAATAGGCATAATGCTCTACAGGATATACACAGATGGCCTTATCCATGCCCCCATGAACCGTCAGATCCGCTTGTCCATCCCCTTCCATCTGTATCTTGGATACAAACAAAGAGGAGCTGACCGGGGTCTTATAAATCCCCGTAGTCAGCTCTTTACCTTGATAGGCTATCGTTTGGGGTAACCCCACGTTAATCGATGTAATTTGCATGGCAAACGTCCCTCATTTCCGAACAGGATTCTTTGCCCTAACTATACCAAATTCCTTACAAAAAGTCAGTTCCCCGCTTCGACCGCGGTTCCTCCAATTTATGCATTCGATTTGCCGACCCAAGCATCATTATCATACCCTCGCACTTCCCAGTACCCCATGTGCTCCTTCTCGATTAACTCGATACCTTGCAACCATTTCACTGATTTATAGGCATACATCTGCGGTACAATCAGGCGCACAGGCCCACCTAATTGCTGCGGTATCGGCTTACCGTCCATTAAGACCGCGACCATAATATCGTCCCCATTTGCCTGACTCAAGGAAAGTGCATCGGTATACACTTTGTCCCCAGAATAAAACTTCACAAATTTAGCAGACGCTTGAACACCCGCCGCAGCTAACAGCTGCTTCAAGGGAATCCCTTCCCACGTACACTGGTACACAGACCAACCGGTTACACAATGAAAGTCACTGACTTGAACCGTGCGTTTCATTTGCAGGAACTGATCCCAGTTCCATGCATTAGGCCTATCTACTAAGCCGGAAATGGCGAATTTCCAAGTATCGGAGGAAAATGCCGGAATTTCCGTCACCGTGTAGATACGGAAATTCCCTTTGGCCCCTCCGCCTACTACAGCGGCGGAGTCGGGCAATGGCTCTGGCGGCGGCAGCATGCGGTTGCCGTCGCTTGCCACATATTCGGCGGTCGACGACCCGCCGGTATCGAACGCGCCTTTTATCCAGCGATAAAAGGCGGGGCCGACCGCGATCACGAGCACCACCCCTGCGACGAGTCGCAGGAAGGAGGCGCGTGTGATCGGCGATTCCTTCAGCGCGGCGATGACCGCCTGCGCTGCTGAGCGCCTTGCCGTGGCGTCCTCGGCCGCCACGGGAGCTGTATCCGCCGCTGCGACGCTTACGGCGACGGCAGGGGCTGAGACCGCCTGCAGCGATGCTGGCGGTCTGCCCGCGGCTGCAGCGGCTTGCTCGAGCCGCTGCTGGCGCTTCAGCCATCGGCTGCGCGAGATGGCGTGGTACACGGCATACGGCACTCCCACCCAGGTGAGCAGGTCATGCACGAAGAGTGCCGAGTTGTTCAAAGCCGGTGGCATGTGCCGGAACTGCCACAGGATCACGCCTGATGCGGCCCAGCCGATCAGGAGCGCGAGCACGAACACCAGATTCGCGCGTTGGTTGCGGCGCGCGCGAATTTGGCGCCAATGCTTGCGGATCATCGGCGCATACAGAATCATGAGCAGCACAGAGGCTACTCCCAAATAAATGTGCAGCTGCTTCAGTGTCACACGAAAAGCACCAAGATCTCCTCGAATCGCGCCAATACTGAGCACGATTCCTGTCACTGTCAACAGCACCACAATCCAAGCGTTCCAACTATGAATGGCATTTAACCGCTTTCCAAACGACTGCTTGAGCCAGCCTCTTTTTGACTCCACCTTCGCCACATCCTTCATGGGATACGTTCCATATCATTATGCATCTATCATAACGCATTAACCTTAAAATAGGCTTACAATTGGATAAATTTCTCTTGTCCACCCCAAAAGAAAAAGGTGATATCACGTCGCAACGGATTTCACCTTCATTTGTTTATATAGTTGTCATTAACCGCCAATACGAATCTTCCGGTATGTATCGATAAACGATAGGACATCGACCCGTTTCCCCCTCTTTTTAGCTACACGAGCCATTTTCACAAGGGTTGTCCAGAACTCGTCTAGCACGGGTGATTCAAAGCCATTTTCATTCGATTCTTGCGTTAACTTATGTTTGTTTTTGTAAGATGTGCCTTCATCCGAAATGAGGTATTGAATTTGACTTTTTTTCCACTGCTCACCCGAAACATAGCTGACACCCATTTCACGCATTTTTTTGCGGACAGATGTGACAGGACGAGATAATTCTCTAGCAATGACAACTGGTGGACACTCCGAGGAAAGGCGAATTAGTTTGTCCAGCTCTTGGGTGGACCATGGTTTTTTAGTCATATCAATAAACCCCGTTTCGTAAATATGAATGTTTCGTTTTGCCTGTTCTTGGTGAAGTACTAAAGGTATAATCAGAGAATAGCAATGAAATGTTAAGTAAGTATGAGTTAACCATAATGAAAGTATGAAGACATAACTTTTTCGCTATTTTTTTTAAAAACAGGTCCTTGGAGGGTGAAAAACAATGAAAAAACACGTAAATGGTACCGATTTGTTCGTTCAAGATCAAGGTCAAGGAGCCCCTGTTATCCTCCTTCATGGCTTTCCTTTGGATCATCGCATGTGGCAGGCTCAGGTCGAATCGTTATCAGCCCACTACCGAGTGCTTACACCTGATTTCCGTGGGATGGGCCAATCCGATGTCCCTGTAACACCGATGTCTCTCGCTCACTATGCGCAGGATGTTCTCGCCCTTATGGATGAATTAGGTATAGAAAAAGCCACCCTCGGAGGCTTCTCCATGGGTGGCTATGTGGCTTTTGCTCTACTGCGTCTAGCGCCTGAACGCTTTTCAGCCTTGATTCTTGCCAATACACGCCCCGAGCCAGACGGCCAAGAAGGACGGAAGAATCGCATGAACATGGCTGTCTCTCTGTATGACAAGGGAGCCGCGGCAGCCCGCGATGCGATGATGCCTAAGCTTGTGACTGCAGCCACGCTTCAAGAGCAGCCGCAGCTTATTGATAACCTCAAGTTGATCATGGACAGCATGCCAGCCGAAGGTCTTGTCCACGCTAGCATTGCGATGGCGTTCCGCGATGACTCCGTACCTTTACTCAGCACCATCAAGGTACCGACGCTTGTCATCGCTGGAGAGCAGGATGCGATTGCGCCACCGGATGTCATGAAGTCCATGGCTGGTCGCATCCAAGGGGCTAGCTTTCACGTCATCCCTGCCGCTTCTCACCTTACCCCAATGGAAAAACCCGAAGCTTTTAATACGTTGCTTCTTGATTTTCTTAAAGGAGCTACGGCTTAACGAGCTGATTCATAACCATCACGGCAGCTCCGATGGCAAGTGCTTCATCGCCTAGCTGCCCTTTGCTGAAAATAACCTGATAGGTGGGGTAATAATAGGTTTTCCGGATAGCAACTTGCGTTGCTGTCTGGAAGAACAACTCCCCGCCTGTAATCAATGGCCCCCCGATGATCACTTTCTCTGGGTGCAAAATATTTAATAAATTCGCCAGGCCGATCCCAAAATAGGTCGCAGCCTCCGTCACGATCTCCACAGCTAGGGGATCATTTTTTTTGAGCGCCTCCATAATATGCTGATAAGTAACCTGCTCTGGATCCTCAACCATATGTATTAACACTGTGGATCTCCCTTGTTTTAAGGCAGATTTCGCAGCCTTCTCTATCGCGTACAGCGAAGCGTAAGATTCCAATGCGCCATAATTACCAGCTTGGTTACGATGTGGAACGCCATCTATTTGAATAATCATCTGACCTACCGAGCCTTCCATATCTACGGCCCCATAGATGACCTTTCCTTCAGACACCATCGAAGAGCGTAAGCCTACCCCTGCATGAATATATAGGAGATGTTTAAAGCTCCGTGTCCGTTGGTGCCAGGATTCCGCCAGAATCGCTGTATTCGCTCCATTATCCAGTAGTGCAGGAATTTGCAGTGCTTCGCTTAACCACTTACAAATCTCTACATGCCTCCATCCACTCGCAGGGAAATAGGAGGGCTCCAGAATAACGCCAGACAATCGATCTACTGGCCCCACGGCACCTACCCCAATGCCTAACACCTGTGAAGTTTCGATGCCATGATGAGCTAACATGCGCTGCGCTTCCTCGGTAATAAGCGGAATTAGCACTTCGGGCGTCATGACTTCTGTCATTGCCCAGCTCTTGGTTTCCAGTTTGTTCATCCCTAGGTCGACGAGTACGAGCTTGGACAATGTTCTGGAAATTTCCAAGCCAAATATATAAGCATAGGCCGGATTCTTTTCGTACAAAATCGGCCTACGCCCGCCCGTAGATGCTCCAAAGCCGGATTCTAAAATGAGTCCCTGACTCGTTAACTCCTCTAAAAGCCGCGTCAACGTAGAGACCGTCATACCGCTTTGTTCTAATAAATCTATTTTCGAAACCGTAGTTTGACGTGTAATCAGCTCGTAAACTTCTTTGGCTTTACGGTTTGAAATTCGTTCTGTTATAACGTCTACATTCAAAAGAAGCAGCCCCCAATGATAATCTTTCTCATATCCTTCGCCATGAAGGATTCATTATCCTGCTTCTTATTGTGTCCTTAGATCTTAGAGCTTAGAGCCTATCATTAGGGTATAGCCCATATAAGGATGATATTTGCTGACCAGCTCGTCATATCTAGCCGTGATCTGCCATACGCGGGGGTCCATAAATGATTGCCGATCAGATAAATGAACAGGATCTGGATGCTGGACCTGATCTTCGAACATTGTCAATGGGAAGGGATGTATCCCTGTCGAGGTGACTGCATCGAATTTATTGCTTTCCAGCAACTCTTGCCATTCTTCCAGCTTATAGATCTTGCTCACCCCGTAGAAACTGCACAGTGCCCTATGAATGCCTGTTGTCATCTCTTTTACTTTAATAACTTCTCGGTCGTACAGCTTTCCTCCTGGTCTTAATACCCGGTAATACTCCGATACGGCTTTCTGTGCATCTGCAAAGTTCGTGACAGATTCAACCATCACGACATCAAAAGTAGAAGCCTCGAATGGCAGCTGACAGACATCACCAATTAGAAAATTCACCTGGCTCCCCTGCTTTTCCGCTCGAATCTTGGCTTTATTAATCATCTCTGGACGTATATCGACAGCGGTGACATCACAACCTTGCTCTGCTAGATAACAGGCTGTTCTACCTGTTCCACAGCCAACCTCCAGCACCTTTTTCCCTTTCTCAATCGGATATCTCTTCAGTTGCTCGATGGTCTCTCCAAATCCCCCGGGATGTGCGTTTCCTATCCCGAGCTTCGCTAACATATCCAAGTAATCGATAGCCCCTACACCTCCGCAATGGCATTACGTTTCTTTTTCTACCATATGGAAGGCTCCTGTCACTTGTTCAGATTCTCGCCGCGTTTTTCCAAAAACAGGCTCTTGCCTAAAATTAGGGGTTGTCCCTAAGGATTTGGGCGAAACACCCAAGCAAATCGTGACATCTCTCCATAGGATAGTATTGTCTCTCATTCGCTTCTGCGGAAGAGCATTCCTAGAGATGGGGGGTGACATATATGGGTGTTGCTGTAGGTGCTGGTTCTTGTGCAGGTTATGGTGGAACGTCTGCTGCTGCTATTCTTGTTTTGTTCGTATTGCTCGTTATTGTAACTATGACTTATGCTTGGTAATTAAGTCATACATGATAGGAACAAACATAAGGAGCCATAGCTCATCTGAGCTTGGCTCCTTATCCATACAACAACTTATTTCTTCGATGCTGCTAAGAAAGCATCCAATTGTTTTTGCTTTTCAGCAATAATTTTATCAATGCCTGCTGCTTTCATTTTATCTTGATATTTCGGCAAGGAAGCATCCATATCCACGGAACCTGTATCCATCGCCGCGTCGAATTCTTTTCCTACGTTCACGGCCGCAGCCACTTGTGTTTTGACAGGCTCGGAATCGAAAGTAAAGCCAAGTCCAGGTGATTTTTTACCTGTTTTATTGAACTCTTTGAATTTATCCCATTTTTGTGGATCTTCATTATCATACAAGTAGTTCAGGAATTGGTTACCGAACTGCCATGCAGCACCCGGTGCATAGTTTTTACCAGCATCTGTTGCTTTAATAATGTTTTCAGACACTTTCGTGTAGTGCGTGCCTTCGATACCGAAGTTGATTAAATTGTTCAATTGTTTATCGGTATGCAAGAGGTTAATGACCATCATGGTACGAGCTGGATCTTTCGAAGTAACTGAAATCCCCAACATGGAACCCGCCGTGTCGCCTGTGGAAATTGTACGTGGTGTAAGCTCGATTTGTCCAAGCTTGCCTACCAAGTTCGTTGCATTCGCTAATTCACTATCTTTACCTGGTTTCAAAGAAGATGTAATCATGAACACATTACCGGATTTCAATGCATCTTGACCGGACAATTGCGTTGTTGCCGCATCTTTATTGATATAACCTTTTTGCATAAAATCACGTGTTAATTTCAAAATTTCTTTGTAACGCGGTTGATCCCATTTCGGAATAACCTTCGTGTCTGTGCCATCTTTCATAATCACACCAGGAATTGTACTATCTCCAAGGTAGTCATATTGTGCCAAATAGTGCGCGTTCAGGTTATCCCCATCGCGAAGGAAGAATGCTGTCATTTCTGGTTTTTTCTCTTTGACTGTTTTGAGAACATTGCCTAGATCTGCCATCGTTTTAACAGCGGCCATATCGATTCCTAACTCTTTCGCGATATCGGAACGATACACGATCCCACCAGATGCTGCGAGTTCTTTATTTGTTGGAACACCATAGTTTTTGCCATTGATTTTGGCGCCTTGCAAGAACGCCGGATCCAAGGAATCCGTAATCCCTTTACCATATTGCCCCAATAGGTCATTGAGCGGCATTAGCGCACCTTTACCTACGTTAACTGCATGACCATTCCATTGTGCTGTGAACAAGATATCGAACTCTTCACGGGATGCGATCATTAAGTTCGTTTTGTTATCCCATTGACCCCAGTCGATTGGCATCAATTTAATCGTGGCATTAATTTTCTCTTTTAAAACCTTGTTCATTGCTTCTTCCACTTTAGCTTGATCCGGTTGTGGTGTACCAGGATACACCAGCTTCACTTCATAAGGCTTCAGATCAGATGTTGCTGCTTTCGTAGCCGCTGGAGCTGTACTTGTAGCTGGTGCTGGTGTAGCGCTTGCTGTAGTCTCTGTGTTGCTTTTAGAACAGCCCGCCAAAGTGAGTGATAACGAAAACGTTAGTGTAAGAAGTGCAAGTGTGCTTTTTTTCAAAGCTTTCATTGATGGATTGCCTCCCTTTTTCTCGATTCTTCCTATATGCTAAACCAGCCTTAACTGGTACAAGCCGTATTCAACTATCCTTTAATTGCCCCAACCGTCAAGCCTTTCTTAAAATACTTCTGGAAGAAAGGATACGCGAACACGATCGGGCCTATACCGAGTACTGCCATCGCCATACGCACAGTTTCCGTCGGCAGTTGCAGCATTCCACCTGCTTGTGATAATCCCTGACTTGCCTGCACATTCGAGGTTAGGAACTGAATATCCAGCATCGTTTTGTACATCATGAACTGCAGATTGATGTTCTTGCTTCCAGAAATGAACACCAGACTGAGGAACCAGTCATTCCAATAATTCAGTACCTGGAACAAACCAACCGAAGCCAGAACTGGTAAGGACAGTGGAATAATAATTTGGCTGAAAATGCGAACCTCGCCAGCACCATCAATCTTCGCTGCTTCAATTAAGGGCATCGGAATGGAATTAGCAAAGAACGTCCGGAGCAGTAGTACAAAGAAAGCGGATACGAGTAAGGGCAGCATGAGCGCTGCAATCGTATTTTTCAAGTCCAGCATCTGCGTATAGACGAGATACCAAGGAACGAGTCCTCCATTGAACAACATGGTGAAGAACATGAAGAAGGAGAAGAAGCTTTTATGTGGAAAATCGCTTCGCGAGATGGGATATGCATAGAGTGACATCATCACTAAACTAATCGCTGTGCCCACCGTTGCTAAGAAGACTGAGATCCCGAAGGAGCGTAAGATTTGATGCCAATCTTTAAACATAAATTTATAGGCTTCCAAACTCCAAGCTTCAGGAATGAAATTGTAGCCATGAATGAGAACTCCCTTTTCATCGGAAAAAGAAACGATAATAACCAAAACCAAAGGCATAATACAAGCAGCGGTATATATCCAGAAGAACACGTTAACCAACAAATTCGCTGTAGGAGATAAATCGTTGGGTCCTCGTCTTTTGGCTATCCGTTGTTTACGTACCGAAATTGCTTCACTCACGACAGCCACTCCTTCTTAAAATAGTGCATTCTCTTTGCTTACTTTTCTTACAAATAAGTTCGTAACTAGAACAAGTAGGAAGCCTACTACCGCTTGATATAAGCCTGCTGCTGATGACATTCCGATATCCCCCATCGTTAGGAATGTTTGATACACATAGGTATCAATAACTTGTGTGGTCGGAAATAAAGCACCCGCATTTTTAGTTACTTGGAAGAATAAGCCGAAGTCCGCATAGAAAATTCTACCTACTTGCAACAGTGTCATCGTTATCATGACAGGCATGATAAGCGGAATTGTGATCCGTTTCACTTGCTGCCACTTATTCGCTCCATCAATTAAAGCTGCCTCATAATACTCATGATCAATACCAATAATGGCCGCCATATAGATGACCGTATAGTAACCAAGGTTTTTCCATGTATTCACGATCGGCAGGATAACCGTCCAATATTTCGGCTCTGTATACCAGTCAATCGGCTCAATACCTAATTTAGGTAGCAGCACCGTATTCACGAAGCCATGCTCTGCTCCCAAGAAGGCGTAAACCAGATAAGCTACACATACCATGGACAGAAAGAACGGCAGAAACATCGTGCTTTGATGAAACTTCGATAAAAATTTACTGCGCATCTCATTGAACATAATCGCCATTGCAACCGCTATTACTAAGTTCAATACGATAAACACCAGATTATAAGAGATCGTATTCCGAGTAATAACCCACGCAACCTCACTGGAGAATAAATACTTGAAGTTATCGAAGCCAACCCAGGGACTTCCTAAAATCCCTTTTGTGTAATTCACATTCTTAAAAGCAATCAGAACGCCCGCCATTGGGATGTAGTTGTTAATGATCAACAGCAGTGCTGCTGGTGCCATCATCACATAGAATATCCAATACTTGCGTACTGTCCATAGAAAGTTCGATTTAACGCGAGTTCGTTTTATAGTACGTATAGGGGCTGCCTGCGCTGCCGTATTTGGAGTATCGTTCATCTTCTATTTTGCTCCCCTTTCCAATCAATCCGCTTGCTTCTCTGTTATAGGTTCATTGTAAAGTGTTTACAAATAATTCTCTATCTTCAGCGTGACCGAATCAGCACTTCTGTGACATTCGAGGGTAACTACCAATAAGGGCATGATTTTAATCCTTAAGCCGCCTGAGAGCTATCCACGTAAAACACAAAAGCTGCCCCTTCTCGGGCAGCTTTTGTGTCAGCAATATTGAAATCTTCTTCCTCACACTCGGTTTCCTTCAAACCTCTTCAGCCCTGAAAGTTTTTCCGATACTCTTGCGGGGAAAGACCCGAATACTTCTTAAACATTTTCGCGAAAAAGGAAAAATGCGAATAACCCGTTTGCTCTGCCACATAGCTGATCTTATCGTTTGTTTCCGCAAGCAGCTTCATCGCTTTCTCCATACGAACCTTCAGGCTATACTCCGAAATAGAAAGACCCGTTTCTTTCTTAAATAATCGTGATAAATACGCTGGATTGAGATAGACAGACGCCGCCAATTCCTCTCTGCTAAGCTCTTCTTCCATATGCTCGTCAATGTATTGGCATACCTTCGCTGTAACGGCTGAGACGCCTTTCAGATGGCTATTCATGTAGTCGCAGCTTACTTGTGCGATGCGGATGGCCCAGTTCCTGAGTTGATTTAATGAGCGTGTCGCACTGCTATAATCCTGCAAATCCTGATGAGGCAGCATATCATGAACAGCTAATCCTTTTTTGTGCAATACATGATACACCACGTGTAGCAGCCCATAGTAAAAAGCCTCTACGGTTTCAGAACCGACGTCATCAGTCTTCTGCAGACGATCAATATTCTCCTGTATGCGAGCCACCAGTTCAGCTTTCTTTCCAGACTCTAACAACACAATCCAGTCGGAAAAAGTTGGCGCCTGCGGCTTATTCATAAGCGGCTGATCCGTCTCATTGTCCATAAGTACACAGTTGCTTTTCGTCACATTGTTTCGCTCATTTTGAAATAGATCCGCAACCTTCGCCGTTAGCTTAAGCAAGGGTGTTTCTTCACCTACATAGCAGGACAAGCTGCACTGAAAATAGCGATGACAAGCGTTAATATAAGCCTCACACTTAGCTTTTATTTCAGATAGCGACAGTCGGCTCCCTTCAGCTACATACAGTAGAACTAAAGAAGAGCCGTTCTCTTGAATCACACATCCTGCCTGGTCCACGATAATAATTTCCGCAGCAGCTTTGCGAATCGCGTACTCCATAATCTCTTCATCTCTAGCGTTTAGTTCTTCCTTCCAATGCTCCACACTGATCAAGATAGGTAAAATCGTACTCGTCATTTCCAATGGAATTTCATACATCTGGAAATTACGTGTTAGCCGCTCCTCGTTTGCAGGTATTTTCCCGCTTAGCAGCTCCTGCCAGAACTTCTCCACCAAAGTCGGAAGCTCATTGACCCAGTGACTATAATACATCTTATAGGTTTCATGAAAATCCAACTGCTCCTGATCCTCTTTAATCTTCGCTATAGCGAGCTTCACGATGTCTTGCAAACGATCATGATCCACCGGCTTTAACACATAGTCAAAACTGCCTAAACGTACAGCCTTTTGAGCATATTCGAAGTTCGCATGACCTGTCAGGAAAATCGTCTCCGTTTGTGGTGAATTCGTACGCACCCACTCTTGGAGCTGCAAACCATTGGCACCAGGCATTTCAATATCCGATATCATGATATCGATCCGATTCTCTGATAGAATCTGTTTCGCTTCACTCACATCAAACGCTTCAAAAATTTGCCCAATCGGAAACGTCTCCCAATCAATCCCCACTGTTATCCCTTTTACCGCAATCTTCTCATCGTCCACAACTAATAAGTTATACATCCTTATCCATCCCTTCCACAATGGGAGTATGAAGCGGCAGCCTGATTTGAACTAAGGCCCCTCTCTCCGGCTTATTCAGGAATCTCAGTGCAACTTTGTTTCCATAATTCATTTGCAATCGATGCCTTACATTCCAGATCCCGAGATGCTCATCACCCGATTGATCCAAATACTCAGCTGAATTCAATTGCAACAGCAATTCCGGTTGAAAGCCCTCCCCGTTATCACTAATCGACAGGATGAAGAACTCCTCAGGTGCTTCCGGATCTTGCTCAGCCTTCACTTGAATCACATACGTGCCATACTGTTTCGTAAACCCATGGATCACCGCATTCTCTACAAAAGGCTGTACAATGAGCGGAGGAATCGCATACTGACTGTATTTCTCGGGCAATTGGATGTCAAAAGTCAAATGATCTGGATAACGCATCACTTGTATCTCCAAATAATTGCGAATATGCTCGATTTCATCCTTCAGTGTCATTGTCGTCCGGTTCGTGCGCATAATAAAGCGGAAATAATCCGCTAGATGCAAGGACATCTTTTGAACTGATTTCGTATCCTTTAGCGCCGCGAGGTTATAAATAATATTTAAACTGTTCATATAGAAATGAGGATTTATCTGCACCTGCAAATGCTTAAATTCCGCTTGCTGAACGCGGATCTTCTCCTCATACACCGAAATCTTCAGATTCTCAATCTGATCCACCATGTTATTAAATGTAGCGATCAGAAAGGCAAACTCCGTTGAGCTGCCCTCATGCAAACGAATCGACAATTCCCCTTGGGCAATCTTCCTCATACCACGGATTAATTGCATCAATGGCTTGAATAAGATCCGCTGGACATACAACAAATAAATCCCCAGCACAAAGGCTCCACCTAATGGCAAAAAGTAAATCAACAGCTGCAAGTACGGTAAATTCTGCAGCATATTTTTCTCCGCAATAATGAGCTCAAATTCCAAATCAGCATGTGAGGAAGCTTCACGAACAATCAAAAACTGCTGATCAAGCTCCTTGTCTTTGACAATTTGAAAGCCAGAGGTTTTAGGTGAAATTTGATCGCTAATTTTCTGATACCTTTGTAGCGGGAAATAGGTGTTTGTTAACGTAGTCCCTTCTGGAGACACCACAGTAGTTCCTCCACCTTCGCCTGTGTCCCACTTGCTAAGCGGCTCAACCATACTACTCATTTTAATGAGAATTCCGCCCGACAGTCCCGCCCCTAAATCCTTATTAATTTTCATTAAATAGTGATCACCATTCGAAGCTTTCATAATGAGCCAATTGCCATTCGAGCTATCATTAGGCCGTGTCTTCGAATTATCTACGATGAATTGCTTCACGGTCTGAACGCGATCATAGTAATATGTATTTTCTCTCGTTGACACTAACAGATCTCCAGTTGTAGCTGAGAAGACAAAAAACGTATTGACCAAGTTGTATATATCCAACTGCCGAGTTAACTTATTAAATAATCGCTGCTTAGCTAAGACATAATCATCCGATTCCAACGGGTACAAGTTCATATTAATCACATCAGGATCACTATAAAGATGAAACAAATAATTATCGAATTCTTTGAGCGTATTATCGGTGTCCTCCACATACTGCTGCAGGAGCTTATTATAGTTTTGGGAAATTTGATCTCTCACCACATTCATGGAGTACACATTATTAAATATCAGAAATAAGACCAAGGGACCAACAACCAACACAAACCCAATAAAAATCTTAAACCTTACCGAATTCACTATATTCAAAGGGTTTCCCGCCTCATTGTCATTTTGGGTATGATCTTCTATTGTAAGTATTCCCTTCCTATTTTACTATCCGTAAAACACATATACATAGCATTTTAGATACAATGTTTGATGAAGTCTTATGAAGTCATGTATTCGTGCTTACCGAGGAACAGAAAAAAAGCCCATGAAATCAGAAGATTTCATAGGCTTTCTTTGTTCGCTATACCGGCAAGAGGACTCGAACCTCCACCCTTTCGGACTCGATTTTGAGTCGAGCGCGTCTGCCATTCCGCCATGCCGGCATAAACTTGTAAAACAATGGTGCCGAAGACCAGACTTGAACTGGTACGGTAGTCACCTACCGCAGGATTTTAAGTCCTGTGCGTCTGCCGATTCCGCCACTCCGGCTAATTAATTTGTGGAGGCGCCACCCAGATTCGAACTGGGGGTAAAGCTTTTGCAGAGCTCTGCCTTACCACTTGGCTATGGCGCCTTAGTAATAATGGAGCGGAAGACGGGGATCGAACCCGCGACCCTCGCCTTGGCAAGGCGATGCTCTACCGCTGAGCCACTTCCGCATATAAAACTGGGGATCAAGGATTTGAACCTTGGCATGACGGAGTCAAAGTCCGTTGCCTTACCGCTTGGCTAATCCCCATTATGTTGCTTTGGTAATAATGGGCGGACGACGGGACTTGAACCCGCGAATGCCGGATCCACAAACCGGTGCGTTAACCCCTTCGCCACGACCGCCACAATATTAGGTTTCTTGCATTTTTGGCAGGGGCAGCAGGAATTGAACCCACACCAAAGGTTTTGGAGACCTTTGTTCTACCCTTAAACTATGCCCCTGCATAAAGGAAATGGAGGCTGATGGATTCGAACCACCGAACTCGAAGAGAGCAGATTTACAGTCTGCCGTGTTTAGCCACTTCACTAAGCCTCCACAAAGCAATGGTGCCGTCGAGAGGACTTGAACCCCCAACCTACTGATTACAAGTCAGTTGCTCTACCAGTTGAGCTACAACGGCTTATTAAGTTTAAAATGGTGGCTTTGGACGGAATCGAACCGCCGACACGAGGATTTTCAGTCCTCTGCTCTACCGACTGAGCTACAAAGCCTTACTAGTTGAATGTGATAATGGCGGAGCTGACGGGATTCGAACCCGCGATCTCCTGCGTGACAGGCAGGCATGTTAGGCCACTACACCACAGCTCCACATTCATTATTTGGTTGCGGGGGCAGGATTTGAACCTGCGGCCTTCGGGTTATGAGCCCGACGAGCTACCGGGCTGCTCCACCCCGCGTCATTAAGTATAAGTCACGATTCCTATTAAATCAAGTCTTTCATAAGGAAAAGTGATGGAGGCTGACGGGATCGAACCGCCGACCCTCTGCTTGTAAGGCAGATGCTCTCCCAGCTGAGCTAAGCCTCCATGGGAATGAAAATGGTGACCCGTAGGGGACTCGAACCCCTGTTACCTCCGTGAAAGGGAGGTGTCTTAACCACTTGACCAACGGGCCTCACTAGAAAGATTGTGGCGGAGAGAGAGGGATTCGAACCCTCGAGACGCTTGTGACGCCTACACGATTTCCAATCGTGCTCCTTCGGCCAGCTCGGACACCTCTCCATATGGCTCCCCGAACAGGACTCGAACCTGTGACAACTCGATTAACAGTCGAGTGCTCTACCAACTGAGCTATCAGGGAATAAAAACAATGAATCTTTCAAGGGTTTATTCCTTGAAAACTAGATACGAAACTTCAACGTAAGGTAATACTCTTAGGAATTTTGGTTAAGCCCTCGACCGATTAGTATTCGTCAGCTGCATACGTTGCCGCACTTCCACCTCGAACCTATCAACCTCGTCGTCTACAAGGGGTCTTACATACTGGGAAATCTCATCTTGAGGGGGGCTTCGCGCTTAGATGCTTTCAGCGCTTATCCC
>NZ_JCAUAO010000007.1:0-364608 GCF_059691995.1 Paenibacillus sp. J22P169 | reverse complement strand
CTCATTATATCGTTGTCTTGATTCGCTCATGGACAGACACCTCTTAGTTAATAGTTAAGGTTATTATTACTTCTACACTAAGAGACGTCCACTATTAATTCTAAGTGCATTCATGTAGTTAATTTAGTCGATAAACGTCCATTTTGCCGTTTAGCCTAAGATTAGCTGTACAAAATCCATCTATTTCAATAATTCCAAGGTTTCCTCGGAAATTAACTGTACCAATTCCATCTATTTGGCTAGCTTACGAATCTACCCCCGATCAACAAAGAACCCCTTACGCCGCATGAACCATGCGACATAAGAGGTTCTTTGTGTATCTTTATCAACTACGACAAAATTTGTGGATTTGTCATAATCAGAATAGCTAGGATAACCGCAATAGAAGCGATCCAGCTGAACGTTTTGATTTTAGCAGCATCAGATGCAGTACTTTTCCCTGCTGCGCTGTTGGCTTTCAACTTTTTGATGCGACCACCGATCATGCCAGTAACTGCCCCAACAATAACTAGAAGAATGACAGCTATCGCCATCCACAAAGCAGACGGCATAGGATCGATTTGACTTACCATCGCTCCACCGGAAAGGAAGGTAACAATCAAAGAAAATTGACCAACACGATTCATCGTAGATAGCAATCCCATGAAGCTTTCTTGTCCTGCTCCAGATAAGCTTGCAGCTCGTCCCACAATGAAAGGGAAAACAACATAAGAGCCAAGCATTAAAGCACTAATTACGTGTAAAAAAATCATAACCTGGTACATTGAGTCGACCTCCGCAATTTTAATTAGAATCGTTCTCTTGTAGTATACAGAATCGGAATGGACGTAACAAGAAAGCGATGTCATATTATTAGTAAATTCACCATATCTCCATATAAATGTGACCAAATGCGCAGAAAACAACCCGAGATCTCCTAGGGAGCGCCCTTGAACATCGACATTGGAGCTATCTTTCGGAGGCCGTTCCATATCGATACAAAAAAGACCAACCTCCCAAAACCTAGGAGGTTGGTCTTTCATTTTACAACGATTAACCCGCTACAACTTTAATTACATTGCGTACGGATTCCGCTGTTTTGTCCAAAGCAGTTTTCTCTGCTTCAGTCAATTCGATGTCCATGATTTTCTCGATGCCGTTAGCACCAAGTACCGTCAGAACACCCATGAACAGGTTATTATACCCATACTCGCCTTCAAGAAGTGCGATTGTCGGGATGATCCGCTTCTTATCTTTAAGGATTGCTTCTGTCATCTGCACAAGGGAAGCCGCTGGTGCGTAGTATGCACTACCGTTACCAAGCAAGTTCACGATTTCGCCGCCGCCAGTACGCGTACGTTGAACGATGGCTTCAATGCGATCAGCTGGAATCAGCTTCTCAATTGGCACACCGCCAGCGTAGGTGTAACGTACGAGTGGTACCATGTCATCGCCGTGTCCGCCGATAACAACCCCTTTTACATCCTCAACGGATACGTTCAACTCTTGCGAGATAAACGTTAAGTAACGGGCTGTATCGAGAACGCCGGATTGACCAATGACACGATTTTTCGGGAAACCAAGTGCTTGGTAAGCGACGTAAGTCATGGCATCAACAGGATTACTCAAAATGATCACGATGGAATCTGGAGCAACTTCTTTCACGTTCTCACAAACGGATTTCACGATACCCGCATTGGTGTTAACGAGATCGTCGCGGCTCATCCCAGGCTTGCGAGCGATACCTGCCGTGATGATGACAATGTCGGAACCAGCTGCATCCGCATAACTGGATGTACCTGTGATTTGAGCGTCAAAGCCTTGCACAGGACCTGCTTCAAGCATGTCAAGTGCTTTCCCCTTAGTCGGGTTTTCTAATTGCGGTATATCGAGTAGAACAACATCACCAAGTTCTTTTTGAGCTAGCATTAGAGCAGTAGTAGCACCTGTGAAACCCGCGCCAACAACGGTAATTTTATTACGACGAATAGCCATTTAAAATATACCTCCTTATATCTTTTGTCTAACTCAACTATAGGTAAAAATTAAGCCATGTTTTTGATGATTTCGTTTGCGAACTCGGAGCACTTAATTTCTTTCGCGCCTTCCATCAAACGAGCAAAGTCATAAGTAACAGTTTTGTTGTTGATGGATGTTTCCAAGCCTTTGTAGATCAGCTCAGCAGCCTCCAACCAACCAAGGTGCTCAAGCAACATTACGCCGGAAAGGATTACGGAACCTGGGTTAACAACATCAAGTCCAGCATATTTAGGAGCTGTACCGTGAGTTGCTTCGAAGATTGCGTGACCAGTCAAGTAGTTGATGTTAGCTCCTGGAGCGATACCGATACCGCCAACTTGTGCAGCTAGTGCATCAGACAGGTAGTCACCGTTCAGGTTCAATGTAGCGATTACGTCGAAATCAGTAGGACGCGTCAATACTTGTTGAAGAGCGATGTCAGCAATCGCATCTTTTACGATGATTTTGCCAGCAGCTTCTGCGTCTTTTTGTGCTTTGTTCGCAGCTTCTGCGCCTTCTGCTTCTTTGATACGGTCGTATTGTGCCCATGTAAATGTTTTATCAGCATATTCACGCTCAGCCAACTCATAACCCCAGTTTTTGAACGCGCCTTCTGTGAACTTCATGATATTACCTTTGTGAACCAATGTTAATGTTTTACGGCCATGTTTGATTGCGTACTCGATTGCAGCACGAACCAAACGCTCTGTACCTTCGGAGGATACTGGTTTAACACCGATACCTGAAGTTTCTGGGAAACGGATTTTGTTAACGCCCATTTCATTTTGCAAGAAGGAGATTACTTTCTTAACAGCTTCAGAACCAGCTTCCCACTCGATACCAGCGTAGATGTCTTCTGTGTTTTCACGGAAAATAACCATGTCAACCAACTCAGGACGTTTAACTGGAGATGGAACGCCATCGAAGTAACGAACTGGACGGGAACATACGTAAAGATCAAGCTCTTGACGAAGTGCCACGTTCAGGGAACGGATACCGCCACCGATTGGTGTAGTTAGAGGTCCTTTGATGGATACGATATATTCTTTCATTGCTGTCAAAGTATCATTCGGCAACCAGCTGTTGAATTTGTTGAATGCTTTCTCACCAGCGTAAACTTCGTACCAAGCGATTTTCTTCTCGCCTTTGTATGCTTTCTCAACTGCTGCATCTAGTACACGAACGGAAGCTGCCCAGATGTCAGGACCTGTACCGTCACCCTCGATGAAAGGGATGATTGGATTGTTAGGTACTTGAAGTACACCGTTCTCGATCGTGATTTTTTGACCTTCTGTTGGAAGTTCGTAAGCTTCGAATTGTGGCATGATAATAGTTCCTCCTCAAATTTGTCTAAAATGGTTGCTTCTATATGATGTGCATAACTAGGCACACAAAAAGTGCCGGGAGTCACAGTACTCCCCCAGATGACCTGAGGTTGGGTACCGAACGCCCGCACCTTGAGCTTAAAGCATGAACAACTAGCGTTGGCTAATTGGGATATATTTTTGGTTAACTGGACCTGTGTACTCTGCGCGAGGACGGATCAAGCGGTTGTTCTCGTACTGCTCAAGAATATGAGCTGCCCAACCGGAAGTACGGCTGATCGCAAAGATCGGCGTGAACAAGTCACGTGGGATTTCCAACGTCGTATATACGGATGCCGAGTAGAAATCTACGTTTGGTTTCAAGCCTTTAAGACCTGTTACCAACTCGTCTGCTTTAATGGACATTTCGTACCATTTCAAGTTGCCAGTCAATTTGCCAAGCTCATAAGACATTTTTTGCAAGTGCTTCGCACGAGGATCGCCGTTTTTGTATACGCGGTGACCAAAGCCCATGATTTTGTCTTTGCGCTCTAATTTGCCGTTAATGTAAGGAACAACATTCTCAACCGTACCAATCTCTTCAAGCATAACCATAACCGCTTCGTTCGCACCACCGTGAAGAGGTCCTTTAAGCGTGCCGATAGCGGAAGTAATACCGGAATAGATATCAGTTAATGTTGCAACAGTTACACGCGCTGCGAACGTGGATGCATTCAACTCGTGGTCAGCATGAAGTACCAATGCTTTGTCCAACGCTTCGATAGCTACTTTATCTGGCTCATTGCCTGTAAGTTGGAACAAGAAGTTAGCAGCTACGGAAGAATATCCTGGGGAAGCTACTGGCTCTTTGCCTTCACGAATACGAGCGAAAGCTGCGATAATAGCAGGGATTTGCGCTTGCAATTTGATGGCTTTACGCACATTGGATTCCGAACTTGAATCATTCGCTTCGGCATCATACAGAGCAAGTGCAGAAACTGCTGTACGAAGCGCAGCCATGGAATTCACATCTTTCGGGAATGCACGAATGAGATCAATTACCGCGTCTGGTACTTTGCTGTATGCGTTCAGGTCGCTTTGCAATTTCTCAAGCTCAGCTTGAGTAGGCAATTTGCCGAACCAAAGTAAATAAATAACTTCTTCAAAAGTCGCATTTTCTGCGAGGTCATCAATATCAATCCCGCGATACGTAAGCACACCATCTACAATGGAGCTGATCGACGAGGTTGTGGCTACAATTCCTTCTAAACCTTTGGTTGCAGACATGGGAATCTCTCCTTAGCTACTCTATTAGCATAATATTGCTGTTTTCTTCTTTTAATAATAAAGTATTTTACTTGGTAAGTGAACAAAAGGGGTCATAGAAGTTCATTATCACTACCATAGAAATTCTTTTTGGCGGAATTTTCACACCATTTTTCGTACACAGGTTCCGAACGCACGATACAAGTTTTTGTTAATTTCCCCGAATTATGCAGTGTACGCGGAAAAATTTGTAGACATAGTGCGAGCTTGATACAATGAAACAAATGAATCCGTGAAATGAGCTTAAAAGGAGCGACACTATGAGCAACCATGCAACTAGGATTGGCATCATCGATATCGGTTCCAACTCCATCCGACTTGTCATTTATGAAATAAGTGCCCAAGGAGCATATCGCGTAGTTAGTGAGCATAAAGATTCAGCTAGACTTAGTGAGCGAATGGGTCATGATGGCACTTTACATAACAAAGATATTATATCAATCGTTCCTATCTTAACTCATTATGCCATGTTATGCCAGTCTCAAGCTGTCACCACTGTTAGAGCCGTCGCAACAGCAGCCGTTCGGAACGCTGCTAACACTGCAGATATCGTACGTGTACTAGAGGAGCAAACCGGGCTCCGCATTGAGGTATTGAGTGGTTACGAGGAAGCTCGATTTGGCTATCTCGGCGTCATTAACTCCATGGATATACGCGATGGCATGATCATTGATATCGGTGGCGGAAGTACCGAGGTCTCTTTTTTAAAGGATAGAGAATTGATCCACAGTGTATCCTTTCCTTTCGGTGCAGTCAATACCACTCGGAACTATATGAAGGGTACTAATCTGACTGATCAAGAGATTACTGATATACGCAAAATGGTGCTTGAGGCGATTGCTTCGCAACCTTGGATAACGCATTCACCTGATCTTCCTATGGTCGGACTTGGCGGGACAATTCGAACACTGGGTAAAATGAGCCGCAAAAGAAATAAATACCCTCTTCAGCTTGCGCACAATTACGTCATGAAGCCTGGTGAACTTCAGGAATTTTCACTTCTTTTATCCTCGTTGCCCATAGAAAAAAGGAAGAAAATCGAGGGCCTCGCCAAAGAACGAGCCGATATTATGCTGCCTGGTCTACTCATTTTAGAGACGATCTTCGAAGCAGCTAAATCTTCAGCCTGTCTCATCAGTGGGTCAGGCTTGCGCGACGGTCTTTTCTTTGAAACCTATAATCCGAAGCAACCCATTAAAGCCAATGTATTGGAAGCGAGCATACAGAATGTGCTCACGCTCCACCCTAATGCGGCTGTCACACATGTCCGTCATATCGATACCTTTGCGATTCAGCTGTACGATGCGCTTGCACCATCCTCAGATATCGAAGCACGCGGCAGGCTGTTGCTGCACACGGCTGCGCTATTGTACCGTATTGGCGTGAGCGTGCATTTCTACCAATACCTTAAGCATACGGAATATATGATCCAAGAAGCTCATATTGACGGCCTAAGCCATCGGGAGATTGTCATTGCGTCTCTGATCGCAACATTCAAAACAAAAAATCGGACCCAGCAGCAGGTTCTTGTGTACAAGGACCTGTTACTGGAATCCGATGTATCCTTAATCATCAAACTGGGTGCGATCCTAAAGCTTGCCATTGCCTTGGATGTAAGCGAGACCCAGCCGATTCAAGAACTGAACATCCTGCGCAGAGATACAGCGATGCGTCTCCGTCTACTTTGTGTACACACCCCTTATTTGGAGCTTAAGGAGCTTAACGCATTTACCAAGGACTTCGATAAAATCTGGGGAGTAAAGCTTACGATTCAAGCCGAAGTTTCTTCCATGAAGTAATCCGCATCGCCTCGAACTGGCTCCGATATGGGGTCAGTTCATTTTTGATGCGTGAGTACATCCCATTAGACATCAGCTCTCTTGCTTTCACATTATCATGGAGTGTCACATTAAGAATTTGAATCATCATCTTCTTCATTTCACGATCCAAAACTGGACACATCAACTCAATTCGCCGCGTTAAATTCCGCGTCATCCAATCTGCTGAAGACAGGTAGACATCGACATGGCCCCCATTTTCGAAATAGTAGATCCGCGAATGCTCCAGAAATCGGTCTACAATACTCCGAACGGTAATATTCTCACTAAGACCAGGTACTCCCGGCCGCAAGCAGCAAACACCACGAATGATGAGTTCAATCTTCACGCCAGCCTGTGACGCCGCGTATAACGCATCCACCATTTCTTGATTCGATAGCGAATTCATTTTTGCAATAATCTGAGCTGGCCGACCTGCTCTAGCATGCTCTGTTTCACGAGCGATGAGCTCGAATAGCTTATCCTTCAGGTCCGTTGGCGCAACGGCAAAGGATTGCCAATCATGAGGGGCTGAATACCCCGTAATTTCGTTGAAAAGCGCAGAAGCATCTTCACCGATGACACTGTTGGAGGTGAACAAACCAACATCCGTATAGAGCCGTGCCGTACTATCATTGTAGTTGCCTGTTCCGACATGTACATAACGACGAAGTGTATGCTCCTCTTGACGAACGACGAGTGTGATTTTGGCATGCGTTTTGAGTCCAACTAGCCCGTATACCACGTGACAGCCCGATTTCTCCAGCATTCTCGCCCAAGCAATATTCCGCTCTTCATCGAACCTGGCTTTCAGCTCGACAACTACCGTCACTTGCTTGCCTGATTCTGCCGCTCTTGCCAACGCTTGAATGATTGGTGATTTACCACTCGCCCTGTAGAGCGTCATCTTGATGGCCAATACATGAGGATCATAAGCGGCATGGACGATAAAGTCCGTCACTGCGTCAAAGGTCTCGTACGGATGATGCACGAGTACATCCTTCATTTTAAGAATATTGAAAAAGTCGGCCGAATCCGCGGAATCCTCAAATTCAACAGGATATTTGGCTACAATGCGTGGATAGCGAAGATTATCAAACCCATTCAAGGAATTGGCTAGCTTCATAAAGTAAGTGATATCAAGCGGTCCATCAATCTCAAATATTTGTTCTTCTATTTCAAACTCATCCTGCAATTGCGCTAAGGCGTAAGGGTGGATCCCTTCTTGGACCTCCAACCTCACTGGAGAGCCCCAGCGTCTGCGTCTAAGCTCCTTTTCGATCTCTTCCAGTAAATCCTCCGCTCCTTCTTCATTGAGCGTTAAATCCGCATTTCGCGTCACTCGGAAGCCATGCACAGAAATAGGTATGTAACCACTGAAAAGGGATTGAATATGATGCTCGATTAGCTCTTCAAGCAGAATAAACTCAGTCTTTTTGCTATTGGATCGTGTAGGTACTGGGATGCAGCGGGATAAATTACTTGGAATTTGAACAATGGCAAAGTATGGTTCTTCATCCAAATCCTCTCCCTCGCGTACAAGCAACACGGCCAAATATAAGGATTGATTATGTACAAGTGGAAACGGGCGGCTCTGATCGACAGCCATCGGCGTTAGTACGGGAAAAATAATATCGTGGTAATAGGCATCCATGGCTTTCTTCTGAGACGTATTCAGATCTTCATATTCGGTGAACACAATGCCTTCCTTCATCAAAAGGCGCGTTACTTCACGGTACGTTTTGTACTGCTCTGTCACCATTTTCGCCGTACGTTTCATAATACGTTTAATGAGTCCTGCAGGTGTGTAGCCGGTAAAATCCTTCTTGGTATAGCCAGCCTTAATTTGATCCTTGAGTCCTGCGACACGAACGCTCATGAATTCATCGAGGTTGCTCGATACGATCGACAGAAATTTCACACGCTCTAGCAGTGGTGTACTCGCATCTTGCGCTTCCTCAAGCACACGCCAATTGAACTCGATCCAGCTCAAATCACGATTTAAGTACTTGGTTGAAATCTCTTTGACTTCTTTGAGTTCTTTAACATCCTTCAGTTCTGGTTCGCGCGCAATACTCATAAATCCTCCAGTATTTTCCCATTTTGATTGATCTAATATCTTCATTGTACTATGCGTATTAGGGGGGCGACAATCCAATTCCCTGTATTTCAATATATTAAGATTTTGTAAATATCATGATATTTCCGTATTTATCCATGTTCATGTTACAATAAAAAAGACTTATTACAAGGAGTGATTCCTACCATGGGTATCCTAAATCCGCGACTGGTTCACCAAATTTTCAGGGGCATTTGGGTGGCGATCATACTATTCGTAGTGGCCTTTGCCTTTTACTATATCATCCCACTAATTTACCCCTTTATTTTTGGTTGGGTCATCGCACTTATGCTCAATCCGCTTGTTAATTTTTTTCATTTCAAATTAAAGCTGCCCCGATGGCTGTCTGTCACGTTATCGATGCTCTTATTCTTGGGTGCGATGGTGACCATCATCACGTTACTTGTAGCCAATATAGTTGTTGAGCTAGGCTCACTCGCGGATACGATCCAACTGCAAATCAACCGATGGGTAGAAGAATTTAATGTGTTTATTAACTCTGTCACCTTCCAGCAATGGATTGAGCGTGTGAATGAATTTTTTGAAAATAATCCGAAATATCAGGAGACGGTTAACACTAATCTCTCGTCCACAGCGGGCTCTATTGCCGACGTTAGTAAATTGGTCATTACCTATATCTTTGCAGCACTCAAGGCTTTCCTGACCTCGCTGCCTAATATTGCGACGATCACAATCATTGTTATGCTGGCCACCTTTTTTATCAGCAAGGACTGGTATGGGCTTATCAAACGCTATAAAGGCATCTTCTCGGACATGATCGTCAAAACGACCAAGTTAATTCGAACGGATTTGCAGAAAGCGTTGTTCGGCTATCTAAGAGCTCAGCTGATTCTCGTTTCTCTAACAGCACTCGTGGTGATCATCGGCTTACTTATTCTCCGAGTTGATTACGCGATTACCATCGGCTTATTAACTGGCTTGGCTGACTTGATGCCGTATCTAGGAACAGGTGCGGTCATGGTACCATGGATCCTCTATGTTTTCTTTGCTCAAGGTAATATCGTGCTTGGCATTGGGCTTAGTGTTCTGTATGGGGTTATCGTCATTGCACGGCAAATTATGGAGCCCAAAGTATTAGCCTCTTCAGTCGGCCTAGATCCATTAGCTACACTTATCGCCATGTTCGTAGGTTTAAAGCTATTCGGACTATTAGGACTTATCATTGGGCCCGTGTCGCTTATTCTTATCACCGCCTTCTATCGAGCGAGAATCTTTCATGATATCGCATCTTACATACACAAAGGCTCGGCACCTCCGAAATAGGAGGATGACCGAGCCTTTGGTTTACGATCACACTTATCTGCGATGGATAATGTGCATGTTACCTTTTCCGATTTGCTTACGAATAATGGCCAGCAGTAGTACCTTGAATATCGGCCTTGTGTAAGGAAAGACAAGCAGGAACCCCAAAATATCCGTTATGAAGCCTGGCGTAATGAGCAAAATGCCTCCAAGGAAAATACAGATGCCATCCAGTATTTGCTGCGCTGGCAGCTGACCTTGCGACCACTCAAACTTCGCATATTCCATCACCTTACGCCCTTCGCGCTTAGCAAAATACGCACCCAAGAAGCCGCTCGCTATGATTAACAGGAAGGTCATCCAACCTCCGACTAGATGTCCAAGCATAATCAACATTGTAATTTCGATTGCAGGCACGAGAATAAAAATAGCAAGAATCCAACGAAACATAAGTTTAGCCTCCTTCAGAATACTTCGCAATGAGCTGCCACAATTCTGGCGCTTCCTTCTCTATACGTACTGGCCTCCAAGAAGGATTCACCCAAACATGACCAGTTGTTCCGGTCACCAGCAATTCTTCGGTGAGATCGTCGTTTATTCTGCGAATTTCATAAGCGAATTGCAGCCTAACGCTGCTCGTTTGTGATACACGTGTATAAATTCCCACAAGATCATCGTACCGAGCAGGCTTTTTGAACTTGAGATCCGCTTCTGTAACGGGAAGCAAGAGTCCCTTTTCCTCTATTTTACTATAGGGATACCCCAAGGATCGAATGAGTTCGGTACGTCCAATTTCAAACCAGGTCAAATAGTTCGCATGGTACACAACCCCCATTTGATCCGTTTCCTGATACCGTACTCGTAGCTGTTGTTGATACCACCGTTCCTGACTCATGAAAATATCCTCCCACAATGACTTGGTGATTCCATTATAACATAGGTAGTGCGTGAGCCATGAATTTGGCGCCGTAGACGCAAAGAAGAGTGAAGCAAGATCCCTCTCGCTTCACTCTTCTTATTATCCCTTAACTTACAGAACGCTCGCTTGACCTGAGTAGATAACGCCTACTTCTGGGTAAATCGAAACTTCTGTACCGTCTTTAATTAATTCAACTGCGTTTTCCACGCCTACGATAACTGGAATTCCAAGGCTAAGTGCTACGACTGCCGCGTGAGAAGTAATGCCGCCCACTTCGGTAATCAAGGCAGATGCTCTTTGAACAGCCGGCATGTACTCTTTATCCGTTGAAACTGTTACAAGCACAGCTCCATCTACCATTTTCGCGTTAGCTTCTTCTGGTGTGCGTGCCGTTACGACAGTACCTGTCGCTGTTTGCATACCGATGCCTGTCCCTTTGGCAATCATCTCACCAACGTGATGAACCTTGATGAGGTTCGTTGTTCCAGAGCGGCCAACTGGCACACCTGCCGTAATAACAACGATATCGCCAAGTGAAACGATACCTGTTTTGATGGAGCTTTCTACTGCTAGGTTGAATAGCTCATCTGTCGTTTTCGCTTCTACGCCCATCACTGGAATAACGCCCCATACTAGGGATAAACGACGAATCACTTGCTCACTTGGTGTTACAGCAATAATCGGGGATTTCGGACGGTATTTGGATACCATACGTGCTGTGTATCCACTTTCTGTTGCCGTTAGAATCGCTTTGGCACCTAGCTCCAATGCGGAGTTCGCTACCGCTTGCGAGATCGCTTCTGTCACTGTCACTTGTTGCGCTTGTGCTTGACGAAGGAAAATTTCTTTATATTCCAAAGCCGCTTCTGCACGCTCAGCAATACGAGCCATCGTTTCAACGGATTCAACTGGGTATTTGCCAGCTGCTGTCTCGCCGGACAACATCACTGCATCTGTTCCATCGAATACCGCATTGGCTACGTCACTTGCTTCTGCACGTGTAGGACGCGGGTTACGTTGCATGGAATCCAGCATCATTGTAGCTGTAATAACCGGTTTACCTACAATGTTACATTTTTTGATCATTTGCTTTTGAACAACTGGAACGTCCTCAGCAGGAATCTCAACACCAAGATCTCCACGAGCAACCATCAAACCATCGGAAACTTCAAGAATTTCGTCAAGGTTGTCAACGCCTTCTTGGTTTTCAATTTTACTGATAATTTGGATATGTGAAGCGTTGTGACGCTCCAACAATTCACGAATTTCCATGACATCACTTGCTTTACGCACGAAAGAAGCTGCGATGAAGTCTACACCTTGTTCGATACCGAACACGATATCATTCGCATCTTTTTCTGTGATACCTGGAAGGCTGATTTTCACACCTGGTACGTTAACACCTTTTTTACTTTTGATCGTTCCGCCATTGACGATACGGCACTCGATCTCTGTTCCACGAATATCAACAACCGTAAGACCGATCAAACCGTCATCGATTAGAATCGTCGATCCGACTTTAACGTCACGCGGCAGGTCTGAGTACGTAACTGAGATACGGTCTATATCCCCTAGAATTTCTTCAGTTGTCAAAATGATGTGCTTGTCCTGAACAAGCTCAATTGGTTCTTCTTTAAGCTTACCTGTACGGATTTCAGGTCCTTTGGTATCAAGCAAAATAGCAGCTACTTTGCCTGTCTCAGCGGATGCAGCGCGAAGGTTGCGAATACGTGCACCGTGCTCCTCAAAATCTCCGTGGGAGAAGTTAAGACGAGCTACGTTCATGCCCGCTTCTAAAAGCTTTTTAAGATTTTCTTGTGATTCGCTTGCTGGTCCAATGGTACAGACAATTTTCGTTTTACGCATGGTTACTGTTACCCTCCTGATTGAATGTGAACCGACCGATATCTCTAAATTTCCGGTAACGGTCCTCAAGCAGCTCCTGTTCGTTCAAACTTAGCAGTTGCTGAAGCTGTTCCCAGATCGCTGATTTAATGTGTTCGGCTTGTGTGGCTAAATCCCGGTGAGCACCGCCCTTAGGCTCCGGTATTATCCCATCGATGACACCTAGCTCAAGGATATGATCCGCCGTAATTTTCATAGCTTCTGCTGCGTGTAATGCTTTAGAAGCATCTTTATAAAGAATCGAAGCCGCGCCTTCGGGACTAATAACCGAATAAATCGCATTCTCCAACATTAACACCTTGTTTCCTAGTCCTAACGCCAAAGCACCGCCGCTGCCACCTTCACCGATGACGATACAGATGATCGGCACACGAAAAGAGGCCATTTCCAGCAAGTTTCTGGCAATCGCTTCTCCTTGACCGCGCTCTTCCGCAGCATTTCCAGGGAATGCCCCTTTGGTATCAATAAATGTCACAATAGGACGCTTAAATTTGTTAGCTTGACGCATCAAACGCAGCGCTTTACGGAACCCTTCCGGATGCGGACATCCGAAATTACGTGCGATATTGTCCTTCGTATCTTTCCCTTTTTGATGACCCACAACTGTCACGGGTACCCCGTTCAGTTTCGCCAGTCCACCAACAATAGCTAGATCATCGCCATATAAGCGATCACCATGAAACTCGATGAAATCCGTGAAAATCGTATGAATATAATCAATCGTCGTCGGTCTTTGCGGATGGCGAGCCAGCTGCATTTTCTCCGCAGACGTCATCGTTGTATAAAGTTCATCCTCTAGTTGAACGTATCTTTCTTCCAAACGGCGAATTTCCTCCGAAAAGTCGATTTGCTTCTCTGCCCCAAATTTACGCAGTTCCGCAATTTTGCTTTTTAGTTCCGCCAGTGGCTGTTCAAACGGCATTTCACCCGCCATAAGTCGCCTCCTCCTTCGTACCGTGCATGTCGAGCAGCTTAATTAACGTCGGTCTCATATCCTTGCGGCAGACGACCTTGTCGAGCTGACCATGCTCGAGATTGAATTCAGATGTTTGGAAATTATCTGGAAGCTTCTGCTTAATGGTTTGCTCGATAACGCGGCGGCCCGTAAAACCAAACGAAGCAGCCGGTTCTGCAATAATAATATCGCCAAGCATCGCAAAGCTCGCCGAAACGCCGCCAAAAGTCGGATCTGTAATAATCGATATGAATAATCCGCCTTCCTGGCTCAGCTTGGACAATGCTGCGCTAGTTTTGGCCATTTGCATAAGGCTAAGAATACTTTCTTGCATACGTGCGCCACCAGATGTGGAATAAATGAGAATCGGAAGCTTTTTCTCAATCGCAATTTCGACGGCTCTCGTCATTTTCTCACCGACAACGGAACCTAGCGAGCCTCCCATAAAATCAAAGCTCATCGCAGCAACGATAACCGGATATCCGCCAATTGTTCCTTGACCCGTCATAATTGCGTCCTGAAGCTTCGTTGCGTTCTTGGCTTTGTCCAATTTCTCGACATAATCAGGAAACTGCAATGGATCTTCTGAGATCATATTCGCATCAAATTCAACAAATTGACCTTCATCGAGCGTAAGTTGGATCCGTTCGGATGCGCTTAAACGATAATGATAACCGCAAGACGTACACACTTTTAGATTCTTCTCAAGCTCTTTGCTTGTTTGAATCGTGCCACACTTCGGACATTTATTCATTAAACCCTCAGGAATCTCCCTTTTCGTTCTCTCGGAAGGAATCGTTGCATATTTTCGCTTTTGAAATAAATCCTTTAGCACATTTCCACCTCTACTTGGCTATGATCTATATTCCCTGTCAAGCCACGATTCTTAGTTCTACTTTAACTATCTATGTAAAATAGAATTGAGCACTTCTTGTACTTCTTCCAGTTCCCCTTCGGGAACAACAATTTCAAACTGATTTTTGGATAAAGAGATGCCTCGTACCTGAACCAGAAAACCTTCTTCCGTCAGTCTGTGTTTAATCCGCTCTGCAATTTTCGCAGTAGGAGCTATATAGATCACCGTCCACATGAATAAACCTCCTATGACGTGCAACTACAACCACTAAGGCAACTAAGCAATGACGATATGAACATCCTTTATACGCATAGGAACACACAATGCAATAATGATAGCATAATTCCACTTTTGCTCGCAACAGAGCACATCGATATAACGAAATAAACGACTACACAGTCCACTTCGGACGTGAGCGTTTATCTAGAAATATAGCAGATTTATCACGTGAAACATATTATTTCTATATTTAAAGTAAAGCCTGAACTATTTTGGCTTAGTCCAGACGTTGTTTACTGCTATAATCAGGCGCATGCTCATTCTGATGAGCGATTCTGGCTGAGGCTGCCGCGGCTAAACCGCAAACTAAGTCATCTAGAAATACGTGCACGCGACTTCGGTCATCGTTCAATGCGCGAATAATCCCTATTTTTTCCTTATCTAAATAGCCAAAGCTGGTTAAACCAATCATTCCATATACATGAACAATCCCAAGTGCCAGGGTCTCGTCTACCCCATAAAGTGGTTCATCTACCTCAAGAATCGATTGCAGCGGCTCAGGCAGCAGCTTCTTCTCTGCTAATTCATCTAGTGCAATGCCTGTATAGAGGGTATATTGCACTTCGCGCTTCGAAAGCACTGCCATCACACTGTCTGCACATTCTTCAATTGTAAGTTGATCATTATACGGCTTCTGCAGCTTATATACGATTTCTGAAACTTGCTCCACGGACACGCCGCGTTTCTGGAGTAGTTGGATCATGTGTTGTTCGGTCATAAATCCTCCTCCTAGCAATGGGATGCCTATATGAAAAAGAAAAGTCGGGTTCCTATTCATATGCGGAGGAAGTTATTTTTACCACAAGAGAAAAACCATGTTAGAGATTTTCTCATTTCACTCGGACGGAATCTTTGCCCATAATCGTTTCAATCATACGCATAAGATCCTTGGTAGGATCGACCCGATACTGGTCGCTCAAGGCCAAGAGCTTGTTGCTGCTTTCATAGAAAAGCGCAACCGCGAGCTGGCCCTTATGCAGCTTCAGCAGCGCCTTCAGCTGTAAGAGCTTATCCGGCTGCTCGCAGTCAGCCGTGATCTTGACGAACACGCGCTGCGGCTTCGCCTCAGCAGCCGCAGTGCGGGGCTCTGGGCGGCCCGCTGCGGGGGCCGCCTGCCTTGCTGGAGCGGCGCTGCGCGTGCCGCTCTGCGGGGCAGCCGGGCGCGGCGTACGATCCCTGACGTCGTCAGGGGATCGCCTAGCCGCAGGCTGCCTGCGAAGCCGCTGGACGGCCTCCGTGTCGTCCAGCGCTGCAAGCTGCTCCGCGAGCAGCTTGGGCGGGTCCTCGTCCTGAAGCTGCAGCTTCGCACGGATGAGAACAAGTCTGCCCTTCTGCACGAGCGGAGCCGACTTCTTCCAGGTCTCGGGGAACAAGACCACCTCGACCTTATCAATGCGATCCTCCAGCTCCATGAACGCCATGGGATCGCCTTTTTTGGTGACGATCGTCTTATTCGAGAGGATCATCCCGGCAACCAGGACATCGCTATGATCTGGCAGTTCCGTTAGCTGATGCAGCATCACGGCATCCAGCTCTGCGAGCTGCTCCGCATAGGCATCCAGAGGATGGCCAGAGATATACATGCCGAGCAGTTCTTTCTCGAGCTCGAGCTGCTTGGTTTGCGGCATCGGAGGGATGTTCGGCACTTCAACCTCCCAATTCGGTTCTTCCACGAATCCGAACAGGTGAAGCTGCAAATCATCTCGTTCCTTGCGCCATTTCGTAGCGGAAGCGATGGTTTCATCGAGAATAGCGAGATGCTGAGCACGATGGCCGCCGAGCGAATCGAAGGCGCCCCCTTGAATGAGCGATTCAACCACGCGTTTATTACACACGCGGAGATCGACCCTGCGGCAGAAATCCAGCAAGCTCTCAAAAGGAGCCTTCTTTCTTTCGCTAAGAATGGCATCTATGGCTTGTGTTCCGACATTTTTGATGGCGGCCAAGCCGAAACGAATCGCACCAGCGCTCGAATCCGGCGTAAACACCGTTCCACTGCCGTTCACATCGGGCGGCAATACAGCTAACTTCACACGTCGACATTCATCCACATACTCAGCAACCTTGCGATGGTTCCCCATGACTGCGGTTAGCATCGAAGCCATGAAATAAATGGGATAATGCGCTTTGAGATAGGCTGTTTGGAAAGCAAGAACCCCATAAGCCGTCGCATGCGCTCGCGGGAAGCCGTAATCGGCGAAACGTACAATCATATCGTACACATGGTTCGCCTCATCGGCATGAAAGCCTTGTCGCAAGCTCCCCGAGACAAAATGCGTCCGTTCTTCATCGAGTACTTCCCGCTTCTTTTTGGAAACAGCTCTACGTAAGAGATCTGCTTCACCCAGGCTGAAGCCTGCCATTGAAGAGGCAATCTGCATAATTTGTTCTTGATAAACGATGATCCCATAGGTGTCGCGAAGAATCGGTTCCAGTGTTGGATGCGGATATACAACTTCCACCTGTCCATGTTTACCGGCAATATATTTCGGTATAAATTCCATCGGGCCTGGACGGTACAAGGCCAAGACAGAAATAATATCTTCAAATTCAGAGGGCTTCAAATCCTTCAGAACCTTGCGACAGCCTGTTGACTCTAATTGGAAAACCCCTGTGGTTTCCCCTCTGCTAAGCATCTCATAGGTGATATCATCCGAATCCATGTTGAGGAGATCAAAGTTAATCTGAACCTCTTCCATTTGGGCAAGCCAATCCACGGTTCGTTCAATGATTGAAAGGGTCCGTAGTCCCAGGAAATCCATCTTGAGAAGCCCGATCGCTTCCAAATGCTCCATCGTATACTGCGTAAGCGCCGTCTGTGTCGTCCCTTCTTGCAAAGGAACATAATGTGTAAGAGGTTCACGCGAAATGACTACGCCAGCCGCATGCGTTGAGGCATGTCGAGGCATTCCTTCCACTCGCATGGCCATCTCCAGTAGTTCTGCGGTCTTAGGCTGTCTGGCTACCATTCCTTTCAAATCTGAACTCATCTGAAGAGCTTCCTTCAGTGTCATTCCAAGCTGATTAGGAATCGCTTTAGCAGCTCGATCCACATCTCCATAAGGAACATTAAGGACACGCCCTACATCCCGAACAGCGGCTTTAGCCGCCATCGTTCCGAAGGTAATAATTTGCGCAACATGCTCATGGCCATATTTGGCAACGACATAATCAATAACTTCATCTCGTCGTTCATCACTAAAATCGATATCTATATCGGGCATAGATATCCGTTCCGGGTTCAAGAACCGTTCAAATAGCAGCTTATACTGCAGTGGATCGACATTCGTTATGCGCAGTACATACGCAACCAAGCTTCCTGCGGAGGATCCCCGCCCTGGCCCAGTCATGATCCGTTTCTCATGAGCGAATCGAATAAAGTCCCATACAATTAAGAAGTAATCGGAGAAGCCCATGTTCTCGATGACACCCAGCTCATAGGCTAGGCGGTCTTCCGCCTGTTTCCGCATCGGATGGCTCGCATCATGCCACTCTGGCTTACTCGCATAACGCTGCTCCAACCCTTGTCTGCACAGCTCCTGCAGATAAGTCCCAGCGGTTAGCTGCTCTGGTATCGGCCTGAAACTTGGCAAAATCGACTTCCCGAACGTCAGTTCTAATTCACAACGCGAAGCTACCACAGCTGTATTCGCAAGCGCTTCGGGCACATGGACGAATAAACGCCGCATCTCTTCCTCGCTTTTCAAATACATCTGACTCGTCCCCATCTTGAGCCGATCCGTGTCTTCCACGGTTTTGCCAGTACCAATACAAATGAGGATATCCTGCATCACATGATCCGGCTCTGTTACGTAATGCACATCGTTCGTCGCGATTAATGGAATGCCGGTTTCTTTGCTTAATTCAATCATGGAAACCATTACTTTTTTCTGCTCAATCATACCGTGATCTTGAATTTCCAGAAAGAAATCGTCACCGAAAATGTCACGATAGCGCTCTGCCGCTTTACGAGCCTCGTCGTATCGGTTATGAAGCAAATGCTGGGAAACCTCACTGCCTAAACAAGAGCTTAGGCAAATCAGCCCCTCCGAGTGCTGGGACAGATGTTCTAAATCAATACGCGGTTTATAGTGAAAGCCCTGTAGATGTGCAATCGACGTGAGCTTCATTAGGTTCTGGTAGCCTTTGAAATTCTTCGCAAGCAAGATAAGGTGATAAATGGGCTGCTCCTGGCGTGTTCCTTTATCGCGAATGGAACCCGCAGTGAAGTAAACTTCACACCCGATAATCGGTTTAATGCCACGTTGTTTGCAAGCTTTGTAGAATGCTATCGCCCCATACATGACACCATGATCCGTCAAGGCCAGAGAGGTCATGCCAAGATTAGCCGCTTGTGAAACAAGCTCCTCCATCCGTGCCGCACCGTCTAACAAACTATATTCACTATGCACATGCAGATGTACAAACGAGCTCATCCGCAATTCCCCCCTTCTTTTCGTGATTTATTCCTTACATTTTATCATATTGCAGCTAGCCAGTCCCATACAGTAGTAGAGAGAGTTTGTCCTTCAACTCAGTAGAAAGGAAGCGATTGGTACATGGCTGGCTTTTGGGCAAGTATTATCATGTATTTCTGTATTGCATTTGGTGTCGTATTCGGAGGCAGTATGTTAAGCGGCATCGCAGCCGTATTAACATTGCAATCTCCCACAGAGAAAATGCTGACCATCTCTGAAAATATCAAGATCTGGGCCATGGTCGCTGCAGTTGGGGGTACCATTGATCCAATCCGTTATATTGAAAGTCACGTGGCCATCGGCCATCTCAATCCGGCAATCAAACAGATTGTCTATATCATCGTTGCTTTTACAGGGGCACAATTCGGAACTGCACTCATTCAAATGATCTGTAAAGGAGGGCATCAGCCTTGAGAATACCTCCTTTTGCAAGGTACCAACGACTGCTTTCCAGCTTTGGACTGCTGTTGTCGGGTGCGATCATTGGGAGCGCCGTATATATGAGTATTCATCAACACACCTATAATGAGTTATACGTGCAATTACATAAGGTTTTGCAGGAGAATTATGATCTCCAAGATGATATCGCTAGCTTGAATAAGACGAAAAACAATCAAACCTTAGTGAATGTCATTAATGTTCATCTGCTGCCCAAGAATCAAGATGATCTCATCAGCGAGGATATTCAAAAGGAAATTGAAGGCGATGTAAAAGGTGAACTCAAGCTCGTCATAGGTCAAAAGGCAAGCTTTGTACGTGATTCTCAGCCACTCTACGAGCGTCTGATTACGCAAAGAACGTATTTTTTACATGATAAGAAATATGTTGTTGAGGTCAAATCCATCGTTCTCATACAGACGGAATTAACCATTTGGATTACGGCGCAAGAGAAAAAAACGTAACGTGAACTGGCCGCTTATCTTGCAATCCAGTCCCAAAATCGCTAAAGTTAATTGTAAATTCATTTAAAAGGGACGGATTGTCGTTATGCACGCCATACAATTGACGTTATTCATTCTTATTTGCCTCTTGCTCGGGCTTACCTTGTTCTATAGCATTCGCTCACGTCGTGAGCCAGATGTCGCCAAACGAGGCTTGTATACAGCCCGCATGAACATTTGCATGGGATTCATGCTCGTTCTCATTGCAATTACGCAGATCTTCTTCTTCAGCGAATCCAGCTTCCGCCGTATCTTCGGCACCGTACTCGTGTTGATCGGTGTTTTCAATGTTTTCGTTGGTATCCGCAATCACGGTCACTTCGATCGCTTGCTCCGCTAGATCACTTGAGCGGTTAGCATCGCCTTGGAGACCAGAGTTCCTGCATGATAAATCTCTACATCGATCTTGCCAAATTTACGGCTCACCTCAATGATGGTGGGTCGTATTTCTATTTTAGAATCAATCTGAAGCGGCTTCAGAAAATAGGTCGACATGTTATCCATAACGAGGTCACCCTTCTTATGCTCCTGCACAATTCGGTAAGCTGCCTGCGTCATGAGCGTCGTAAGAACCCCCTCCGAGACCGTCCCCAAATGATTCGTCATCTGCGGTGTAATGACACCATGAAATTGCAATTTGCCCTTCTCATCTCTAACTTCTTCCATCCCTGACCAAATCAAATCTTCGAAGGTTTCACCGTTCTGCGGCTGCTTCTGAATCGACTGCATCGCCTTCAAGATATCGCTGCGGTTAAGTACGCCGACGATTTTTCGATTTGTATCCACGACCGGCAAAAGCTCAATCCCTTCCCACACCATCATGTGGGCGGCAGAAGCGACCGAGGTTTGGGGGGAAACGGTCAGCGGATTGCGTGTCATCAATTTATCGACGGATTGCTGTGCGCTCGCACCGACCATATCTTTGGAAGTAACGACACCGATAATGCGGTTCCACTCATCGACGACTGGAAAGCGGCTGTAGCCCGTATCTTCAGACATACGCTGCCAATCCTTCAATGTGCTGTTTGCCTTTAGTGCGAAGAGCGCTGCGCCAGAGGCGAGAATATCTTCTACGAGCATGATTTTCTTTTTGATCAAGCGATCGTAGATGGCACGGTTAATCATCGATGCGACGGTAAAGGTATCATAGCTGCTTGAAATAATCGGCAACTCCAATTCATCCGCCAGTACTTTGACCTCCGTGCTCGTGTTAAATCCACCGGTAATCAAGACGCCAGCACCTTGCTCTAAGGCACACAAATGCGCCCGGTTACGGTTACCTACAATTAGTAAGCTGCCTGCCTCAATGTAACGCATCATCGCATCTTGCTCCATGGCGCCGATGACGAACTTGTGCAGCGTCTTATGAAGCCCCTTCGCCCCGCCAAGCACCTGACCATCCACCATATTCACAACCTCGGCAAAGGTCAGTTTATCAATGTTCTGTCGCAGCTTCTTCTCCACACGCACGGTTCCGATCCGCTCTTTGGTCGAAACAAGACCCTGATTCTCCGCCTCTTTAATCGCGCGGTAAGCCGTGCCTTCGGAAACTTCCATATTCTTGGCGATCTTACGTACAGAAATCCGACTGCCTAGCTTCAAGTCTTCGATATGCCGCAAAATCTGCTCATGCTTCGTTAATGTATCGACCGAATGTGTATCCAACTGTTACACCTCATTCACTAAATCCTGTATTAGTCTGTACTACTAGTATAATCGTTCTAATGGCTAAGAACAATTAGGTTGGGATGAAGCAAAAACATCCAACCCTATTGGATTGGATGCTCTTAATCATTATACCAAACATATGTTCGAAGTCAAAGGTTTACCCATTCTTACTTTACTTGCGGAACTGCAGAAGCTTACGTCTGCCTTGTACGAGCTGCTCCATTTGCCATTTCTTCATCCGGTTGATTCGGAGCTGTTGCTTGCGTTTCTCCTCATCTACACCAAGGATTTGATGCAAATGCGCGGCAATGATGAGCAACGCCATCACAAGCCAGATGACGCTAAAAATCATCGGTAATGAGCCCACTTCACGAAAATTTAATTGGGGTATGGAATAAAATAGCATGCCGACTGCCAAACTCATGTACACGACATTTTTGAAACCTTTCAACCGAATCACACGCCTTTCGTTCATAATAACCTCGAACCTAGCTCTACCTACTTCCATTGTATGAGACAAGTAGTGGATATATGAACGCAGAGGGCGCGTTACGGCCAAGTTATTCCGCTTCATAGCCTTGGCTGCTGAGAAAGGCTTTCATATGCTTTCTTGGACGCTGCGCTTTCGCAGCCATTTCCTTGGTCCAGGTCGTATCGACTTTGCCGCCGGTACGCACGTTCATGTAGTCGCGGATCGTCTCGTCGTACGACTCGACCGCGGTTTGGTTCAGTGTATACCGATTCTCGTGGTATACGGCTTCTAGCGGGAGCCGCGGGCGGTGCAGCGGCTCTTGATCCGGCATGCCGATGCACATGCCGAAGATCGGGTACACGAGCTGAGGGAGGCCCAGCAGCTCGGATACTTCAGCGGGCTTGTTGCGCAGCCCGCCGATATAGCAGACACCGAGGCCTAGTGACTCGGCGGCAATGGCTGCATTTTGCGCAGCTAATGCAGCGTCGACGGTGGCAATGATGAGATTCTCAGCATTGCCGGTAACCGGCGTGTCCACGTGTTGGTGGACCGCCTCCGCGTAGCGGTGCAGGTCTGCACACCACACGAGGAAGAGCGGGCACTCGCTGACGTAAGCTTGATTGCCAGCTAGCTCGGCTAGCTGGCGCTTTAGATCAGCATCCGTGACATGAATGACGCTGAAGGCTTGCATATTACTCGATGTGGAGGCAGCCTGGGCAGCCTTGATAATCGCTTTACGTTGCTCGATGCTAACAGGCTCATTCGTAAACTTCCGGATGGAGCGATGATTAATTAGGAGATCAATAATGGCATTCATTCTCGGGATCCACATCCTTTATCTAATTTCTCTCAGTATCCCTGAAAGATCAGCAATTTTCAAATCCTTATCAGCGTGAAGTATATCAGAGGCGTGGAGATGGGACTGGGACGGTGACGGAGGTGGATGCAGGTGATGGGGATGCAACTGGTTACGAGTCGAAGTGGATGCAGGGTGATTGGGATGGAACTGGTTTAGAATCGGGAGTGGTTTCAGGGTGATAGGGGTGGAACTGGCTTGGAATCGGGAGTGGCTGCAAGCGATGGGGATGGTACAGATGCAGAGGCCGGTACTGGTGATGGGGCGGGAATGTAGATCAAAAATGCAAATGTGCATCTTTTTTCCACATTCCAACTTCATAACTAGTAAATTAATGCAAATAAGCAACCTTTTTCGATGAAAACCCGCTATCATTGAGAAATAACATAGAATAACTGCTTTTTTGCACGCATTTCCCTATTTCCATGAAAAGACTCCCACCAAAGCTGCATTTTCGCAGTTTTGGTGGGAGCTATTTTTGTGTAGTTTGTTCTTGTGTAGTTTGTTCTTGTGCAGTTTGTTTTTGATGTAGTCTATCTACGACCTTACTTCAACAACACTTTTCTTCCCTTCCGATACAGTAATGTCAATATCCACGGTATCGCTACAATCAATACAAACACAACACCATTGTAGAGATTAAATAGTAGAATCGAGCCGGGCATGTGCACCTTATATTTCCATAAGGAAAGTAAGGCCGGATGCATTAAGTAAACGCCAAAGGAAACCAACCCCAGCGAAACGAAAAATCTCGCCACTCGCTTCCATTTTAACAGGAGTTCTTTGGCCATCCAGATCATGCTCACTCCTATGCCAAGATTGTACATCAGCCACGTAATCTCAAACCAGGTATTTTCAAAGGAATATCCCCTAGATGCTAATATGTAGAGACCCGTGTACACCAATCCGCTCACAATCGTGGCTGGAATGACCCACCCTTTGTTGCGATCCAGCCACGCTCGGAAATTAGCATAATTCATACCTATGGCGCCGCCGACAAGGAAATAACCAAAATACGTGATACATAGCTCAGGTTTATGGCTGATTGGACCGACCCAATGACTGTAAATGTAGACTCCAGCCTGAATCGCTAACCCCCAAAGCGCCAGCGTTTTACGAAACCATGCTGCATTTCTTACAGCCCATACGAGAAGCGGAAACAACAAGTAGAACTGCACGATAATGATCATAAAATACAAATGATAACCTGAATCTGCCCATTTTAACTGTTCGAGAAAAACGCGTAGATCCACCTTTATTGGATGCCCAGGCGTCCATAGCCATGGATTATATATATAGTAGAAAAAGGACCAAACAATATAAGGGACGAGCACTTGCCGAACACGTTTCCAATAGAAAATGCCTGCTTGCTTAGCGCTCCAATTATCTGCATAAATATAGAACAACACAATACCGCTTAAAAAGATAAATACAGGAACCGCAAAATAACTAATTTTGTTTAGAAATAAAATAAACAGCTGCGTGCTGCTGCCTTTCAAAGCGGGATCCACTGTCCAGTCCGCCGTTACATGAATCAGAACAACGGCAAGGATCGAAATTGCTCTGACAATATCAAGCTCCGTGATTTTTGCTTTTGCCATGTCGTTTTATTATCCTCATTTCCTAATAAATACCCTTTAACTATAGACATTTTCGACATATTTCGCAACAAGGGAATAAGTAAAAGAGCCCCGATCATATCGATTGGAACTCTACATCACATTTGTTTGGTTTGCGCTAACTTAACTTGACGTTTCCGTGATGATAATTGAAATCTCAGTACTGTTAAACCAATAAGGATGATCGCTGTTGCCAAGTACATTATCGTTGCCCACCCTTGCTTACTATCGGTTCCTAGAAAGAAGCCGTGCAACAAGGACAATACAAAAATCGGGTAGGACAACATATGCAGAGCAAGCCATAGCTTTCTTTTCAACTTATGCCGAATATCCGTTGTAAATATGACTAGAAGTAAACCATACATAGCGATAGTACCTAGGCCGTTCAAGATAGGATTATTTACCGCTGTAAAAGGGATTAAGAGCTCAGCCCAGTCGAAAGGCATGAAAGTATCTATAATAAGAAGTACCGTATGAAGGAGTGCGAAGCAGGTCCCTGTTATATTCGCATAGGTATGCCATCGGAGCAGTTGACCCTTTTTGTATCCTTTGATCTGAGGATAACTATAGGTGATACCGATTGCCATGCCAACGAACAAGGATAGATAGGAAAGTATACCAAAGGTTCGAATGAGTATCCAGGTAGGTAATTCAATAAAAAAATGAATCATAGGCATCTTGCTCCTTTCAACCCTGTCCAGGTTAACTCCTTGCTGGCGAGTAGTGGCTTCACATGAAACACATCACCCACAGAGGTATATAGGAGGGCTTCCATTCCCTGTGTTCTACGCTGAAAGAGGGGAACTCCGACCTCAACTCCCAACATACACAACACTTTTGCCCATACTTCGCATGCAATCAAATCTTGGCCGGCAACGGTGCACTGCACAACCGAGGATAGGCTTGGCCTCATCGTTCGCGTGTCAATGAGGTGATGCATCTCCCCTTCGCTAGTTTGCCACCGTCTACGCAGTTTACTTGAAGTAGCTACAGCGCCTGATATAAGTTGAACAGTTGCTTCTTGGGAAGTATCCGATCCGTAGGGGTTTGCAATGCCAATACACCATGGCTCATTCTCCGACGCTCCTCCCCACACCTCCACATCGCCGCCTGCATTTATGAAGCCTCTATGGACTTGCCAATCCATCTGCAGTTGATTCGCAACCTGGTGTGCTGTCCAGCTTTTCACAATACCGCCGAAATCCAACTTGTGGCCGGCCGAGATACGAGCCGATTTCATCCTAGCATCCACTAGCAGTGACACACCTGAGCTTGAAAGGGGAGGCTGTTGTTCGATCTCTACGGTACTTTCCTTGATTCTCTCAAAGGATTGTCTATATCCTGCTTGCTCGATCGCATGTCCAACACCAATATTAAAAGCGCCATTCGTTTGTTCCTGATAATACTTCGCTAACTCAAGCACCTCGATCATGCTGTCAGAAACGAAACTCAGCTGCCCGCTTCTCGCATTGAGATACGAACATTCACTTGTGGTAAGAAACCGGCTAAACCGTTGTTCCGCAAGAGCGAAACTATCCAATACGGGAATTTCAAGCTGAGCTAAAGGTGTAGCGGACTCCAGGAGGAGCTGTACGTGTGCATTCATGGCGCGAAATGTGAGCTCGTGAAACATGTCGTCATCAACTCCCTTCCAAACACAAGACTAGGATGCATGACTTCTAGTGTGGGACTTCGTTTGCGGAAGTGATTGTGAGATCGAATCGTCTGTCTGATTAAGCTGGTCGCGACTCCTTCCACTGCTCTCCATCTTCGTATCTGAATTTCTACCTAATGTTTCTGAGTTAGGCATATCTAGATTTTTCTGTGTAGTCACCGAGGTTATAGGCAGTTTAGTATTCGATGCCTCTCGAACAGCCGATAGAAACTCTGGGCTTTCTTTGACTTCCTGGAACAAATAGACCACAATCATCGCACTTACGAATCCGATCTGCCATTTGGTCCATTTCGAGGATGCTTTCATACCTAACCCATCCCATCTCTATGAATAAGAATCTAAGCTCATTATACGCGGTTAAAGACCTAAAATCCTGAGTAAACCCTAAAAATTAGCTGAATACTCCCTGAAGTTATGTTTGAAGAATGGGCGCTTTCCTTCCGAAGCCTAGGCACAAAGGGAAATATGTCCTCATATGATGGAGTAGTTTACTTTGCTTGAGCAGCAATGCCATTGTGTCCATATAAGAAAAGATACGTTTTCGGTTAACGAAAATTGCTTTCTTGTTGGCGATAAAATCTACCAGATATAGGGATCTTTGGTCGAAGACCAAAGTCTCTCCTGTCCCGGGGCCCCCACTTTGTGGGGGAGAATAGCGGTCGATCATCCTTGAATGACCTCGATAGGGATTTTCTTATGCTGGAAGGAGTGTTCACTATTGACCAGAACGAAAGTTGGCGTATCCATTCAAAGCACCAGCATTTATTTGGATGATCGGACCGTTGTTCTAAGTGAAGCCATTGCAAGAAAATGGAAAGTTCCATCCAATCAAATGATTAACATGCGATTCGGCTCATATCAGCAGGATGTCAAAGTGGTCACAGCTGCTGTACCGAATAGCCTCCGCGTCGACCCTGCACTTGCATCTAAGATAGGTCTTCATCAAGGGGCTCGGCTTACTATCAACTATAAGCCAACTTCGAATACTATGTCGATTGGACCCTTAATTGGCGTTATGATTAGCCGCGTTAATGCGAGTTCCCCCAGTCGCCCTTTCGGTCCTATCACCACTTTTTGCAAAGAATTGACCGATGCTTGTAATCAACTAGGGGCTAGTGTGTGTTTCTTTCCTCCCAAAGAAATGCACGCCAACCCTCAGTCAATTTCTGCCTATTCCTATGCAAATGGTTCTTGGAGTAAAAGAACGTTCCCGATTCCGAATGTCATTTACAATCGTCTCACCTCACGTAAGTACGAGAATATGACCAATGTTCAACAGTTCATGAAGGACGTCAAGTCCCGCTATGGTACGGAAATCTTTAATGAGAAATATTTGAACAAAACAGAGGTTTTTGAAGCTTTGCGCAAAGATAGCTCGTTGCATAGCTACTTACCCGAGTCTTATCTCTTCAAAAACTTTCAAATGCTGAAATCTATGGCTGCTCGCCATAGTGCTCTATTCCTCAAACCAATTACCGGAAGTCTCGGCAATGGCATTATTCGTATCCGCAAAGAAGGTCTCGGTGAATCGTATACGGCTCACTCAACAAGTCTTGCAGGTGTACGTAGACAGACATTTCCTTCCCTTCTGGCTGTCTTCCAGTCCATTTCCGGGAAGCTCAAGACACAGCGTTATCAGATCCAGCAAGGACTTGATCTCATTACAGCGGAGGGAAATCCAATTGACTTCCGAGCACTTGTTCAACGGGGAGAAAAAGGAGAATGGGAGATCACTTCGATTGTAGGTCGAATTGCAGGCAGCCAGCACTTTGTCTCTAATCTTGCACGCGGTGGAACCTTATCAACGGTTCCTGAAGCATTAGCCAAAGCTGGCTTCTCCACTCCAACGCGTGCCTCAATTATACGGAAACTACGCAAAGCCTCTTTGGATATAGCCAAAGGAATAGAAACCCAAATCCCCAGTCATTTCGGTGAACTAGGGATTGATCTTGCCGTTGATCGATCAGGGAGAGTTTGGCTGCTCGAAGTTAACTCCAAGCCTTCTAAAGATGATAATACAGCACTAAACACCGACAACACTAAAAATAAAATTAGACCTTCAGTAAAAACGTTAGTCAAATACGCTCGTTTTTTAGCGAAGTATTGAGGTGAAACATGCGATTGCGAACACAACGCCCTTTATTAGGCATCATGGTTACCGAACTGAACCGCGACCTTCCCTTTGCAAGCTCGATCTTTTATCAGAATTTGACCACACATGGCGCTAACAAAGGGATCGATGTGTTTGTTTTCTCACCTAATCGCATCGATTGGATGCAAGCCATGGTAAGGGGCTATATGTACGATAGGACACAGTTGGCATGGATTACCAAGCTGTTCCCCCTCCCCTCCCTCATCTACGATCGTTGTTTCTTCAGCAATAAACATAGCTATCTCACTTATCAATATCATGTGCGTAAACTGCGTGATATCCCCTCCATTCGATTCCTTGGCTACGGACTTGGCGGCAAGTGGGAAGTGGGGCAGATTCTGCAAAAAGATCCTGCTTTACTACCCTTCTTGCCAGAGACCAGTAGATTACGAAATGGACATCAACTTGAAATGTGGCTGCAGAGCCGACCTGACGTATTCTTAAAGCCTCAAGGCGGAAGTCAAGGCAAAGGTGCGATACACATTCACAAAGAAGGTCTCCTATTTCAAGTGCAAGGAAGAGATGGACGTAATCATCCCGTCACAGCAGAGTTTAAGGAGTGGCCTGTTTGTTGGCAATGGCTTAAGAGCTTGTTAGGCTCACGTCCTTACCTTCTTCAACAATATTTAGATCTTCACTCGATGAAAGGGATGTCCTACGACGTTCGTTCTTTAGTACAGAAAAATGGTCGCGGAGGCTGGGAACTCACAGGGATGGCCGTTCGCGTTGGTCAGCCTGGAAGCATAACCTCCAATCTGCATGGCGGAGGTTCTGCCGAAGATGTGAGCGATTATCTAACTAGAGAATTTGGTGAAATAAAGTCCACTCAACTGATTGACACGCTTGAGATGCTCTCCAAGCACATTCCGTCTGTTCTGGAGTCTTATCACGGTCGATTAGCCGAGCTTGGCATTGATTTCGGCATTGATACCAGCGGACACGTGTGGATTCTAGAAGTAAATTCTAAGCCGGGCCGAACAATTTTTGCCCGTTTGCATAATGAGCGAGCACGTACGAAATCAATTGCAAATCCGATCCACTATGCTGGATTTTTGTTAAACAAACAGCTGAGCTGAAGTTAGCTAAGCTTTGTTTGAACGTGCTCATGGGGGCAGAAAGTCATATCTGCTTATTTGGACACGGAAAGCCCCGTAGGGCAACAAGTTTAGGAGGGTAACCTAATGAGTTTGACATCGTGTATGCTCCACGCCGTACAACGAACAGATAGATCGGTCTACTTAACGAGTGATCTCGCCAAAGCTTTACGGTTAACCGGAACTAAATCCATTACTGTAAAGGTTGGGAGTAAAGGGACTTCGTTACCGGTCCGTTTGATCAAAAAAAGTGGTCAGCATATGTACATCCCGCTTTCCCTAATGGCCTCCTTGCGTATTCCTCGCACAGGGAATGTGTTAGTAGTTAATACCAATAATAAAGAGCTTCGCATCGGTCCACTTATTGGCGTTTTAACCAATGTGGAAAACGGTACATCGCCTTTCGGTTCCAAAACTGGCTTCATCCGTCAAGTCATCAACACAGGTTCTCAACGTTCTTTCAGTTTTGCATTCAGTCCAAGGAGTGTGAACTGGATTCAAGAGACCGTGTCGGGCATTATCCCCAAAGAAGGCGGAGGTTGGACACGTAAAACATTCCCACTGCCCGATGTGATCTATAATCGGCTATCCAGCCGTAAAGCAGAGAAATCAGCAGGTATGGAGGGATTTAAAAATCGCTTCGTGCAACGAGGTATCCCGATCTTCAACTGGAGTTTCTTTGATAAATGGGATGTTTACAAAATGTTAGACGGCGACGAAGCCTTCCGTTTCGTACCTGAATCCAAAATTAATCCCACTGCCGAACAGATCAAAGAAATGCTCGATAAACATAAATTTATTTACTTGAAACCAACAGCAGGCAGCTTAGGAATCGGTATTTATCGGGTTACTTATAATCCGAAGCGTGGTTATTTCGTCCGCTATCGGAAAGCGAATAAAAACGTGCTGATTCGTTACTCCAAATTTGAAGGCTTGATGCAAATGCTGGGAACAGGACGCGGCCGATTAGCAAGCTACGTCGCCCAACAAGGAATTCGACTCATCGAAATTGATAATTGCCCAATTGATTTCCGATTCCACTTGACGAAAAACGGTAATAATCAATGGGTTGTCGCAGCAATTGGAGCTAAGAAATCCGGCAAAGGCAGTGTGACAACACATATCCGAAACGGGGGTCAACTCATGACACCTGAGCAGGTTCTTCGTTTAGTTTATGGGGCACGCGGGGAACAGATTCTTGATAACGCCAAGGAAACAGCAATTAAACTCGCGCAAGGCATTGAAAATAATTACAATCATTTGCTCGGAGAGCTAGGTTTCGATATCGGGATTGACCAAAATGAAAAAGTATGGATGTTTGAAGCCAATGCGAAGCCTGGTCGATCGATTTTCAAACATCCCTCACTGAAAGACGGAGATACTGCCACGCTTCAAAGTGTTTATGAGCATTGCCTTTATTTGAGCCGCTTCCGCTCAAGGAGGGAAAACTAATGGGTTTTACCCTTCACGAAAAAGCACCTAAACCTACATTAGCCATCCTCACGGTGAAAGACAGTTCCCGCGTATTTCGCGGAAACTTAGATAACTTTCTAGATCTAATTAAAACAGGAGAACGATATGGTCTCGACGTGTATGTCGTGACTACGAAAGACTTTAGTATTTCGAACTCTGAGATGTACGGTTATCGTTTTCATCCAAGCGCGAAGAAATGGAGCAGGGAACTCGTTCCCTCTCCTCAAGTCGTTTATAACCGCATTCCCTACCGTAAAATGGAAATGAAACCAGAGGTCCAACAAACTATTCAAGCCTGTAAGCGCAGCACCAACATTCATTTATTCAATCCTTCATTTTTTAACAAATGGACATTATTCAGTTGGTTAAATAACGCGAAGGAAAGTAAGCCCTACATGCCAGATACATTGCAAATGAACGAGGTAGCTGATCTCTCCCAATTATTACAGAAGCACCCTGTGCTTTACTTGAAGCCTGTTAAAGGTAAAGCCGGAATGGGTATTATGCGAATAGATCGTGTGAGCACCAAGGGAAGCAATGGACACTATCGTCTAAGTCGACTAGAAGACAAAAAAATGGTCTATAGCTTTCACAACTCCTCGGATGACATTTGGGATGAATGGGACAGTCATCGCGGTGGCCACGATTATATCGTCCAACAAGGAATTGCGCTAACCAGATTTAAAGAACGCGCTTATGATCTGCGTGCTTTAGTCCAGAAAACCGCTAAAGGTGAATGGAGTGTTTCTGGCATTGGAGCACGAGTAGCTGGTAAAGCAAGCATAACAACACACGTTCCGCGCGGTGGGTCGATTGATGAGCCGCGGAAGCTGCTTACGTATGTTTTTGGAGCCAAAGAAGCCAAAAACATTCTAAAACGCGTTCGAAATGCGGTTGTTACACTAGCCACCCAAATAGAGAAATCATCTGGCAATCCACTTGGCGAAATGTCCATGGATATCGGTGTTGACACTTCTGGACATATCTGGTTTTTTGAGGCAAATTCGAAGCCGATGAAATTCGACGAACCCCGAATCCGCCAGAAATCACTAGAACGGATTATTCAATACAGTTTGCATTTGATTAATACTCGGAGAAGAAGGTGATTATGCTTGGCTCAGGAACGACTAGGCGTACTCGCTATCTATTTAAACAACTCACGACTTGAAGAACTGGCTTATTTCAAACGACTAAGCAAAGAAGGCCAACGACTAGGCGTTCAAGTCGAAGTATTTACTCCGGCGGATGTACAGGGAAACACCGTGCGAACACTCACCTTTGATTCCAGTCGCGGAAGATGGCTTCGGAAACACACAACCTTACCTCCAATTATCTATGATCGCTGCCGCTACAAAGCCGCAGCGAATTATCATATGCTTCAAGCTTTTCGCAATCGCCATGCCAAGCTCATCTATTTAAGTAAACCACTCGCCAATAAATGGGCAATGCATCAAACACTTTCCCAAAGCGCAGCCATTCGTCCTTATCTCCCCTCCACCGTTCGCTACAGCACGATCAATGAGTTGATGAAGTTTCTAAAGAAACATAAGCTCATCTATGTAAAACCGAAGAATGGTACTGGGGGAAGAGGGATTCTACGGATTGAACAAATTTCCCACGATCTCTATTTGTTGCAAGGTAGAAATCAATTTCGCAACATCATCGCGCCTTTCAGAGCCAATGAAAGACAGCTGGCCATTAAGCTGCATACGTTGAATTTAAGCCCCGACTATGTCGTTCAGCAAGGGATCCATCTGACACTGAATGATGGTCGCGTGCATGACTATCGTTTGCTTATTCAGAAAAACGGTCAAGGGGAATGGGAAGTGACGGGCTGCGCAGGAAGGATTGGTCCTCATCGCAGTATTACTTCCAATCTTCATGGTGGTGGCACTGCCGTAACGCAAGATCGCTTGTTAGGATATCGTTTCTCTTCGCAAGAGAAAATAGCATCCATCAAGGACGAGATGAATGAGTTTGCATATAACCTGGCTGATTATTTGGAAGTTAAATTCGGTAAGCTGTGTGAACTGGGCATGGACATCGCCGTGGATCTCAAAGGTAATGTATGGCTTCTTGAAGTGAATCCGAAGCCTTCGCGGGAAGTATTTCGCAGGATTGGTCAGTACGCCACCTACCAAAAGGCCGTAACAAGACCATTGGAATACGCCCTTTGGATGCTTGGGCAAAAAAAAAGCATTGATGATAAGAATGATTCATAGGTCACAAAAAATAACAAGCGTTTCACCCAACTTGGTGAACGCTTGTTATTTTTTATATATTGCTTATTCATGTCCTAGATGCCCCATCGTTTGTACAAAAATCTGCTCAATGTGCTCATCATCTAGAGAGTAATAGACCGTCTTTCCTTCTTTGCGTCTTTTGACAATATGCAGATCTCTCAAATACCGTAGTTGATGTGAAACAGCAGATTGCTCCATTCCTATCCGCAAGCCAAGATCATGAACACAGAGTTCCTTATTCAGCAAAAAGTAGATGATCTTCACGCGCGTTGGATCTCCTAGGGCTTTGAAAATCTCAGCAATGCCAATCGCTTGCTCATCGGCGAGCCCGCTCTCTCGCTCCGCTTGCGTTAGATCGGTATGCTCGCAACTGCAATCATCAGCGACTATCCTTGCTTCCAGCAATCCTTTATCCACCCTTAAACCCTCCTGTCTTCGTCACCTATTTTATACCGGAAGAGCCTGGTGGTTGTTCGTTGACTTTTCAATTTGAATCGTCGCATGCGTAATGCCAAACTGCTTCTCAATGACGGTAATCCCTTGCTGCAGAATAGCTTGGCTGTCCTGATCGTCCTTAATCAACAGATGGCAGCTTAAAGCTTCTATCCCCGATGTAATCGTCCACACATGCAAATCATGTACGTCAACGACACCATCAATTCCTTCTAGGACTTCTTTAACAGAAATCATCGAAATCGAATTCGGTGTTCCTTCCATCAAGATATGAAGGGTTGATTTCAGAACGCTCCATGCCCCCTTCAAAATAAGAAGAGACACAATGATGCTAATAATAGGATCCGCCGCATACCAACCGAAAAGCAGCATCACAGCGCCAGCTATAATCGCACCTACAGAACCTAAAGCATCTCCCAAAATATGCAGATACGCGCTGCGTATATTGAGATTCCCATGAACATCTCCCTTACGCATGAGTGACCAAGCACTTAACAAATTGGCTAGTAGACCAATGCACGCGATCAACATCATGGACCCGCTAGCAACGACGGTAGGATGAAGGAATCGTTCAATCGCTTCCCATATAATGAGTCCAGCAATGACGAATAACGTCACCGCATTAAAAAGTGCTGCCAATATCTCAAAACGGTGAAACCCGAAGGACAATCGAGCCGAGGTTGGCTTCGCTGCAAACCACAGTGCCAATAGACTCAAAGCTAGTGCGCCAGCATCACTTAACATATGACCTGAATCAGAGAGTAGCGCCAAGCTATTCGTCCAAAGACCTCCAACAAATTCAAGTAACATGATGCCAGCGGTTATGCTTAGCGCAATGAGCAATCCCTGCTTATTGCCAGGGTGTCCGTGATGATGGCCATGCCCGTGATGATGTCCGTGGCTGTGGTCATGTCCGTGGCCATGATGATGGCCGTGGCTCTCATGCACATGATGCTCATGGCCTTTCTTCTCATCCCCATGGTCATGTCCACATGCGTGTTCCTTTTCCGAATCATGCTGATGCATGGCATTCCCTCCCCAGCTGCTCACAAATGATGTCGTTATACCTAGAAATTTATATATGAGTGATTGTTCATATGTTTATAATAAATACGCAAGCTTGCCAGTGTCAATAGGCTTCACCAAAAATAAAAGACCGATTCATCAACCCACGCATAGTGAGCTTGAATCGGTCAAAATCATGTACGACCTGACGGGTTAGGTCCCCGTTGCTGTTTTATTCGCCCCTGCTTCAATCACGTCAGGATCTAACGTAATTGTCGCACTGAATACGGTCGTGGATATCGAGAAATCACCTGTGATTCCTCCGCCAGCCCCTGTATACGTTTTGGAGGCACTTGTCGGGGCAATGACACACGTATCTCCGTTAATCAGGTTTCCTTCATTCCTTATGATATTAAATATTCCTACAAAAGAAGGCATTCTGATCAGCACCTTTATCTCTCAATGTGCTACAGTGTATGCCCAAGGATCCCGCTTTGCGACAACCTGCGAGAATTAGGATATATAGTCGAGCAGTTCTGCAAACCGTCTGATTCGGACATGTGCGCCCTCGAGCTCACCGCTTTCTCGGAAACCAGCATAATCGCATGCTGCAACAGTCAGGTTATTGCGAAGACCTGCCTCTACATCGGACGAGCGATCTCCAACCATCCAAGCGGACTGAATGCCGTGTTTTTCAAGCAATATTTGAACTAAATCTACTTTGGATCTCGTTTGATACTCTCCCGCACTGTATAAGCCTTCGAAAAGATGTGCAACTCCCATCGCTTCAATAACTTGTTTGACATAATCCTCTAACCCATTGCTTGCTACAAATAAGCGAACACCTTTGGCATGCAAGGTCTGCAAGGTTTCAGCCACACCTTCATATAACACTCCGCGGCCTTCCAGAAGTCCTTGAACCTGGTATTTGATCAATAACTTGTCCGCTTCCTGATGCACGGCAATAGGCGCCTCTGGCATAACACGCATCCAGATATGTTCAAGGAGCATGCCCAAAGCCCCTAGAATTCGTTCTTCTGGCGGTGTCTCTCCCTCGTATATACCTCTTGCTCGAAGTTCGTCGAATGTCGCATGGTACGCTGGTAAAAGTAAGGTTTCCGTTTGAAAAAGAGTCCCATCCAAATCAAAAAGCATTGCTTCTGGCAGTTGTCCCCGAGTAGTCATCTTCTTACTCCTTTATATGGATAAAATAGTTGTAATGATCTAAGTTAAGAATGGCAAACATACCCATGTAAGTCAATGTACAATCATGGAAAATGGTTATTGCCGATCTTAATAAATTCAGTTATGATTGAAATGAGAATAATTTGATCGAAAAATGAAATTTTCATGCAAAATAAATTCTAACTTCATCTAAATTGCAACTTGAAACCTACCTTCCACTAACATCCATGAAAGCGAGGAATAAGAATTATGAATCTTCATATTTTCCAAAACCAACAAGAATTGAACGAAGCAGGTGCAGGCATTATCACCTCCTTAGTTCAAATGCAGCCGAAAGCAGTTCTTGGCTTAGCCACTGGTGGCACGCCCGTCGGGATTTACGAAGAGCTTGTAAAAGCCTACGAGAAAGGCCGCGTTAGTTTCAAACAGGTAACAACTTTTAATTTGGATGAATACGTTGGCTTACCTGAGGACCACTCTGAAAGCTATCACGCATACATGCAGCACCATTTATTTGCTCATATCGACCTTCCCGCTGAATCCGCTCATATTCCCAATGGCAATGCACCAGATTTAGAAGCGGAGTGTGAGCGATTCAATCAACTTTTAGACGACGCCAAGCAAATTGATCTTCAAATTCTTGGTCTTGGTCATAACGGACATATCGGCTTTAATGAGCCTGACGATTCCTTGATCAGTGGTACTCACCGTGTGGAATTAAAAGAAGAAACACGCGAGGCGAACGCGCGTTATTTCGATTCGATCGATGATGTGCCTACGCATGCACTTACGATGGGCGTTGGTACGATTCTAAAAGCCAAAACCATCCTATTGATTGTACGCGGTGCCGATAAAGCCGAAATCGTACATCGTGCTCTAACAGGGCCTATTACAACCGAAGTTCCTGCCACACTATTGCAAACTCATCCACACCTTGTTGTTCTGCTTGATGCTGAGGCTGGGAGGTTGTTCGAATGAGCGAACTTATCATCTCAGGTGCCAAGGTAGTCACGGAACAAAGCATACTTGAAAATGGATTGGTTCACGTGGTGAATGGCAAGCTGACTTATGTAGGCGATCTAGCTGGTTGGGCTGCTGAGACAGCTAGTCCCAGCGCTGTGCGTATTGACGCCAGCGGCAAATGGCTGCTGCCCGGCTTCATTGACGTTCATGTACATGGCGGCTACGGCGCTGATTTCATGGACTCGAATGCAGAGAACTTAGATACCATCACACGATATCATGCCAATCACGGCACAACCGCCATGCTGGCCACCACGATGACAGCTACGCGTGAAGCGATTGATCGCGTACTTGTCGAGGTTCAGCGCTATATAGACCAACCTATGCCTTATGCTCAGCTGCTTGGTGTGCACTTGGAAGGACCTTTCATCTCGCCTAAATGGGCAGGCGCTCAAGATCCGAAGCTCATGGTCACGCCGCAACTGGCATGGCTCATCGATTGGCATGAGCGGTTCCCACAGCTCATGAAGCAGTTGACATTGGCCCCTGAACGCGAGGGGGGCCTTGAGATGGTCGCGTGGCTGCGCGATCATGGCATCGTAGCCGCATGCGGCCACACGGACGCCTCTTACGCCGACATTCAGTCGGCGGTGGCTGAGGGGCTCTCGCATGCGGTGCACACCTTCAACGCGATGAAGCCGCTGCATCATCGCGAGCCTGGGACCGTCGGTGCAGTCCTCACCGACGCACGCATCAGCGGCGAGGTCATCGCCGATGGGATTCACGTTCATCCAGCAGCTATCAAGCTGCTGACGATGGTGAAGCAGCCGCATGGCTTGCTGCTCATCACGGACGCCATGTCCGCCGCCGGGCTCGGCGACGGGCAGTACGATCTTGGCGGCCAAGCCGTGACCGTGAAGTCGGGCGTTGCCCGGCTGACGGAAGGCGGATCGCTCGCCGGCAGCACGCTGACCATGATCGATGCGCTCCGGTTTATGGTACGCGAGGTCGGTGTCAGCATCGCAGACGCGAGCCGCTATGCGAGCGGCAATCCGGCGAGGCTTCTTGGTCTCGCGGAGACGCACGGCTCGATCGCGGAAGGCAAACACGCCGACTTGTTGCTGCTCAGCTCGGAGCTTGAGCTTGAGCAGGTTTGGGTGCACGGCTCGGCGATGAAAGAATAATTATGCACATAGGGGGAACCCAGTCCCCGTGCTCTTAAGAAAAAAGGCCCTCTCGGGCCTTTTTTTGCTTTACGCCGGCAGCGGCGGGCCTTTTCTCAGGCTTTAACGCCGCTTTTGGGCGCTAAAGCCCTGCTTTCGAAGCGCTCCCACGCCAATAAGGCCCGAAAAGGGCCTTATTCCGCTGTGCGCCGGCAGCGGCGTGCCTTTTCTCAGGCTTTAACACCCCTATTAGGCGTTAAAGCCCTGCTTTCAAAGCGCTCCCGCGCCAATAAGGCCCGAAAAGGGCCTTATTCCGCTGGGCGCCGGCTGCGGCGGTCCTTTTCTCAGGCTTTAACGCCCCTTTTGGGCGTTAAAGCCCTCTTTTCAAAGCGCTCCCGCGCCAATAAGGCCCGAAAAGGGCCTTATTCCGCTGTGTGCCGGCTGCGGCGGTCCTTTCCCCTGCCCCGCAACTAAAAAATCTTCTTCTCCACCCGATCATCCTTCAGAATTTCAACAGCCTCCCTAAAGCGAAGCGAATGCACAATCTCCCTTTCTCTTAGAAATTTCAAGCTATCCTGTAAATCCACATCATCCGTGAGGTCGATTAACCACTGATACGTCGCTCTCGCCTTCTCCTCTGCCGCTATGTCCTCGTAAAGGTCGGCGATAGGATCACCCTTGGCTTGTATGTAAGTCGCTGACCAGGGCACCCCTCCGGCGCTCTGATAGAAGAGGCCACGATCATGGGCTACGTAGTGATCATCCAGCCCTGCCGCCTTCATTTGCTCGAGCGTAGCGTCTTTCGTCAATTTGTACACCATGGTTGCAATCATCTCAAGATGAGCAAATTCCTCCGTCCCAATATCCGTCAATAAACCTACAACCTTATCGGGAATCGAGTAGCGTTGGTTCAAATAGCGAAGTGCGGCAGCGAGTTCCCCATCTGCTCCCCCATACTGTTCTAAAAGCAGTTTGGCCATCCTAGGGTCACATTTACTAACCTTGACCGGATATTGCAGCTTTTTCTCATAAATCCACATTGGCTATCCTCCTTCTTAAACTTGCCACGGCCAAGGTGTTTCTCCCCACTGCCATGGCGCCTTCGTGAAGCTATGCCCATAAGACATCAAAGGACCAAATTCCAATTCAAACTGTTGAACCATATGCATCCGCTTATGGGCAAATTGATTATATTGTTGGATCACGCTCATATCTGTAGGGTGTGTATCCAAATACAGCGTCAATTCGACCAGCACAAAATCAACGGCTTGCAAATCACGCAGCTGCTTGTAATACGCTTCAGGAAGCACACGCTCACTCATGTATATTGGCCTCCTTCTGTTCTCTTGGCTCATGCATTGGGTAAGGCCCATAGAGCGCAGGCCAAAGTGTCCCTATTTTCAAAGCATCATAAGGGCTAAACTGTGGCAGTCCTGGCGGTTGAAATTGAATATATAATTGCGGCGGCGTATTATACCATTTCACACGGATCGGTGGACAAGGGTCGCACGGTCCGATATACGGGTACCAACTTTTAAATTGTGTGTACATACGTCTCCTCCTTTTCAGAGCCTATATGACTCGTTATATGCGCCATAACTTGACCAAAATCACTGATTTTCCCATCTTTTCGAGCAGATGGTCTTGGATAACACAAAAATCCCTCTCCGATCGCGCTAGACGCATATCGAAAAGGGATTTTGTTTACTCTCGTTAATCTAATTTAATATTATATTTCAGCACGTCTGCTTTGCGTAATGCTTGATAAATAATGACGACCAAGGGACCGAGGAACAATCCTGCAAAACCAAGCCACTCGAATCCGATGTACAACGAAATGAGCGCCGCTAACGAATTGATCCCAACGGCATCGCTGAGCACTTTCGGCTCTACAATCCGGCGGAGAATGATCAGTACCAAGAAGAGTATAAACAATCCAATACCCATCCCCGTATATCCCATCAACAGCTGATAAATAATCCATGGTATGAAAATAATACCGGTCCCAATCACGGGCACGAATTCCATCACCATGACGAGTAGTGAAATCGCTAGTGGATACTCGGCTCTAAGAACGAGTAATCCAATGAAAGTCAACAAATATGTAAATATCGCCATGATTAGCTGTGCGCGAATGAAGCCAAAGATAGCCTCTCGCAAATAGACCAACACATGCTCCATTTTATCTTTGGCTTTCGTTTCAAACATGGAGAGAAACGCAATCTTCAACTTAGGCAAGTTATACATGCACAAATACAGGGCGATCACATATACGATCAACAGCATGAATAAATTCGGGATTTTCCCAGCCATATTGAGGAAAAAACCTGATATACCGCTCAGTATACTTGTCAAAGCACCTGTTAACGTTTCTGTACTACGTTCCACCCAGGTCTGTACCTGCGCTGCCATTTCCGGCGATAAGGAATCATAGAATACTTGGGTTCGCATAACAGCTTGATCCACGTATTTATTGACATCCTCCATATAATTAGGCGCTTTACGCCCAAGATCGATTAACTCGGTTACGACATTCATCCCAATGAAGTAGATTAAGGCCACCATTAGAAGCGTGAATGCTGTACTAACGATGGTTGCAGCGATAAGGCGGCTCATTTTCGCGACACGCATCAAGAGAGATGTTAATGGGTCTAAGAAAATAGCTGTCACCAGTGCTAGAAGAAAGGGCAGCCCTACGGTGAATAAACCGTATAGCAGCAGCAATCCTAACACCATGAGTATGGCTGTCTTAGGTGACATAGAGACTCCTCCGATTATTCATTTCCCGGTTTAACAGTGTCGATATTCGTTATATGTATACGAACAATACGTAATCGATCTACCTCGGTCACTTCGAAAACATGATTAGCATAAGGCACTTTCTTCCCTTTGACAGGCGCGCCCTCCACTTTCTTAAACAACCATCCGCCAATCGAATCCACATCATCGTCTTCAATTTGGAGGTCCAGCATATCATTCAGGTCTTCAAGCAATACACGACCATCCACAGAGGTGTATTTGTCCTTCACTTCCACACCTGGGCGTTCATTCACATCGAATTCATCATGCAGTTCCCCCACGATTTCCTCGATGATATCTTCTAGAGCCAAGAGCCCTGCCGTCCCCCCGTACTCATCTACTACGATTGCGAGTTGGGAATGCTTTTTCTGCATGAGCTTGAGTACGCGACTAACTTCCATCGACTCCGGTACATTCAAAATAGGACGAATGAAAGTCTTCAGCTCCTGCTCGACATCCGGATCTGCTGTCAGTAGATCAGCAATATGTACAAAGCCTACAATGTTATCTTTGTGCTGATCAGCAACCGGATAACGCGTATGCTTCGTTTCGTGAACGAACCGTAAATTATCAATAAAGCTTACTTCTAGAAAGAGACAATCCATATCCGTCCGCGGCAGCATAACTTCACGAGCGATAAGATCGGAGAATTCAAAAATATTATCAAACAGCGTCATCTCATCTTCGTTGATATGACCGCTTTTGACACTCTCATCCATCAGGATGCGAATTTCTTCCTCCGTGTGCGCAGCCTCATGCTCACTCGCAGGTTCGACACCAATCATCGCTAGAAATTTATTCGCGGCTCCGTTAAGTACCCAAATAATCGGGCTAAATAGTTTATAGAAAAACAAGAGAGGTGCTGATAGCCACAAGGATGTCAATTCTGGCTTTTGAATCGCAAAGGATTTAGGCGCCAGCTCACCGAGCACGATGTGCATAAACGTAATAAATCCAAAAGCAACAATAAAAGACAAAGTCGTTGTATACATAGATTCGCCTAAGCCAAATGCGTGAAACAGAGGCTCCATAATCAGTTCATCAATCGCCGGTTCTCCAATCCAACCAAGTCCCAAGGAGGCAAGTGTAATCCCAAGCTGCGTAGCGGATAGATACCTATCGAGTTGGGAAGTTACTTTAATCGCGTATTTGGCCTTACCGCTGCCTTCATTGACCAGTTGTTGAATTCGAGACTGTCGAACCTTCACAAGCGCAAACTCCGCTGCTACGAAAAATCCGTTTAGCAGAACGAGTATGATAACTAGGAAAAGATTAAGTACGATGGAACCGAAATCGAACGACGTATGTGACAAATGTATTTCTCCTTCAGAAAGATGATTAGATAATAGCTTTACGGCTTTTGAAATCCACATCTCGATAGTACGAATCAGCAACAAGCAGGTTGGGACCGCAGCAAGATGCGGCACTACAGAAACAATTCACGCGCTGATTCAGCGGGTTATCCTCCCAACGTGCAAAGATGGCATCTAGCCCATCAGCATGTATATTGCCAAGCGGCGGCTCATTAGCAAAATCGGTGACGAAAACTTCGCCAGTGAATGTACTGACGTTCAAGCGGTTTCGTCCATCCGGGTCATTACGAACCGTAACATTCTGTTCTTCACGCAGACGGTTAACTAAAATGCGATCTTCTGCTAGTTCATTACATGCGAAGAAAGGCAGTGTTCCGAACAGCATCCACATCTCTGGATTACGCTTATCTAACAAGCGATGGATACTCGCACGCAATTCATCCAGTGAAACCATCGGAAGATGTGAGGCAAAAGAGCTCGCATACATCGGATGTACCTCGTGACGCTTGCATCCCATTTCATTAATCAGCTGATGAATCTCAGGCAATTTCAGATGGGTCCGTGTGTTAATCATCGATTCCGCAGAAACGTACAAACCGCCTTTACTAAGCGCGATTGTATTATTGACCATTCGCTCATACATTCCTGCAGCCGTTGCATGACCTACAGGACGGCTTGCGTTCACAAATCCTACTTGATGAAAATCATCAGCATTCAAATAATTAAACGAGATATGCATCACATCGAGATAAGGCGCAAGCAGCTCATAACGCTCCAAATCTAACGTTAAATTCGAGTTAATTTGAGTGCGAATGCCCCGATCCCGCGCATACTTCAAGATCGGAAGCATATAGTCCTTCACGATCTTGATATGATAAGACGGCTCGCCGCCAGTAAGGCTGATCGTTTCCAAATGCTCAATTTCATCCAGCTTTTGCAAAATGATCGGCAACGGGATACGTGGCCCTTCTGACATCGTAAGTGAATCCCCAACTGCACAATGTTCACAACGCATATTACACAGATTGGTGATGGTTAGTTCAATGCTTGTTAGTACATGTTTCCCGTATTTCCGATACGACCGAATGGGGTCCCAAGGATCATACTGAGGAGTTAGCTCCGGTAAGATGGAGTGTGTTACGTTCCTATTCATGCTGTTTACACCTGACCTATCATTTCCTATTCATGAACTTATTACTACCTATTATGCCTATACCTATGCCCTTTATTGTAACTTATGATTCACAAAAAAGGAAACAGTGGCAGGAATCGCCGAGGGGCTACTGCTTCTCCACTTTGGCTTGTGGCTTCACTCGGAGCCACCTCGGTGCCCACCAGTTCGCATCACCAAGCAGTTTCATAAGCGCAGGCACGAGCATGACGCGTACGATCGTGGCATCGATCAATACAGCAAGTCCGAGACCTAGTCCCAGCGCCTTCATAATTTCGATATCCGTGAAAATAAAAGAACCCACAACGACAACAAGAATGAAAGCTGCGCTTGTAATTAAACTCCCTGTTTTTTTCAAACCTTCTGCCGTACTCTTATCGTTATCGCCGCTTGCTTCATATTCCTCCATGATACGAGAAATGAGGAATACTTCGTAATCCATGGAAATCCCAAAAACGACACAGAAGATAATCACAGGCAAGGTTGCGCTCACATATCCGATAGACGTGATGTGCAGCATATCCGCCATATACCCATATTGAAAAACGACAACAACAATACCTAAACTAGCCCCTAGGCTAAGCATATTCATTAGTACAGCCTTAAGCGGAAGCAGAACAGAACGAAACGCGAGCAGCAGAACGAGATAGGTAATTCCCATAACGAAAATGAGCACTTCTGGAATTTCCTTCTGAATACGGTCAATGATGTCCAATCGGTAGGCAGGCCCACCAGTAACTGCAGTCTCTAGTCCTTCATGCTTCAACTTGCGAAGCTCATGAACAAGCGCATCTGTCGCAGGATCATCGGTATCCTTCTCAGGCACAACGACCATCAAAGCCGTATGGCCTTTCGCTAATTGTGCGTCTTCCAGCTGCTTTTTAACATCCGATTTCGTAAACATACCTGCAAGCTCTGCATCCGAATGCGACCCTAGGACACTCAGATAGCTCTGTACTTCTTTAACGCCTGCTACAGCTTTGACCCGATCTCCAAATGCATGAATCTCCCCAATCGCAGCTGATGACCATATCTCATCTTTCGTATGTATCACAATTTGAATCGGTCCGGTCATGCGAGGATCATAGGCTGTTTTCAGGAGCTCCGCGCCATAACGGGATTCGTAACTTGGAGGAAGCACCTCTGCATTGGGTACGCCTAATTTCATATGTCCGATGGGGGTCATACTATAGATCAATACACCACCTACTAGAACAACCAGTACGACAGGACGCTTCATCACTGCGTAGGCGATTTTTTCCCAGAACTTCGATGTCTCTTGTTTACGGAATCGTTTAGGAACGACCTGCAAAGAGTTAATGCGATGACCTAGAATACCTAGAAGTGCAAGCAGCACCGTATTGGCCACAACCACAGATATAGAAACAACGATAACCCCACCGAGACATAGGGACCGGAAGAAGGTCAAATCCACAAACATCATACCCAACAAACCAATGAGTACAGCGATACCCGAGAAGAAAATCGATCTTCCTGCTGTTTGACATGTCATTGCTACGGCAGCAGCTACACTTCCTTGGACCTTGAGCTCCTCACGAAAACGGCTGACCAGAAAGAGTGCATAGTCAATACCGACAGCAAGCCCCAGCATCGTAACCATATTGGGCAAAAAATTCGATAAAGATTGATGCTGTGCGATAAAATAGGTCACACCCAGTGTGAGAGTTACACTCATTATGCCCACAATCATGGGTAGGAGTGCCGCAACGAATGTCCCGAAGACAATAAGCAGAACAAGAAGTGCAATGGGTAAACCAATGGCTTCCGACTTGGCAATATCATGTTTGCTTGCCACCTGCATGTCATACAGAATCGCTGGCCCTCCGGTTACATATACATCCATACCTGCTGGCGCATGTACAAGCGACTTGAGCTCTGGGAATTTCTCTAGAGCAGGATCTGTATCCAACACGAGTGATACGTTAACCGCTTGCACATCCAGATGTCCTTCGTTACGTGGTGTCGTTACAAATTTCACATCTTCCACATAAGACAGTTCCTTCAGTTTTGTAAGTGAAGCCATAATCGCATCTTGCTGCGCTTTCTCCGTTAATTGAAGCCCATTATGCCCCGTGTAAACGAGATTCAACTGTGTTCGCGGCACACCTAGCTCGTCCCGCATTTGAATCAAACCCTGATCGGATTCACTCCCTTTTGGTGTAAACCCGTTATCTTTAAGCATCCCTGGCGTTTTCTGAGCAAACACAGCAAAGATGAGCATTAAACTGATTCCGATCGTCAGCACTAGCCAGCGGAACCGAAACATGGCGTGCCCCCATCTCCAAAACCTTCCTTGTTCCATGGTCTCGCGCATCGTGCATCCTCCCTTGATCTACAAAAAGAACCTGGTTTCCCAGGTTCTTCATCCAAAGTGACTATTCTAAAGAAGTGTTGGCATACTTGCATCTAATTCCGATTCGCTTACCTTAATTTCCCCAATTTCGGAAATTAATATCGACAACTTACTTGAAAGGTCGATTTCGTAAGGTTCCTTAAGCACGGTACCAGCCTCATCTTGAAGCACGCGTATCGTCGGTCTATGCGGCACCGACATGTTCAGCTTAGATACAATGCCATATTCCCCTGTATTCAAGCGTACCGTAATCCCTAATGGGTAAATGGCAATTTTGTCTCGAAATAGGGCAATCTGACTTTGATCATACATCGTGCCAGAGCCTGCAAATAACTGCTCCATCGCTTCATGCGGCAATAAAGGTCTTCGATAAACCCGCGTAGTCGTCATGGCATCATAGGAATCGACAAGGCCAATCCATCTGGCGAACTCATTAATTTCATTCCCTTGAATCCCCCGTGGATATCCGCTGCCATTAATCCGTTCATGATGCTGCAAGGCACAATGTGCAGAAAGCAATGGGATATTCGGCTCATCTTTCAATAGATTGAAACCATAGGTTGTATGATTCTTCATCTCAGTGAACTCTTCAGGAGTTAACTGTGAAGGCTTGCGCAGGATACCCAATGGAACTTTCGTTTTCCCAATATCATGCAATAATGCACCCAAACCAAGTGTCTCTAGCTTCTCCCTGCTATACCCATAACTTATGCCCAGCATAATCGCGTATATACTTACATTCACAGAATGCTGGAATAAGTAATTATCTTTGACATTCATATTATTGAGCATGAGCATAGCTCCCTCATGAGCACTGAGGTCATCAATAATCATCTTCATCACATCACGGAAATTTCGCCCAATATTGTAATAATTAACGGCTCCGCGTTTGTTGGAATCCTCCATTACTTTCTTGAAGGTGTTACGAATTTCGGTAACTGCTCGGCTTCTTGTTTCATCTTGAATCACATCTTCTTGAATGATGTCATTCGTTCTAGCGTCTTCTATGTAGATATAATCGATACCATAACTAAAAAGGCGATCAAGGAGTCTCTGTGTAAGCTCAACATTAACAGCCAGCAGGACCATACCATCATCGTTGTATATATTCTTGGCCAGCCTCATTCCAGGTTGACACATGTTGATCGGCATAAACAGCATTTCAGGACCCCCGCCTAGGTGAGCATTACGTTCTATCTAAATGTAATAGATTTTAGAAAAAAGTTCAATACAAAAAACCGCGCCTTTCGACGCGATTCGCTAGTCTTACGCGCTTTTTTACTTAAGAAACATATAAAGCGCAAAAATAATCGCAACGGCAAAACGATAATAGGCGAAGTAAGTTAACTTCATCTTTTGAACGAATTTAATGAAGGATACAACGGCCAGCAACGCAACAACGAAAGCCACTAAGAATCCAACAATAAAAAAGGCTAAATCATCGGACGAAAGCGCCTCATAGTTTTTCAAAAAGTAGACGCCTGAAGCACCAAACATAATCGGAATCGCCATGATGAACGTAAAGTCAGCAGAAGCCGCACGGCTTACGCCAGACAGCATGCCCCCTGCTATCGTTGAACCTGATCTTGAAAAGCCAGGCCAGATGGAAACGAGCTGCCATAGACCGATCGCAAAGGCTTGACGATACGTCAAGTCATCCAGGACCATCGTTTTAGGTTGTTCCTTCTTCTTCTCTGCAATGATCAACAGAATACCACCGAGCACAAGTCCAACTAACACGGTTGTTGTGTTGAAGAGCTTCTCGTCCACAATATCATTGAATAGTACACCAATTACCCCTGCAGGCAGGATACCAATTAAGATGTGAAATAAATTCAGCTTTTTCCCTGTTTTACTTTCACTCTGCCGATTCGCAAGTCCAAATAACGAGAGGATTCGCTTCCAATAGATAATGACGACCGCCATAATGGCACCTAATTGAATCACGAAATCAAATGTTTTCATAACCTCGTCATTTTGTGTGTTTAATAAGCTTTGTGCCAAAATCATATGCCCTGTTGAGGATACGGGTAAAAACTCAGTCAAGCCTTCAACGATCCCAATAATGATCGCCTCAAAAATTGTATGCATAATTGCCCCCTATAATCTGATAACTATCAGAAATCTTGCTCCAGTTTTCTATTCTACCTGTTTGTGACTGGGTCTGACAACATCTGTGAATCTAAGGCTATGGCTGTGAGCGATTGCAGCCTCGTCTTGCAATTGATCTGCTAGCACATCACGGATAAATTCTGGCAGCATGTATACGATCTCTTTGCCCCTGCTCAGTGATACATAGCCGGAGCCGAACGTAAACATATCGATCGTACCTACGAGGTAGGATCGTTCTGGGTCTAACATTTCCTCACCGACATACACGGCGAGGATGCGCTCATACGGAGGGCGCGCGGCATCCACTTGGACGGTTATCCCGTCCACACAGAGTACGCCAAGCACCTCTCCGCGGAAGCCGTACCCGCGTATCGGCTTCTCCATGAATTCGTCAAGCAGCGACTCTTCGAGCGCTTGACGAATATCCGCGCCGCTGAGCAGCATGCGGCAGGGATTGATCGGGCCGGGGCAGATTTCCAGCAGCCGGCCCCGAGTCAAGCCCCCCTCCTTCAGTCCCTGAAGGAGCTGCCCGCTATTGACCAGCCCGATCTCGGCGCTGGTCCAGCGGCGAATACCCGCGGCAAGCAAGTTGCCGAGCGGGGATTCGCCGTACCAATCCAAGCGCAGCGGCTGCCGCAGCTGCGCCACCTCCACCGCCAGCGACGCGCTGCTGGCGATGCGGTAGTGCTCCAGCAGCGTGATGACGCTGCTGTCTTCTTCGCTCGCGTCCGTCATCGGGACGACGCGGCCCTGCAGCTCCACGATCCGGCGCTGCGCCGGGTCGTAGGCAAGTTCGATGTGGCCGGCATATTGACCGAACTTGCCGGCCGCACAAATATAAGTGCCGCCGAGCAAAAGCGGCTCTTCGAGAAGATGATGGGTATGTCCGCCAAGGATGACATCGATGCCCTCCAGCTCCTCAGCCATCCGCTGATCCGTTCTCAGGCCCAGATGCGACATAACGATTAGAATATCCACCTTAGGGCGCAGAAGGCTCACATGGGCGCTTACAGCCTTCATAGGATCAGTTACATGCCAACCGAGCAACTCATAGTAATCTTGGTAAGCTGCTGTGACCCCGATCAGCCCGATACGAAGACCTGATTTCTCAAGCGTAAGTGATGGCAGCATCCAATCCGGCGTTTCCTTCGTCTTGATTTCAGTAATATTACTGCCAATAATCGGGAATTGCGCGTGCTCCAACACAACTGCTCTAAGCCAATCCGGTGTGAAGGTCAGCCCCTCATTATTTCCTAGAACCATCGCCTCATAGCCTGTGGCATTCATGATTTCTAAATTCGCGATCGCATTCGTTCCTTCTGTCTCTGGAAACATCCGATCCATATGATCGCCAATATCAAGTGTCAGTACCTGATCCGGGGGCCAGAGGCGGCGGACACGATCAAAATAGGCACTTATTTTGGGCATCTGTTCAAAATGACTGTGAATATCGTTCGTATGTAAAATTACTAGCCGTTGCAAGGGGGCCGACATCCTGTTCACCTCTCTTCGTAGTGAGACCAAACATCCCTATATATGGTAGGTGTTATCGCCAATAAGAAAACTGTTTTCGGAAACCGAAAACTTTTGCTTTTCTTTTGTTGGCAACTAAATCCTAGCATGTCTCTATGTTATGCAAGTATCCGCTTGCTCATTTCTTGAATTTGAGATCATCGAGAGATACTTTGTTCTTAAACCCATACGTTGCTTCTTCACCCAAGGCGGGTTCGTTCAGAAACCACACTTTGACAATACTTTTTACATTGAGACATTCACTGCTGCCATCTGGCACGTATAGACGAATAGGATACCCTTTCTTCAGCGGAAGTCCCTCCTGTTCATAAAGAAATAAAGCTTGATCCATTTGACCCCACGGAATCAAGGCTTGAAACTCATCTACAGCTTCCACCTTCACATGGGTAGGTTCCTCTACCTCAATCTGTTGCCCCCGGCTTTCCCAGCTTCGATACCAGGATTTAAGATCAAATGCCTCCCCTTCCACCGAGGGTACGCGATCTTGAATAGGCAATCGCTGATCCGCCAATGCCACCATTTCGTTAACGGTAAAGAGCTCACTTTTCCTATGTATGTCAGTCACTTCTATGCGTAAATTAGCTTGCATGCTGAATTCCCCTTCCCTTTTCCCATGGCATTTCCTTCCAAAGGATCACTCCATTATACCATTTTCAGGGCAAAATATGATATGCTGTAAGGGATTCTAACATCTATCGCTAGGAGAAACAAATTGAACCTACACATTCAACTTTTCGCAGGTCTCGTAGACCTATTTGGGACTTCGGTTTTGACGATTTCCCTTGAACAAGAGTCCGTAACCATCGCACAATTGAAGGATAAAATCATGACTGACTATCCTGCGGCATCGGCGCAGCTTCCTATATGCTTTTTCGCTAAAAATCAATCTTATGCCAGCGATCAAGAGACCGTTTCCGCTTCCGATGAGCTCGCTCTCATTCCACCTGTTTCAGGAGGACAGCCTTCCCTGTATGAAATTACCGATGCAACGATTGATGTTGTTTCGGTGACCTCAAAGGTGAATCATCCGAATCACGGCGCTTCACTTGCTTTCATTGGCACGACCCGAGAAATGACTTATGGACAACGAACTGTCCTGTTGGAATATGAAGCATACATTCCGATGGCCTTGAAAACGATGGCGAGCATAGGGGAGGAAATCGATTCCAAATGGCCTGGCACTCTATGCGCCATTACACATCGTTTAGGTAAGGTTGCGATTGCAGAAGCAAGTGTCGTGATCGCTGTATCCTCCCCTCACCGTGCGGATTGCTATGAAGCAAGCCGTTACGCGATTGAGCGCTTGAAACAAATCGTCCCTATTTGGAAAAAAGAAATATGGGAAGACGGGTCCGAATGGAAAGGTAATCAAACTGGACCCTGGAACCCGCTTCAAGTACCGAACGCTGACAACTGATTTGATCGGAGATGACCTATTTTGGAACCACATTTACATACAGAAACCACTTCAGATGTTGACCCACGTTACTCGAGACAAATTCTCTTCCCCCCCATTGGCATGGAAGGTCAGCGCAAGCTAGGCTATGGCCGCGTGGCCATTGTTGGTATGGGTGCTTTAGGTACCGTTCTTGCCAATCATATGGTGCGTGCAGGCGTTGGGTATGTCCGAATTATTGATCGTGATTTTGTTGACAAGAGCAACCTGCAAAGACAAATGTTGTACGATGAAGAAGATGCTTCCGCTACGATTCCCAAGTCGATTGCCGCAGCTAAGCGTCTGAAGTTGGTCAATTCCGCTGTCGTTATTGATCCGCATGTTTGTGATCTTAACGTTACAAATGCCGAGCAGCTGCTTCATGATGTCGATGTCATTCTAGATGGTACAGATAACTTTGCCGTTCGTTTCCTGCTCAACGATGTCAGTATGAAATTAGGGATCCCTTGGATCTATGGCGGTGCCGTTGCCTCAAGAGGGGTCTCTTTGACGATTCTCCCTGAACAAACACCTTGCTTACGTTGCCTCTTCCCTCAAGCACCAGCAGCAGGTACGACAGACACTTGTGACACGGCCGGAGTCATAGGTGGGATCATCCACGTTGTCGCTTCATTTCAAGCCACTGAGGCGCTCAAACTGCTCGTTGGAGCTACTGAACAACTCAATCTCAGCATGCAGCAATGGGACTTATGGTTCAATCAGAACTCTGCGATACGGGTATCCGGGGCTAAGAAGTCGGATTGTCCTGCTTGTGCGCTAAAACGTTATGAGTACTTAGATGCTCATCTTGAAAGTGATACCATTCAATCTTTATGCGGGCGTAATTCGGTTCAAATTCATCCGGTTATTCCGAGCACGCAGCCACTGGAATACTGGGAGGAAAGGTTAAAACCCCTTGGCCTTGTTGAGAAAAACCGGTTTCTATTAAAGTTTCACGCTTCTGAGGATATTCAAATTATTCTATTCCCTGGCGGTCGTGTTCTCATTCAAGGGACTGAGGATTTAATTCAAGCCAAAAGTCTTTACAGTCGTTATATTGGGATGTAGTATTACATTATACCTACCTGATACTAGGACTTGGAGAGGAGCTTCTATGCGTGTACATGTGCTTCAACTAATCGTTGGTGACAAATTAATTTCCGATTCCTACAATGTAGTAGGTCTACATCTTCTATCATCCGGGACCGTTCTCGATGCTGGAGACATTTCGATGCTCAATCGCCACAGTGTGGATTATGTTGATATAGCTCCAAGAAGCAATGAAATTGAGAACGTCGTTGAGGAAACACCTTCCAGACAAGCTAACATGTTACAAGTTGCCTCATTTAACAATGCTGCCCAGGGTATCAAAGAACTATTTGAAGTTTTGCAAGACGGAGGTTCTATTCGCAATGATGCTGTAGAATCCGCTTTCAATCCGATGATTGAGAGCATTCATGAGGAGAAGGATGTTGTTTCTCTACTCCTTTCTTTGCACAGTCAAGATGACTATACCCTTCAGCATAGTGTCCAAGTAGGAATGTTATCCTATTATATTGCCAAATGGATGAACAAATCCGAGAAAGATGCTTTAATAATTGGTAAAGCAGGCTATTTACACGATATTGGGAAATGTAGAATTCATCCGGATATTTTGAATAAACCAGGCAAGCTGACGAAGGAAGAGTTCGAGGAAGTTCAGAAGCATACCATTCACGGTTATGATATCATTCGTAAATCGTTAAAGGATGAAACACTCGCTCTCGTTGCCCTTCAGCATCACGAGCGTATGGATGGTTCAGGCTATCCACTACGGAAGATCGGTACGGACATTCATTCTTACTCACGTATTGTCGCGGTCGCAGATGTCTACAGCGCCATGATATCCAGCAGAGTGTATCAACAGCGACGTGATCTTCTGTATGTTCTAAAGGAACTTCATCGTATGAGTTTTGGCGAATTGGATCCCAAAATCACCCAAGTATTCATACGCAACATGATTCCCAACTTTATTGGCAAAAAAGTGTCTTTGAGCGACGGACGTGAAGGTACGATTATCATGACGAACCCTACTGATTTCTTCCGACCGCTCATCAACATCGACAATCAGTTCTTGGATTTATCGCAACTTGCTAATGTAGAAATTACGAAAATTGCGATCTAGTACATAGGAAAGTTAAATAATTAGACTGCTCACCGAAATCGCAATACCAATATATACAGAAGCTAGTAGGGTACCTACGGCCACATTACCTTGCTTCAACTGATCTGATAGCTTCATACCTGGGGTTAACCAATCAAAAACCCAATATGAAGCTATTAAACATGCGTACCCTACCGCAAACCAAAGGCTCATATGCCAAATGGAGGAATTCGTATAGGCAGCAATTGCTAGAATAATCGCAGTAGCAACGAATTTACCTCCCATCGTGATACCCACGGCCAAATTTCCGCTGTTTATTTCTTCCATATCGCGGTATGGGGTCATTAAACTAAAAATATACATCCCTGCAAACTGCAGCAAAACAATTACAAATAAACTAATGATAAGATTCAATACGATCACTCTGCCCACCCCCGAAATTTAGCCATGGATTGATCAAAATCTGTATAATCATGTACTTCTTCTAGAACCACACTAACTTCTTTTTTATCCTTAATGGTTGTATAGCGATCTTCTGGAATCGGCTGTTTAACCTTCTGTCCGGTTGGCAATTCTACCACGGCAAAGTACCTAAATTTGCTATCCATCTCCGTTTTATAAACCCCGACCAATTTCACATCCGTTTTTATCTCTACTTTCAACTCCGCTAAATCTTTATCGGCTTCATCTTTTGTTTTGAAGGACTTTATAGGCTTCCATTGCGACAAGGTGACCTCATTTTTCCCTTGACTGTCCGCTTTCATCGTTGCTTGCATGAAGCTCAATACCCAGATGCTATCTCCGGTTGCGAAATTCTGATCGTTGGAAATCCGATCATTGTTAGGCAGCAACACCATATCACCATCGATGAGATCACCAACCTTGACTTGTTGGACCTGATAGTCCCATGGCACGTCACCGTTAGCATAACTCGATATTGTCTCCACGTTGCCTGATGTTGTTTGGCTTAGAACAGATGGCTTTTTATCGAATGCCGTGCTGATCAGCCATATGATAGCAATGATACCGATAAGTCCTATTGCCAATAGCATGAATCTTCCTTGTTTCAAGGCGCTTTCACTCCAATCGCCACAAATTGACTTGCATTTCCTGTTATGATTCCGCCAGCTCTTCCTAGAAGCCCGCAAGGCGTACCATTCAATACAAATAGGCCGGTTAATAAATGACCTTCACCATGCTGGAAGGTAAGCCGCGGCAAATCCGCACGCTGTTGATACACACGCTTAAAAAACACACTGGTATCAAAGCCTGCTTCATCCTTGAACTCCAGCTCTCCATGCTCGTTATACAGCTCAACAGAGCCGCCTTCGCGACCAAACATCGATTTGGACACATAATGACCTTCGAGGATACGGTCCATATACGTTGGCAGCATGTAGGTCTTAATCATTTCGTGTTCTTCTTGCGTAAATAGGTCCGAATGGCTCGTATGAAGATCCCAGATTAATGCCTGTAAGCCTTTGGATTGCAAAATCACAGCGTGCAGGGAGTTAAACAAGTGTACGAATTGTTCTTCGATCGCATACGACAGCGCTTCTCCCCCGTCGTCAACCCCCATCCATTCCTTCGGATATAAGGCAAACATACGCTCAATGATCTGATCGGCACCAACCTTGACGACACCCTCATCAATCCATAGATCCAAACAATCCACACACGTCATCTTTCGCTCGCTATGCGCGACAAGTGCATTTATCGTACCGGTGTCTTCTGCATGCTTACCGTAGGCTATACACGCCGCGTATTCGGGTGCTTCAACTTCCCATGCCGCTCTAATAAGCTCCTTCATCCTCAGGTTCGGTGATTCCAGACCATATTGTTCGCAGAGCCATGGGGTAGCAATTGCTGCCTCGACATAGCCCGTAGGTGTATCTGCGTTTAGTTCCAGTAGTTTAATATTACCTGCCTGATCGACAGTGAAATCAAATCTTGCATAGCGGCTCATGATTCCTACACCATTCGGCTCAAGTCGATCTAACCCATCCCATAGCACTTCTGGGATCGATAAGTTTGCATATAGCTCCCTATTCCGATGAACGAAACGTGCCGCTTTATCGAACACCTGCCACAGCCCTGTTGCTGCATGGATCAGATCCTGATAAACCTCGTTCGGTATAACAACAAGTTGATCAATCCAGTACTCTTCGTTCTCCAAATTGGCCCAGGTGAACCCTAGTTCAGCTAACTGTTGAACGCGAGAATTTCTATCTGAGGCTGGTGTTCCAATCACTTCAAATCCCATTCGATTAACCCCCAGAGCTTGAGCTGGAGGATGAGCTAAATCCACTTGATTTACCACCTATGCTGCCCGAAGAAGTTGAAGTCGACTTGGATCCGCTGGATGATGTGCTTCCACTCGAGTTCGAGCTGTTAACGGAAGAACCGGTCGTTCCCGATTTGGTGGTGGTCGATGATTTATTCGAATTCGAAGTAAAAGTTCCACTTCCGCTTGAGGTTGTTGGTGTCTTCGTGGCCGAACGATTCGTAAACGAGCTTGGTTGATAGGTTTTATTAACATAAGGTGTATTGGATCGATAATAATACGAGCGATGATTGCTCCCCCAGTTGCTAGATGAATAAGGACTTACTGTGTTGAAAATAAGATGATACAGAAGCAAATCATCCCATCCGAAACCACCACCTGATACTTGATTCACAATAATAGGAGCCGTGCTCCCACCTGTGGTTCCCGGTGTAGGAGTTGGCGTTGGTGAGGGTGAAGTTATACTCTTATCAGGAAGAATAGGTAAGCTCCAATCTACCTGAGGATCGTAATAGGCTTTCACATCATCATTCGACCATTCCACCAATTTCGCTGAACCTGTGTTCGGACTTGGCGTCTCTGCAGCCTGAGCCGATCCTATTAGCATTTGACCTAACAGGATTAGACTGAGTGAAGCTGATAATACTTTAAGCGGTCGTTTCACCCCTTGCTCCCTCCCCCTTCTGAACTGGCTGCTACGAGAAGCAATTCAAACACATGGAGATCTAAATTCAATCGCCCCTCAATCATTTCGTATTCCTTCCCGCCAACGAGAATAAAATTAGCCACATTTAAGGCTTGAATAAGTTTATCATCCCATGCACGTTCACCGAGTCGCAGCAGCTGCCCATCAAGCAATTTTTCATAAAGTACAATTGTCATTCCACCCATGCCTCCTCAACAAAAAAACTTCCTACACAATTAAACGCAGAAGGGATTCAATTGTTTCAAAATTAACAAAAATAAAAGCCTATCCATGGGATAGGCTTTTACCACTACTTCCATTAATAGGCAATTCGTTTCGCTTTTAGAAATGTTTTTTTCCAATATGCTTTATTAATATCTGTTATTTGTACCCCATTTTTAGGCTCAGGAGACGCATGCAGCATCTTCATATTGCCAATGTAAATACCTACGTGCCCAACCGTTTTATTGGATTTGAAACGTCCTGGCACATAATAAAACATCAAATCACCTTTACGTAACGATTTACGTGATACTAAATTGCCTTTAGCACCTTGTTGTCGAGCTACGCGCGGCAGCTTGATATTATATTTCCCATAAATATATTGGGTAAATGTGGAACAGTCGAATCGGCCTGTTTTTGGGTATGGCCCCGTACCAAACTTATATTTGACTCCTAAATAGTTCCTTCCTTTGTTGATCATGGCATTGATATCGACATTTTTCAAAACCGGTATGACCTCATCTGGATTATTTGCTGACCAAACTGGTAGATCACCATTCGTTTGATTAGACATCCATGCAGGGTTTGCCCCTGCTCCATTGTCTTTGAATGGATCAGACGGATCATCCCCGAAATTCAACTCTGGCGAGTTGTCATTCGCACCGGCAGGATCATCTTCATGTTCGATGATTGCAATAGGTGAAGCATGAATAATGACATCACTATTCCTAACTTCATACGACATGTCGTCTTGAAATAAATCAGCCAAATCTGAGACAGGTAAATAAGCCGTCGCGCCTTCCTTCACAACAGGCTGGCTTAGTTGAATATCCGCCCCATCCTTAATGGCTTTATTCGAGTTCATGATCAATTCAAAGTTAGCATCATTATCACCCAAAATCAGCTTACTTTCCGAATCTTCCCAATCTGATTGGAATTTCAGTGTTTTAATGAGGTCTTGGGCAGATACATAATTTACATTCCCGATTTGTTTCATTGGGAGGACTGCATCATTATTTGCAAGCCCAATAATATCTTTGCCCGCTTGAGATAGACTCTTCGTAACTGAATTGCCAGTTCCAGTTAGACCAGATGGACTTTGCGTTGGTGATGCATTTCGGGTATTCCCAGAATCCTTCCCACAAGCCGCTGTCGAAATCGCCAGCACGACGACCATACTTCCTATTGCTGGTGCCTTTAGCTTACTCCACATGAATTTCTCTCTCCTTCAGGAACTCATTCTTATCCTTTATAGAGTTGGACAAGTGGCATGCAAATATGCAATTCCTGCGTTCAATCTGACTTGGCGTATGTTGGAAAGCAGCTATCCATTTGGTAAAAAGGTAAACACCGTATAATTGTGGAATCCATACATATATTTGTTCAAGGAGGGAGTGATGATAGATGGGTATTTTCAGTGGATTACTAGGGAATTTATCAGAAGTTTCTGTTGAGGAGCTCACGAGGCAATACGGTGCTTATCTGATGCCAAATGAAGTCATCTCTACAGGCTTTAAGCTAGTTCGGGATTCTTTCGTAATCACGGACGAGCGCATTATCTTGATTGATCACCAAGGTGTCACGGGCAAGAAGACCAAAGTTTCCACTATCGATTTGGATGCCATTTATGAAGTATCTATGGAGTCTGGCGGCACAGGATTTGATGACAGCGAGCTAATCATCCATTACATAACATCCCCTTATTACAAAGCGAATAATATTACGACTGCAGCTTATCGTTTCGAATTTAAGAAAAAGTTCAATATCCAATCGTTGTATGTGGCTCTCCAATCAGCAGCAACACAGAATCGTAAGCGGATCAATGGTTAGATAAAAAAAGCGTGCCTGAGAAATTCTCAGGCACGCTTTTTGACTTATTTATGCGATTAACCGATAGATCCTTCCATCTCGAACTTGATGAGACGGTTCATTTCCACGGCATATTCCATTGGAAGCTCTTTGGTGAATGGCTCAATGAAGCCCATAACGATCATTTGCGTAGCTTCTGCTTCTGTAAGTCCACGGCTCATAAGGTAGAACAATTGATCCTCAGACACCTTGGATACTGTCGCTTCATGCTCAAGCGTAATGTTATCGTTCAAGATTTCATTGTAAGGAATTGTATCTGATGTCGACTCGTTATCCAAGATCAGCGTATCGCACTTGATGTTAGCCTTGGAACCTTGGGAGTTACGTCCGAAGGAAGCCAAACCACGGTAGGTTACTTTGCCGCCGTGCTTGGAGATCGATTTGGATACGATTGTCGAAGTTGTATCTGGTGCCAAATGTGTCATTTTCGCGCCCGCATCTTGATGTTGACCTTTGCCCGCAACAGCGATGGAAAGAACCATCCCTTTAGCGCCGCGGCCTTTAAGAACAACTGCTGGGTACTTCATTGTCAGCTTGGAACCGATGTTACCATCAACCCACTCCATGGTTGCTCCTTCTTCTGCAACCGCACGTTTGGTAACGAGGTTGTAGATGTTAGGTGCCCAGTTTTGGATCGTTGTGTAACGAGCACGGGAGTTCTTCAAACATACAATTTCAACTACTGCGCTATGAAGGGAGTTTGTGCTGTAAATTGGAGCTGTACAGCCCTCAACGTAATGCACGAAGCTATCTTCGTCCGTAATAATCAAAGTACGCTCGAATTGACCCATGTTTTCGGAGTTAATGCGGAAGTAAGCTTGCAAAGGCACTTCACATTTAACGCCTTTTGGTACGTAGATGAAGGATCCGCCAGACCAAACAGCACTATTCAATGCTGCAAATTTGTTGTCGGCTGGAGGAATGATTGTTCCGAAATATTGTCTGAACAACTCTGGGTATTCACGAAGAGCTGTGTCTGTATCTGTGAAGATAACACCTTGATCTTCAAGCTCTTTTTGCATGCTGTGGTAAACAACCTCAGATTCGTACTGTGCAGAAACACCAGCTAAGAACTTTTGCTCTGCTTCAGGAATACCAAGCTTGTCGAATGTTTCTTTAATTTCTGTAGGAACTTCTTCCCACGTTTTACCTTGTTTCTCGGATGGACGAACATAGTATTGGATATCATCGAAATCCAAGTCATCCATGTTTCCGCCCCAACGAGGCATAGGCATTTTGAAGAATTGCTCAAGTGATTTCAGACGGAATTCCAACATCCATTCTGGTTCGCCTTTAATTCTTGAGATTTCTTCAACGATTTCACGAGTTAAGCCTTTACCGGATTGGAAAATGGATTTGTGCTCGTCTCTAAAACCATATTTGTAATCCTCTAAATCTGGCATTTGTTTAGCCATGGTTGATTCCTCCTTAACGTTCTCTTTCTTCCTTATATCTAACCTATTCCATCGCAAATGCGTTAGTTATCGGTCTTATGAGAATGTTCAATCCCTTTGCGAAGAGCATTCCACGCAAGAGTTGCACATTTAATCCTCGCTGGGAATTTGTTAACGCCCGACAGAGCCTCAATGTCTTCATACTCAAATTCAACGGATTCGCCCTTCATCAAGCCAGAGAAATCATCAGCCATCTTCAGTGCTTCTTCGATTGTTTTGCCCTTGACTGCGTCCGTCATCATGGATGCAGAGGATAAGCTAATCGAGCAGCCTTCACCTGTGAATTTCGCCATTTTCACGATTCCCTCTTCAACTTGCATCTGCAGTGAAATTTTATCTCCACAGGTTGGGTTGTTCAGGTCAATCGTAACGGACTCGCCGGACTCAAATTTCCCACGGTTGCGAGGAGTTTTATAGTGATCCATAATTACTCTACGGTATAAATCATCCAATTGCATCGCCGAAGTACTCCTTTGTTTTCAGTAAAGCCGTCACAAGACGGTCTACATCATCTTCCATATTATATAGATAAAAGCTCGCACGAGCTGTGCTGCTTTGTTCTAACCATCTCATTAGCGGTTGGCAGCAGTGGTGACCGGCACGAATTGCAATGCCCATGGAATCCAACACAGTTGCCACGTCATGAGGATGAACATCCCCAAGATTAAAGGTAACAAGACCTGCACGATTCGTCGTCGGTCCGTAGACAGATAAATCTTCGATCTGCTTCATACGGTCTACAGCATAATTCATAAGCTCTACATCATGTTTATATATATTATCCATCCCGACTTCAGTTAAGAAGTCGATTGCTGCACCAAGACCTACTGCTCCTGCTATGATAGGTGTTCCGCCTTCAAATTTCCACGGAAGTTCTTTCCAAGTTGACTCGTAAAGATCGACATGATCGATCATTTCGCCGCCAAACTCAACGGGCTCCATGTTATTTAACAAAGACTTCTTCCCATACAATGCCCCGATTCCAGTAGGACCACACATCTTATGCCCTGACAGGGCATAAAAGTCACAATCCAAATCCTGTACATCCACTTTCATGTGCGGTGTGCTTTGCGCACCATCGACCATGATTTTGGCACCATGCTTATGGGCAATGGCTGCAATTTCCTTGATCGGGTTGATAACGCCTAACACGTTGGATACATATACAATCGAAACGATTTTCGTACGATCCGTAATCGTATTTTCAACATCAGCAAGAGAAATGGATCCGTCAGGTTGTAGCGGGATATATTTTAAAGTAGCGCCTGACTTCTTAGCTGCTTGCTGCCAAGGAATCAGGTTGCTGTGATGCTCCATCGGAGTAAGGACGATTTCATCGCCCTCACGAAGTACCGATTGGGCAAAGCTAGCTGCCACAATATTAATAGCCGTTGTCGTGCCTCTAGTGAAAATAATTTCTTGTTCACTGGCTGCGCCGATGAACTTAGCCACTTTGGCTCTAGCTCCTTCGTACGCATCCGTTGCTCTGGAACCTAGGGTATGAACCCCGCGATGAACGTTAGCATTATCCCACTCGTAGTAATGCTTCAGTGCCTCAATCACCTGAATAGGCTTCTGGGAAGTAGCAGCACTATCCAAGTAAACCAGCGGATGACCGTTCACTTCTTGCTTCAGAATGGGAAAAAGTTCACGTATCTCGGCAGATATCATTGTCCTAGCTTCCTCTCCACTAAGCTTTGCAGCTGTTCTTCAACGCTCTTAACAGGAATTTCGGAAACGACTGGTGCTAAGAATCCGTAAATGATTAAGCGTTGAGCTTCTTCCTTTGTAATCCCACGTGACATTAGGTAATGAACTTGTTCTGCATTCACTTGCCCAACGCTCGCTGCATGACCAGCTTTAACATCATCTTCGTCAATAAGAAGAATCGGATTCGCGTCTCCGCGAGCTTTCGGGCTAAGCATCAAGACTTTCTCAGTCTGTTGACCATTACAGCCTTGTGCGCCTTTTTCGATCTTCGTGATCCCGTTGATGATCGCTGTAGAGCTATCACGCATAACTGCACGTGTAATCATATCGCTTGTCGACGCTTTGCCCCAATGAACAGCGCGAGTCGTCAGGTTTAGTTTTTGTTCATGTGTGCCGACACAGATGATTTTGGCATCGGAGTCAGACCCTTTACCTTTGAGAATAGATGTCGTATCAGACATCGCATTCCCATAGTTCAATTCACCAACAACCCAGCCAATTCGGGAATCATCTTCAAGGATCGCACGACGGTACGTGAGATCTGTTACAGATGCTTCCAAGCTGTGGATGGAGGAATAGCTTACGCGTGAACCTGGTTTTGCAAACACTTCAACTATCCCGTTCTGTACAAGAGCAGCGCCGCCAACGGAGGACACAAAGTTATCTACATACGTAACGGAGCTGAATTGTTCAGCAACAATCAGAACATGCGGAGCAAATGTGGCTTCTGCATCATCTGCTACAAACAAGGCTTGAAGTGGGATGTCTACAACAACGTTTTTCGGAACGTAGATGAAGATACCGCCATTCCACAATGCTGCATGTAAAGCAGTAAGTTGGTTCTCATTCGCTTGAACAGCCTTCATGAAATAAGGTTTAACAAGGTCCGCATGATCACGAACCGCTGTTTCTAGATCTGTGAAAATAACGCCTTGCTTTTTCAATTCTTCAGACACCTGATTGAACACAATTCCGGAATTGCGTTGAACAATCAGGTTATCGGAATTCGTTAATCCCTTGGTCACTTCAGGTAATGCATCAAGTGAACTCAAGACTGCTTGCTCTTTATAGGAACCGTAGGCGGAAATGCTCCAACGGTCGATTCTTGTTTTTTCTAGTATAGGTAATTCCAACGAATTCGCTAATGCTACCCCTTCAGTACGAAGGGCTGTCATCCACTCCGGCTCTTGCTTGCTGCGGGAGAGCTCAATAACAGCATTAGAATCGATGGAAATTGTTGTTTTAGTGCTCATGATTTCCTCCATTTATAAGTATCTTTGACCCTAAGATCAAAGTCTCTCATCTCCTAGTACTTCGGCCCTGGTGTGTTCATTGGAACTTTGAATTCTTCCGTATCTTGACCAACAGTTTCATCAACGATGCCGAGTTCTTCTTTGATCCAATCGTAACCTTCCGCTTCCAGACGCTCAGCAAGCTCAGGACCACCGGACTTCACGATGCGACCTTGCATCATAACATGTACAAAATCAGGTTTAACGTAGTTCAACAAACGTTGGTAATGCGTAATGATCAAGAATCCGCGCTCTTCACTGCGCATAGCATTAACACCTTCAGCAACGATACGCAAAGCATCGATATCTAGACCGGAGTCGATTTCATCAAGGATAACAAATTTAGGCTCAAGCAAAAGCATTTGAAGAATTTCATTACGCTTTTTCTCACCGCCGGAGAAGCCTTCGTTCAAGTAACGGTGCATGAACTCAGGGTTCATTTCCAGTTGCTTCATTTTCGCTTCCATTTGACGAATGAATTTGATCAAGGAAATCTCGTTACCTTCGCCGCGGCGAACATTCATTGCGCTACGTAAGAAATCAGCATTCGTTACGCCAGTGATTTCGCTTGGGTATTGCATAGCCAAGAACAAGCCAGCGCGTGCTCTTTCGTCAACAGCCATCTCAAGAACATCTTCGCCATCTAATGTAACAGACCCCTCTGTTACTTCATATTTCGGGTGACCCATTAACGCGGATGCCAATGTACTTTTACCAGTACCGTTCGGCCCCATAATCGCGTGAATTTCGCCGCCTTTGATTTCTAGGCTAAGACCTTTCAAAATTTCCTTTCCTTCGATGGTCGCTTTCAGACCCTCTATTGTAAATGTTGATGAATTTGCCATTTTCTTTAAGCCTCCATAATGTTTGAGTGTACTAGATAGATGACAATCCTGTGTAGTGATTATCACTGATTCTCATTAGAATAATTCTATTATAACTTACTGTAACAAATCAAGAAAGGGCAATCCCATGAAAAAGGCGAGCGTTTTGTGAAATACTACGTAAATTTTACGCCAAAGTACGTTTTATTTCAGCAACTTGTGCGGTAAATTCTTCCTCATTCAACACAGGAGTCATCGAGGAATCATCCGGTACCGAAACCCCAAGCTGTATCCATGATTTGCAGCCGATATAGGCCTGTTCGATCTCAATTTGAATCGGTTGGCTGAGCGTATACACCCGTAATATCATTATATGCAGCGGGTTTTTACGTTTCCACCTCAAACGCTCTTCCGTGAAATTTTCTGTCCAAATATGAAAAGAAAATAACTGATTTAGCTTATCTTGATCGCTGACTTCGATATCTTCCACCACTCGAGCAAAGGAGTTAATAGTTACGTGTGTATCTGTTGTGTTCCAATTCACCAATGTTTCATCGATAATCCCGCGATACTGCTCCTTCAGTAGTTCTTTTCTCTGGTGTTCATATGTCGGATAGAGAAAGAAATCATTCGATTCCACTTGGAAATCTCTTGTTTCTTCGACAATACCTCCCTTGCGCATAATAAAAATTTGCGAGCCAGCTTCCAAAGCTTTGACCGCAGATGCCCATTCCTTTAAAGCCATCCCTTGCCCCATGCCGTCAACTCCTCGTTCCCCACATTAATCTATCTATTATAAATAAACTTTGTAAGCAAAACAAATCAAATTGACATTTTTCAGGAAAAACAAAAAGGAACAGCCCTCAATTTCGGCCATTCCTTCTTCTTATTTCTCTGAATCGGCGTTATACGTAAGCTGCATTCGGGTAAACTGTTCTTGATTATGTTTCACAGGATTGGGATCATGGGTCCCATTAGGCGCGTCAGCATGATAGGCAAGGAGCAAAAAAATGAGACATACAGCCATTGCCAGTAAGACATTCATGAATTTCAACAATCCCACATCCTTTGAAAACGTTTGACTCCAGATTAACTGTATTTCATTAGGTGAGTATTCGAGAGTAGTGAAGATTGTGTAAATATTTTAGCCGAGAAATGATTGCAGCATCCAGCGATGCTTTTCTAAAGAAGTTTGGATCGCTAAAAGCATATCCGATGTCGTATCGTCACTTGCTTCCTCACAAATTTGCATACCCGCCTTCAGCTCTTGGGTGAGGATAGTGAAATCTTCAATAATCGCTTCAACCATTTTGGTGGCTGTCTCCGTGCCGACGGCTTCTTTTAAGGAAGAAATCTCTAAATAAGCTTTCATCGTCGCCGCAGGTTGTCCCCCAATGGCCAGTAATCGTTCAGCCAACTCATCGACATGAAGCGCAGCCTCATTATAGAGCTCTTCGAATTTTACATGGAGCGTGAAAAATTGATTCCCTTTTACATACCAATGGAAATTATGAAGTTTAACGAAAAGTAAATTCCAGTTTGAAATTTGCTTATTGAGAACAGCTTGAATCGATTGCGTTGAAACTAAGATTGCACTTGTCATCTGAATCCTCTCCTTCATTTTGCCTGAAAATCGTCCTTGTACATGCTAATTTACGTTTATTTGGCGGATTTTATGTAAAATAAACGACATTTCTGAAAAGTGTATTTCATGCGGAAACAATTTGTCTTATACTAGGGAAAGACTATTAATACTCAGTAAATTAGTTGGAATTAATTCCAATCACTTAAAGCACGCTTACGAAGTCAGTTTTCTGACGAAAACTTTTAGGAGGTTCATTCATGTCCACTTATCATCCGTTATCGGAAGCGCAAGCCATTGAATACGCTCGCCAGATTCCACAATTATTTCAAGCTGGTGCTGATCTGACTAGTCAAGAAATCGGGGATGGGAATTTAAACCTCGTATTTCGCATAACAGAAGGAGCTACAGGAAAAAGTATTATTTTGAAGCAAGCTCTCCCTTATGCCAAAGTTGTTGGCGAATCTTGGCCGCTGACACTTGATCGTGCCCGCATCGAGAGTGAAGCATTGGTTATTGAAGAAGCATTAAATCCTGACCTTGTTCCTCACGTCTATGCTTATGATGCTGATCTTGCTCTGACTGTCATGGAAGATTTGAGCGATCATGTCATTATGCGCAAAGGGTTAATCGAGGGCAACCAATACCCACTATTTGCTGAGCATATTGGACGTTTTCTAGCTACTACGTTGTTCTACACATCGGACTTAGGGAAAAATCAACAAGAGAAAAAGATTCAACTGGGACGCTTCATCAACCCAGAGCTTTGCAAAATCACGGAAGATTTGATCTTCGATGATCCCTATCGCGATGCGGAAACGAACAATATTGAAGCGCCAATCCGTGATGCAGCGGAACAGCTTTGGGCAGACAAAGAGCTTCACTTCGAAGTAGCGATTCTGCGCAACAAGTTCCTTACACAAGCGCAAGCCCTTCTTCATGGCGACTTGCATACAGGCAGTATTTTCATCAAACCGGATTCAACAAAAGTCATTGACCCTGAATTCGCGTACTATGGTCCGATGGGCTTCGATATTGGTGCTGTATTAGCAAACCTACTTCTTAACTTTGCAGCCCAAGAAGGTTGGAGCACTGATGAAGGAAGTCGAACTGCTTATCGCGCTTATTTAACGCAAACCGTTAAGGATGTTTGGACGCATTTCGAACAAAATTTCCGTGCACTATGGAACGAACATGGCGTAGATCGTGTGTTCACAGCTCCAGGATACCAAGACTATTTCATGACCAACTTGCTGCGTGATACGGTCGGCTTCACTGGCGCCAAAATGGTGCGTCGCGTAGTCGGTCTTGCCCACGTCGCTGATATTGATAAAATTGAAGATGCTGCAGCGAGAGAGCGCGCTCAGCGTATGGCACTAACAATCGGAACTGCCAGCATTCGAGCTAACCGTCAGGTAACGACGATTGATGAGCTAATTGCAATCGCAACACGAGTAGCAGAGAGAGGTTTTGTACTATGACAACGACGAACAACGTAGAGGGTAACAACGTAAAGGATGAAAACCAAGTGCAAGGTGCTTTGCAATCCTTGCGCTGGAATGGCCAGCAGCTAGATTTGCTGGATCAACGACTGCTGCCGGAGGAGATCGTCTATTTGCCGCTGGAGACACCGATTGAGGTGTGGGAAGCAATTCGGCACTTAAAAGTTCGCGGCGCACCTGCGATTGGGATCGCCGCCGCGTATGGTGTGTACCTCGGCATCCGCGGTGTGGATGCCGCAGTTGAAGGGCTTCTGGCGGAAGTCCAGAAGCAAGCGGACTACCTGGCGACGTCACGTCCGACAGCAGTGAACTTGTTCTGGGCGCTCGATCGCATGCGCGCGAGAGCAAGTGCTTTGGCAGCCGAGGGCGTGAGCCCGGATGCCTTCAAGGCTGCGCTTCTGACAGAAGCGCAAGTCATTCAGGCGGAGGACGAAGACACCAACCGCCGTATCGGCGAACATGCGCTCACGCTGTTCGAGGATGGATTTGGCGTGCTGACGCATTGCAACGCCGGCGGTTTGGCAACAGCCAAGTACGGCACGGCTTTAGCGCCGTTCTACTTGGCGAAGGAGCAAGGGCTGAACATCAAAGTGTTCGCCGATGAAACTCGCCCCGTGCTGCAAGGCGCGCGGCTGACAGCCTTTGAACTGCAGCAAGCCGGCGTAGACGTCACGCTGATCTGTGATAACATGGCCGGCGCGGTCATGGCCAAAGGCTGGATTCAAGCGGTCATCGTCGGAACGGACCGTGTTGCGGCTAACGGCGATGTAGCCAACAAAATCGGCACGTACAGCGTAGCTGTGCTGGCAAAGGCGCATGGCATCCCGTTCTATGTGGCAAGTCCGCTGTCCACGATCGACTTGAACACGCCAACCGGCGGCGATATTCCAATCGAGGAGCGTCATGAGGACGAGATCACGCAAGGCTTTGGCAAACGCACGGCGCCTGTTGGCGTGAAAGTGTTCAATCCTGCCTTCGACGTAACACCGAATGAGTATGTCACCGCGATTATCACGGAAAAAGGGATTGTTCAAGCACCTTATGGTGAAAATCTGCGTAAGCTTTTCGAATAGGTCTTGAAAGTCGATGCCAGGGACCTGCAGGGTTCTAATTAACTGGAAAACATCCAGTTAATTTCTCGAATTTCAACTAATATATGAACTTAGATGGAAAAACTCCAGTTGAATTCCGGCTATCTGCTTCTTTTGCGGAGAAAGCCTGAAAATAGCTGGAGTTTTTCCAGTTATTTGGATTAAAGTGCGAAATTGGCTCGAAATAGCTGTATGTTTTCCAGTTAGTAGCGTGCTAGTGTGGTGGGCTGAATGGATTGCGGAGTGCTGATTGCTGATTGTGTGGTTGGAGTAGCTAGGGGTTCCGATGTGATTGAGGTGCTTGATATTAGTTTGCTTAAGTGCTGTGCTCAATGCTGATTTGTGTGGTTGAAGTAGCTAGGGGTTGATCTAATTGAGGTGCTATATGCTGGTTTGAAGGGACCTATGCTACTTGATGCTGGATTGCGGAAGGCGGGAGGTAGCTGCCGAGTAGCTGTTGTGCTGACTACAGTGGGGGTGATTTGCTTAGGCGTAACCAAACAGAGCTGTCCAAAAGTAGATTATCTACTTACGGGCAGCTCTGTTTTTTGGTTTACATCGTGCTGGCTTGCTGAAGCAGTTTATTTTCACGATAGGCGTTTGGCGTTGTGCCATGCGCCTTTTTGAATACATAGTGCAAATAATTGCTAGAGGTGAAGCCGCTGCGCTCTGCTATTTTTTCCAACGTCAGCGTGGTTTGCTGCAGCTCGCTGCATACGAATTTGAGTCGAACTTGTTCCAAATACTCGCTAAATGAAACATCCGCCTTCTCCTTGAAAATCCGTTGAAGCTGTCTTGAGCTGATCTGCACACGTTCTGCTACCCCCTCCAAGGTCAGGGGACGGCGGAAATTGTCTGCAATGAATTGAACGGCCATGTGATAGCGGTAGCTTTTCATATCACGGGCTGGCAGGTTAACTCCCTGCTGTTCCGGTTTATACGCGCTGACCGTTCTTAACAGCATCTGGAGGATGGACTGTTTGATAACCGTATACTGACCTAGCTGGTTATTCCGCCATGCTTCATAAGCAACGAGGAAGCATTTCATCGCTTCGTGGCGATCAACGGCCGGGATAAGGGGCAGCCTACTGAGCTGTCCAATACACGCTTCCGCTTCTGCGATCTCCCACTCCTCGCCCCAACCGGGAGCAGCGGTTGACGCAGCTTCCTCCTTGTCAGTTAGCTTCACAATATCCACGTGGAGACACAACTCGCCCATCGCTTCATATTCATCTGCTTCTTGCCGATGAATGACCCCAGGCGCTGTGACATAGAGCAGCCCATCATGGAGTGGATGTGTAATCCCATCCAGAATAACTCTCCCTTTGCCGCAGGGGATATAGTGAATCTCGTACTCAGAATGCTGATGATAATTTACGATTGCTCCCGCTGGAAAGGAAGTCAGATGACAACGCAATACTCGAATGCCGTAAGCTCCCCAACGAAAGCTCAACTCCAGGCGATCTAGGGCCATCGGATTTTCAAGCATAGGTTCGAAGTAAAAGGGTTGACTCATGAGGTACACACCGCTTCCTTTCCAGTCTGAGAACGTTAGTTTACCAAGGAATCCAATCTTACTTGGCTTTTGTTGGCAACGGATAAATTGGAAGCTTCCATAAGCTTCGTTAAGTCTACAGCAAGCCCGATATTTTCAGTGGCTTTGGTACCATTTTGAATATGAGCTACCCATTGATCAAAAGCAGTCGGCTTAGCTTCAGGCAATGACTCATAGGCCACCCATTGTCCCGTAGCTTCTTCCAGCTTGTTCGTACGCAGCATAACGCGGCCATCTTGCTCCGAATATAGTACACTTCCTGCTGTGCCGTGAACTTCGATGACGAAAGGCGAGAATGCATTCACAAAGCCCGCTTCAACAATACCCAAAGCACCGTTGTCATATTGGAGTAGCGATACTGCATTATCCTCAACTTCTCTTCCTGTCACATAACCATAAGAAGCGCTTACAGAAACAGGTAATCCTAGCAAAAGTCGATTGAGATACATCGGGTGACAGCCAAGATCGATGAGCGCTCCGCCACCACATTGCTCGGCATTATAGAAATGCTGCGGCAACCAGCCATTCGGATTCGCAGTAGTCGAAATTCCGCCATTATGAGAAAGGCGTGTGCGCACAAGCGTAATTTGACCTAACAACTCTTTCGCAACAATCTCTTGAATAGCTAACGTAGATGGTGAATTCAAACGCGGCAAAGAGACCGTTAAGGTAACGCCCGCTTCTTCCACAGCTGCGAGAATCTCATTCACTTCGCGAAGCGTAGGAGCAATGACTTTCTCTGTGAAAATATGTTTACCTGCCCGTGCGGCAGCGATGATTACATCTCGGTGAAGGTTGGTAGGTGTATCTACAACAACAGCTTCGATTTCTGGATTGGCTAGTAACTCTTCAAGACTTGCGTAGAAAGCCACACCGCGTGCTTCGGCTTCTTGCTGACCTCTCTCCACAATCTCGTCCCAAATCGCAACAATCTCCGTATCCGGGTGTTCGTTTACCTGTTTGGCATAATCCTTTGCATGTACATGCCAGAAACTTAACATTGCTACTTTCATCTTGAATGACCTCCAAATAAGTGACTTGGGATCATTGTATCATGCGCACAGAAGCGGATAAATTTCGAATTAGTGACAGATGAAGGTGCAAAATTACGACACACTTACGATTATTATCTTACTCGAAGATTATGATAGAATGGCTAGAACGTCAAGCTTTTTCAATACCTAATTTAAATTTGATAATTCCAATAAGATTAGTATACAATGTAGGGATTATTTCCATCCCCTGAAAGGAGTGATTTCATATGTTATTTACCCCCTATACAATTGCCGGCATAACTCTCAAAAATCGTATCGTGATGTCCCCCATGTGTATGTATGCATCTGATGATTCCGGTGAAGTCAAAGACTGGCACCATGTTCATTACGCTACACGGGCCGTCGGCCAAGTTGGACTTATTATATTTGAAGCAACCGCTGTCACTGCACAAGGACGAATTTCGACGCGGGATTTAGGCATCTGGGAGGATGCGCATATCGAAGGCCTAAAACGTGTTGTCACTTCCATTCATGGACATGGCGCCTATGTGGGCATTCAACTCGCGCACGCAGGCAGAAAAGCAGTCCTAGACACGCCGATTATAGCCCCTTCTGCCATCCCTTTCTCAGATACGTTCAAAACACCTGAGGAAGCTACACTTACAGACATTCAGGATACGATTCAAGCATTCGCTGATGCGGCTGACCGTGCCAAGCAAGCTGGATTCGATGTCATCGAAATTCATGCGGCGCACGGCTATCTCATCAATGAATTCTTATCTCCGCATTCGAATCATCGTCAAGATGCTTACGGCGGTGACCAAGAGGGGCGGTTCCGCTTCTTGCGGGAAACCGTGCAAGCCATCCAAACACGATGGGATGGTCCGTTGTTTGTCCGTATTTCAGCTCATGAGTATGTGGAGGGTGGGCTTACGCCTCAGGATCAAGTTTACTTCGCCACAAAACTCAGAGAACTTGGCGTCCATCTGATCGATGTCAGTTCCGGCGGTAATGCCCCGGTCGTTCCACACTTTTACCCAGGCTATCAAGTGCCATTCGCCGAAGAAATCCACACCAAAGCGGCAATCCCTGTTGGTGCTGTCGGTCTTATCACGGAACCGCAGCAAGCAGAAGAAATTCTTCAGAATAACCGCGCGGATCTCATCTTTCTAGGCAGAGTACTTTTACGTGATCCTTATTGGGCAAGATCCGCTGCTCATGACTTGCGCGTTGAGCTCGCTCCTCCGGCGCCTTACCAACGAGGATGGTAAACAAACACCCCCACTTGGACTTTGGGTCCTAGTGGGGGTGTTTGCGTTATTTCGATACTGGCACTGTATGGTAATACTCTTCCATGGTCAAATTCTTTGACTGGATTTCGTTGGCAATATCGTTTCCTACATATCGTAAATGCCAAGGCTCATATTGATAGCCTGTAATTGATGCTTTTCCTTGTGGGTAACGGATAATAAAACCATACTCACCTGCATGCTTTTCTAACCAAACCGCTTCTTTCGTTCCCCCAAAGCAATCTGATGCCGCACATTTCCCATTACTGCCCGACACATCAATGGCTAGCCCCGTTTCATGCTCACTAGTTCCAGGAACCGCGCTGTACGTTTTGGCCTTTTCTTCCCCGTCTTTTTTCACATAGCTTTCAAAGAGCGCTTTCTGTGTCGCATACGAGCGATACGCAGAAACACCTGCTAAGTGAATGCCATCCTTTGCCGCTCCAGCAAATAGCTTCTCAATGGCCGTTGCCGCTACTTGTCGCATTTTACGCTTATCATTTTTTTCGGAAAAGGTAAATGCAATGTTTGGATAGACAAGATCCGTCGGCTCATAACTGGATGGCAATGCGTTTTGCTTATTGACCAGAACGGTAATACTTTCCGGTTTGGCAATCACTTGAATCGCGCCATTCTTTGTTGGCGTACTGCTTGCAGCAGGAGAAGTCACAGGAGTAGATGATGGCTTCGTCGTAGCCGCAGGTGAAGCAGTCGCTGACGTCGTTGGTGTCACTCCACTACTTGGAGAAACCGTTGGGCCCGCTGTTGCACTTACTCCAGATGTTGGTATAGGTGAATTCGTAGACGTGGCTTCATTCTTATCCCCACAACCTGCCACAACAATAGATAACGCTAAAAGAATGGCAATCGATACGTTCATTTTGATTTGCATGTTGGCTTTCAATGTTCCCTTCATTTCTTGTCGTCATGCCTCCTAGAAGTTGTAAAAGCTTTTCAAAGTAATAGACCGCTATTTCAATGAAAAAGTTTCATGCCTGTCGGTATATTAATTCAAATGAAAAAGACTGCATTTAGGTTGAGCTCCTAATCGCAGCCTTCTCATATTTTATGCGGAACGGGTTAACGTTTCAAGTTTACTTTTGACTAGCGATGATCGCTTGTTCCAAATCATAAATAATATCCTCAATCGCTTCTGTACCAACGGATAAACGTATTAGTCCTGGAGACACACCCGCTGATGCTTGTTCCTGCTCATTCAATTGCGAATGTGTTGTACTTGCGGGATGAATAATTAAGGATTTAGAATCTCCCACATTGGCCAAATGAGAGAATAGCTCCACTGCGTGTATCAGCTTTTTGCCTGCTTCTATGCCCCCTTTGATGCCAAAGCTTAGAATCGCGCCTTGTCCTTTCGGTAAGTACTTCTTAGCTAAGGAATAAGACGGGTGGCTTTCTAGACCTGCATAGCTTACCCACTCCACGGACTCATGGGACTCTAAGTATTGGGCAACCTGCAGCGCATTGGAGCTATGACGCTCTAGACGCAAATGCAACGTTTCTAAGCCTTGAAGTAAAAGGAAGGAACTATTCGGTGACAGCGATGCTCCCAAATCTCGCAATAATTGCACGCGCGCTTTGATTATGTAGGCAATCGGGCCGACAGCTTCTGTGTACACAACGCCATTGTAGCTTGGATCCGGCTTCGTCAAACCTGGGAATTTGCCGCTTGCTGCCCAATCGAACTTCCCTCCGTCTACAATTACGCCACCGATGGTCGTACCATGACCTCCGATAAACTTGGTCGCAGAATGCACCACAATATCGGCTCCATGCTCGATCGGTCTAAGCAGGTAAGGGCTCGGGAACGTATTATCGACGATCAGCGGAATACCATGTTCATGCGCAATGGCTGCGACCGCTTCAATGTCCAAGATATCCCCTTTGGGATTGCCAATGGATTCGGCGTAAATGGCTTTCGTTTTGTCAGTAATGGCACTTCGGAAATTATCAGGATTGCTAGAATCTACGAATTTCACCGTGATCCCTAATTTAGGTAATGTATTAGCAAATAAGTTGTAAGTTCCGCCGTATAAAGCTGATGCTGATACGATTTCGTCACCGACTTCAGCAATGTTCAATATCGAAAACGTAATCGCCGCTTGACCGGATGCCACAGCAAGCGCGGCAGGCGCACCTTCGAGTGCTGCGATACGCTGTTCAAACACATCTGTTGTCGGATTCATAATCCGTGTATAGATGTTGCCAAATTCCTTGAGCGCGAATAGATTAGCGGCATGCTCCGTGTCGTTAAATACATAGGACGTCGTTTGATAGATGGGAACCGCGCGTGAATTAGTCGTAGGATCAACCTTTTGACCTGCATGAATCGCTAGTGTTTCCGGTAAGTGTTTACGTTCAGAATTGGACATGAGCATGCCTCCTAGGATTATGGTTCATTTGTCGAGCGATTAAGAAATAGATTATTCAATAATTCCTACTGGAATAGTATGTTATAATTTTACTGGCATTTTCTTCCTAAAGTCAATACCAGATTTCAGAAAACCGTAGGCCTGACAAACTTTCCTCAAACTTTGTCCTGTGGAAGAAGAATAATTCGTCCATTCTCCATCTCTACACGAATTTTATTCGTACCTGCAGCACCTATGGATTCAAGATAGTTCGCCGGAATCTGTAGTCTGCCTGCCTTGTCAACGACTGCATATTCTACGTGAGAATCTTCTTCCGACGAAATAATCCCCTGCTCAAGCTCCAACAATTCTTCTTGATAGGATTTGCGCCGCAGTATTTCGGAGGAAGTTTTGCCATCTCGAATCGCTACTACACGATCCACCTTCTTGGCCAGAAGCGGATCATGGGTAACAATGACAACTGTCAAACCGAAGTTTCGGTTCAACTCTCGAAACAGATCAAGAATCTGATTCGCCATCTTCGTATCGACGGATCCTGTCGGTTCATCTGCCAGCAAAAGCCTCGGCTGATTAGCGAGCGCAATCGCGATCGCAACGCGCTGCTGCTCCCCGCCAGAAAGCTCATTGAGCTTGTTATTTCGCCGATGGCTCAAGCCTACTGCCTCCAACAGATCCAGTGCACGATAACGCTTGCGCCGTCCCTGCAGCAGAATCGGCAATTCCACATTCTCCATTGCCGTCAAATAGGGAATCAAGTTTCGAGCATTATTTTGCCAGACGAAGCCCACGGTTTCCCGTTTATATTTGACCAAATCCGCTTCTTTAAATTTCAGCAAATCTTTCCCATCCACACTGAGATTACCTGCTGAAGGTCGATCAAGCCCTCCCAGCATATTGAGTAGTGTCGACTTCCCACTGCCGCTGTTGCCGATAATGGCCATCAACTCACCCTCTTGAATATGAAGGTCAAGTCCTTGCAGAGCAACGACTTCAAGATCAGCTGCTTTATAAATTTTAACTAAATTTTCACAATGAATCATATTTAATCCTCCCCAAGCTTAACGGCTTGATGAATCTTAATTCTGGAGAGCATCGTGCCGAGAAGTAGTAATCCGATTCCAATCATGATGATAACAATGAGATATAAATGCAGCTGATCTTTCGGATCAAAACGGACTTGAAATGGCGGTACTTGGCTTGACGAATCGAACGTTAATTGGAATAAGGGAACGAACAATCGGCTAGCTGTATTCCCCGTAATCATGCCAATGATCACCGCTGCGCCTGAAGTTAGCAGCTGTTCGGCAACTAGCATTCCGATCAACTGCCGAAAGGATATCCCCATTGCTCGGAGCACACCAAATTGTAAGATTTGACCATACAAGGAGAGCAGCCAGTACAAGAGAAAACCAATGAAGCTGATACTTATCGCTATCAAGAAACCGAGCGTCATAACGCCATTCACGGCTAGCTGGAAGGGGTCGTTCTTCGAACGAATCACCATCATATTCGTATCAACTAAACGTGTGACTGACATGCGCTTCTGTTCCAGTGCTTCATATAAGGCTTGACTCGTCATATCCGGCTTCAGCTTTAGCCACACATCATAAGGCTCTACAGCTAAATTATTTTGGATAAATGATAGATGTCCTATGACAAGCTTCGGTGCATCTACTTTACTTTGCTTTGATGTATCCGTTTTGCCTGACGAGCTCGTTGATGCGGTCAATATCGGATTCGGATTCCAGCTAGGCCAATAGTCGATAATGCCATAGATCACAGAGGTAGCTCCCTCCACATCATTCCACCCGATCCGCACCACATCGCCCACTTTGGCGCCTGTTTCCTCGGCAATGGACCTAGAAATCAGCACCGCTTTGGAATCCGTAGCCAACACGTTCAAATAGTCATAGAAATGGTGATCTAGCAGATGGTCACGGAACCAGGCTGTACGTCCGAAATCATCCGTATCAATCCCCATAAGCGTTGTTCTTTTCGTATCTTTGCCAAGTGCGATATAGGCATCTGGTTTCTTAAAAACACGAGCAGCTGATTCTACCCCTGTCAGTTGCGAGAAAGGCATAAACGGAGGCTCCACGTATTGGACTCTTTTCTTACTACCACCTGCGCTGCCTAACGCTTTCTCTTCACCAGAGGACCCTGGTGGCCCTGTTTGTGGTGGAGGGGCATCATTATCCCATGCCGTCTGCAGAACAATATCGGCCCCATTGTTATAATGAATTTTCTCTTCCACATTCTTATTCATCGTCCTTGCTGCGCTTGCGCTAAAGATCCCCGTTGCAAGTGTCATAATAATAAATAGCATGATGAATTGATATTGTGTCGTAGATCTCCCAACCTGCAGCAGGGTTGAATACAAGTAGGGCGGCCACCATTTTCGGCCAATGACATAGATGAGTTGAATGATCCAAGGATAAATTCGCAACACCACTAGGCCCAGAGCGAAGATGAAAATGGCAGGCACCACGAAAAGAAGCGGATCCACCTTCAGGTCCATAGAATCCAATCCCAGCGCGACCAGATCATCCATTCGTCGATTAAAGCTTTGTAATAAATACATGGAAACAGCCAGAAGGACGACATCCAGATATATTTTATGAACAAAAGAAAGCTTATTCTTCCTCGCAAGTGTTTGCTTATGACCTACGATGCTCACGCGCGTTGCTAGAACTGCAGGAATGAGCGTCATACCCACAGAGGCAACAACGGCAATTAAGCCGTATTGATAAGCCTCCCCATTCAGCTTCACTTCCATCGCAGCACGCTGGACAAACGATAGAAAGCCGTTCGAAGCGCCTAAGATTTGCGTTAATTGGAGTCCCAATAAAGGACCTACGAGCAGTGCAATCCCACCAAGCAAAACACCCTCAATCACATACCCCAGCAAGATCTGCGCTCGACTAGCACCTCGACTCCGCAGAACGGCAATCTCTGTTTTCTGTCTTTCCGTTATCAAATTAGCAACCATAAATAAATAGAAAGCAAGCAGAATGCTAACGGGCACATTCAGTGACCAGAGTAAGATGCGGAGCTTTTTCTCTTTGTCATCATACGTTGTCAATGTAGTAATCGTTGGATTAAACGATTTATAGGTTTCTAATTTATTCCAAGCGTATAGCTCCATTTCTGAATAGGCTGTGATGAATGTGTCTAATCCTTCTAATTTCAATTGATGATAATCTAAGGCGTAGTTCCAGTATGAAAATAGATCGACAAAATGACCTTCCTGCGTTAATTCTTGCTCAAATAAGGAAGAAGGAATGAAAAATCTTGAACCCAAATCCGTCATTGGATTGGTCGTCCAATACATATCAGCATAGTCAGCGCGATCAATCACAGCTACCGGCTTGATGCGAATGTTTACTTTCAATTCACTATCCTTAATGGTTACTTCATTGCCAAGCACGATTTTCAACTTCGTTAATAGTTCTGGAAATACCCATGCCTCATAGACACCATCTACGAGCTTGGCAGCAGGCATCACACCATCAACGAGGCGTATGTGCTTTTCCAAATCCGTTATAGCGGCAATTTCACCGTAGCGTTTCTCTTTTGGATCGACTTTGCTTGGATCGCTAGGCGTAAGTTCAAATGTCTTGGTGCTGCGCGTAATCGTAGACTGAAGAATGGGCAAGCCGAAATGCTGGATTTGCTCCGACATATAAGCATCCGTATCACGCAAACGGTTAGCACCGTCTTTGGTCACGGTGAAGAAGGCATGATTGTTCACTAATCCAGGATACCTCTGGGTGTCCGTCTGCTGTACTTCCAAATCTTTGATCAACATACGTTGCAAAATGGCATGTGTATAAATCGGCATTGAGCTCGCTAGGGCAACGGAGATGATTAGCCCTAGTAATAAGCTCAGCTCTAACCAACGATTTTTGGCCATTTTACGGAGAATCATCAGAAATAAAGCCATTGTAATCCTCCTAAGCATTTTGCTTTAGCAAAACTAGCATCGTAAGCATAAGCTCGAAAACGTGCTAATTATTTAAAATGACTTGCTGACCTTCCGTGAGTCCCGCTCGGATTTCCACTTCCGTCGCTGTGACAAGCCCTTTCTCCACATCGACTTCTTTCCGGCTTTCACCATTCAGCACTTGCACATAATCGCGACCTAGATAAGAGCGAAGTCCTGTTCTTGGGATCACGAGGACATTTTCTCGTTTCTCCACAATGATCGTCATGTCGCCAGATGCTCCGATCTCGGCTCCTGCCGTCCCTTCTGGAATACCTACAATAATCGTTTTGGCATTTCGTTCAGCTTGCTGTTTATTATCGGATCGAGGAGCGCTTGAAGGGGTTTGCAGCACTTTACCTGCTACAGCACTTCCATTTGAGCCGAACTTCACTTCGACATTCATGCCAACCTCGATACCAGAAAGTGTACTGCTATCTGATGATTCATAAAATAACTGCAGCTTGCTTGGATCTGACACAACAACTAGCGTACTGAAGGCATCGATGATATTTCCTTGCTGAGCATCCGTTACGAAGGTAACAACGCCTCCTGAAGCTGCTGTAAGCTTGGTTCTCGCCAATTCAGCCTGCAGATTGGCAAGCTGCAGCTGCGCTGCTTCCACATCTATAGCCTTAAGACGAAAAGAAAGCTCTTGGTCTGGCGAAGTCATCTTGACCTGCAAGCTTGCGATCTGTGCCTTCTCTAGGTTCAATTTTTGCAGGGCGATTTTCGTTTCTAAATCACCCTGCTCTAGTTCAGCAAGCACATCCCCTTGCTTGACGATATCGCCTGATTTGACGCGTAAGCCAGCTAAGCGGTGACCAGATTCTTTGAAGAAATAACTAGTCGTTTGGCTGGATCTTAATGTCGCAAGCGCACTGAGTTTTCTCGTGATCGTGCTTTTTTTCACTTCATACAGCTCAAAATTTTCTTTGACCGGTTTAATTAAAGGCGGCTTCAGCGCTTCTTCCTCCTTCGGCAGCAAGGAACAGCCCGCAAGTATGAATAAAGCGCCCGTTATAAGTACAAGCTTTGAAGCGATTGTATTAACCTTCATCGACAATGGAACCATCCTCCAATGCATAGACTTCATCGACAACTTCCATGATCGCCAAATCATGTGTAGTCAAAATAATGGTCATCCCTTCTTGCACCAAATCCTTGAACAACTTGAGGATCTGAAGACCCATCCTACTATCTAACTCCGCCGTAGGTTCATCTGCCAAAATTAGCTTAGGCTTATGAGCAATGGCTCTTGCTATCGCAACTCTTTGCTGTTCGCCCCCAGAAAGCTCATAAGGACGATGCTTCATTCTCGACTTTAAGCCCACGAAGTGCAGTGCCTCTTCGGCTAATGATTTATACTGACTGGGATGAATGCCCGAAATGCGCAATCCGAACTCTACATTTTCGTAAGCGGACATATACGGTACTAAGGCAAATGATTGAAAGATGAGACCGATCTGCTTCCGTCTAAGTTCATTACGCTTGGACTCGGAGAGTGTGCTGATCTCCATCCCTTCCAGATAAACGGCACCTTCCGAAGGATGGTCCAAGGCTCCTATGATGTTGAGCAGGGTTGTTTTACCAGAACCAGACCTCCCGCGCAATGCCACTAGCCTGCCTCTAGGTATCGAGAGATTCGCTCCACGTAAAGCATGAACCGCTCCAGATCCCTTCCCAAATATTCGTGTGACACCAATGGCTTGCACCATGGGCACCTGATATTCATGCATAGTCAATATTAACACCTCATCTTTACACTAATCCTGCAGCTTCACTATAAATGTAAACCTTTACATTACAAATAAACAGACCACCTTTGTTGGAAAAGGTGTCACTTTGTTCGTTTTTTCACGAGACAAAGCTATAAGGTCGAAATCATTAGTAAATAGGCTTCTCAAACTCTTTCGGTGAACAACCTACAACGCGCTTGAACGTCTTTGCAAATGTTTTGGCGTCAGGAAAGCCTACCGCATCCGCTACTTCGTATACCTTCATTTCGCCCGTTCGCAATCTCCGCTTCGCTTCCTCCATCCGAATGCGAGTCAACGTTTCACTCAGAGATTCTCCCATTTCTTTACTAAATAAATCACTTAAATAACTGCGACTGAGTCTTACATGATCAGCCATATCAGATGTGCTGATAGGCGAGGCATAGTTCTCTTGCATATAGGTCAGAACCTTGCGTATAAACGTATTGTTTGAGCGTGGCTGTTGATCATTCCCTATTGCCGCCACCGTGTTCACCATGAGCATGCTCAGCGCTTGCCGAATAAGATGCGTGACCTGTTCGAAGCTGACACAATGGCTCAGCGCTTTGTTGTGTACGAACAGCTCTTCATAGCGATCAATCTCTCTGTAGCCGCGTTCGCGCGCATAGCCGGCGGCAAGCGCAAGCAGCTCTTGGATAAAAGGCAGCACCTTCTCCTTCTCAGGGCGCTGCTCCCTCAGTCGGGCACATAAGGCATCCGCATGATGCAGATATCCGTCGCTGTTATCGTGCACGATACAGCGTAGCAGGTCGCTGCGTATATCATACGGCAGCGACGGTGGTGCCTGCCTGCTTGCTGCCTCTGGCGCAAGCACAACCCGGCGATTCCGGCTCACGCCGTAGAATCGCTCATGCAGCTGCTGCGCGTGGAGTGCCGCAGCAGGCTGCACGTCTTGGAGCCGGCGAATGACGACGCCGGCTCCAATGAACCAGTCCGGCGCATGCGCGAGCCGGACCTGCGCCGCGTGCTCCAGCGCGGCGGCAGCGGCGATGGCGCCGCCATCTGAAGCTTCTGCTGCCGGCATGAGCAGCAGCACGCTGTCAGCGGCCAGCGGCAGCGCCGCGATGCTGCCAGTCCAGCGCCAGCCTGTGGCAGCGGCGCTGGACCCGGTGTGTAGCAGCAGGCTCACTAAGCTGCCTGTTGTGCGATGGGTACGACTTGCGCTTTCCGTTTCAGCGCCGAATAGTTCTTCTTGCAGCTCCGCTTCCCCAAGCCCCGTCTGCAGATACATCTGCAGTCGATTCGCAAGCTGCATCTGCAGCGTCGACGCAAGCTCAAGCTCTCGGATCTCCTGTTCCCTTCGCTCATTCCGTTGAATTTCGAGATCTCGCTTCACACCAAGCAGAATGTCCATTAATGACTCGGGCTCCATAGTAGGTTTCAGCAAATAATCCTTAGCCCCCAGCTTCATCGCTTCTTTCACATAGGTGAAATCATCCATGCAGCTCAGTACAACGCTGCTTATCGGTCTTGGACTATCTTTTAACTTACGTATTAAGGCTAAGCCGTCCATTCGCGGCATGATGAGGTCTGTGATCACGATGTCGATATGCAAAGCTTCTAGAAGCTCGTACGCCTCCAGACCATCCTCCGCATCACCTGCATAGGTAAAGCCATAGAGCTCCCAATCCACTAACTCACGTAATCCTTGCCGAATGATGGGTTCATCATCCACTACAAGTACATTCATACTCCCCTTCACTCCTCGCCCTGATGGATGGGAAGAAACATCCTGACCGTGGTTCCTTCACCAGGTTTGCTAGTAATATGCATTTTAAATTCTGGCCCATAGATCAGTTTAATTTTCTCTCGAATATGTGAAATCCCCACGCCGCTCATCCGCTCTTTCAGCATACGATCAGCATGTGCTCCTCCTATTGCTTGCATAGCTTCCCAGGCAGAGCTGCCCTCTGCGACCTGCATCCCCACACCATTGTCTTCCACCTGGCAAAACAAAAGATCCCTATCTATCCATGTTCGAATCGTAATGATACCTTCTTGTTTTGTCGGCCCAATACCGTGAATAATGGCATTCTCTACAAGCGGCTGTAGGAGCATTCTTGGAACTAAACAACCTAACGTGATTTCATCCACATGCGTTTCGATCTGAATCCGATCCCCGTAACGAAACCTTTGGATGGCCATATAATCATGGGTCAGACCCATTTCATCACGCAACGAAATAAAATCTCCTTTTTTACCTAAGCTAGCTTGCAAAAGACGTACTAAAGCGCTAACGACCTCTGAGATCTGAGGCGTCTTATGGATCTTAGCCACCCATTTTATCGTATTTAACGTGTTGTAAAGAAAATGCGGATTCAATTGATAATGGAGCGCTTCCATTTCAGCTTCTTTCTTGAGGGACTCTTCCCGCTTCACCTGCTTGATCAAATCTTCCAACCGATTCAGCATTTGATTATAGCTCTGACCTACCTGCATCCACTCATCGGCGCTTTTGAAGGTCCAATACGCCCGCAGATCACCACGCTCAGCTCGATTCATTAACGCTTTCAGCACATGAAGCGGCTTCGTCACCATTGTGACAAAGAGAAGAATCCCTCCTACGCTTAATGCGATAACTAAACCAATTATGGCGATAAGCGAAGTACGGTAAACAGGAAATACAGCTAGACTATGCAATGGCAATGGAGCTTCGTAATAAGATAACCATGTGACATCACCGCTCACTTCTACTTGTTTCACAGAATGAATTCGTGTTCCATCCCTTTGCACGTTGCCAATATCCTGGACTACACCTTGCCAATCTCCTGTGTAGACACCATCTCGGAAAATCACCTGTCTATCTGGGGCCAACAACACATACGCATGCGAAGGGCTCTTTCCAGTGATCTCCTTCCATAGCTTGTTCATATTCACCCAAATGGTCACCTTACCAAGTTCCTGAGTACCTGCACGATCTATCATAGACTCCGAATACGTCAACAAGTAGGCGTTAGAATGACTAACACCATCTCCTACCGGCTCAAAGCGTTTATTCAGACTTTTCCCCCGTGTAACCAAAGTCCCATCCATTTCCCCATTTTGCGCACATAGCGTTCGGTTGGAAGCCTGAACCGTCAGACATACCTGATCGATATAACGCGTGTACACAGTTTGCTCGGATAGCAGGCTATTCACGTAGTTACTTAATTCAGTCGAAGTCTGTATAGATGACTCTTGGCGTTTGGCAAACGACATGATGCCATAATCGGCTGCAAGTCGATGCGTTATTTCCTTCAAATCAGCGAGTTCTCGCTGTAATCCTGTAACGATTTGATCATGTTGTTGATCTACGTCCTGCATAATCGTTTGCTCCATGTACGATGAGAATTGCTGATTGCCTATAGAGAGCACGATAAGCAATGGCAAGGATATGGCCAAAAGTAAATACAGAAACACACGAAGTTGAAATCTGTTAATGAGGTGAGAGAACAGCGATGGCATACGTCACCTTTCGTTTCCTAATAGATGGGATAATATATTTCCATCATAGCATATTGGAATTTTTTCCATCTTCCTTTTTTGGGAGAATAAATGAAGAGAATTTCAATTGAAGTCCTTCGAGGATAGACGACCGCGTTTTAAATGTTCTTTTATCGCCATAAAAAAACCAGTTAACATCCGATTTTGCGGATGCTAACTGGTTTATTGCATAATTCGTTCAAAACTTAAGGCTAGGTGAGTGCTCGGTATGGACGCACGGGTTGCGGACACAGGATCTCGGCGATCGAACGTTGTTGGTGGAGTTTGAATGTTTGGAGGGGCTAGTGCCCTACACACTTGTATTAACTGGAAAATATACAGCTATTTATGAGAAATTTCCCTGAAATCTCGATTTAACTGTAACACATGTAGTTAAAACTACCTTTTTCGTTCATATCGGGTAAAATGTATAAAATTAACTGTACGTTATCCATCTAATCAGCGTTTGATCAAAAAATCAAAAAAATTAACTGTAGAAAATCCATTAATTCGCCCGTCACAGAACTTCAACCTATGATTTCTCCAACGGTTCCCTGCCAGCTAAGAGGCGAACTAGGCGCGCTCAATGTTTAAAGGGCCGCACTAGGCGCGACCCTTATTGTGTATACCCTATAACACTTTAGACAAGAACGATTTCGTTCGTTCCTGCGTAGGTGTTTCAAAAATTTGTTGCGGCTTGCCTTCCTCGACAATAACACCTTGCTCCATGAACATGACGCGATCGCCTACCTCACGCGCAAACCCCATTTCATGTGTAACGACTACCATCGTCATACCTTCTTTGGCCAATTGCTTCATGACGTTGAGCACCTCGCCAACCATTTCGGGATCAAGTGCTGAGGTTGGTTCATCAAACAGCATGATCTTCGGCTCCATCGCAAGTGCACGTGCTATCGCGACGCGCTGTGCCTGGCCACCGGATAAGGAGTCCGGAAGCGCGTTAGCTTTATCTGCGAGTCCGACTTTAGCTAGAAGCTCCATGGCTTTCTTCCGTGCTTTATCTTCCGGCCATTTCCGTACTTGAATTGGCGCAAGCATAATATTATCAATTACCTTCATATGTGGAAATAAGTGAAACCGCTGAAAAACCATACCCAATTCCATGCGGATCTCATTAATTTTATTCGTAGGATCCATGAGATTCCGACCTTCGATCGTGATCGTCCCGCCATCTGGCTGTTCCAAGAGGTTCAAGCATCTTAGAAAGGTGGATTTCCCTGAACCTGAAGGTCCAATCACAACCAGCACCTCTTGATGATGAATTTCTGTACTGATGTCACGCAGGACAACATTATCTCCGAATGCTTTTTTCAAGTTCTTTACTTCTATTAAAGCTGGCATCTGTTATACTCTCCTTTCGATATAGCCAAGAAGCTTGCTAAGAGAGTAAGTAAGAATGAAATAAATAAGTGCAGCTGTTAAATACGGCTCCCATACCTTGAAATATTGGCTGCGCATCGCATTCGACCAATACATAAGCTCAGGTGCCGCGATGATCGCAAACAAAGAAGAATCCTTGATCAAAACGATGAATTCATTCCCGAATGGCGGAATCATCCGTTTAATGGCTTGCGGTAAAATAACGGATTTCATCGTTTGGAAATGCGTCATACCAAGTGAATGCGCGGCTTCGGTCTGACCTTTATCAATCGATTGAATACCTGCACGGAAAATCTCCGCCATATACCCCGCTGAATTCAAAGACAAGGCCACAATAGATGCGATGATGGGGTTCGTCGACCCTATGAATAAAGGGACAACTCCGAAGTGAACAAGCAATATTTGAACCAGCAACGGTGTGCCACGGAAAAAGTTAACATATATGCTTGTCGGCCATCTCAAATAGCCGCGGTGTGACATTTTACCTAAACCAACTGCCAGCCCCAATACAGAACCGAAACAGATGGAGAGAATGGAAATACCAATCGTCCATAGCGTACCTTTCAGAAGCAAGGGTACATAATCAAGAATGATATCAAAGCGAAAATCCATTCCACACTTCCTTTCTACCAATTATTCTGCTACTTACAGAAGAAAAGCATGCGTAAGGTTAAGTCACGCATGCTTTTGAACTTTTTATTTTTGATCGAGCAATTTCTTTGTATCTGGCTCTTGACCGAACCATTTTTTGTACACAGTCGCGTACTTGCCGTTCTCAATTACTTTCTTAATCGCTGGATCAAGCTTCGCTTTAAGGTCGCTGCCTTTAGGAAGCAAAATGCCGTAGTACTCGGATTCGAAGTTTTTCGAATCTGCAATCGAAACGAATTTTTTGTTTGGATTATTTTTAACATACTCACGAATAATAGCAATATCCGCAACAACCGCGTCAACACCATTACTCTCAAGCTCCAAAAGTGCAAGCGTGTTATTATCCATACGTTTCAGAGACTTGTTATCGCCACCCATGATTTTCGTCATAAGTGTATCGGCTGTAGTAGAGATTTGAACCGCTACTTTCTTATCTTTCAAATCGGCTGCACTTTTGATCGGGCTGCCTTCTTTAACAAGAATCATGTTCGTTGACTCGAAGTATGGAGCGGAATAATCATATGTTTGTTTACGCTCGTCTGTAATCGATACACTGGAAATTCCAGCTTGATACTCTTTACCTTGTTGAACACTTGTCAACATCGTATCCCAACCTGTGTTGGTAACCGAATAAGAAAGACCTGCTTCTTTCATCACTTCAGCAAGGAAGTCGATATCAAAACCAGCCACCTTGTCTTTATCCATATATTCCATCGGTGCATAGGCTGCATCTGTTGCAAATTTAATTTTTGTGCCACCGCTATCTTTGGAGCCACAACCTGCCATTGTTAGAACTAAAGCTGCTGCTACAACAGAAATCATTAATTTTTTCACTGTTTTTCCCCCGTTCTATGTATTGGACGAATCATATATTAACACTTGGTTAATAAAATAACAACACCTTTATACTTAAAATAGGCTAGGAAATTACAGGAAGTGTGAATTTTTATTCATTTTCAGTTTCATGCACAGATGACCAGCTCTGCTTTGTTAACGTGCATGATGCAAAAAAACGCCAAGGCTCTAAGACCCCAGCGTTCATGCTTTCCATTTCATATGAATTACATCATTTTCAATATAGCTTCTCTACCTGTCATTCCAGCAAATATGCCAAGGTCTTCCGCCGTATAGGTCACTGATTCAAGCGGTGCTTCTAGAAGCTCCTCGATCGTTCGAACCCCAGTTGCTCGCGCCGCTACAATATTCCTGTCACTTAATCGCTCATTGAGCAACGCCACATCGAGGGCGCCACACATAATGTAACCTTTATCCGTCGTCACTACTAGCAAGGTCGTCTTCGGCAATTTGACCTCTATCGCGATTGCTGTATGGCCTTCAAGAAGAATGGGTTCTACGCGCATCATGCTCTGCACAGCTCCTCTTCGCAGTCTTACGGTAGTATATGCGCCTGCGGCTAGTACGGTGTGAGGTTACTGTAAAGATTCTGTGTGAATTTCCATTTTTCGTGAAATGGTCACGAACTTTCCGTTATCCGTTATCGGTCATTCGTCATAATCGCATTAAAGCTCTCCGTTCTGCTTGTGGCCTACAGACCATACATACGCCAACAACCCTCCCCTGCTCATCGGAGTAGAAAGAGAGTTTCTTTTGCTTTTTACGACAAAACGAACATGTTTGCTTATTCAGCTTCGAAGATTTCTTGGCGTGTAAAGACATTTTAATAATTTTCCTAGCCTCAACCTTATCTCTTACTTTCAGAGTACTGTAATAAACCAAAATCAGGATAACAAATAGCAGAATAACTAGTACTATCCATTTCATGGCTCAACCTTCCTTCATTTAATATCGATTCAGGTTTAGAGGGTTACTGAAGATGAAGACCGGAGTTAGCTTTAATCATTCGAATTTTTTCTTTCTGAATCTTAATAATATCTTCATATATTATTAATTGGCTTACGAATAAATCATATTCTTCCTCTGCTTCTTTGAGAATGGCTTCCGCTTCCATCAATTTTAATCTCAAATCTTCTCTCGCGGCATAATCATCCAATCGGGTTCCTCCACCACAACGATTTATTGAAAAACGAAGCTACATTTGCTAATGATATCATGATATAGTTAAGACAAGTGAGATTTCAGTGCAGTTAGGAGGCTATGATGAACCAACGGTATTCAAACACAAGTCCAAAGAATGGGCATTTATTCACCGTAGAGATTTTAATTGAAGATGAAACAAATGGCCTTGCAATGGAAAAGCTCCTTCATTTATTAAATGTTGACACCGTTAAAGATTATCAAATCCTTAAAGGCATTCAGCTTGGTCAACTTATTGAATTGAACACGAAACAAGGAAGTTCAGCTTCCTTACATTCAAATAAAAAGCCTTCCGTATCTTCGCCAGCTTCAGCCGGCAGAACGATCCATTCCGAAGCTGCTATGAACATCGTTGAGCAGTTAGAGAAATTCAAAGCCAATAATACCTTGATCCGTTTGACGGTGATCAAAGCGCAAGGTATTAAATTGAATCTTCCCTGTCGCATCCTCAATTTTGATACCATCAGCCAGAATGTTACTGTCTATCATGTCGACGAGAAGAAGGTCTATCTGTTCAAGCTCAATGAAATTGAAGACTACGTAGCCACCAATTAATAAAAAAGGTACCTTTGCTGATCTTCCGCAAGGGTACCTTTTTCTATTCACCTGATGCAGCCGCAGACGCAACAGAAATACCGTTTATAAGCATATGCTCAAGCTCTATACGGTCAACAGGAGGACTAAACCAATAGCCCTGCACCTCATTGCATCGATTCTGGTATAAGAATTTCAACTGATCTTCTGTCTCTACACCTTCAGCAATTACTTTCAGATTCAAATGGTGCGTCATGGCAATAATCGTCGCAACAATGGCTGCATCGTTGGGATCCACCATGATATCACGTACGAAGGAGCGGTCAATTTTCAGCTTATCAATCGGAAATTTCTTCAAATAATAGAGTGAGCTGTATCCCGTGCCGAAATCGTCGATACTCACATTCACACCAAGCTCTTTCAATTCTAGAAGTGATTGAATGGCATGCTCAACATCCATCGTCATACTTTCGGTGATTTCCAACTCCAAATATTGCGGATCCAGTCCTGTCTGATCAAGCACATGGCTGATTTTCCCTTTCAGATTATGCTGAAAGAATTGTCGCATCGATAAATTAACCGAGATGGGGATAGGAGGATACCCCTCGGATTGCCAAGCCTTATTTTGCTTACATGCGGCTCGGAGCACCCATTCGCCAATGGGTACAATCAACCCGCTTTCTTCCGCTAATGGAATAAAATGATTCGGCATAACCATCCCCTTATCTGGGTGATTCCACCGAATTAAGGCTTCTACACCAACGATACGCCCCGATTCAATTTCCACTTGCGGTTGATAGTAGAGCACGAATTCTTCATTGGTTAGCGCTCGGCGAAGCTCATTCTCCAGCCTCAACCGATTAATAGAAACAGACTTCATATCCGTATTGAAGATCTGAAAATCATTTCTCCCCTTCTCTTTCGCCCTGGCTAAGGCAATATCCGCATATTTCATCAAGATGTCAGCCTCGTCTGTATCTTCCGACGAAATGGCGACACCTATGCTTGCAGTGACATGCAGCTCGTATTGTTCCAGCAGGAAGGGCTTCTCTAACACACGATTAATCTCCGCTATGACGGTCATTACATCATTGACATCTTCAACATTCGAATAGAAAAAGGCGAATTCATCACCTTCCGTGCGTGCCAGGAAATCCTCCGCAGTTAAGCATCGCGTGAATCGCTCGGCGAGTTGAAGCAGCAGCATATTACCATAGTCATGGCCAAAGCTATCATTGACCAGCTTGAAGCGATCAATATCTAAATAAAACACCGCGACTTTATGTCCTTCCGCTTGACACAAACGAAGTCGTTCATTCAGATGATCTTTAAATAACCGCCGATTCGGAAGCCCCGTCATATCATCGTAATAGGCCATGTAGCGGACTTGCTCATCGCCCCGCTTGCGCTCCGTCACATCCTGACAAATCAGAATATTACCTTTGGCCTGTTGATGGATATCGACGGGGACAGCTGTTACATGCAAATCAACGCGATAACCGAGTTGGTGATGCACAGAAGTCTCAAAGGTATAAGGCATCCCATTTTGGCTTTGCTGTAATTGCCACTCCGTGCGCTTCAGTTGTTCTTCCGTTACAATGTCCGTAAATGGTTGATGCAAGAGATCTGTGACCGAATACCCCAGTACCGATTCCGCCGCATGATTCATCCGAATGAATTTACCCTCAGCATTCAAGATTCCGATCGCATTAGGATTATGTTCAAATAGGGAATCCAGTACATTGAGATAGGCATGATCCCTCGGTAGTTCCTTGAGAATCGGCTGTTGTTGCCGCATTCCGTTAGCACGCAGGAGGTAAAGCAATGCGAGTGCGCCCAATAGACAAATCCATGGTGCGTACGGCTTTACGAAAATGCTAACAAATATGGCTGCGACGACATATATGCCAATATAGAGCCGATTTTTCACGAACTGGCCTCCTTACATTGTTCTATCTTCGTTAGGGAAGCCTTTCATGGATGTCCGACCTAGCTCCCAGATGTTGTCAAGCAATCACGTACTAATTACCAATCATTGCTTTCTTTCTACAAAGGTTGTGCCATTTCCTGCTAACCTGCCATAAAATGCGAAAAAGAGCCAGATTTCTCCGGCCCTTTTTCCTAATTCATTTTAAGCGCAGCTAGTGCTAGCAGGATCCAGCCGACTAGGAAGCTTAATCCACCTAACGGTGTAATAGGTCCAAAGACCTTAATACCCGTTAAGCTTAATCCGTAGAGACTGCCAGAGAACAAGATAATTCCGATGAAGATTGCCCATCCAGAGGCATTCACCAGTGAAGTATTTCCCAGCTTGTCCGAAAGCAGCGCGATCACAAGTAACGCAACCGCGTGAATCATGTGATAATGAACCCCTGTTTGAAACACATCGATCTTATCGGGGATTTTCGTTTTTAAATAGTGGGCGCCAAAAGCACCTAAAGCAACGGATAGGAAAGCATTCAAGCTTCCAATCAGCATAAACAATTTCATCATAAGACTTTATTTCCTTTCACAGCTAAAATGGATTACTCGACTTCACCAATATCATGTTGACCAACAATCAATCGAACAGGCTCCAAGAAAACACGTGTTACTGTAGGCTGCTCGATTAAATTCACTTCAATATCCTCGATCTTATAACGAATCGTCTTCCCCTCACGTTTGTCATAGACAACGTCGAACTGCTTCAAGCCTAACTCGTAAATCAGGACGGAGGAACCAATTGCTACTGCATTTGATTCATATTCTCCATGCTCAAATAACACCTCAGACATAATCTCATCATTCATATCGACAATCGTGACGTACTGGCAAAATTGGTATCTCATCGTTAGAAATCCCCCTTGAATTGGATTGATTTAGGTATTATTACCCATTCGCCGAAAATTGTCGATATTCCTGCTATTTTCATGATTCCCCACAATGTTCACATAAAATCCAACAAATAGATGACAATTGGGATGGTAAACATACTAAATAACGTTGATGTAAAGACAGCCTGAGAGGAAAACTCCGCCTCATTTTCATACTCAATAGCCAGAAGTACACTGCTCAATGAAGTAGGAACCGCGCAGGACAGAACCAATGCCTTCGCCGTCAAACCTTCTATCCCCAACATCCATACGACGAGAAAACCTAGCAGCGGCCCAATTGCCAAACGCAGCATATTCGATAGCAGCACATTCGAGAAGTGAAATTCCCATTTCATAGCGCCAAGCTGTACACCCAAAGTCAGCAATGCAGTTGCCATAAAGGCATTCGCTATGTAAGTCAACGGTATATGAATGGACGATGGTACCGGTACATGGTAATAACGCAGCAACAGGGCTATGGGAATCGCATAAATGACTGGTAACGATAGTATCGTTTTCGCGGTAGCTTTCCAAGAGGCTTTATGTGCATTTAACGTATAAATCCCATAGGTATTCGGGATGAGTGTCTGCATAATCATAATGACAATTTGAATAGCTAACGTATAGGCATTGCCGCCAAATACGGTTTGATTCAGAGGCAGCGCGTAGTTCGCACTATTATAGAAAATAACACTATTCCGCATGGCAATTCGCATGCCGCGCTGCAGCTTCTGAATGCGAATGATCAGTTCAATGATCGCGAATAACAAGCTGAAGAAAATAACAAAAAATAAGAGCACCTGCATAAGGATCGATAGACTCATTTCGGATTCATAGAGCTTCACAAAAACAAGTGCAGGGGAAAACACATAGAAATTGAGCTTCGATAATGTTCGAATATCAATGCGAAAGGCGCGATACATGGTCACGCCAATCGCGATCATAATACAAATCGGAACAATATTATTAATAAGAATGTACACGAAGTAATTCATTTCAAAGCCTCGATTCGTCGAGAATCCCCAAGATGCTCCTTACATTGAGGCATTCACGCTAGTAATAATTCGTTTCAACTGTGCATTGAAATTCGCAATTTCCTCTGGAGACAATCCACTCGAAGCAAACAAGGTCTGTGGAATGCAGAGTGCCTGATCATAGAGAGCTAGTCCCGCCTCTGTGATGCGAATGAGGACTACGCGCTCATCTTCCTGCGAACGGTTCCGAACAAGCAGCTTCTGCGCCTCCATCCGCTTGAGCATCGGAGTCAACGTTCCTGAATCCAAGTCAAGCTTCTCACTAAGCTCCTTCACCGTACTTTCCTGTTGTTCCCAAAGCACAAGCAGAACGAGATATTGCGGATAGGTGATGCCGAGCTCCTCGAGAAATGGGCGATACATGCGAGTTATCGCTCTCGAGCTCGCGTATAAGCTAAAACAAAGCTGATTCTCCAGCTTCAAAAATTCACTGCTGCTCATTGTCGTTTCCTTTCCCTCCGTCATATTGTGAACAATCGATTTGCTTCCAATTTAAACAAAATGCCTCCAACTGTCAATATAAAACGAAAAGAGCGCCCATGCGGGACGCCCTTCAGCTACTTATTTAATATTTTGACTTTTCACATACTCCAGCCATTGCTTCTTGTATTCCGCTTGGATTTTATCAAGTCCGGCTACTTTTGCTTTTTCCATAAATGTTTTCAGTCCGCCTTCAACATCTGCAACCAGACCTGCTTCAAGTGGATACAGGTATTGTTTCTCCACTTGCTCCAAAGCTGCTCTTTCAGCTTGATAGCTCGTGTAGTCTTCTGCAAAGCCTGTGTATTTATCAGGAGTTGCAATTTTATCCAGATCAGCGAAGATCTTTTTCACGCCATCATAACCTTTATCGAATAACATAAACTCTGGATTTCTCCAAGCCCAGCCCTGCATAGCTTCTCTAGGGAAACCGTTGCTGTTCGTGTCACCGATCATTGTGTAGTAGCCATTATCAACGGAGTAGTTTTTACCTAAGATACCATACTCTGTCAATTGATTGTATGTTTTATCTGTAACCATTTTTTCGTAGAACGCAAGTGCACGTTCAGCGTTTTTACTGCTTTTTGGAATTGCAAAGCCATTATGGATCGGGTGAACTGGCTCAGCATGGCCTTTGATCATTGGAGCCGGGTAGTATTCAAGCTTCCAATCTGGGTGTGTAGAAGCAATTTTCAGCTTTTGATCGTTAAAGCGGCTTGGATTATCTCCCAGGTTCGCTGCTGCTTTACCGCTTGTAATCAAATCGGTCATAGCATCCTTCGTATTCAGGACGTTCTTCGTAATGTAGCCAGCATCCTGCCATTTTTTCATCGCTTTCAGCTCATTTAAGTGCTCTGGGGAGCCCCAATACAAGCCAACCTCTGATGGCGTTTTATAACCAATGTTCAACCCATAAGGAACGGCTCCAATTGGATCGATTGTTAAGTTTTTATATTGATCAGATAGGCTGCCTTTTACATCACTATTTGCTGCCAAAGGCACCATGTCCGGTACATTTTTCTTAATTCCAGCTAGATACGCTTCAAAATTAGCAAGGGAATCCGGCTTCGGCAAGTTGTATTTCTCTCTGAGATCCTCACGCCAGATGAAGCCTGTCGTTACGTACTCTTTATAAGTGGCAGGAACGGTGTAGATCTTGCCATCAATTTTGACGGCTTCCCACATGTCCTTCGGTACAAAGCTATTCAATTTAGGTGCGGCTTTCGGCAGCAATTCATCAAGTGCCAGGAAAGCTCCTTTTTTGGCATAGGATTGGTATTGTGTCCACTCTGCTGTGAAGATCAAATCCACCGCTTGACCGGAAGATAATAATAGCTTATATTTCTGATCCCAATCCGTCCATGTTGTGAAATTGAATTTGACGGTTGCATTCAAATCCTTCAAGGCTAGCTTATTAATCTCTTCTTCAATGACCGGAAGATCCTTCGGTGCTGGTCCTAACATATAGAATTGCAATTCCACTTTCTTAGATATATCTAAACCTGCTGGCTTAGCTGTAGCTGCTGCTGCTGTAGCTTCGGGTGCTTTCGTTGCTGCTGCTGCGGAAGGACTTGGAGAACTTGTGGATGTGGAACTGCTACACCCTGCAACAACGGAACCGGCAAGTGCTAATGCCATTGACACACTGTACATCTTTTTCGCATTACTTTTCATGTAAATCCTCCCTTTATTTGTGCATATTTAAAATAAGTCAAACAATCTATGTTAGCTGACGGAATGATTCCGTTACAGTTCTAACCTTTGACAGCGCCTATCGTTAAGCCTTTAACGAAGAAACGTTGAACGAATGGGTACAGGAATAGAATTGGTCCCGTTACGATAATAGCCATAGCTAATTTGGTAGATTCCGATGGAATATCCTCACTCATCGTTACACCTGTGCTTACACCAAGCTGTGAAACCGCTGCTGCCGTATTAATGATGTTATACAAGAAGTACTGCAGCTCATATTTGTTCTGATCATTAATAAAGAGCGATGTCGAAAACCAGCTATTCCAATAATGTAAAGCCAGGAATAATCCAACAGTCGCAATCCCAGGCATAGCCAGAGGCAGTACAACACGGTAATAAATCGTGAAATCATTCGCTCCATCAATCTTTGAAGATTCTGTAAGCTCTTCTGGAATGGACGACTTAATGAAGCTGCGCATTAATATAATGAGAAAGGGAGACATGAGCCCTGGGAAAATCAATGCTGCGTATGTATCTGTTAATTGCAAATATTTCGTCATCATGATGTACCAAGGCACAAGTCCGCCTCCAAAAAGCGTCGTGAAGTAGATATAGAAGGAGAGCTTATTGCGATATTTAAAATCCTTCCTCTGCAGCACGTAGCCAGCCATCGTCATCATGAAAAGCCCCAGAACCGTCCCTACCACCGTAACGAAGATCGTAACACCGTACGCTCTTAATACTTTTTCCGGAAAGGTTAGGACAGCCTTATAGGCGGTCATAGAAAAGACTTTCGGTATAAGATGATACCCATCTCGTATAATGGATTCATTGTTCGTGAAAGAACCGGAAATAATGAGTAAGAAAGGAAACAGACAGACCACTGAAATCGCGATAATGACGAGATAGGCAATGATATTAAATGTAATGGAATCAATTCCCCTGGTTCGCAAGTGCAATCACCTCCTAGAAAAGTGCATATTCATCATTTGATTTTTTAATAAGATAATTCACTGTCATAATCAGCGCAAAGCCGAAGAGGGATTGATACAAGCCAGCAGATGTCGCCATTCCAATATCAAACGTAACCTTCAAGGAGCGGAAAACATAAGTATCCAAAATGTCAGTCGCGTTGTACAGGATGCCGTTATTCCCAATTAATTGATAGAAGAGATCGAATTGACCTTTCATAATGCTGCCCAGTGCGAACAGAAGCAATATAATGAAGGTTGGCTTCAACATCGGAATTGTAATGTACCAAACCCGCTGAAATATATTCGCTCCGTCAATCGTAGCCGCTTCGTAATACTCATCACTAATACCTGTTATCGTGGCGAGATAGATCACCATGGTGTAGCCCACATTTTTCCATACATAGAACATAATCAGCAGAAAAACCCATGAAGAAGGTGTGTTATAAATGTCGACAGGATTAGAACCCCATGATTTCAGGGTTGCATTCACAAAACCAGTATCATAATTAAACATGTTGTAAGCGATTGCATTAAGCAGAACAAATGAAATAAAATAAGGTAAGAACATCACGGACTGCGTAAGTTTCTTGAAGAACTTGCCTGTCATTTCACTTAATAGGATCGCGCAGAAGATAGCTGTCACATTTAAGAACACGATAAATGCTAGGTTGTAAGCTACCGTATTGCGCGTCAATGTCCACAACACACCAGATTTCCATAAGAATTCGAAATTCTCCAATCCTACAAATGGACTTCCGAAAAGCCCCCCATTAAAGTCAAACCTGGTAAATGCGAAGTAGATCCCCACCATCGGTACGTACGAATTAATAAAGAAGAAGATCAATGTTGGCGCTATCATGAGAAACAACAATTTATTTTTGTTTAACTCATAGAAAAATCCTTTCTTCCGGATCATGCTGTAAACCTCCCTGCGTTAATGTGTCCTGTAGTTCTTGTCGGTTGCCATACTCGAATTATAGACAGAATTGTATCGTCGGCGATACTGAAGATCTGCTAACATTTATGAACGAACTAACCAGAGATGGCCCAATTCACATATGCACAATCTAAACTTTCATGGAAAAACTGGCTTTTCTCGTGCTTTTCAGCCCCCAGGACTATCTGTTTCCGTTGCAAGCAGTATATAGTTGGGATATACTTTTTTTACTAAAGGGGGAGACAGATCGTATGATGCTTCGCAATCAAGAGAGTAAATTTATGTACCGCAACATCCTGCTTAGTATTGTTTTATCCATTGTTATCACACTGCTTGTCTCCTCAACGATCCTCTATGTCAATTTTGATAATATTGCACTCAAACAAGTGTATGAATCCGATTCCAACTCCCTGCTCCAAACTAGTCAGGAAATTAGAACTATTACGGAGACCGCAACCTCCCTTTCCTTTCAAATATATCGTGATTTCGTGATCAGCAAATTGTTGTTTTACGATAAACCAGATATCTACGACGTTCAAGGCAGCATGGCCCAACTGAACTTATATCGTTTAGCCATGCCTTTCATCGAATCGATTTATGTGTATAACGGGAAATCTGAGCTCTTTTATGTCAGCTCCAACAATTTTCAGAGCGGCATCCAGACGAAAGCCACGCTAGGCGATCCTAGCATGGTCGATATTCTCGATCATTTTCAGGAATATATTCCGTTCTTGCCGATTCCGAGATATTTCAAAGCAAAAGATGCAAGCTCACTTCAGTCAACTTCAGTCGGGATCTATTCCTATTTGTGCTATGATGCCATTAATTTGAATAATTCTTTGAATTCAGCTGTTGTCGTCAACATTTCAGAATCATTCTTCAATAAATCTTTGAAGAACGTGGCAAACAATCGGGCAAGCAACGAAATCATTATTAATAAAGAAGGCATTCTAATTTCCACGGATGGGACAAATCCTGTACTGTCCAATTATTCAGACAAAGGCTACATTCAAAAAATTATCGCTAATCCTTCCTCACCAGGTTATTTGGTCGATAATGTGAATGAGACGAAGTCTTTAATTTCGTATACAGCACCTGATTCTCTAGGCTGGCGTTATGTCCGCACAACCCCTTACACGATTATTACCGAAGAAATCAGAGACATGCGTCTCAAAACGATTTATATCTCGCTTAGCATCCTTCTCGTGGGGCTACTTATTTCACTCTTTATGTCCAAACGACTATTCGATCCCATCGATAAAGTCATTCGAAGCTTAAAAACGTTAGAAATTGAAAAGCGTGATAATCTTCAAATTTTGCGACAAAATTTCCTGAGAAATATTATTATGGGTAGAGATGCATATCACCCCCAGGCTTTACAATCGAAATTAACGTATTTCGGCTCCAAAATCACAGTCGGGCATCCCTCCTTACTTCTCATGGTTAAAATGGATCGCTACGAAGAAAACATCCGCACCTATAAGGATCAACTGACATTGCTGCGTTATGCAGTTATGAATATATGTACGGAAATCAGCTCCTCCACCTTTCACGCGGAAGGTATTGATATGGGGGATGACCACATCATCTTGGTTCTTTCTGCTAAGGAAGCAGATTTCAGCTGGGAGTGTACGGCTTTCACTGAGTTGCTCCAGAACATGCAAGCATCCATCGCATCTTTCATTAAGTTATCGGTATCGATAACCGTGAGCCCGCTGCAGGATGAGGCCACACAAAGCTTCCAGCTATACAAACAGCTGCTAGAAGCCTCCTATCATCGTTTATTCAGAGGCCATGGTTGTATCATTTGGTCGGACGAAATCATTGCGTACCGTACCAAAGAGTACAAGTTCCCGTCTCAGAAGGAAAAACAGCTTGTCGATTGTCTCATGACTGGTGATTCCGAAGAAGCTGAACTCATTTATACCGAGATCATACAAGAAACGTCTTTATATCCCTACACAGTTGTTCATTTGGCTATTTCCCATCTGACGTTAACAATTAATAATGTACTAACGACAATCAATAAGAATAACGCACTAGCCTTTCCCCTCTATTTGGATGCTGCTGTCGCTTCTCTGACCCATGTGGAGACGATTGAAGAAATTAACACGCAATTCATTGACTTATTCAGGCAGCTTCAGAAAAAGCTAGACGAAAAACGAAGCTCTAAGCATGTAGAACTCATCAAGAAGATGAACGACATTATAGATCGGGACTATGCGAATCAAAATTTGTCGCTCAATTCCATTGCCGACGAACTCGCGATGTCTTCCATCTATATCAGCCGCTTATACAAGCAACATACGATGATCGCCATTACCGATGTTATACAAGATGTTCGCATGAATAAATCCAAGGATCTACTATTAAACACATCACTCTCCGTAGCTGAAATCGCTGAAAAAACGGGCTTCACAAGTGACTCGTATTTCTATCGCTTGTTTAAGAAATACAATGGCATCACACCGAATGATTTCCGCAAGCAGTTGAAATTTGAGAATACCCTCAACCAGAAAGGGGTTGAAGAACGATGACATGGCTAAGTGCTCACGACAACCAATTACATGTTATTTTCGCAGAAGCGAAGGAAGCTGTACGCCAATACCCTTCGCCACTAGACCAGTTGGGGCTTGCCTACTTAGCCAAGTTTGACGCAACTCGCGAAGGGACTACCAAAAATTATATTTGCTATCTCCTTCCATATTGGATGGAAGATATCAGTGAGCTGACTCCTGAAGAGTTCAACAAGCTGTCACTGGCAAATATATTCGTCATGCTCTACTTCTTCATTCAAGACGATATTATGGATGCTGCCAAAGGGGAGCACGTTAGCAAGCTGCCACTTGCTAACCTCTTTCACATCCAATTCCTGTCTATCTATCGCGAGCTCTTTCCTTCACATTCCCCCTTCTGGAGCTATTATGAAACGTATATCATCGAATGGTCCAAGAGTGTAACGAATGAGCTGCAGTCGGATTATTTCCATCATGACAAGCTGCAAATTGCTAAGAAAGCTGGTCCTGTTAAAAATGCCAGCACGGGAGCACTTCTCCTCGCGAATCAAGCCCATCTCATCCCCGTTGTCACAGCTGCGGTTGAACAAACGCTGGTTACCCTTCAAATGCTAGACGACTGGGCAGACTGGGAAGAGGATCTAGAAGAAGGCTCGTATAATTGCTTATTAGCTTCCATCCGCAAGCAATTGCAGCTTTCGACAGCAGATGTGCTTACGCCTGAAATGGTCAAGCAGCAGCTCTATGTCCATGACTTTATTACCACATATGCCGGGATTGCTGACTCCCATCACGAGCACCTGCTAAGTTTGTCTATAGGCATGAGGCAGCTTATAGCTTTCCATGATTCGCTAGTCCAAAATATTCATCGGGTAGCTAATGAAATTAAAGAAAGAAGGGCTGCATTAGTTTCTGGCAGCTTCTACTATTTTTTGTCTAATTCTGATAGATTTTGATAGATTAATAGATATGAACATGGTATACTTTTTCTTGTAGGCAAAATTACCCAAGTGACTAGGAGTGAATATACAAATGTCCACAAATGAAAGCGTAAAAGCCAAAATTATTCAAAAAGCTTGGGAAGATGAAGCCTTCAAACAACAACTTCTATCCAACCCAAAAGCTGCGCTGAAGCAAGCATTTAACATTACACTCCCAGACGACATTAAGGTTAAAGCTGTTGAAGAAACATCGACAGAATTCGTTCTAGTAATCCCTACAAATCCAGCTAAGATATTGGTTACAACCACTGGTGCAGAAGGTATATGGTAGTCATATAAAAAGGTGTCCCGCATCGTAAGCGGAACACCTTTTTTTCTCAATTCACACAGTCACATAGGGAAAACGCATGATAACCTCGGTACCTGAATTTTTTTGACTTTTAAACTCAATATGCCCTTTCATAATTTCAATCAACCTGAATGTGACCATTAAGCCTAACCCTGTTCCCTTCGTTTTCGTCGAATAATAGGGCTCTCCAAGCTTCGCCAGTTGTATCGGCTCGATCCCTTCACCGTTATCCTTGATATGAATAAATACTTCGTCATTTTTCTCATATGCCCAAATATTAATTTGACCATCCACTTGGAACGCTTCGATACTATTCTTGATAATGTTGATTAGAATTTGCTTTAGCTTCGAAGAATTCCCATAGATGTGCAAATCAGACGGTACACTGACGGTAATCCGACCACCATTCATTGTCGCTAAGGGCACAATGATTCCTTCGATTTGACTAATTTCCTTACTCACATTCAACTCCACAATCTCATCCAATTGCGGCTTCGCAAAGGTAAGAAAGTCGGTAATGATCACAGAAGCCCGATCTAGCTCTTCGATCGCAATAGTCATATATTCTTTATTCTTGTCATCCGTTCTAGCTGCAACAAGCTGCAGGAATCCGCGTGTAACCTGAAGTGGATTTCTCACCTCGTGCGCGACAGATGCCGCCAATGAGCTAATCATTTCCATTTTCTCTGACAGCTGAAGCTGATGATTGTAGAATTCAAGTTCCTTGGAATAGTTAGCCATCTGCTCCTGATTAATCGCAAATCGTCTGCCCAGTATGACAATAAGTGCAATTATGAACCCCACTACACCAAATTTCCAAAGGAAAAACTGATACTTTTGGTTATTTGCATAGTAGAGAATAAGATCAAACATCCCCATTAGCGCAAAAATAGCGAAGCCTGAAGAGAAAATAACAGCCTCTCTGTTGCCTTTTATTACAAAAAAGATAGAAAGACCAATAATCGAGATAAATTGGATGATCATTATTGCACCTAGTAGAGTAACCGTGAACAAATAGTAGGCGCCGATAAATTGATAATCATTGAGTTGATTAATTAGGGTCAATACAATACAGAAGGACGAATACACGATTTGAAATTTACGAAAGCGTCGAACCCACTTAAAGTGGCCATTGTCGAATATTTTCTCGAAAAAGTAAGTCAAGGCGGGTAATAAAACGGCCAGAGAAATATCGAATATATCCAGGAATATTATCCCGAATTGAGTGAAATTAGCATACAGAAATGGCGAATAGGTAAGAAAGATCGTACCGAGTGTAAGAATAATTAAGCTCAGAGAAATCCATGTAGCTCGCCCTATTTTATTCAAGTAAAAGGAACAAATAAGCATAATCACTGCTATAAATAGAAAACCAAATCCAAGAATAATATTCTGCAAATCACGGAAAATAAATGTTCGCGTCAAGGCGGAGTAATGGTCTATTCGGATATCCGATTGAATTCCTAAACGATCCATGGACGTTTGAAGCTTTAAATAAACAATGCCTCCGGCATCTTCTGCACTAAGTGGAAACAAACTGCGTTGTTGGTCCGTAAGAAAGTCAAATTTAACCTCATGCAGGAGTCGATCGCCTATATACACCGATAGTTGTTGTGCATAGATACGATCAATATACATGCCATAGTCCTTAGGCAACTCTTTCGGAAGTTGGATGCGAACCCATGCTGTAGAAACCTCATCTGGTTTATCTGGCATCTCAGCTTCACTCTCGATTGTCATCCATTGATCTTCACGTGGAGAAGCGATAATGTCCTGGATCTTATCATTGGGACTTCCCCAAAGTAAACCCCAGTTTGGAATCGCTTTCATACCTTCAGGTTGCTCCGCGAAAGCATGATTAGCCATAAATACTAGGCCAATAACGATAACTAACCATGTTTTCCATCGTAATTGATGTCTTTGAAGCAATTGTTGCATGTATTCACCTTCCCCCAAGATGCCTGTAAGTAATTTACATTAAATGAATTCGACGGGGTTATGTGCTTTCCTTCTTACCAAAGTAAACATTCTATAAACAAAATGAAACGCTCGCCCCACTCCAGTTGGGCAAACGCTCCTTAATGATCTGTGAACCAAAAGGTTTGTGCCGGTAAGGTTTCGGTGATAAGCTGGCCCCGGCTAGCTACATTACAGCATGGGGGTTGCCCAAACTTTTACAATCTACATGGTGTTGTGCGGGTGAACACGGAAATGGTCATTAAACGATACAAACAGGGAACTGGTTTGAAGCTTTGATTTGATTGGTTGTGGTTTTGTCGGCAGGAGAGGCTGCTGCTGGTACTGCTGGTACTGCTGGTACTGCTGCTGCTGTGTTGCTGCTTGCCCCCTCTCGGGCTGGATTAACTGGAAAAACTACATCTTTTTTTTTGAATAATAGGGAAATGTAGACAATAGATGGAAAAACTACATCTAATTCTTCCCCTTCTGCCACTTTCATGGGAGTAGCGAGATATTAACTGTAGTTTTTACAGTTAATTCAAATAAAGAGCGATATTTCAAGAAATTAACTACATAATTTCCAGTTATTCTACTCAAGCGTGCTGCTAGTTGTTGGGGTTAGCGGGTGTGTTCAGGTTCAGGTTCAGGTTCAGGTTCTCCCCTCCAAGTGACCATTGAACGCACCTGCCACCTCAATCTCAAAAAAACCATTCCCAAGAAGTTCTCTCTCCTTGGGAATGGCTCTTTTCATCTTTCCGTTCTTACATCTCATCAACGCTCTGCTCTACAGCTTCAAGCGATACATCGCTTTGTTCTCCAACCCGCGGATCATCGGCGTCCAGGGCTCGGACTCCGGTGTGATAAGCAGCGTGTCCTCGACCATTTGCAGCTTCGCATCCATCGAGTCGATGTAATGAAGGGCTACAGCTTCCGGAAGCTGCGGCAGTACAGGACTTCCCCACTCCGGCAAGTTGTGGTGGGACAAGACAATATGCTGCAACCCAATGACGAGGTCCGATTGGAGATCAACGCCATGGTGCAGAGCAGCCTCTGTAATCCAATTGGACGCCATGGAGATGTGACCCAACAGCTTCCCTTGCACGCTATAGTCTGACACGATACCAAGCTGTGCAATCATTTCCTCTGGCTTCGCGATATCATGAAGGATAATGCCCGCTTTGATCAGGTCCGCATTGAGAAATGGCCGCTGCTTGCAAATAAACTCCCCGAGCTCCAGCATCCGCACGATATGATAGGCAAGTCCCGCGAAATACGCATGGTGATGCGTTTTGGCCGCTGGGTAATGGTCTAGTTTGTCTTGCACCTTCGCCACACAGAACGAGACGATCGACTGAATCGTTGGATTCGTAATACTTGCTAAAACATGGTTGATTGTATGAATGAGATCCGCTGGACTGATCGGTGCAGAGCGGATAAAATCAGTGATTTGCACGCCATCTTCCGGCAGCGCTTTACGAATTTTCCCAATCTTCACTTGCAAGCGTTCGCGGTACATTTGAACGAGCCCCTGCACCTTTACTAAGGTCATTGGGAAAAAGGTCTCTTTATCCGCAATGCTGACGTCCCACATTTTTGCGGAAACCTGTCCGCTCGCATCACAGAGTACAATATCCATGAAATCTTTGGCAGGTGTTGTGTTCGTCTGTTTAATTTCCAACTCTTTAATTAAGTAAAAGCCCGTGAATTCATCTGGTGCTTGTAAATGTTTAATTAATGTCATGTATGTGCCTCCAATAATCAATAGGAACATTATACTACGAAATACACCCAATTGATTAGTGGCCTGCCTAGAAATTTATACCGTATCCCTCCCCGCATCCGTTTCCATGTCTATTCCCGCTTCTGCTCGGCCTGAATGGATTATTCTGTTGGTTGTGCGCTTTCGTTCTTTCCTATAATGAAGCGTTTGCAGCCATATATCCATTATTGATAGGAACGAGCGCTGAAGGAGATAGGTTGGATTCGAAAAGCTCGTTTTCCTCTGCTAGGCTTGTCTAATTGCCAAGCAACAAAAGCACCTCGGGGATCCTGCCATCGCAGGAATCGGAATGCTTTTGACCAATAACCAATCACATGACATACTCACGAAAAACTTCATTTAGATACACATACTTACTCTCTGGATATTTAAACCCAAGAAAGAAGCCAGAGAAATCAATGTGGACAGAGACTAATCTCCGACTTGTTACCTTACTCCGTATCAAACGCTTTAACAGTGCCTCATTCTGCGTATTGATCGCCTTCACTATTAGCGCCGCGTAATAGGGATTGCAAATAATCTCCTTATATAGCGGAATGACAGCCTTCGCGATCGCGCGATTTATCGTGGCGCTGAATGTGAACTGCACTTGCCCTGGACGAATGGTGGTCCCATTGGTGATTACAAGAAGCGGCTTCGGCAGCGGAAAATCAACGAACCACCCTACGCCATTGGATGCTAAGGCCGATAAAGGTTCTGAGCCGATGACCGAACGCAACAGCTTGTTCATGCGAGCAATATCAGTCTCCCGCACAGCCGTCGCCCACTGGACGGAAAAAGTACGGCTGCTCGCTAGCTTACGATAGAATGGCAGCATTACCTTAGCAACCTTGCGAATGGCGTACACTCGTTGTTTGATTGGCCTTGCTGCCTGTAAGCTAGCCTTCGAAGTTAACTGCCGTTTTCGATTAATCCCCATAAATGCCACACTCCCCAAACTCCGTTTATAGAGTAGACTATTGCTTATACGCGGAGATGGTGTGGGCTTGGGATGAAACGTTGGAAACTAAAAAATCTGCCATCCTCCAATGGAGAATCGACAGATTTTCGTTTTTCTACTGCATGACTACCTGATCATACCAATGAACTCAGCCTCTACAATCGCCTAACAATGACCTCGTCTCCAGCCTTGTTCCACTCCCAGTTATAACCTAACACTTCTGCGAGCTTGGCCCAGCTTACAAGTACAAAATTGTTCAGCACATGGACGTCTGCCGATTCAATGGTTCCGGAACTACCCTTGGATGTGTATAGGATCCGTTTGTTTTCTTCATCGTATGTTGCATCACCAAGGCCTATCTTCTCGAAGGTTTGAGTAAGCGGCACCCACGGGATGCCTCCGATGACAATTGGCTTGATTCCGTTGTAAGTGAGGGCCTGGCCTTCCAGACTGATTCGGATAAAAGGCAGATGATGAGCGATCTTATTGCCTTTCAGCAGCGTAATCCTCCCACTATTCAACTCCGCTTTCTCCCCCTCAGACAGATGAGCAATTTTGTCCTTCGCGACTTGACCTTTCAGCTTGATGTGATACTTACGCTCCATCCGCTCATGAAGTCGAGCTATTTCCTCTGGCGTTGTCGACTTCAAGCTTCTTCCTTGCATTTGCGCCATGAGCACACCAATAGACTCCCCAGCCATCGCCCCGTTCGGCTGAATTCTTGCGCTTCCATAGGCCACAGCTGATGCCCCAACCAGCTTCCCAGTTGTTATCACGTTATCGTAGTCGTGAAGCAAATAGCTTCGCAGCGGAATCCCATATTTATCCGGCCGCCCGATAGCTAACCCCTCCCGATTGGAGCGCGAGCCTTGAATGTCCATGAAATAACCGCCGATGCTCACGTTATCCCAGAACATACGGCCGCTCATTAAATCCGACGCCTGCAGGACATATTCGGTTGGGTAGTGGTTAAACTCTCGAACGTACAGATCGTTCGGCTCTCCACCTAATTCCAACTGCTCGAAGCCCACCATATGATTACGTAGATGATCCCGTATGAAGGGCATTTCTGCTTGGGCCAGCTGCATGCCACGTTCGATCGTTTCCTTCTGGCTCGGATCGATGCCATATACCTGAAGTGCGTTAATGATAATTTCTCCGTTACCCTGATTTAGGATATTTAAGCCACGTAAATTGAGTTCGCCCTTGTTGCGCAGTTCATAAGCCGATACGATTGGCGGAAACCCATAAGCGATGTGTGAATTCACGTAACTTTCTGGTCCGTATTTATGCGCTCGCTCTACTTTATTCATTGCCCAAAAATGTGATTGAAACTTGTCCCAGTCGACTCCCCTAAATTTCATCATATACGTACCGCTCATATATTCGCGTTCCTTGTTCCCGTATAGCGCTTCCAATCCTGGAAGCGGCTCCACATCAAGCTTGCGGATCAAGGCGGCATCATCCGAATTATCTACAACATAGGAGGGCTTCACCATTCGCCTTTTCCCATCACCGTCTAGATAGGTAAGAGAATCAACCTTATTCCCGGTCATGCTCAAGTCTTCAAGCACAACATTTTTCTCAAGTGGAATGCCCTCAATTAGCTTATGAAAATAATGAGCAAAATCTGTTTTGGTGCGAATACTTCCCTTCGTATACTGCTGAAACAACTCCTTCATGCCCCCTTGCATGAGCTGGTTGCCTTCATCATCGTAGGTTCCATCAAGATAGAGCATTTCCCCTTGGATGAGTTGTCCGCCTAATCTGCCTTTCGTTTCGAGGATTAATACGCCGAGGCCTTCCTGCTTCGCCTTTTGTGCGAGGTACATCCCTTCAAGCTCTGTTCCCATCACAACGACATCAGGCCGAAAAGTCGATTGCGTATGCAGCGTGAATCCCCCATCACTATCTCGGTGCAATCCGAAGTATCCTAACACTCCGCCAACCGTTGCAACAATTATAAGAACGCCTAAGAACACTGTTGATTTCATATTACGCTTAAACCAATTTTTCAATATTCATCACCTGCTGCATCGAATTCGTGCTTCCCTTATTGTATGCATAAAGAAGAAAAAAACCAACAAAAATGTCAACTGAAAAGCTTCAGGAATATGGGTAACTAAAATGACAAAAAGGGTTAATCGATTTCACTAATGAAATCGACTAACCCTTTTTTGGTTATTACCCCAGCGGTCATTGGCAGCTCATTCTCCCAAGCCAACTCCACCTTGAAGCAAACGCATGATAGTCTCCTGTAACAATTCGGGCTCATTCGCGTAATTGTAAATGCCAAGAAAGGCTTGCGATGCATCGGGATGACTTCCGATCAATTGATTTACCATCGATTGTTCAATTGTGACGGGTGTATTCTTCGTCATTTGGCATGCCAATTGGTAACGAGACATCATTTTTGACTCCATTGCGGTCTGGTATTTATCAGCCATTTCGCTCCAGCTTGTTTCCCAGTCGACCGTTTCGGATAAAATGCCCCGCAATAAGCGCGCTCCGTAGATCGCATCATGCATACCTTGCCCAACCGCAGGATCCTTGAACGAAACACTATCCCCAACAAGAGCCCATCCCTTACCCATGCCTTGAAACCAATCATTATCATAGCCAAGCAGCCCTTTAATCGGCTCATCTAATGAGGCTTCTCTCAGCCTCTCCGGGAAAGTAGTATTACTGAAACCTATATCTACTAGCTCGCGTATGCCTGCTTCTGGATGATTCCGAAATTTCTCGCTCCATTCCTTATTTACTAAAGGAAACATAATCCCAATCACGACGAGATTATCACTTGTCGGAAACACAATCCCTATATTATCCTTGATTTTATAGAATTCAACACAGGGCTCACCTTCTTGGCGAAAATTAGAAAAGTAACCCACATACGAGGCGAAATCAGTAGGAACAGCCATTTTCCTTTCACTGTTCACCAATCTGCGCAAAGTAGAGTTGCGGCCGTCGGCACCGACAACCAACTTGGCAGTAAACTGTTCGGTTGTGCCATCGCGTTTTATACCAGCAATCCCCGACACGGTATCATTCTCATAAAGTAATTCGGTTACTCGAAATCCCTCTACTGCTGTAACGAGCTCCTGATTACATGCGTGCTCGAACAGAATTTGATCCAAATGCTTGCGCCGCACACATAGACAGTGGGTTTCGCCGTCTACCTCAGGAAAAATCCCATCAACAACCATTTCGTCCATTTGAATATAAGCTCGGTTGTACATCGGAGTGCCCGTCTGGACCAATTTCTCCAATACCCCCATCTCTCGGAGCATAGCTACCGAATTGTTAAAAAAATTATGCGTAGACAGGATATCACTTGGAAAGGTACTGCGATCCACGAGCAGCACCTCATACCCGGCTTTCGCTAGTTCATAAGCTAGCGTTGAACCGGCAATTCGCGCTCCGATTATAATAACATCATAGTTTTTTGCTGACATTTATTTCCTCCTTCATTCTGAATGCTATCAGCTTATCAGAAGGGAAGGAGAGAGCCATCCAACGAACGATATATACGATGGTTATATCTTTTACTCAAAGCAACCGATGTTGATTGGCCTTCTGAATAGCTTGCGTCCTGCCGTTTACTTGCAACTTACTGTAAACACGATGGAGATGAAGCTTCACTGTACCTTCAGCCAGCACTAACTTTTCAGCTATCGCTTTGTTGGACAATCCCTCCACGATGAGTTGGAGCACCTCTTTTTCACGAACAGTCAGCATAAACACAGAGGATTCCACCTCATTGTTTCTTCGTTCAGCTTGCCATTTCTCAGAGGAAAGGGATTGAACGACTTGAAGGTAGTGAAGGGAAACCCCAGTTGCTTGCAATTCTGCCATATATTTAAGCTTCCGCACATCCGCATACTGTTTCAGCAGATGTTCTAAATCTATATCGATAAATGTACGTAGGTAACCTTCCCGCTCACCCAATAGAAGTGCATGATGTAAGTGAAGCATACTAGTATGCGGGTTATTCATTTTATCATGTATCAGTGATAGTACTAAGTGAACTTCCAGTTCTGTCATGATTCGACCGGAGATTTTCGATTTCTTTAAGAGTTGTTCACACCAAGTAAGCGCTTCTGCCCAGCATTTTTTCACCAATAAAACCTGGATATAGATTAGAAGCTCAAAGTCTTGATCTCCAATAATCTCATTCTGTCTGCTCCATGGCGACGTTAGCATCCAGTGATCTACGGCCTCCATCTCTCCCATCTCAAGTTGACAGCGAGTCAGAAAAGCATTCAGTAAACCATGCCAATGCGAGCTATGATGATGGGTCAACTTAAGATGATCCAACGCTTCGTAAATAATGGCTATCGCCTCTTCTTTGTCCTCTCTTTCCCAAAAAATTTTCGACTGAATGATGACAGCGGGAACATAAGCCCCGATGACATGATTCCGTTTTGCGAGGCGAATAGCATCCTCAGCTAAATGTAAAGACACCGTTAACTGGTTACGTTCATAACATACCTCACAAAGGGCCGCCCGCTGATAGGCCGTAAAAGGATATTCATGGAACCCATTCTTATCAATAAATTCACCATAAAATCGGTGATAGCGTTCTGCCTTCTTGATTCGGCCACTAAAACCATAATAGCTTCGGATGAGTGGAATTGTCCCGTCATTCAGCTCCATGCCTAAACCAAATAGCATCGGCAATCCTTCAATATTGGGGAGATTCTCATCGACATACATCTCCTCCAATAGGGAATAGCATTGCTTGAAATCACCAAGAAGCATCGCTTGAAAGTTTTTAACAACCTTCATATCTTCCCGGATGGCAATATAAAGAGAGTCGTCTACATGATTGGGTACATTGAGCCCCTTTTGCAAAGTTGCCATGTGCTTATCCATTTGCTCTTTGTGACCCATGAACAGTTCCGTCCATATTTGAATAATCAGTAACGCGGGACGTTCTCGGATCGCAACAGGCAATTGAAGTAACCAACGATGCAATGTGGTTAATTCCCTTCTTTTTAACAGCTCCGTCGCAATCGTTAGAATGAGCGCACATGCTTTATCAAACGCACCGGCAGCCATAGCATGTTCAATGGCTTCACCCAAATAGCTGTGCTTTTCAAACCATTCGCTTGCCGCTAAGTGCAAAGCAATGATTATTTCAGGATGCTGCTGCTTTAGGCGGCAACGTAAGAAATCAGCAAATAAGTGATGGTAACGGAACCATTTACCTTCTGCGTCCAAAGGAATGACAAACAAGTTGGATTTCTCCATTTCTTGCAGTCGCCCCCTGTGAGCAGGTTCATCAGTCAACTCGGCGCAAAGTTCCGCATTCATCCTCTCCAATAGAGATGTTTTTAATAAAAACGAACGAATTTCCTCCGGTAAGTGGTCAAAAACTTCTTCCATTAAGTAATCAACTACATATCGATGGTCGCCTTTAAATTGGTGCAGGGCATCCTGTTGACCCGATAAATGGGATAAAACAGCTAGTTGGATACCAGCAACCCACCCTTCCGTGCGATCAGACAACAGTTGAAGTGATAACTCGTCAGGCAAGCCCCCTGTTTGCCGAAGCCAAAAATCCGCTATTTCCTGTTCCTTAAATCTTAATTCCGAGAGGCTGATTTCATTGAGTTGCCCTTTAACGCGTAATTGACCCAGAGCGATTGGAGGTTGTTTACGACTGAGTAAACACAAGTGTATTTGAGGAGGCATACGCTCAATAAAAAAAGCAACCAAACGATGAACCTCTTCCGATTCAATCAGATGATAATCGTCAAGTACAAGTAGGATTGGATGCGGGATTTTAAATAAATCGTTGAGTAGCCATGAAATCATTTGTTCTGGTGAAAAAGACATCGTCTTCAGTAAAGAAAACGATTTATGACCAGCTGCAGGGCAAATCTTATTAATTGCAACCATGACATACGTCCAAAATCGAAGCAAGTCATTTTCGCCCTGATCCAACGAGACCCACGCCACTGGTATTTCTCCTGTTAATGACCAATGACTAACCATCGTCGTCTTTCCAAATCCAGGTGGGGAAGTGACTACCGTCACTTTACAATGCATCGCCCTAGACATCTTCTCCATCAAGTGTTCTCTGGTAACCAGATAAGAGGGTTGATGCGGAATATACAATTTTGTGGTAAGCAAAGGATAGTCATCAAATAAAGGTTTGCTAAATTCATCATTCGGTTTCTGACCAAGCACAACCTAGTCCTCCTTTTTGCAAATACCCATCCATACGATTTATCCAGAATTATACTGCCTCTCATCATACCACTTAGCAGGATAAATGAGCATTATTTTCACGCTCTAGTTCACCGGAATTTATCATTCTCCAGGCTTGTTCTTCCTTACGCATATCCACATACATAATTATCTTATGCTTCTTCCAATTCACCACATATCCCCCGCACACTTGAATATATTTAATAACAAGCTTTATTTCCCTATGTCTGAATAGCGTTCTGCTTATCATAAACGCCAAGGAGGTGTCCCCATGACAGAGCCCTTATTTATCGTTTCCAAAGAGGATTGGTCACTCCACCGCAAAGGATACCAAGATCAAACCAGACATCAAGAGAAGGTCAAAGAAGCCATTAAACAGAACCTTCCAGATTTGGTGACAGATGAAAGCATTGTGATGTCCAATGGTAAACAAGTCGTGAAGGTACCGATAAAAAGCTTGGACGAATACCGCTTCCGCTATAATTTCAACAAAGGCAAGCATGTTGGTCAAGGCGACGGCGATTCGCAGGTTGGGGATGTACTGGGAACAGACCCGCAGCCTGCACAAGGTCCTGGTAAGGGCGAGGGTGCGGGCGATCAGGCCGGCGAGGATTACTACGAAGCCGAAGTGAGCATGGAAGAGCTGCAAGCGATGCTTTTCTCCGAGCTGGAACTGCCGAATTTACAGCAAAAAGAGAAACGGAATATGACTACCACGGAAGTTATTTTCAACGATATTCGTAAAAAAGGGATCATGTCCAACATTGATAAGAAACGGACGATCCTTGAAAATATGCGCCGAAATTCACGAGGCAGCTCGCCGGGTATTCATCATATTTCACCGGACGATCTGCGTTTCAAAACGTGGGAAGAAATCGAGAAACCGCATTCCAATGCGCTTATTATCGCGATGATGGATACCTCTGGATCCATGGGCTCATTCGAGAAGTACATAGCTCGCAGCTTCTTTTTCTGGATGACCCGCTTCTTGCGCACGAAATATGAGAACGTGGAAATTGTGTTCATCGCCCATCATACAGAGGCTAAAGAGGTTACGGAGGAAGAGTTCTTCACCAAAGGCGAAAGCGGGGGCACGATCTGCTCCTCAGCCTACCAAACAGCCATTGATATTATTGATAAAAGGTACCCCCCTTCTCAATTCAATATTTATCCCTTCCATTTCTCAGATGGCGATAATTTAACCTCAGATAACGAACGCTGTGTGAAGCTGATCACGCAATTAATGGAACGCTCGAACATGTTCGGCTACGGGGAAGTGAATCAATATAACCGCAGCTCTACACTGATGTCTGCCTTCCGCCATATTAATAACCCCAAATTCTTGCATTATGTCATCCGTGAAAAAGGTGAAGTGTACAAAGCTTTGAAAACCTTTTTTACCAAAAAGGAAGGAGTGCCTGCACAGTGAGTAAATCCGAAATCCAAAAGCTGGAATATGCCATTGATGAAATTACGGAGATCGCGAAGGGCTTTGGGCTCGACTTCTTTCCGATGCGGTACGAAATCTGTCCGGCAGAAATCATCTACACCTTCGGTGCCTATGGTATGCCGACACGTTATAGTCACTGGAGCTTTGGCAAAAACTTTCATCGTATGAAGACCCAGTACGACTTTGGACTCAGTAAAATTTACGAATTGGTCATCAACTCCGACCCCTGCTATGCCTTCCTTTTGGACGGAAACTCCTTGATTCAAAATAAACTGATCGTCGCGCACGTGTTGGCACACTGCGACTTCTTCAAAAATAACGCCCGCTTCTCCAAAACGAATCGCAATATGGTCGAAAGCATGTCGGCAACGGCCGAACGCATCCGCCAATATGAAATTGAGCACGGAATCGATGAAGTTGAACAATTCATAGATGCCGTACTTGCCATCCAAGAGCACATTGACCCTGTATTAACGCTAACGTATGGCCAGACTCGGAAACGCCAAGAAAATAACAAAGCTGCTACACCAACGGTTCGAGGCGAAGCCACATACGGATATGAGGATTTATGGGACTTAGATAGCCGAAATAAACCTTTGGTTTCACTGGATAAAGAAGATACGAAGCGTTTTCCGCCGAAGCCGGAGAAGGACCTTCTTCTTTTTATCGAAGAAAATGCCCCTTACATGGAAGAATGGCAACGCGATATCTTGACCATGCTGCGCGATGAAATGCTCTACTTCTGGCCGCAGCTCGAAACCAAAATCATGAACGAAGGCTGGGCTTCGTACTGGCATCAACACATCCTGCGTGAATTGGATTTGACCGAGGAAGAGACGATTGAGTACTCCAAGTTGAACTCCTCCGTCGTCGTTCCCTCTCGCCATTCTTTGAATCCTTATTATCTGGGTGTCAAAATATTTGAGGACATCGAAAAGCACTGGGATGCCCCGACGGATGAGGAAATCCGCAGATTCGGACGGACGGCTGGGCAAGGCAGGAAGAAGATCTTCGAAGTACGTGAATATGAATCTGATACCTCGTTTATCCGCAACTATCTGAATAAAAACCTGGTTGAAGAATTAGACCTATACGTGTTTGAGAAGAAGGGACCTGAGTGGAAGATCACGGATAAAACGTGGGAAAATACGCGCGATCAGCTTATTTATTCCAGGGTGAATGGCGGTTTCCCCTACATCGTTGTCGAGGATGGGGACTATCAGCGCAATGGCGAGTTGTATTTGAGGCACGCTTTTGAGGGCGTTGAGCTGGATCTGAAGTATGTGGAGCGCACGCTTCCGTACATTTATAAGCTGTGGGGTAAGACCATTCATATGCATACAGTTGTGGAAGATAAGCCGGTGTTGTTTAGCTTTGATGGGAAGAAGCATCATCGACGGTTCTTGTGAGAAAAAGAGGGTGCCCCAAAAGCCATGAAAATGGCGAGGGGCACCCTCTTTGGTTGTTTGCTTGCTGTAACGGTGAATTTCACGCTTACGGCGGGACACGCCGATTAAACTCATGCTGCAATTGGTGTTTCCAATCGCTCAGCCTACTCCCACTTAAACGTGAACGTAGCCACGATGAACGATACGACCAACCAAATGGCCAGCATCAACCCTTCCTGCCACAGATCCCCGATGCCTGCGCCCACATTCATAACCTGCCGAATGGCCGTGCTGAGCTGGGTAATCGGGATTGATTTCACGATCGGCTGCAAGAACTCCGGCATGCTGGAAACGGAGAAGAACACGCCGCCTAAGAACATCAACGGGAATGAGATCAGGCCGGAAATCGGACCGGCACTCTCCGGTGTTTTGGCCACGCCAGCGATGATGAAACCGATGGACATGAACGTCAAGGTACCCATGACGATAAACAGCAGAAGCAGCCACCACGAGCCATTCACCTGTGTCCCGAAAATCAAAGCGCCTACAAGCAGGACGATCAAAGCTTGTGCCGTGTTCATCACCAAGCGCGCGGTAATTTGTGCGGCGATGAATGTGGATGCCTTCAGCGGTGTACTTTGCATCCGTCGCAACACACCTCGCTCACGCCAGGAAGCAATTTGCCCCGAGACGCCGTTTAAGTTGTTGGTCATGATCATCATCGCCAAAATGCCTGGCACAAGGAAATCAATATAACGGAGCTGCAAAGCCTGCACGCCCACCGGCTCGATTTTAACAACTGGGATGTAGTTAGAGATTTGTTTGGAAACACCATCCGCCACTTGACTAATGGTTTGCAGACCAATCTGCGCACTCTGTTGGTTCGTCTGATCATAATAAACCTGAAGGAAGCTTGCCTTTGTGCTGTCAGCCCCTTTCAGAGCTACCGCCTGCCCGTAATTCTTCTGAATAATAACAACAAGCTTCTGATCCCCATGCTTCAGCTGCTCTAACGACTTATCCATGTCATCCGTAGACTTAAGCTTCAGAATACTGTTCGTTTGAAGTGCCTCTACCATGATCCTAGATTCCGCACTCTGATCCTGGTCAATGACAACGCCGTCTACGATAATATCATTCCCCTTACCTAGAAAGGAGCCGAGCATAATCATGAAGAACAGCGGCATGAACAAGGTGAATACGAGCACTTGTCGGTTACGTACAAAAAAACGAAGCTGACTTAACGTTAATTGGATATAGGCATTCATTCTTCTTTCAAGCTCCTTCCGGTCATGGAAATAAACACATCTTCCAACGTTGCCGTACGTGTCTGTAAGTCTGCCAATTGCCAGCGACCACCCGCGCTTTTCTCAATCAGGTCGATTAACGATTCCTGCAGCTTATCTGTGTAGAGGACGAATACGTCCTTCCGTACGTCGATTCCCTTAACTTCACGGACTTCGTGTAGCTCCTGAAGGACGGATGCTTTGTCCGTTTCTGCCAAGTCTTGCAGCCTGAACTCAATCGCACTGTCCGATTGCAAGCTGCTTACCAGATTACGCGGCGTATCCAATGCGACGACCTTCCCTTGATCCATTAAACAAATCCGATCACAAAGTACGTGCGCTTCTTCCATATAATGCGTGGACAATACAATCGTCTTGCCTCGCTCCTTCAGCTTCAGAATAATCTCCCACAATGTTCGTCTTGCTGTCGGATCCAGCCCTGTTGTCGGCTCATCCAAGAAGATAACCTTAGGATCATTCAGAAGTGCAAGCCCAATGGCGAGTCTCTGCTTTTGCCCACCAGACAAATGCTTGACACGGCCGTTCCTTTTATCCGTCAACGTCATATCTTCTAACAATGGCTTAATCGGAATCGAGCTCGGATAGAAGCTGGCATACATGCGCATAATTTCCTCAACCGTCAACAACTCGAACAGCGAAGTTGATTGCAATTGAACGCCGATGACTTCCTTGACCTTGCCCAAATCCTTCTGCGTATCAAATCCAGCTACTATAGCACGGCCGCCATCAGGCTTCCGCAGCCCTTCGATCATCTCCATCGTGGTCGTTTTCCCAGCGCCATTAGGACCGAGCAATCCGAATACCTCGCCTTGATAGACCTGAAAATTAACGCCTCGCACGGCCTGGAAGGATCCATAATTTTTAATTAAACCATCCGCTTCAATAACAATGTGTGAAGAATCCATAATGCTTTCCCCCTCCGCTTCCAAATTTTCGTAACTCAACCTATCATATAACAAATGAAAGCACAGTTACACTTTCTCATCTAGGGGATCTGCTAGAGAACATGGCATGAAATATCTACTGACAGAACTAGTGGAAATCCGACACCGTCAATCGACGAACTTATTGAGAAAGGTATGATAATCTTAATATCTACTTAATAAAAAATCAGAAGGAGATGTGTTGTAGTGAGAATGAACATTTTATTTAATAAGAAGCCGATTTCCGTTAATTTCGTCGGCACGGATCATAAGTTAATTCCTTCTTTGATCAACGCACTTCGACATAACAAGTTCACTACCATGAATTTAGTTAATTCGTTAGAGCGTGTAGATTTATTTAGCTCAGAAGCGATTTTATATGCCAAAGATGGGAATAAGGCCCGTATACCAATTTTTTAATCTTTGTCGTACATAGATGTTTCGAAACCAACGCCTCCGAATGGTAGATTCATTCGGAGGTTTTTTTTCGTAGACAACTAGAATAACTAGGCATATCTTCCCTGCTCTTTTCATAGACTAATAGAAACAAGACCATTACAGCTGGGATGGAGAACGCTATGTACCTTATCCGCCTTTTCAAAGCACATGCTGCTCAGCTACTAATCTATCTACTTATCGTAATCATCAGCTTCGTATGGACCTTAATTTGGGGGCTTCACACCACCACTCAACCGCCTCCTCCAAAGACAACTGCCGCGTATAGCATCAAACCTGCAACAAATGGTGTCCTACTCCACGTTATACAAACTTCACCCGAGAACATAGGGCTCAAAGCAATAAAGGCCAATGTGACCGAACGAGCGGACAATGGGATTAATGGCGGTTTTTTCTGGCAGGGGTATTTGCTGAGCATCGCTGTGACCAATGATCTGCCTGTGAAAGGCCAACCTGGTGATTACGGCTCGGGCTGGTACAATACGGATCGGAAACGAGGGACGCTCGTGTGGGATGAGAAGGCACAAACCTTTACCGTCCAAGTTGTCGAAAATGCAAGTGAACTCAAGGTAATGGATCGCACGCGATATTGGGCGCAGGGAGGCGTAAGCATGGGGCTGACGAATCCATTTGGCTGGGCCGAGCAAGCGATTTCAGAAGAAATGCCAGTCATTAACGAGAAGCGCATGCGCTCTGGCATCGTGTATGATCGAATGAACAACGTGTATCTCGTTGTAGCGCCTACCCCTTGTACGGGGGATGAGTTCCGAACAGCGGTACAGGAGCAAGTAGGGGAGAATCAGCTGGTCGACGGGCTATTTCTCGACGGAGATGGTTCCTCTCAGCTGAAGGTTGCGAATTTCTTATTGCCGGGCGATCACCGCGAGGTGTATCAAATGATTGCTTTATTGCAATAAGCGGAGGGAGGTCGCCGTATCCGGCACTAGACGGGTTGCGCAGACCTCTTTGGATGAGTAAAATCCTTGCTAACTGTAAAATATCCAGCTATTTTCGAATATGAACAACCAAATGATAGATGAGATGGAAAAAGTACATCCATTTCACAGCTATCTTCCGTTTTCATCGTTTCAGCTAATGATTAACTGTATTTATTACAGTTATTAGGAGGAAAACGGCATTTCGGGCGAATTTAACTGCATGTAATCCAGTTATTTCGCAAATCGGAAGTTCAAAAAGAGGAAACCCCGTGCAAACGGGCGTTTCCTCTTTGGAATTCCACTGTATGTCTTCGATATGTCCTCGCAAATCTAGAATGTTACGTTATCCGGATCCGGACCGATACGCTTATTCGCATTCATCGCATCAATCAAAGCCATATCCTCCGCACTCAGTTCAAAATCGAAAATGTCCGCATTCTCCCGAATACGATGCTCAGTTACCGACTTCGGAATCGTCACGACGCCATGCTGAATGTCCCAGCGCAGCACGATTTGTGCAGCCGATTTCCCGTATTTAGCAGCGAGCTGCGCCAATTCAGGCTGATCCAGTTTACCCTGCATAAGCGGGCTCCACGCTTCTAATTGAATGCCCCGTTCACGTGTGAACGTGAGCAGCTCCTTTTGCGAAAGCTCCGGATGATACTCCACTTGATTAACCGCAGGAATAACACCTGTATCTTCGATCACGTGCTCTAAATGAGAGATTTGAAAATTGCTCACGCCAATCGCACGAACGTGCCCCTCTTTGTAAAGGTGGACGAGCGCTTTCCAAGTCTCGCGATACGTTGCGGACACGGCCCAGTGGACCAAGTACAGATCAATCGTCTCCAAACCAAGCCGTTTGCGGCTTGCTTCAAATGCTTGCAGCGTAGACTCATAGCCCTGATCAGCGTTCCACACTTTCGTGGTTACGAAAATATCCTCACGCGGCACACCGCTTTGGCGCAATCCTTGACCAACGCCTTCTTCGTTGCGATATACAGCAGCTGTATCAATGCTTCGATAGCCTAATTGCAATGCAGTTTGAACCGCTCCAATGACTTCTTGACCTTCTTTGCTTTTATAAACACCGAGACCCAGCCAAGGCATATGTACACCATTGTTGAGCGTAACACCTGCTGTTAATGCTTGATTCGCTTGCGTTGACAATGTTAACAACCTCCATCGGAATAAGATTAGAATGAGCGCATCTTTACCGTGTAGCTCATATTAATCATACCACTGAAGTCGGATATTACATAATTGTACGGACACCACACATCCGTATCCAATACATCCAGCACATCCCCAACCCAACTACTTAGCTTTGATGCTCGTGTATTAAGTCCATTTTCAGCTGCCACAAGGCTGAGCTCAAATTGACACGATATACCTCAGGATTCAGCATCCGCAGATATTGCGGCCAAACGGTCTGCATTTGCTCCGCGTGGTAGTCACGAATGTTATCCAAAGTAGGAAGATCATAGACCAACTTGCCGCCTTCGAAAATGGGTTTCAACAGCGGAATCGCCTCATAATCCTCGATATATTTGAACAGATACGGATGGATGGGGTCGAATAGCTTAATTCGCTGCCCTTCCCGAATATCAACCTCATCCTGCAGAGCCAAATAGTCGGCTTCTGCTTTGCCCGTCGCTTTGTTCATAATCCGGTAGGCTTCCTTGAATCCCGGATTCGACACCTTCTCCGGGTTGCCCGAAATCTTAATGACCGGCACGAACGCGCCGTCCTTCTCACGGGCAACAAGCTTATACACGCCGCCGAGCGCAGGCTGGTCGGCCGCTGTAATCAGCTGGGTGCCAATGCCCCAGCTGTCGATCTTAGCCCCCTGGGCTTTCAGCCCGGCGATGATGTGCTCATCCAAGTCATTGGATGCCACAATCTTCACCTCCGGAAAGCCCGCCTCATCCAGCATGCGCCGCGCCTGCTGGGACAGATACGCCAAATCGCCGCTGTCGAGGCGAATGGCGTTCAAGCGCTTGCCGCGGCTCGCGAGCAGCCGTGCCGTAGCAATAGCATTCGGCACGCCGCTGCGCAGCGTATCGTAGGTGTCCACGAGCAGCGTCACCAGCTCGGGCAGGGCCTCGGCATACGCACGGAAGGCTTCCTCTTCCGTGTCGTGGGCCTGCACCCACGCGTGTGCGTGGGTGCCTTTGGTCGGGATGCCGAAAAGCATCCCGGCTCGCAGGTTCGATGTCGCGTGAAACCCCGCGATATAGGCTGCTCTTGCGCCCCAAATGGCGGCGTCAGCTTCTTGGGCGCGGCGTGTGCCGAACTCCAGTAGCACATCGTGCGGAGCAACGCCTTTCATACGCGAGGCTTTCGTCGCAATGAGCGTCTGGAAGTTCACGAAGTTGAGAATCGCCGTCTCCACGAGCTGCGCTTCGAAAATACTGCCGATGACACGAACCAACGGCACATTCGGAAATACAAGCGTGCCCTCGGGGATGGCTTGTATATCGCCCTTGAACGTAAAAGCACGCAGCGCGTCGAGGAATTCTTCCTTATAGTTCTCCTCTTGCTCACGCAAATAAGCGATTTCCTCCTCACCGAAATGCAGGCATTGTACATAATGAATCACCCGCTCCAATCCAGCGAAGACCGCATATCCCCCGTCAAAAGGCAGCTTGCGGAAATACACTTCGAACACAGCTCTCTCCGTATGTGTCCCTTGTAACCAGTGGGCGTACATCATATTAATTTGGTATTTATCCGTGTGCAGTGTTAAGTTATTCATCGCATCCATGGCGTGCCATTTCATCGGATTCATCCTTTCCATCGCGCATTAGCTCATCCAATGCCTCATCAGTTAATTTTTCCAATCACGAACAACCTTAGCCCCTAGTGTATATTCAAAATGCCGTAATGCCCAGTCATGACCTTGCACATCAAAGCTAGCAACCGCATCTTCATGAATAATGAGGGAGAAACCTTTATTATACGCATCCACCGCCGTATGTAAGACACAAATGTCGGTACACACCCCCGCCAGATGTAGCTCCTGAATGCCTCTAGCTCTAAGCTGCAGCTCAAGATCTGTCCCGCAGAAAGCACTGTATCTCGTTTTGTCCATCCAATAGATGTCTGCGCTATGAGCTTCATGCACTTCTTTTAAACAACCATAAAGCTCTCTCCCCGCCGTATCACGTATATTGTGAGGTGGGAACAAGGCTGTCTCAGGATGAAAGGGATCTCCTTCTTCATGCAAATCAACAGCCATCACGACAAAATCCTTTCCTGTAAGAAAGCTATCGGTTAACTCACAAATCCGGGATTCAATGGCGACAGCAGGGTCCCCGCATGGCAGCTTTCCTACTACGAAATCAACTGTATAATCAATGAGAATAAAGGCTTTCATGTTCATCAACTCCTTATATTGTATATCTAATATTATTAGAACGACTTTATCAATTAACAAAAAGAGAAGCCTTACTGTAAACCGACAGCTAAGGCACTTGATCAGAAAATTAGCCGCTCATTTAATAATGTCATTTCGATAAGTTCATTATGACATAATTAATTTCAGTTTTCAATGGGCACTTGCGAGATTATTGTGAATCCGGGTACAGATTGGCATAATTAATGAGGATTGTCATAAACCCAAGTGCAACGAATGAGAAAAACGCCAAAAAAGATAAATGGAAAACATTAGGGAATACGATAAATACGGTGCCGGTGGCGACACAAACCCAGTTCTGCCACATATGCTTCCCAGATTTCCCTAAAGCTAGCATAGAACTTACGAATTGCAGACTTCCGAACAGTGCACAGGTGAAAAGCGCATTCGTTACATCTCCAAACCCAAACACCCAAGGCGTTAACAGAAACCAGAGTCCCATGAGCGCTGACAAACTATTTTTGAGATACATACCGATCACACCTCCTAAATGCGGGATGTTACAGTATATGCAAACGCTTTCAGATTCGTGTTATATGAAAAAGCCCTCGGTTCACCGAAATCGGCAACCGAAGGCTTAGCCTTACTCATGATCCATTTTTTTTCACGATTATTGTTCGATATGAAGTCCTGTGGAAACGTTGGTCACATCAGCTTTTAGAATATCCGTTACGAATTTAACGGGAACATACAGGGAATCGTTCAGAATAACCGGAGCCGCTCCTAGCGAAACTGGCGTCATTTTGGCAAAGAAATAGCTATCTTTCCCCACACTCACACTCGTCCACTGCGCACCTTTTGATAGTTCAGCAGCATAAGTATCTTGATTCCATTTCACACTGTAGCCAAGACCTTCTGCTACTTTACGGAAAGGCACAAGCAAGACACCCTCTGCATTCACGACAACATCGCTTGTTACCAGATCCAACTTCACCTTATCGGAACCAGGCAACGGCGTAGGATTCGGCTTAATGCTTACATTTTCAGGCAAGCTGAAGCGGAATTCTGGACTTCCAGCTACACCAGCTGCGATTGAATATTTCGGGAACACCACAACCGCTTCACCTTTTTCTACATAAAAGCCTTGCTCCGTGCTGATTCCCTTAAATTGATCTTTAAAGAAATATTGCGGATTCTCGTTAATCTTGGCAATAACACCTGCATCAATCGTTGCCTTGTAGTCCGCGCCAAGCAGATCCTGCAGCGTTACACGCTGAGCCGCTGCCGCATTCAACACATTATACGTATCCACTCTCGGCATTCCTGTGCCACCCGTTTGTCCGTACGTAGTAACTGTAAGGGAAACAACACCGGAAGGATTACCTGTGCCATCCGATTTCAATGTGTAGATAATCGTTAGCTCATACGGGCGGTATGTATATCCTTTTTCTTTGGCTGCTGCAGCAGCCTCCGCAGCCTCCTTTTCCCAGCTCGCTAAATCTTTGTTCGCATGTGAGAGAATAATATCATTCAGTTCATCCTGGTATCTCGTATCCAACATGCCTGTCAGCTGAGGAACTTTGATGTTGGTCGTTAAATCTGTGCTTTTGGACGTAAGCACCACTTCTTTGATGACGACTGGTGCAGCCGTAGTTGCAGAAATGGCTACAACGGTATCTGCTGAAGCAACGCTCGCAACTGGTAATACAGAAGCACTTACACCTACAAGCACTGCGCAACCAACAACACCCATTTTTAACATGTTCCACGGATTTTTTTTCATTTCCTATTCACTCCTTCTGAGTTATCGTGTTTTTGTCTCTTGTTCTAACCTTCACGATAACTAGACGCACCAGCTTTCGGAAAAGTCTGACAGACACAATTTGTTCACAATTGAAAATTAAGCAAGACGGAATGTGCCAACTACTTGATTCAGATCCGTGGCAATGCCGGCTAGATTTTTGGCTGAGGCTGTGATTTCTTCGGCAGACGCGAGTTGCTCCTCAGTCACTGCTGCGACGGACTGCGCTGTACCTGAAGTTTGCTGTGCAACGAAACCTACATGAGCTACTGTCGCTGCTACTTCTTCCGAGCTTGCTGCCATCTGCTCCGCTGCTGCCGCTGTTTCTTGAATTTTGCTGCTCAGAGCTGGCGAATAGCTGCTGAGAGGAGGCCGCAACGCTTGTCGAGGCTAGCTGCATTTGTTCCACAGAATGACGTAGATGATTGACCATTTGATTGACAGCCCCAACGAGCAGGCCAATTTCATCTTTATTTTTAACAATAATCGGCTCGACGGTTAGATCCCACTCGCAATTCGATTCAATGCTAATGAAGCTTTGCGTACAGGTACCGAAATAATTCTAACTAGCACGTAGCAGGTTGCGATCATGAATAAGATCATTACGGTCAATACAGTTACCGACATGGTTACACTTTCTCGATACACTTTTTGACTATCTTCCTCAGCTAGCAGTCCCCCTTGTTGATTATAGGTAACCATATCTGACATTGTCTTTTGCGCCTTCGCCCAATGCAGTTGACATGGCTTGGAGACTATCTTGCGCTGCTTTACTCGTTGGGTCATTAGCATATTGCTTATTTGCTAGAAACGCTTTTTTGAAGCCATCTCAATGCGAACGGTCAGTTGCATGTCCAAATCCCCCCTATAAAATGTCTAATTCCGAAGACTTTGTGTATACGTCTTTCCTCTGTTGGATATATCATAGATTGAATTCATTAAATTTGTTCTGTTCTAAACATGATTTAACTATGAGTTTTTTTAACAATTACGTTGCATCAGGAGGTTGTTCATGTCATCATCTTTACGTTTCAAACTGGTTGCCTGGCTGGTTCTCATCACCTCTATCTCCCTCGCTGTGGTAGGGATTACCAATTATAAACTCTCAAGCAATAAGTTATTGCAGCAAATGAACGAGCAGTCTCTTAGTTCGGTCTCGAACTCCGCTCGGAACTTATATGATTTCATGTCTATTCGTTTGGCTGAAGTCGAGCTCATAAGTCGGGTAAGCATTATGAAACAGGGAACGCAAGCGGAACGTCTGAGTTTCCTGACCCATGAATTACAAACGGATGGAAATCGTTATCATGCTATGGCTATTGGCGATTTGGCAGGTACCCTTCAATTCACCTCTGGAACGACGATCTCCATTTCGAATGAACTCCGATTCCAGCAAGCCATGAATGGGAAAACTTTTATCTCCGACCCTCATCTAAGCAAAATGAAGGGCATTTACGTCATCTCGATTACAGCCCCTATCTTTGATGATCAACATAAGGTCGTTAGTATCATTGATGTTTCCTTAGAAGCTGCGCCCTTATTCCAAGAACATTTGATTGCTCCGCTGAACAACGGGGAGCTGTTAATTGTCAATCGTGAGGGCCTCACGCTGTATGATACCGATCCATCCGCCATTCTAAAGGTAAACATTTTAACCGAATATCCTAAGCTTGGACCCGCTTTTCAACAAGCCTTACGAGAAGGTAATGGGTTTATCGACGAATCCTATCTCAATGGAAAAAAGAACAGATGGTTCTACGCTCGTATCCCACAGCTAGACTGGTTTCTCGCTTACTCCATACCAATCACGGCCATCGAGGCCCCTACGAGCCTTCTCCTTTGGTGGACCGTGGGATTAATCGTGATGGCTGCCCTGATCATTTTCCTCCTTATTTACCTCACAACGAACCATCTGATTATCAAAAGAATCAAACAAATCCTCCAAGTAACCGAGGCGGTTGCGGCTGGTAACTTTCACACGAAACCCATCGTGTTTAAAAGTAAAGATGAATTAGGCGCACTCGCCCTTTCTGTCAATGGCATGATGGAGAATATCCGCGAGCTCTTCGAGCCCTTTGAAGCTTTTATTCGTCATAATCAATATGCCATGATCGTAATGGATCCGAATTTTATGATTAACCATCTCAACAGCAGAGCTACGCAGATGCTTGGGTATAAGTTAGCAGATGTGCATAAAATCGCCACCCCCTCAATCTGGTTAGATCAACATCAGCTTCATGAACGAGCGATTCAGTATTCCGCCGAACTCGGCGAGATGATTCCCGCTGACTGTACAACACTCGTGATTCGATCCTTGCGCCATCTGAAGGAGGATTCCGAGTGGACCTGGTATCACAAAGATGGTACTCGACTCTATGTGCAAGCAAGTGTTAGCTGCATCACGCATCCGAATGGCGAATTGAAAGGGTATGTCCTCATTGCACGCGATATCAGTGACATTAAGGAAAGTAATGAGACCAAGGAACGGCTGTTCACGATTGTTGAGAGTGCACGGGATGCCATTCTCACTTTTGACCAAGATGGGTACATCTTCTATATTAATCCCGCAGGCATTCATTCAATGGGATTAGACGGCACCGACTATGCGCGCACGCATTTTCATGAGTTTGTCGAAATCCTGAATGACATTAATTTCGAGGAAGGACTCCAAACGGCAATCCGAGAGGGCTTCTGGGAATTCCAAGCAGAGGTTAGAACCAAGAAACAACAAAGCATCATCGTTTCGTTGATCATCGTACCCCACGTCCCCCTAGATAACGGCGAGCTGTATTTCTCCGCGATTACGAGAGATATTTCGGAACAAGTTCACGCTAAGGAGGCACTTATTGTAGCCAAACAAGAGGCGGATGAGGCCAATTTGGCCAAGGGCGTTTTCCTCGCCCGAATGAGCCATGAGATACGCACACCGCTTAATGGGATCGTCGGACTTTCCCACCTGCTGGAGAAAACCGTGATGACCGAATTGCAAATGGATTACATTCGCAAAATCTCTCGTTCCGCCATCTCTCTTTCACATATCATCAACGATATTCTGGACTTCTCTAAACTGGAAGTAGATAAGCTTGTGATTGAACATCACCCCTTCCAACTTGATGAGACCATTGATCGTGTGTGTGAAACGCTGAGTGTACTGCTGGGGCATAAGCCTGTTGATTTCATTTGCGATATCCCTGACCAAGTTCCGGTAGGATTGATTGGCGATTCCTTGCGGCTCTATCAGGTGCTTCTGAATCTATCCAGCAATGCGATTAAATTCACCGAGCAGGGAACCGTCACACTTCGTGTTCGAGTCGATCAGATGGCCCAGAATGAAGTTACCCTCCGATTCACCGTCTCTGACACCGGAATTGGCATGGACGAGAAGCAGTTGGCCAATTTGTTTCAACCTTTTATCCAAGGTGATGAAGTCACGAGTCGCAAATATGGCGGAACTGGGCTTGGGCTGGTGATTTCCAAAAACATTATCGAGAACATGGGAGGCTCAATCTCTGTCTCTAGCGCACAAGGTACGGGGAGTGAATTTCTTGTTCTTCTCACCTTTACGTTATTACCAATCACTAAATCGTTACTTCCCTTACCGCTCACTATGCTCGTTGTCGAAGATCATCCTGCACTCAATAAGGTGCTTGTCCAAAGCCTTCAATCCATGTGCATGGATGCGGCTGGTGTTCATGCGTGGAAGGAGGCCCTCCAACTCATTGATCATATTCCGTTCGATATTCTTCTACTGGATATGGAAGCTGATGATATGTACGGAGAAGATGTGTGGTTGACCATGCTGGCCTCAAGCAAACGTCAAGAGATTAGAACGATCATTTACACCTCATTATCAGGAAGAGATGCGCTCGAACAGCTTCCTGCTGAGTCCTCACCGGATGCCATTCTGGTTAAGCCTATTTCTCGAAGTCTGTTGTACAGGACGCTTGCCTCACTTCATGCTGATAGGGAGAATGTTCATTCCCATTTGACTGAGACGTATAAGCAAGAGAGTGAGCAAGTGTTAGCTTCTAACCCTGTCTCAACCAACGAAGTTCCGCTCCGCATTCTCATTGTTGAAGATAACGAAATTAACCAAACCGTTGCACGCTCTCTATTGGAAAGCATGATGAACTGTCGCATCCAATTGGCTGGCAATGGTTTCGAGGCTCTGCATGATTTGGACAATCATCCGTATGATTTAATCCTGATGGATATCCATCTGCCTGAGTTGGACGGAATTGAAACAACCAAACGCATACGTCTTGAGCCAAAGTGGGCGCACATTCCGATCATAGCCATCACGGCTGATTCGACGCTTGATAATCGGTTGGCATGCATGGAGGCAGGGATGAGTGAGATGATCTCCAAGCCTATCATTCCCGAACGGCTGAAAGCTGCTATTGAAGCTACGCTCCAGTTGCGCAAGGAAGATCTGTCCAAACCTCATCTTCTTATAACGGAGGCGCTCAAACGCATTGGAGGAAAAACAGAGATTTATCGTGAGATGCTGCGCAAATTCCAAGATCAAACCAACCCTATTATGGCGCAATTGCAAGTTGATATTGATACTCAGAACCTCGAAGGAGCTCTTAACTTACTGCATGGCATACGTGGTTCTTCTAGCAACCTATCGGCTAATCGTGTGTTTGCCGCGGCAAGCGATTTGGAGGATTGTGTGAAGGAGCAAGCGGAGCTGCAAGCAGCAGATCGAGATCTCACTAGCATGTTGAAATTGCTTCAAACATTAGCGAATGAGCTGCAGGCTGTGTATCAAACGATCCAAAAATTGCTACTTGATTGAAAAAAACATGAATTTATGTCACTATATGCGTATGCTCCCTTGAGGAGCGTGTCATTTTATACGTATAGGTGGTTAATTGTTATGACTGAACATGGCGCTTCATACCGCATCTTGTTGTATTATAAATTCGTCGCTGTTGCTGATCACGAAGCATTAGCGCGAGAACATCTGGCTTATTGCAAAAAGCTCGGTGTAAAAGGACGCATTCTGATTGCTCCTGAGGGTATTAACGGCACCCTTTCTGGGACCGTAGAGCAAACGGAAGCCTACATGGCGATGATGAATCTCATGCCATTGTTTAAAGATATGGTTTACAAGATTGATGAGCATGAAGGACATGCCTTCAAGAAACTTTTTGTCCGTCCGAAAAAGGAGCTCGTCACCTTCCGTCTTGAAGAAGATGTGAATCCGAATGAGCTAACGGGCACGCACTTAAAGCCGAAGGAATTCTATGAAAAGCTCAAAAATGAAGATGTCATCGTGCTCGATGGCCGTAATCACTATGAGTATGATATCGGGCATTTCCGTGGTGCCATTCGTCCTGAAGTCGAAACTACCAAGGAATTCCCGGAGTGGATTCGCAACAACCTGCAAGAGTTCAAGGATAAGCCTATCCTTACCTACTGCACAGGCGGCATACGCTGCGAGAAGCTTTCTGGCTTCCTGATTAACGAAGGCTTCAAAGAGGTATATCAGCTGGACGGCGGTATCGTCACCTATGGCAAAGACGAAGACGTTCAAGGTCGTCTTTTCGATGGGAAGTGCTATGTATTTGATGAGCGCATCTCCGTACCTATTAACCGAACAGATGAAGACATCGTTGTAGGCAAATGCTACCACTGCGGAACCGCAGAGGATCGCTATATTAACTGTGCGAACGACCTGTGCCACTTGAAGCATATTTGCTGCGAGGCTTGTGAAGAGGAGCATGACAGCTTCTGTTCCAAGGAATGCGAAGAGAAAACGTTGAGCTTGTTGGAGGCTTAGGGTGGAGTTCGTTGGAGTGCATAGATCAGGCTTCACTTCACTACGTTGCCTGAGCTTATCCAAACCTTGCCTCCCAATCTGCGATTAGCTGGAAAAACTACAGCTAATTTTGCTAGATTCGGCTGATTACCCCATTTACATGTAAAAACTCCAGTTCAATTTCACCCTTATCGCGATTAGCGATCAAATGGTTGAAATTAGCTGGAGTTTTTCCAGTTATTCTCTTAAATCGGGCGAAGCATCCCGAAATAGATGTAGATTTTACAGTTAGTTCAGCGAACGGCACTTCCCCCTAACTCCTAGCCAGTCTGTTCCTCTATTTGGTCCATAATCCGATCAATTAAAGGGTAGACAAGCTCCTCTTCCAACGTAAAATGTTTCAACAGAATGAGACAGGCCGTCAGCAACTCAGAAGCCATTACATGAACGAAATCCATATCGATCGGCACGGTCATGGCATTGACACCGTTGACGTATGACTGTACGACTCTTTTAGCCAAATCATGATCCTGCTCTAACACATGCATGGACCGCGACACCGAGATGGCCATCGTCGGATGTAAATAGGTTTGCAGACTCGGGAATAAAACCTGCTCTTCCCATTCCGAATGCTGCTCCAACTCCTCCACCAAGGATAGAATGCCGTCCTGAAGTTCGATCAGACGACACATTCCAATTGAGCAATCATCAAGGGAGTACAAAGCTGCAGCTAGCGTTCGAATGTCGGAGAGCTGCTCACGCATTTGCACATGCTCCTCCTTCAAACGCTGGGCTAGCATTCTAAATTCACTAGGATTCACATTTTCCGCCCGATTCGTTTGAATGCTCAAACGGTCACTCATTCGACATCCTCCTCCGAGTTTTCGTAAGAAAACTTTCTTCGTAAGCATCTCCTTAAAGTTTCTTTAGAAACTTGCTTCGTATGTAACAAAACCTCTTTCCCTGATAACCCATGACGCGGCAGCCGGGAGAGGCAGGTTTCATCACCAGTAAGAGAGTCGTTTTCGCGTCAGAAAGCCTCATCTACTTATATGGTCAGGAAAAACCCCATACCGCATTATCATTGTATGCGGCATGGGGCTGTTAACATGCGAAAGAATGTCTATTTATAACCTTTTAACGAATCCGGCTCTCCGTCAAATGAAACTGATTCACAAGCAGCAGCATAGAATGCGTTATCGCGCCTACATCACCCGTCGTTTGACGCACATGATGCATGTCCTGCAGAAGCTCCTTCACCGTATGCTCAACCTCCGCCGATATTTGACGGTTCTCTTTGCTCACCGCTGCAATCTTCTCCATGAGCGCAACGACTTCCTCTACAACCTGTGTTTTCATGGTATCGTGAGCGTTCGCCGTGCTAAGAATCTCAGAAGCCGCAGCAACAATCTGCGTCCCCTCCAGAACGACCTTCGTGCCTTCTTCCATGGAGATGAATGCTTCATTCGCATGTCGTTCAATATGCTCGATCGTCGCATTAATTTCCGTGGTTGATTTCTTGGTCAAATCCGCCAACTTACGAATTTCGCCAGCAACGACGGCAAAGCCTTTGCCATGCTCACCTACACGCGCCGCCTCAATGGAAGCATTCAAAGACAGTAAATTCGTCTGCGCGGAGATTTCTTCAATGACCTTAAGCAGCTTCGGAATTTCTTGCGTCGTTTGCAAGAAGGTTTGAATCGTTTGATTCGTTTCTTCCACCTTCGCCGAGATATCCGTCATCTTCTGACCGATGCGTTCAACCTCGTCTTGTGCGACAGCAATTTGCCCTGAAGCCTTCATTTCCAGTTCGCGTAAGGTTCCGCTCATATTTAACGTAACATCCTTCGCGACATCAATATCCTTTAGCTGTCCACGCAGTGAACGAATCATATCGTGGATCTTCGTACTCATCCGTCCCGTAGAACGCTCGGTTGAGCCAGTTGAGTCATTCATCCGTTCTTGGCTAACTTGCACCTCAGCAGCAGCCTGCTTCACTTGCAGCATGATGCCTTCCAAGGAATCAATCATATTATTGATCCACTTGGCCAAATCCCGCGTCTCATCACCAGCGAATTCATCCACCTTCAGACGCTGTGTCAAATCCCCTTTTCCCTCTGCGTTAATCCGGATAAATTTATTGATTTGTGCAAGCTGTCTCGCAATCGGCTTACTCCCTTTTCGTCGAATTAAGCTTGCGCCAATCCCGCCGAAGAGTAGACTGGCACCCGCCATAATTGCAGCACCAACACCATTCGATACTTGCCCATTTAACAGCCAAAATCCACCAGCGGACAGAAGGATGTAGAGCGTAATAAATCGCATTTGTAGACTGAACATTTTCCAATCAATCGAACGAATCCGATACACTTCTTCCAAATCCCCTTCGCACATCATCCCCCATACATCCGGGCAATGAGGCAGCTGGAAGGTCACACCTTTTCCTATAACAGAAATATGACGATAATCGGAATAACCTGGATATTCCACGAATAAATTATTTCCCTTAGCAATAGTTCCAGCTACGCCTGGATGCAGTTGTCCTGTCGCAGGATCTGTGAAAACAAGCTCCAGCTCCGTGTGCTCTTTGACACCAACGATACCGTAATCGGTGCGAACACCATCTTTTAAATTATCGCCATGGGTAAAGGTTAAATCTTCAAATCTGCTTCGTGATAACGCCGTTCCGGGGATAATTTGTTTATTTAACATAGGCTTTGCCATGAATAAATAGTTATCACCTGAATCTGGATACACGTGTCCCGACTCGCGTTGGATCAGATCTCCGAGCACATCGTTAGGCACGCGCCCGCAAACAGCACCCTTCCATTGCCCGCCTACCACAATAGGTGCAATGAAAGCAATCGTCATTGCATCATGAAATGGCGAAGTACTTGGACCGATTTGAAGTGTAAGCGGGTCAGAGAACGGTCCGAATAAGCATTTTACACCTTTGCGCGTTTCTTCCAGCCCTTTCCCTAGCACACCGCCTGCCGAATAGGATCTTCCCACATGAGCCTGGTGTGTGGAATATATTACAGAAGCTTTGTCATTCAAAATGAATATCTCGGAGAAGTCTGCTCCACTCTTCATTGTTGCTGCCAGAAGTCTTCCTACTACCGATGGGTCCTTCGAAACAGACTCCGTCAAGGATTCAGCTCCTGTTAACTGTTCCAGCAACCGATCCAAATTGGACCAGTAAGCAAGGGCCCAGCCACGTAAAATTTCCGTTCTTGTGTGCGCAATTCCTTCGAAAATATGCTCAACATCTTCCTTGATATGACGATTCAGGCGGTAAGACCACCACAAAGGCAGACCTTTTCTAACCCCCAGCCAATCAAACATACCACAACACCCCTTTTATCACATTTGATGTGACTTTGTTTAACATTCGCTTATTCGACAATATTATAGTGATTTCCATCGCAAAGCAAGACAAATAACAGAGTTTTCATGAATTTTCCGAACATTCACATAAAATTTATAAAGAATGTCGGTATTTTTACCTGTTAGTTATATTGACATAATTTTCTGAAAAATTTACAATATAAGAAAAACCACATCCTACCAGCTTCACATGTTATTTTATCTAACAAATAAAGAACTTAGATCAGAAAGGAGGCCTGGTTTCTGCTTCGGGCCGTTAGCTTCATACAGCTTCCGAAAGCATAATGATGAAACCAGGGAGCTGCGATGTCTAAACCTGAGAATCTGGTCACTACCCCTTATGATCCTCGTCCTTTTTTTGATGAGATGTTTATGAACGCCTACTCGGTTCGCCCTCATTATCAGAGTACTTTTCTTCAATTCATGTCGATGAAATCAGGCAATTTAAACAAACGCCAAACCGCTACAATGAAACGGATGATGGAAGAAGGCATTACCTTCACCCTCTATAGTCCCGATCAAACAGAGGCGCTAGAGCGCACACTCCCCTTCGATCCTATCCCTAGGATTATCCCGCAAGAAGAGTGGATTAAGCTCGAACGTGGGCTCAAGCAGCGCGTAAAGGCACTTAACCTGTTTCTCAAAGATATCTATCATGAGCAGTCCATTCTGAAGGATGGGATTATTCCTAGGAAAATGGTGCTTTCGAATTGTTACTTCCGACCTGAGATGATGCGCCTTTCGATTCCAAATGATGTCTACGTTACGGCTTCTGGGATTGATTTAATTCGTGATGAGCAGGGTGAATATTTCGTACTTGAGGATAACCTCCGTTCCCCTTCTGGCTTCTCTTACTTATATAAAAGCAGATCAATTATGACGCACTTATTCCCTGAACTCGTGTTTAGTCATTCCATTCAAGATATCGAACATAGCTTAAATGTGTTTCTAACCGCACTGCGCAAGCTGAGTCCTTCTGGAAAATCCGATCCAGTTATCGGACTATTGACACCAGGCTGCTACAACTCCGCTTATTTCGAGCACACATTCCTCGCACAACAAATGGGGTTAGAGCTGGTCGAAGGACACGATCTCGTCGTCATCGATCATAAAGTGTATATCCGCGGAATCAAGGGACTTCGCCAAATCGATGTTCTCTACCGCCGGATTGATGATGATTTCTTGGATCCCCTTGCTTTCGATCCGAACTCGATGCTTGGTGTCGCTGGCATTATGAACGCCTACCGCGCGGGTAACATCAACATCGTGAACGCACCTGGTACAGGTGTAGCCGATGACAAAGCCATCTATGCCTACGTGCCGGATATGATTCGTTACTATTTAAATGAAGAGCCTATTTTGAACAACGTACCGACGTATATTCTTTCTCGGCCAGATGAGCGAGAGCATGTCTTGCAGCATTTGCCTGAAATGGTTGTGAAAGAAACTTCGTTATCGGGGGGCTATGGCATGCTAATTGGGCCAACGGCTTCTGAGAACGAAATCGCTGATTTCCGCCTCAAGATTATTGCCAACCCTGATCGCTATATCGCGCAACCAACCGTTCAACTATCCAGAGCCCCCGTCATGATAGATGGTCAAATGGCAGCTAGGCACATTGATTTGCGAGCTTTTGTCATCGCAGGAGAAGACATTCAAGTGATTCCAGGTGGACTCACACGTGTTGCTTTGAAAGAAGGCTCCCTCGTCGTGAATTCTTCGCAAGGCGGGGGCTGTAAAGATACGTGGGTTGTTCGCTAAACATGACCTACAATTTGAATGGAGGCCAAGGGATATGGTAATGATGGGACGAACAGCGGAAGCTTTATTCTGGATCGGTAGATATTCGGAAAGAACAGAAAATCACGCTAGGCTGATCGATGTGTATTATCATATCCGTGAGGACAGAGAGACCAGCGGCGGTCAATCCTGGAGCCGGCTCATCGATACAATCGGGGACCGTGCTGTTTTCACAGAGCAGTACGGCAGCTTCACCGAGCAACATGTGCTTCAATACATTACACTAGATAAAAATAATGCCAACTCCCTACTCGCCTGCACGAACCATGCACGTGCTAATCTACGAAACATTCGGGAAAAAATGCCTTCCGAACTGTGGGATATTTTAAACGGACTCTATTTATGGCTAAAAGAAAAAGAAGTCCGCGATATCACGAATGATTCGCCTCATTTGTTCTATCGCTTTATCCGGGATACGCTGTCCATGTTTCAAGGTGCCGCTACGTCCGTCATGCCGCGTCAAAACGAATGGCATTTCGTCGAAGCTGGGCGCTATCTAGAGCGGGCTGAGAATCTGCTTCGCTTAATTCAATCGCTCTGTTCGGAATATGCCAAAGAGGACTTTTCGTCCTATCCGCTCATGCTCGCGGTTTTGAAATCGGTTAGCGGATACGAATCGTATCGAAAAGAATATGCAGACACCGTTAATCTGAATAGCATTATCAAATTTTTGTTATTGAATGAGACCTTCCCGCGTTCAGTCGCTTTCTCCATTCAATCATTGGAGCGCTCCTTCAAGGGCATTCAATTGGATGATCCCGAGCTCAACAACGCCGTGCATAAGCTAGCTAAACTTGCAGGGAAAGTGAAGGCGAATTTGGCTTGCATGGATGAGGAGGATTTGAGATCGGGGAAATTGGAAGCAACATTACAATCACTTCTCGACTCCTGTAATGGGATGGGCGCAAGGATGTCGAAAGTCTTTTTTCCCTCTCGGGAGGAGGTTATCGCATGAAGAAGCTGGAGATCACGCACATTACTCGCTATTCCTACACAGAATCCGCACAGGACAGTGTCAATGAAATTCGGCTAACCCCTTTAACGGACAATCGTCAGTCCTGTTATCACCATGCGATCACAACGGAACCCGTGTCGGCCTTCTTCACGTACTCGGATTATTTTCATAACCGCGTACATGCCTTTACCGTCAACAAGCTCCATCGTGAGCTCACAATCAAAATGGTCTCCACCGTCGTTACACATGAAAATGATAACAATCCTGTATCCGTCCCCTCTCCCTACGAGGATAAAGCTTCGAGATACGGAGATAACTTTCAGAATGAATACGCTGAATATTTATTATCCACCAGTTATACCGGGCTAACGCCGGAGTTGAAAGCTTACTCCGACGCTATTGTCGACGATGGAGTACCTTTATATGATCTGCTCCAAACCATCTATACCACTATCAATCGTGATTTCACCTATGATATTTCAGCCACCTCCGTGCAGACAACGGTGGGCGAGATGTTGAAACTGCGGCGTGGTGTTTGTCAGGACTACTCTCATTTCATGATTACCATCTGCCGTGAAAAAGGCATTCCAGCCAGATACGTGAGCGGCTACCACTTTGTTGGTGATTTGCAAGGAGGCAGTGCCGATTTCACGCAAGCCTCCCACGCTTGGGTCGAATGTCTCATCCCGGGATCAGGCTGGTTTGGTTATGATCCGACGAACAATTGCGAAGTGAATTGGCGCTATATCAAGCTCGGTCATGGGCGAGACTATAACGATATCGTTCCTGTCAAAGGTGTTTATCGCGGCTCGGGCACACAGGATTTGGAAGTTATTGTGGATGTTAAGCTTGTGAATTAGACTTGCGGTAAAAGGCACAAAAAAGGCACGGATCTCTGATCCATGCCTTTTTCCCATTTTAAAAGAAATCCGTCAGATACGTTGTTCGCTCCGGAATGCATCGTTCCAATCTAGAGATCTCGCCTGTGTCACCGTGTAGACGGCCAATGCGATGCAGCAACGATGCTCGTTTATATCCCGTCAACAGCGCCGATAAAGTTTGAATATCACACGAAATGACATTCCGTTCTTCTACTTCTCCGACGCCACTCGCCTTCGCAAACGTATGTTCTTCATCTATTTTAACGACGTCATTTCCTTCGCCATTTCCTAGTTGAATACGGAATATCCCATTATTCCACTCGGCGTACCCGTCACGGAGCTGAAGATAAAATGGCTTGCTAACCTCGGTCCCCTCCGCAACTACGTTAAATGGATACAACCGAAGAAACGCAGCAGCATCAACGACTCGTGCCATAAAATAAGGAATGATCTCTTGCTTGATCCGGGGATCGTCCAACAAATAAGGCAGCGGGTCGCCTAGCGGCGCCTGACATACTACTTTATCAATCATGGAGTCATGATTAGAAATCAATCGCCATAGCGCACGATTAGCATCCTCCGTTAGTGCAATCAACTCATGTACAGTGAGCACCTTTTCTTTCACTTGATAAATGATATAGCCTTCAGGCTCTCCAGCAGGATTCAGATACAGGGTTACGATCCCTTTCTTCCTGTTGAAAACTCTCTTGGGCCACCAATCCTCGGTCCGAACGAGCATGCCGTTATAACGCCCTGCATAGGCCTCGTAGATCGGATTCAGGACTGCCGCTTCCGCTTCGATCCGTCGCAGCGTACTGCCTTCTGCCACCTCTGGCTTCGGTAACTGGTCGGTTGCAATTTCATATCGCATGTACTCGATATATGCCTCCCAACCATATTTGCGATAAAAAGCAAAGGCAAACGGCGCTAAGAAAGATATGACCTGCCCAGAATCTTTCATCACTTTCAGTGATTGTGACAACAATTGGCCGACCATTCCTTGACGACGATATTCCGGCCATGTCGCAACCCCAGCAATACCGCCCATATCAAATGCTTTGCCGTTAATCCAGGTTTTCAGATCCAGAATCGTTAATTTGGCTGCTAACCGATCTTGGGCGAAATATCCCCATATCTGTTGGGACGCCATCACAGCCAGACGTTCATCCCGCTCCTCCGTTACTACTGTAAATTGAAAAGCAAACTCCGACAAGGCAAGACTGTCATTAAAATCTTCCTGTTTCAACAATCTGATCTGATCCATTGTGCCTCCTTATGGTCCATTTGCTTCTATTCTAACATGTAAAATTCAATATAATCCATATAACCCGATTTTCACCAACCTTCTTAAAGGCAGCATGAGTTTGTTCTGCGTAGTGGAGATATTTCGCAGACGATGAAGGAGGGTGATGAACGTAACGTCGCAAGTCTAGAACGGCCAACGTTCGTTCAACCGCGTTTTTAAGCGACATACGGGGATTACGCCGAGTGAGTTCCGCAGACTTAACTAAACAAAGAGGGAGCAATTACGCCTGGTCGGTGTAATTGCTCCCTCTTCGCTTTCTAGCTTATATTTCCTTGGCATATCTCGCATAACTCTTCCAAGTCTGATAGCCCAGCTTTCCGTAGAAATCTACGAAAGGTGTCGTATCAATGACCACATTGCGTACGCCACGCTGCAACAAGTAATGAATCGCTGCTTGTACAATCGAGATGCCGTACTTATGCCCCCGGAAGCTCTCGTCGATACCCAACGGCCCAATGCCCCCTAGTTCTCCCTCGAAGAGTGGCGACCAGTAGATGTTCTGAGCTAACAAGGGGGACTGCGCATCATTCATCCGGCAGAACCCAATGATCGAGCCCTGTCTCTCCAGCAGGACGAATTCCCGACCTGTTCCTCCGCGCTCCCAATAATCACGATGCTGATAATCCCATGTTCCCGGGAAGCATCGGCTCATGAAAGCAGTTAAGTCCTCCCTGTCGCACACACTGGCGACTCGGAATGTCGCATCATGAACTACAGGCAAAGCAACAACCTTATCTTCCACGTATGCGTTCAGTAAGTCGAATGACCTCTCTAGGAAGGCGTAGGTTCGCTTCTCGAACCATAGCTTCGTTTCCTCGAGAGGGTCAGGAATACCTGGAAATAGGCGACCATAGAGATCATTCCCCAGCATGATCCGCTTAGCGCCAGCGTTCTGCAAGGCTTGTTCGGCTTTGCGAAGCAACATAGTTCCGATTCCGCTGTTCCTAAACGGACGGTCGACCATGAGCGCATGAATCCAACCCAAATCCCCACGAATCCCAAACTGTTCTGTTGCATCACTAGCCATCTTCGCTACGACGAACCCGACGACACGCCCCGTCACTTGCTCTAACGCCACCCAGGATCCTTCCTGCAGCCAAAGGCGGTCTTCTACCGTATTCTGTTGCAGCAATCGAAGCCTCATCGGAAACGAGTCCGACAACTCCCTATTCCAAAGCGCCACAATATCACTCAGATGCGACACGTTCAATTGTTCAAAATTCAAGCTCATTCTGCTCCTCCTCTGGTCCCATCCACCATTTAAAATATATGACACCACGGCGATCTAGCCTATAAGTAAATCTTTCGAATGTTGGTAGATGATAAGAATCAGCCCACGGAATGACGCCAGTTATTTCAACATCTTAGCTGATTTCCTATTTGTGCCGCTGTAGTTGAGGCATTAACAACTCCTACTATTAACACGCTACACGACCACTTACACTCTTATACACCAACCACTTGCCTACACTCATATTTACTAACCACTTACCCACCACTCACCTACACACATAGTCACTAACCACTTGCCCTCCTCTCGCCTACACTCATACTCTCTAACCACTTGCCCTCCTCTCGCCTACACTCATATTCACTAACCACACGCCCTCCTCTCGCCTACACTCATACTCTCCAACCACTTGCCCACCACTCGCCTACAATCATACTCTCTAACCACTTGCCCTCCTCTCGCCTACACTAATACTCTCTAACCACTTGCCCACCTCTCGCCTACACTCATATTCACTAACCACATGCCCTCCTTGCCTACACTCATACTCTCTAACCACTTGCCCTCCACTCGCCTACACTCATACTCTCTAACCACTTGCCCTCCACTCGCCTACACTCATACTCTCTAACCACTTGCCCTCCACTCGCCTACACTCATACTCTCTAACCACTTTCCCTCCACTCACCTACAACTAACTGCATAAACTACATCTAATTTTTTGAAATTTATAGAGGATAATCAATTAACTGTAAAAAATACAGCTAATTTAGCCAATTTCCACCACTCCCCTCACATTGAGCTCAATTAGCTGTAGGAAATACAGTTATTCATTGAAAATGGGAAAAAGGTGCAAGATTAGCTGTAAGAAATCCAGTTATTTCAACTGATGGACCACTTACGAACCTTAGTAAGCGTGCAAAATAAAGGGCTGCGCCGTCCTGTCCGAACGAGTTATCTCAAAAAGCCCCTCCCCCGCCTGGATAGCGGGATCAGGGCTTAGTCTTTATTACTTATTCCGTATAAATGTGCGGATTCTGACGTTGGCATTCCTCTATGACCCACAGCTGCCTGCGCACCTGCTGAGGCGTAATCTCCAGTTGTTTCCCCTCTGTTAGGGTCTCATACAGCATCAGATACAGCTTCTCCGTCATATGCTCGAAAGCTGTCTTACCGCCTGGAATCGCAACCTCCCAGCTTTCCGTTTGCCAAGGCAGCGTTTCTCTGCAATACGCAGGCTTACCATCCGCTGTGAATAACGGCTCTCGGATCAGCTTCTGCTCTGGCGCTTCTTCCGGCTTGAAATATTTCCACTCCAGTTTATCTCCCGTTCCGTGAAGACCTCCATTCGTTCCTTGAACGTTGAACTGTTCGTGAGGGAATGCGGAACTGGATGAAATTTCCATATCAATAGTAGGTCTTCCTTTTCCGCGCAGCAAAAGCTTCACGTAATCCTCCGCATCACCGAAGGTATTCGTTCTGTCCATGATACACATGACCTCTGGCTGCGCATCCGTACCAAACAGCTGCAGCGCCTGATCCAGTGGGTGAGGCCCCGTATTCATCAAACTTCCGCCATTATTGCTTTGCAGTGTTTGCCAATCCCAGCGACGAGCAAAGCCGTTCAGGCTGAAGTCGATCTGCACGATGCGTCCCAGCACGCCAGATTCAATCACTTTTTGCACTTGAACAAAAGCTGGCTGATAACGGGATTGCTGGAATACCGCCAAAACACTGCCCGTTCGCTCCGACGCCTCAATCAGCTGATCCACTTCCTCCGTGGTCTTAGCCAACGGCTTTTCGCACAAGACATGCAGTCCGCGATTTAGCAGCTCCAGCGTGATCGGAAAATGTTGATGACTTGGGGAGGCATTAACGATGAGATCCAGCTCCTCATTCGCCACCATATCCTCCCATGATGCGTAAGCAGCTTGGCAACCATATTCTTGTTTGGCAAGCTCTTGACGTTCTGGTATGGAGTCCGCAACAGCCGTAATGCGGTAATGCTCAGGAAGTTGAACGAGCAGATTGCCGTGGATATCTCGCCCGCTGCGTCCTTGTCCAATAATACCAACCTTCACAATTTTCTTGGTCATCGTCCGTCGTTACCTCTTTCCATCATGAATTTAGGGGGTATTCCCAAACGTTTTCTTATATTCAGTAGGCGTGATGCCTGTTCGTTTTTTGAAGGTTCGGATGAAATGGCTGAGATGGTGAAAGCCGACCTGAAAACCAATTTGCGTAATGGTATGCGTATTGCGCTGAATCAGCTCCATCGCTCTTTCAATGCGTACCTCATTCACATAGTCGACGAAGTTCTGACCTGTTTCTTTCTTGAAAACAGTACTGAAGTAGGCAGGCGCCATATTTGCCAGAAAAGCCCCTTGCTCCAGTGGAATATCCTGACTATAGTTGTTTTGGATATACCGTTTCACTTCCTCGATCGGATGCTGGCTCGTTGATGTCGACTGTACACTTTGCTTCCGCCTCGCCCTCCGGTATTCGCGGTCCATGACGATGAGCAGTTTGACAAGGCTCGTACAGATGGCATATTCAAAACCCGCTTCACGATGCTCAAATTCATCCTGTATATCTTGAAGTAGCTGCTCCACTAGAAGCTGCTTCGGCTTGGCGATATGCAGCCAAGGTTGCGGCAAGATACCTAGCTCCGGCACTTCAGAAGTATCGTGAAGAAAAGGCTGCAAGGTATCCGAAAAAGGCTTCAACTGCTCCCGCACCAAGTACGGTAGGAAATCAATCAGCACCACTTCGAACTCGCGCTCTTCAATGGCGCTTAAGCTATGCTCCACCCCAGGCAATATAATAAACATATCCCCTCTGCTGACATTCAGCGATTTGCCGCGCAGCTGATGGTTGCACACGCCCTTGAGCACATAAGCAATCTGCATATATTCGTGGATATGCAAGGGTTGCTTCAGTGCTATGCTGGAGTAGCGGAATATTTTAAAAGGAAACTCCTTTTTCAGTGTGGATTTGCTTTGAAAATAGGACATTCCCTTCCCCATGCTCATACGATTACCACCTGTCCGAAGCCATATTTCCTTCAAGCATATGCCAATTGGCGGAATAGAACAACCCTTCTGTACAGACGCGCAAACAAGCGCTTCCATTAGATCGCTTGGCTTCCATCATAGACAAGTTTGCCAGCTTTGTAGGTCTGCCGCAAAGGGATTCGACCGTTCGCTTGCACCCTGCCCAAGAGAACAAAATCGGCCGGAGCTCCTGCTGACAAGCCTTCCGCGACAGGTAATCCCATCAAGCGAGCCGGGCGTGTTGAGGCCATTTCCCAAGCTGCTGGGAAATCGGCTAAGCCGCGTCGGTTCAGGTGTGCTATGCTCCACAACAGCATCTGGGCCGAGCCTGCAAGAAGACGAGGATCAGCGGCTAGGTGAAGCTTGCCTTCTGACGTAAGCACAACATCTCCTCCGATGTGTGTCTTGTAGGCGCCCGGCTCGAGGCCGCTGATTGCCACAGCATCGCTGACCAGCAGTGCCTGATCGCCTTTCACTTTCAGCACGACCTTCAGCACTTGGTCCGGCAAATGAAAACCGTCGGCAATGACACAGCCCCACAAATCATCCTGTGCCAACTGCTCCCACAAGTAATTCGGATGGCGCGGGAGCATCAAGTGAGCCCCGTTCCCTAGATGCGTCGACATTCGTGCGCCGGCCGCAACAGCTTCGCGAATCTGCGCAGAATCCGCAGCCGTATGACCAATGGACACGGTCACTCCACTGCGTACGCAGCACTCGATGAACGAGACACTGTCAGGCCATTCCGGCGACAGGGTCACAATCTTGATGCGGCCGCCCGCCGCTTCCTGCCAGCGGCAGAAGAGGTCCCAATCCGGCGGCCTTACGGCATCACGACGGTGAGCGCCGCGCGCCCCGTCATCCAGTGATATGAACGGGCCTTCCAGATGAATGCCCGCAATGCCTTGTTCCGTCGTCGGATCCGCCGCGCAGGCGCTAGCAATACTGCCGAGCGCACTTTCGATCGCCTCGGGACTGTTCGTAATGACGGTGGGGTAACTGGAGGTTATCCCTTCCCGCCATAGCATGCGGATGATCTGGCTGACCGTCTCCGCTTGCAGCGGAAGCGCGTTGAAGTCGCAGCCCGCATAGCCATTGATCTGCAGATCAACCAAACCAGGCGCGACAATCGGCAGTTCCTCTGACTCTGAAGCAGCAAGCTCCAGCACTTCAGCAATCCGTCCATCGCTGATGGTAATCGCGACAGGTGCTCCTGTGGCATAATGGCGTGCGCGAATAACGCTCGTACTATCGGCCATAGGAATCTCGGTCCAGATACATGGTGCAGTCCGGATGTCTGCGGAGAATCGTCGAAGGGCACTCGGTCGAAATGTCTCCGTTCAAAGTGCGACGTACCGCTTGATGTTTCGTAATACCAGGTACGGAGCAAAACAGATGCGTACCCGACATCAGCGCTGGAATGGTTAGCGTTAAAGCATGGGTCGGCACGTCTGCAAAGCTGCCAAAACATCCATCATTCACCTGCTGCTGCCGGCACATGTCATCCAGCTCCACACGCTTGATCAGCTCAGGATCTGCAAAGTCGGCTACAGGCGGGTCATTGAAAGCGATGTGACCGTTCTCGCCAATGCCGAGGCACACAATATCAATCGGCGCTTCTTCAAGGAGTGCGCCATACCGTCTGCACTCTTCCTCTGCCTGGTTCGAGCTATTGATCAGATGCACGGTGCCCGGCTTAACCTGATCGAACAATCGATTATTCAGAAAGTACCCAAATCGCTGCGGCGCATCCTCACGGAGTCCGATGTATTCATCCATGTGAAACACGGTGATCCGCGACCAATCGATGGCTTCATCCTGAGCCAGCGTTTCGAGCATTTCATTTTGCGAGGGCGCTGCCGCGAAAATAATACGGATAGCCGCTTTCTCGGCAAGCAGCGACTTGATTTTGTTGGCTGCATCTAGCCCAGCAGCTTGCCCCAACGCTATCCGGTTCTCATAAACGTTAACCTGTAACGCATCGATTCGTGCATGCCAGATTGGCTGCACCTGTAATTGTGGCTCACGCATAGATTCGTTCCTCCATTATCATATAGTCAATTGTCGACCTTCCGCCGCGCTCTTATAAATCTGTTCAACTAGCTGCACCGCCCGCAGCCCAGATTCCCCCGTAACCAGCGGCTCATCGCCGGCTTCGATAGAAGCCATGACATCCAACAGCTGGCTTTGATGGAAATCCGACACAATGCTGCGCGGATCGGTAATACCGCCGTAGGCGCCGGCCTGCATCCAGGTCGGCTCGCTTCGACCCGGCACTGTCCAATGGACAATTGTCGAGCCTTCCAGCTTAATCGTCCCTTTTTCCCCATACAAATGGATGGTTGCGGCAAAACCCGGACTTATGCTGGTCGATGCCATAATCGTCCCGAAAGCTCCATTTTTAAATTGCAAAATGGCCAGTCCTAGATCTTCCGCTTCCATCTCGTGTGTCTGCGTAGCGACTTTGCCGAAAACAGTGTGAACCTCACCTGCGAACCACAATAGTAGATCCAAACAATGAATCCCTTGGTTCATCAAAGCCCCGCCATCCTCGGCGATCGTTCCGCGCCATTCTGCGCTATCGTAATAAGACTGGGATCGGTGGAAGGGCAGCGATACCTCGACAAGCAGGAGCTTTCCGAGCGCCCCTTCGTCTAACACCCTTTTAATAGCTTGATTCTGCGCCTCGAACCGTCGCTGTGAGATGACAGAGAGTGTCACATTATTCGCTCGTGCCGCTTGCACAAGTCGCTCCGCGTCTTTCACATTCATGCTGATTGGTTTCTCGATGATCAAATGCTTGCCCGCGTTCACGACTTCCAATCCGATCGTCGCGTGGCTGCCGCTTGGGGTCGTGACACAGACGATATCTACATCGGACCTAGCAAGGAGCTCGCGATAGTCCGTCGTCCAGAAGCAGCCCTCTCGATCAGCGATCGCTTGCGCTTTCGACTCCGTACGGCTGGATACCGCAACCAGGCTTGCCTCTTCGATTTGACGGATAGCCTCGATATGAAAATCAGCCACCGAACCGCAGCCTATGATGCCGAACCTCCAGTTAGCCAATCCTACACCTCCTCTAGCAAAGTCCGAAGCGCATCCAGTGTCATTCGCGTGCCTGTTAACTGACTGCCGCCATCCGGTACAAAATGCGTTTCAATCGTATATAAACCAGTGTATCCATCTGCCTCAAGCGCCTTTATCTGAGCTATGACTGCCACATTGCCAGAACCGAGCGGAACACATTTCGCAGTTCCATCCGGACGAACATAAGCATCCTTCAGATGGACATGTGCCAAAGTATTTTTCATGAATTGGTAACCTCTCGGGAATGCCTCTCTAGCCCCATACGCCTCATTGCCAGGATCCCATAGGCCCCGCACAGCTGGAGAATCAATGCCAGAAACAAGCGAGGCCACTTCCTCAGCAAAGCCTCCATTACAAGATGGCTCATTCTCTAGCAGCAAAATCACGCTTTCCCTCGCGGCGATTTCTCCTGCCCTTTTTAGATGATGAATAATCTCCTCACGATGCTGCTGCGGGTCAAGCTCTCGCCAAAACGAGAAAATCCGGATCCGTGATGTCCCGAGCAGCTTAGCGATCTCAATCACCCTATCCAGTTTATGAAAATGTTCCTCAACACTCTGTTCCTTCTGCCCGAAAGTGTCCCCCGATTCAACCAATCGCTTTGGATCTAGTGCGCATTTGAACACAGGAGATGCAATGGCCGAAACGTATAATCCGTGATCTTCCACTACTTTGCGGATGTCGACGAGCTGCGCATCAGCCAGTTCCGAAACATTGGTGCCATTCACAACTCTTACTTCAACATGCTGTAAGCCCTGTTCGGCAGCCCACTTCACCGCTTTTTCGAAATCGGGAGATACCTCATCCGTCAATACGCCTAATCGATTCCAAATCAATGAAAAACCTCCACCTTCGCTTGAGAATGCGATTCTGAATTTTTCTTATTTTCCTAACTATACCAAGATTGTCTTGGGGAAAGTTGACGTTTCTATTGAACTAAGTTTACATTTTTTTCGGTTTCGTTTGGCTGTGAAAAAAGAGGCCAATTTATTAAAATCTCGACCAGTAAATAAAAGGAATTTGAGTGCATATGTGGAATAGATGTATATATAAAATATGAGTCTTTGTAACTAGGTGAAGTAGTTCCTTGGTTTAGGAAAATAGGAGGTAATTGTATGAAATCGACGGGAATTGTAAGAAAAGTAGACGAGCTGGGACGGATTGTTTTACCTATTGAGCTGCGTCGGACACTCCATATCGAGATCGGTGACGCCATCGAAGTCTATGTGGATCCTGAGCGCATCACGCTTAAGAAGTATATGCCTGCTTGTGTGTTTTGTGGGAATTTCGAAGACATGACTTATTTCAAAGGCAAGCTCGTTTGCAGCAGCTGTATTGATGCGATTGCTTAACAGCAAGCGTGTGGATGAACATCGGTAAGACCGCAAAGAAGCCCTCAGGGATTTGTGATCCTGATGGGCTTTTTTTTCGGAAGAACGGTTGGAGTGTGTGGACTGATGTAGCTTTTTGGAGGAGAGTGGCTGGAGTGTGTGAGGCTGTTGTGGCTTTAGTCCGATTTAGCCTGCTTATTTGGGACTTATGGACCAAAAACCCCCAAATGAGAACTTCTTCTCATTTGAGGGCTTCATCCTCGCTACTTCACCTCGACCTGCACCTGCTCAGGTCGATACACAGCCAACAACTCGCCCGCAGAATTCGCGGCGAACATCACTGTCCGCTCGGCTTCCAGCTCGAACGCGTAGCTCCGGCCCGTTGCCGGATCGGTCACTTCAACCTGCGTGTCGACGCCGAACTCCGAGACGAAGATAAACAACGCGCCGGCATCGAAGCTCAGCTTCCGCCCATAAACGCCCGGCAGCTGTCCGCCCTTCACCCACGTCAGCTCCGCCTCAACACCGGCTGACTTCATCGCATAAGCGTACAGCTTCTCTAACACATCGCTGCGCTCACCCAGCTCCACTGGGAGTGGACACCAGATCAGCTGGCCTTTGCCTAGCTCGTAGCTGCGAACAACACCATGCTGCGAGTTCCAGCCTCCGTCATCGGAGAGTGTGACCTCTTTATTCAACTGAGCAATCCGTGCTCCACCGAAGGACACAGGAACCATCTCGCCCTCCAACACCATCGCCTCTTCACGGACAATGTTACTGAGTACCGTTTCACCCACGATATCGGTCAAACGTGCAACAGGTGCCCAGTACTCATTCAAACCAAGCGGCCCCGTAAACAATAGCGTTCCTCCATTTTCGCGAACATGCGTCGTCAACTTCTCCAACGCGGCGTCACTGAAATTATGTGCGCTTGGCACGATAATCAGCTTCGGCTGATCCGACGACAAAACCTCCAGATGATACTCGCTCACCCCACGGAAAGGTACGTTCATCCCATAAGCTAGCGTACGAGTCAGCTTAGCTGTTGCGTCACCGGCTACTTTACGCGTGGAAAAATCATTCGAATACGGGAACACAGCAACAACATCCTCTAATTTACGTCCCACGAAGAGATCACGAATCTCGCCCATGAATGCTCCGAAATCATAGGAAACATCCGCTTCCGGCTTCTCCGTACCGTCTGCACGAAGCGCACCAATATGCGACTCATTGATGTTGTTCATATAGAAGTTGATATTCCAAATCCACTGAACAGCACCCGCTCCACCTGTCGAGAAGGCATAGGCATATTTTCGCTCCAAAATATTACGCAACTCATACTCCGACCGCTTCGCTCGCCCATCCGCAGTCTCGACATACATAATGCCCGTTTCTTGAATCAAACTCGGCTTCGTTGGCGCCTTAGAGAAAATTCCATCCCACACCAACTGATCCATCAACCACCACGTATGCACCGTTGTATAATCCACAGCTTCTGCGTAAAAGAATGGCGATGGCCGCTGTGCCCCTAATCCTTCATCTTGGCCTACTGTAGCCAGCTGCGCTGGATTGATGCTGCGAATCGTCGCGATCAATTCCTTCGCCCACCGATTGTGCATGTCCATGGTGAAAAGCGTGTAGTCCAGCCATGGTGAGCCTTTTTTCTCCACCGTTTCCGTGGTACCCATGTTCACCTGGGATGGATCGAGCAGACGGACACTAGCAAAACTCGGCAGCTCCGCCGGAGACATATTCCAACGCTCTTGCAGCTTGCGAATATCCCCATGACGCTCCTCCAGCCAAGCTATGTACGCCTCACGCTCGAAAGCATCATGCGCCGACTGCGGCCCACGGAAAGGCTTACTCGGATTAAACATCGAAGGCTCATTGATCAGATCCCAATGCACATTCGTCGTTTCCTTATGTCTGGACACCACCGAAGAAATAAAACGCTTCTGCGCCTCCACGCTGCGCGGATCCAAGTACGGATTCACGCCCTCCCACAGCTCTGGTGTAAAAGAGAAGAAATTGAACGCGACTTCGATCCCATGTCTTTTACAAGTCAAAATAAAAGCATCAATGCTGCGCAGCACTTCCTCATAAGGATGCCCGTCCACGAACATGATTTGGCGCCACGCCGACCACACGCCAGTACGCAGCAGGTTTATGCCCGCTTTGACCATTTGCGCAATATCGCGATCCCACACGGAAACGTTCGGCAAGAACAAAAATTTCCTCGCCACATCGCTCGTCATATACGTCATCCCAACGATCGGGAGCGGACGTCCGTCCTTCCAGAAGTAGTCGCGATCACAGGACATCGGCGTCCCTTCGCGAAGCAATTCTGCATCATATCCCCAGAAGCCTTGGTTGAAGATGCGCGTCTCCCCCGTATTCGCTACTGCTTTACAAACCGCTGTATAATAACCCGCTTCGATATCAATGGGCATGTTTACCTTTTTAAAAGAGAGCTCGCGCGACGCGTTCATCGCGAATTCCGTCGTCCAGATTGGCGTTCCATGCCCCTCTTTCATCACCTGAACGTGGAATGTCCATGAGACATTTTCCGAAAAAGCGCCCGTACGATCCGCCAGCGTCTGCAATTGAACCGTCAAAGCAGCTCGGTCGCCCGGATCATAACAAGCATAGTTCGGCTTGAACCAAATTTCAGTTACACCTCGCTTCGTATACGCAGCCAACTCACTTACTAGCGCTGCTCCTCCGTTACCCCAGAAGGTTTCATCCGTGACCACATTGGCGAAAATCCAACGGCTCCCCGCGTAAGCTCCTTTCGTATTCTCAAGAAGCACGATCGGTGCCGCGACCTCACGTCCCTCTTTTGAAATCCCTTTCAGAAGTGGCGTGAAGTGAGCATCCATTGGACCACTTGAACCAATTTGACCTGGATGATCATCGGTCCGTGTGACATGCAGCGCGAATCCAACCGTCGGTTGAATGGCGAACAACTCCTCCTTGCCAGCAAGCAAGGGTAACTCGGGATTTGCGGTATAGCGAGTAATTGGTGCGTCATCCACAGAAAGAATTTCATGAATTTGAAGCTGCTGATGGTACGTCGTCTGCTCAATCTCTAGCTCCCAGCCCTCTGCGCCTAGGTATGCCGGTACTCGAAAAGGTGCGCTGCCTAGATGTACAAGGCCTTTGCCCTTACGTGCATGCGTTAGGATCCCATGCCAAGCCGACTTCGGAAAATAACGTCCATGGAGATGGATGAAGTTATCTACCCCTTGCTGCAGCGCTTCTTCTAGCCCTTCCGCGCTAACCACTCTTCCTATCTCTCCAAGCTGTGCAACAGCTTTGTCATCGGGCCGAATACCTTCATATGGAAATGTGGGATCGTAAAATATGATCGTTGTAAGCATGCTCTCATCCTCCAAGTCGGTGTGTGTTCCTAAGACATCTCATTCATTTTTTGTTATTTTTGTTAGGCTAACAACCTATAATTATGAACATAATTTACTCACTTTCTTCGTCGAGGTCAATCTTTTTTTTGCATAAACCGCTTATATACGTGTACATTGACAATTTCTACGTAATCAGGAACAATAGATTTGTTAGGTTATACTCATACCAATAACGTATTTTCAACATAAAAGGATGTCTCTATATGAGCAAAAAAGTATCCATGCAGCAAATCGCCGACCGACTCGGCATGTCCAAATACACCGTTTCCCAGGCTTTATCAGGTAAATCAGGTGTCAGCGAGGAGAATCGGCTTCGTATTCAAGAGACAGCGAAAGCCATGGGCTATACGCTCCAGCAAACTCACGCACAACGCTCACCAAATCATCAAGCTGTGAACCACACGACTAGTGAAAGTACGCACTCGGGGACTGGAATTACTCCCTTTATCTTGGTCTGGATTCAGTCTACCTATTTGCAGGACAATCCCTTCTGGGGTAAGGTTCTCACCGGTATTGCCGCTGCCAGCAAAGAGCTCAGCTATGAACATCTGATCGTCCCCATCGCGCCGAATCACCAGCTTGGGCTGCAGATACCTTCATATATTGATCTGTCGCATTGCATAGGGCAACTGCTCGCAGGAACTTTTCCTGCGCAGTCCGTCATTTCGTTGAAGCAGAGTGGGATTCCGCTCGTCCTCATCGACCACAATGAACCGCTCATCGAAGTGGATAGTGTGCTTAATAACAATTTGGACGCTGGCAAAATGGCCTGTCAACGCTTGCTCTCCGCTGGCGCGAAGCGCGTTATTTTCATAGGCGATGATCAATTCGCCGTTAGCTTCAAAGAGCGATGGTGGGGCTGCCGTATGGCGCTGGAAGATATGGCCGGACCCGCTGATCACTACCATTTGAAGAAATGGCAAATCGCCTACTCTGGGCCACACATGCTCCACCAATTAGAGCGCAAAGTGGCTGCATTGACCGAGGACACCATGCCCGATGGCTTTGTTTGTGCCAATGATCACCTCGCGCTAGATTTGTTGCCTATTTTGAAACGTCACGGCCTCGACGTGCCTAATCGAGTCAAAGTCATCGGGCTAGACAATATCGAAGCAGCCGCCTATGCGACTCCGGCCTTAAGCACAATCGAGCTCGGCAAGGAAGCACTAGGCATTCGAGCTGTAGAAACGCTGCTTTACCGACTCCAACACCCGGGCAGACAAGTGGAGAAAGTGGTGTTATCTTCTCGTTTTATCGCGAGGGATTCCGGCTAACCGCCGCCCACCAAAAAAAGCGTACAGCACTCATCATGACATGAGCAGCTATACGCCTTTTTCAACTAACGATTTGATAAATAACTTAACCCTATAGAGACCAGCATTCCCGCAAGCGCAATCCAAAATAAGTAAGAACGCCCGATTCGTTTCAGACTTTTATCTTGTCGATCCATAACGGATTTCTTGCGACTGCTGCTCGTCTTCGTTTCTCCATCTAGCTCATTGGTCACCTGCGATTTCCAATTCACGAATTGAAAGCCAATCCCGCTAACGACAACAGCTACCATCATCAAAATTAATGAACCCATAAATACCTTGTCCGCAATGGACGCCATGCTGCACTCGACCTCACTATCTAACTGTAATCTCCATATTATACTTCAAAAGAGAGCACGAATACGAATTCAAGAAAAAGCCCCAACCGACATCCTGTCGATTAGGGCTCCTTGGCTTATAACGTGCGATCGCCTGGCTTCCAGTTCGCTGGGCACAGACCGCCAGCTTGCAGTGCTTGAAGCACACGAAGTGTCTCGTCAACCGAACGACCTACATTCATGTCCGTGACGACTTGATAGCGAAGCACGCCATCCGGATCAATGATGAACAAGCCGCGGTGCGCAGCACCTGTCTCATCATCTAGGACGCCATAGGCACGTGCAGTTTCTTTGGAGAAGTCACTGACCAGTGGGAACTTCACAGGGCCGATGCCGCTTTGATCGCGCGGTGTTTGTGTCCAGGCACGATGCGTGTAGACACTGTCTACTGACGCACCTACGATGTCACAATCGAGGTCCAGGAACTGCTCGTAATTGTCGCTGAAAGCAGTAATTTCCGTCGGACACACGAAGGTGAAATCGAATGGCCAGAAGAAGAACACGAGCCATCTGCCGCGGTAGTCCTCGAGCGAGATTTTTTCCTCGAGCGTTTCCATATTTTTCGTAGAGAGCAGAGAGAAGCTAGGTGCTGGCAGCCCTATTTTAGCAAAAGTAGCATTGGATTGAACGATTAGTTGTTGTGTCATGGTGTAATCTCCTTTGAGGTTATGATTTAGCTAGCGATTTCGGCTAGTGCTTTTTTGAGTTTGGTGACGTTGAGACCTAGAATTTTGTGCTCACCGATCACGGTGACAGGCAGTGACATTAAGCCCATATCGTGCAGCTCTTGTCCGAATTGATCATTCAGATCGATGTTTCTTTCTTCAAAACCGACTTGCTGCTCTGTTAAATATTTTTTCAATTGGACGCAATAAGGGCAGTTGGAACTGGAATATACGATTACATTAGACATGGTTGTTCATCTCCTAGTAGGTTTGGTTTATTTGTATTGCGGGATCAATTGAGCCCGTTTATTAATAAATTTATCGACCGCCATGGCGGCAATCGCACCATCTGCAGCGGCTACAACAGCTTGCTTAACCGGTGTGCGTCTAACTTCTCCTGCACCAAATACACCCGCAACCGGCGACTGCATCGAGCTGTCCAAAATCATAAAGCCTTCCTCATCGAGAGGGACTTGCTCTTGCAAGAAGTCTGTACCTGGCTTACTGCCAGATAGGAAAACAAACACACCATCCACATCCAGCACTTCCTCGCCGCCAGAGCTTGTACGAATTCTGAGACCTTGAACTTGCTTATCGCCCAGAACTTCGAGCGGCTTCGTCTTGTAGAGGATGTTCGTGCCTTTCAATTCTGGAACGTGGTGAACGCCTTGCAATTCAGGTCGAGGAACTACGAAATGGATGGATTTAGTGAACTTACTCAACGCCTGTGCTTCTTCCAGCGCCTCTTCGGAATCACCGATCACAGCGACCGTCTTCCCTTCAAAAAAAGCACCATCACAGGTCGCACATGTGCTTACCCCGCGCCCCATCAGATTCTCCTCACCTGGCAGCATGCGATTACGTCCTTTAGAGCCAGTTGCAATGATGATGGACTTGCCTTCATACATCCCGTCCGCGGTGAACACATATTTCGTCTCGCCTTCCACATCTACATCCGTAATCGTCGTCTGAATGAACTCAGCTCCGAAGCCTTTGGCTTGGTCGCGCATCGTATCCAGCAGATCCTTACCCGACAGCTCGCCAATGACGCCGGGGTAATTCGCAATTTTATGCGTAATCGCTAGCGCTCCTGTATTCGGTGCTTTATCGATAACTAAGGTTTTCAAGTTCCCTCTTGCTGTATAAATCGCTGCAGAAGCTCCCGCGGGACCAGCTCCAACAATAATGACATCATACATCGGTGATGCACTCCTTCCTTATGACTTTATATGTTTCAGTTGTTTTGTTGATAATCGATATCAGATAATAATTATTATAAATAGAATAAAAACAAAGTCAAGCTTATTTATAATAATTCTAAATAAAGTAAAAAGCTGTCTTTGCAAGCAGGGGATTCCTACTTGTTAGGCAGCTCTGATTCTTATACTATTCTGATTGTTGATCATCCCTTATCACGGGATACGGAGGATATGGATATTGCTGATAGTATGGCGGGTATGGATATGGGTACGGATAATATGGTGGGTATTGGTAGTACGGTTGTGTCGCTGCACCATATAGCAGTGGGGCCACTACCCAAGGCAGCACATTATTAAAGCCGCCGCCATGGTGGGGAAAGTGCCCGGGTCCTCCTGGGAAGTGCCCTGGTCCTCCCGGGAAATGACCTGGACCGCCAGGCCCTCCTGGGAAGTGTCCTGGACCGCCAGGTCCTCCAGGGAAGTGACCTGGTCCTCCAGGGCCTCCAATGCCGCCTGGACCGTGTCCAATACCACCGGGTCCATGTCCTATACCGCCTCCAATACCGCCGCCATGCCCTCCGAGCGGCGGACGAAATTCTTGATCTTCACGCTTCGTCATATCGGAATCACTCACATTCTCTGTATAGTTTGATTTTCTACTATACTGTATGTGTGCGATAGCCTACTCGGTGAACGAAAGCCCAAAAATGGGCGCGTTACTTAGTGATCTTAGCCATTTCATCTTCCTTCATTTGCTCATATTGATCTTCGTATGTATTTGTAATGGAAGTACCATAACCGTTCGCACTTAGCTTAGCTTTCGTGTCATTAATAATTTGATCAAATTGACTATCAATTTGATCGACTTTCGCAAATCCTTGCGCAATTAAACTCGGACTTGGATTTGCCTTATATTGATTATATAGATCTTGTAACGCTGCTTTAGCATCTGCTTTAAGTTGGGACAATCGAGCTTCAGCATCCGCTTGAATCGAAGCTTCAGACGGTTTAGTTACAGGAGCTCCGCCCCCACCGCCGCCGATACCCCCAGGTATTACAGGCTTCGTCTCAGGTTTCACTTCAGGCAACTTCTCCTCGGGTTTCTTCTCTTCCTTGGTATCCGCGGACACCGTGTAAGTTTCCGGATTCCAATTGATCGTTTTGCCTACAGATTCAGAGAAGAAACGAATCGGTACAAACAAACTGCCGTCAACAATATACCCAGGCAATTCATCAGAAGGGCTCTTATTAACACCATCGAAAACATAATTAATTTTCTCTTTGTATACTTTCAAATTGCTAGGCGCCAGCTTCGATTTATCGAACTTCTCATTGCTTTTCGAATAAACCTGCGCATTCATTTTATACTCACTAATATTAATTTTATCTGTCGCCTTAGGCTCCGCAATCGTCACTGTGTACGTATTCGGGTCCCAGTTGACCGCTTTATCCAAGGAGTACGAGATGAATCGAATAGGAACATACGTCGTGCCTTCATAAATAAATCCCTGCTGACCTTCTGGCGGCGCATATTCCTTCCCATCAAACGTAAAATGCATCGGAACCTGATACACATCCACATCCATTGGCGCTTGTGCTGCTGACGCTTGCGCAGAAATCCCTATCATCACGGCAAGGGATAAACCTGTTATTACTTTCATACGTTGACTCGCTTTCACTACCTGAACACCTCTTCTATGTATTATTGGGAGGAAACCACTTTCTGTACAGCCGAAATCTCGGCTGATGTAAACTTCGTATAGGCGATTTTCTTTAACTCCGCCTTCTTCTCAGGCGTCAGTCCACCGCTGGCCATTTGCCTAAGCCTATTCAGTTCTGAGGCAGAAAACCGGCTCATCACGAACTTCACAGCATCCTGCTTACTTTCGAATTGAACAGCTTCCTTCTTCACCGTTGTAGTAGGCTTCTTCTCTTCGTTCGCTGGCCCTTCTTGCCCCTTCACTGATTGAGGGGGAGAGACTTGCTCATCCGAGCTGATAGACTTAGCGTTTCCATTGGACTTCTCATCAGTTGCAGCCTTCGGCTTCTCAGTAGCAATTGGTGTAATAGAAGAAGGAATTTCAACCGTCTCTCCAATTGCTGACAAATCCACGGACGCCAACCATTCCTGGCTTACCCCGCCTTCCACAACGAGTTGGTTGGCAATCTTATCTGCAATCACATTCATCGCATAGGTATAAGCCGTATAACCGCCAACGCCTAGAATACCTAGCCCGATGACTGTCAGTATGAGTTTCTTTCTCATCTCAACCCCCTACTGCCGTTAGCAAGCTGTGTTTTCATTACTTTGTAGATTTCGTCTGAGTCTCTTGATACTTCTTCCCTTGACTTAAGCCATATTTCGCAGCGATTCCAATCAATTGGTTATACTCGTCTTCCGATAGCTTCTTTAGAATGATTTCCTTGGCCTTCTTCTTTTCATCAACGGATAAGCCATTACCAGCCATCTTCGCAAAAAGTTGGAGATCCGACGCACTCAGTTTTTTTAAAAGAACCGAAGTCACAGAAGCTTTCTCCTTGAGCGTGATCGCATCCTGGACCTCTTTCGCCTTCTCTGTCGTAATTTGAGCCTCATAGCCTGTCCCATTCTTCGTCGCTGTTGGAGATGCTATAGGGATCTGTTCAGCCTTCTTAGTTTCGTTAGCATTCTGCGTCGATGAACTTGTAACTTGCTTCTCAGCAGGAGTTTCAACCGGAAGTGTCGTCCCTTTCGGTTGAAGCGTAGGTGATGCTCCATCCACCTTCTTCACATCGGGAACCGAGGACTCCTCAGGTGCAGCTGTCGCGTTTATCTTACTATCAGCTTCACTTCGGTTGCTATTATTGGAAGCTACCAAACTAGTATCAACATCTGCAGCTTGACTAATTTCCAATGGAATGGAGGGAATCATCGAATCCAGGAAATAAGACATAGCGACGTTCATGCCAAAATACCCAATAATCAGCAGTACAGCAGCACTACTTCCAACCCATACTAGTCGTTTCGTCCAGTTCTTTTTCTTCATATCTTCACCAACCAAGTCACATTATGGATATGTTTATTATAAACTTTATACGTCCAGAAGTCACATATTGTCGGGAAAAAACAAAAAAAGCACCCAACGGGTGCCCTTAAATGCAAAAATAGATCGTCTATTTAATGTGACGACAAAATTCGACATACTTTTTAAATGGTAACAGATATATTAGAGAGTAATATACACCATACGCGGGGAGACGATGCACATGCCTAATTATTACTTTACTGAAGTATGGACCCCACTAAGATTTATCGGGATCAAGATATTCAAAGATGATGAAGGCACGATTTGGATCAAATATTGGGGTTTTAAGCGCAGACGATTCACGAACAGTCAAGAATAGCTAAAGCTGTTGGACTTCATTCAAGATGAAAGTCTTGAAGTAAGATTTTCTATTAATGCCATTATACCCGAGGATACGACATTTGAAGAGGGACTAAAGTCAGGGTCGATAGTCCTATTTCTAGTATCCAAAGGAAGCTATTCCATTCACATATGTTTTCTTTGCCGCGCGGCTGCTATACAGCCAAGCACATAACGGAATAGGATCGTTCCTTAAAAGAAAAAGAAAAAAGCACCTTCTGGGGTGCTTTTCTTTATGTATACAGTTTCGTGCGATGATAACTAATTTTATTGAAAATCTTCGTACGTTCCACATCACAGATGCAGCTATCCAGAATTACCTCATTAAATCTCAACCAAAAAGAATGCCAAAACTTATCCATATGATTTCCTCCTCGATTTCACATAAATCAATGGGAGGCACGATGATTCGGAAGCTGGCTGACATACTGGCATAACCACCTTAGTCCCTATAGCTTTGCGTCACTGATTTTCATCAGCTTTGCCATTATCGTCCGATTTATGTGATTGACTATATACTATTGTAGCAAATCCACAATTTGCGGCAATGGTATATAAGTCGTGTTTTCGGGATCGAGGGAGGGGCGGAAGAACTAGGTTGTAGTAAACTTAAGGTTATCTACTTCAGAACTATCCATCTCACTATAGCCATTTGGATTATATAACTGCCATCGCCACGCGTCGGCGCACATTTCTTCTATACTTTTTTTTGCTTCCCATCCTAACTCTTTCTTTGCCTTTGATGGGTCTGAGTAACATTCTGCTAGATCCCCTGGTCTTCGCTTCGTAATAACATACGGTATCTTTCTTCCCGTCACTTCTTCAAATACACGTACCATCTCCAACACACTATATCCTTTACCTGTGCCTAAGTTATAGGCATCAACTCCAGTTGTTGACATCACTTTTTCTAACGCTTTTAAGTGTCCTAATGCTAAGTCAACCACGTGAATAAAATCTCTTACCCCAGTTCCATCTATTGTTGGATAGTCATCACCAAAAATTTGTAGATTCGCCCGTTTTCCTACTGCTACTTGGGTGATGTAAGGTGTTAAGTTATTGGGAATTCCATTAGGATCTTCACCAATTCTGCCGCTTGAATGAGCTCCTACTGGGTTGAAATAACGTAGAATCGAAATACTCCAACTATTGTCAGAAGTATAGAGGTCTCTAAGGATATCCTCGATCATTAATTTTGTGCGTCCGTAAGGATTCGATGCTCCCAAGGAATACTCTTCTGATATAGCCTCTGATAAATTCTGTGAGTATACAGTAGCCGAAGAACTAAACACCAATCTCTTTACATTGAATTTTTGCATCACCTGACAAAGAGTAAGTGTTCCAGTAATGTTATTTTGATAATAATTAAGTGGAATCTGCACAGATTCACTGACTGCTTTATAGCCAGCAAAATGAATAACAGCCTCTATCTTATTATCTAAAAAAATAGTTTCTAGACTATCTTTATCCAATATATCTACATTATAAAACTTTATTATTTTACCTGTGAGTTCTTGTATTCGATATAAAGATACCAACTTACTGTTTGACAAATTGTCTACTACTATTATTTCATTGTATTCGTTTAATAACTCCACACAGGTATGGCTACCAATATAACCAGTCCCTCCAGTAACTAATATTGCCATCTATTAATTCCTCTTTCTAATTAATTTTATTTCGGAGCACTTCTACTTCTAATATTGCTAGATCCTCCATATTTATCTTGGTCCATTTATAAGATGTGGTGCATCAAGCTTTCATATTTAGGGAGGTCATAAAATGCTTATTCTAAAGTGCTAATTAATAGAGAAATTATGGATGATTTAAATTAGAACAACTATAATAAATTCCTAGAAAGAAAAATATTATTGTAAACTCAACATATTTTTCTGATTATTTTCTAATTATTTTTCTAATTATTTTTATAATTAAATTCTTCATTACTTTTTTCTCATCTATATTTAAAAGAAAAAAATAAGAAAATAAACAGTAACATGTTGAAATAACTAATCCAACCAATATGAGATCTAGCCAATTTTCAATATTATGAAAAAGTTGAATAACAAAACTAAATAAAATAGCAAATACAAAGCTAGTTATTGGTTGAAATATACCTTTGTAATACATATGAAAGGCTTGGCCAGTTATATAAGAACTGTATAACGGTATAAATATAAGATTTTTTAGAATTAAAGAACTTGCACCAGCAATAACTATTCCATAAAGACCTAAACCTAGTGGCCCAGATAATAAGTATGCAAGTACTAAGTTAATAATACCCAATAGTATAGTAACTAAAGCAGGTAATCTTAATCTATTAACTGCAGTAAAGATATGGTTAAGTGGCATTATACTTAATACAAATACCAAGTATGCTGAGTTTAGAATTAATACCCATTTATATATTTCAAATTCTTCCCCTAACCATACTCTTAAAAGTGCACTACTCATTCCACATATTAAAGCTGCAGGTAATGCTATTAGTAACCCGTTTAGTCTTACTGCTTTATTTGAATACTGTATCAAGCCATTAATATTTTCCTTTGCGAAAAGTGTAATAATAACAGGTGCAAAAACACCAGCTGTAATTCCAGCAAGTGTTCTTAAAAGTAGAGGAAATTGTAAAATTGCTGCATAAATACCTGCTTTTTCAGCCCCTAATGTTATATTCGCTACTAGGATATCGATTGCAAGAAATAGAAGCACCCCAATTTGGCCTATAGAATTCCATATTCCTGCACCAAGCAACTCTTTTAATTTACTTAACTGAAAATCTTGATAATTAAATTTTATTTGAGGCAATAGCTTTCTAAAAAAAAATATACCTAATATAAAAGATAATCCCCCTGCAATAATCGTCCCAAAATTTACATACCAAACTTTTGGAGTAAGAATAGTTAAGAGTGAATAAATACAAATAGTTTTCACAATAGCATTTAATGCTTCTATTCCTTTTGTTATATATAATTTGTTAGTGCTGAATGGGGCTGCATCGAAGACGGCCCCTACATATGTCATTACTAATAAAAAACCACTAATAAAAATTGATATTCTAACATCTAATATTAAATCTGTAGGAATGTTGATAAAACTATCAATCAACAATGATAAAACAATAAATATTATTATTAAAAATCCAGAAAATATTATTGATGAAAATAGATAAGTATTAAAGAACTTTTGAGCATTAGAATAGTCATCTTGTAATATAGCAACAGTAAAAAAACGAGCAATTACAGAACTTAAAGAAACAGTTAGAACAGATAGTATACTAATAAAATTTTGCGTCAATGGGATAAAACCATATGCTTCTGCTCCGATAGTACTAATAATATAAGGTGTCATCCATAAAGAGATCAAAACAGAAAGTGTAAAAGTTGTTAAAGATGCTATTAAGTTATATACTAATTTACCTTGCATTGATGATCTCCTTCAATATTAAAACTTCAAAAAGGTCTGTAAAGTTAATCACGTAAACTCTTAACAAGCAATCCTGTTTTTCAAAAATCTCCTATAGCTTACTAAGTGATTTGAACTTTTTACTTAAATTGACTTCAGCAATAGCATTTGTGTCAAGATTCCACAATAGTTCAATCTCTTTCTGAATTTCATCCAGATCAAAATGTTCAATCATTTTAATATATGTCGAATCCTTAAGCCATGCATTATATACCCCAGATATTTTATGATTAGAATTATCTAATGCTATACACGGGGTTTTGGTGATAGCACAAAATATCATGCCATGGAGCCTATCTGTAACTACTATTTTGGATTTTTTAAAGACAGTCCAAATTTGATGTAATTCAAACTCTCTTTCTTGAATGGACAAGTTATTTTTATTTATATGAGTATCATAATAATTCACTTCATAACATTCTTTTAGAATAGTTTCTAAAAGAAGTTCATTTGACTTATCTAACTTTTTTTCCCTATCATTGCGAATACACATTGTAATGCCTTCTCGTCGATACGTTGGTTCTTGTTCATTTAAGTAAAGAACTATATCTGGTAAAAACATAATATTTGAAAAGTATTTCTGATATATTGCATATGACTTTTTTTCTCTAGCTGTTATTACTAAATCTTTATGTTTACTATATACACGTTTCGCTCTTTGAAGTGCCTTGTTACCATAAACAGTCTCAGAAAAGTCTATAGTTTGGGGGAAAGAAATAATCTTGTTTTCTGGAAATTGTTCAATGATAAATTGGCGACAGTATTCAATATCATCGTACATATCTCCTGTATTTCCTCCGCCTACAATTGTAATAATGTCATTTGGAGTGCAAACTTTTTTTAGCGCCTTCATATCTGAAAATGTGCTACTTATCGGGAAATCAATTATTTCGTAGTCGGGAAATTCGTTTTTTAAAAATTTTGTCTGTGCATAGGTTATTGCAACGTCTCCTAAGTTCCCATAGTTAGCTGCAAGCGTTACAATAATTTTCTTCTTTTCTTTAACAATATTAGAATATTTATTTCCTTTATTGCTATTGCTTAATAGATACTTTAAATATAACTTTTTTCTAATTAGTGATTTATTTTGATAAGCGTTAATATTAGTCATCCCCTTTATTTCTGGAGTAATTTATAAAATAGAAGCAATGCATAGCTTTGTTTAAGTTTGATTAGTTTATAAATAAATTTATCTATTATAGATGAAAGTTCAACATTTTCTAATTTGTTTATTATTGTTGGATTACATAATATCTTATCTAAATATTCTTTTTTATTATTTCGCGAAAGAGTATTTGCCCTACTTAATTGACTAATTGTTGTTCTTAAAGAACCCATCACCAAAGCAGCTATTATTTTCGAAATTTCATTACTATCTTGATTCCAAGACTTTAATAAATTTTCAACAGCAACTATACCTTTCTGTTTTATTTCAAAATAATCAACATAAAATTTATTACCCAAAGTCACTCTGGGACGTTGCACATAATGGATCAGTGGTACATCTACAAACGCAATTTTCTCACTCCCAGCAAGCACTGGAGAATTAAAAACAATATCTTCAACTAGGGAAAGACCCTTAGTAAATTTGAAATTATTTTCTCTTAAGAAACACACCTCATACATTTTATTCCATGCATAACCTAAATTACCGATTAGATCTTTTCCAAACACTATATTTTTATAGTCACTTCTTATAAAAATACCTGGTTCATGTTTATGAATAACTGATTTTATTAAGTTTTCATTTACATCTACATAATCGGCAATAAATCCCCATATCACTACATTACTTTTACTCGAATGTGCTAACTCTGTTGCTTTTTCAACCATATTTAATTCTACATAATCATCACCATCAATAAATATAATAAATTTTCCTGTAGCTTTATCCATCCCGGCATTTCTAGCATCTGATAATCCACCATTTTCTTTATGAATTACGCTTACTCTATAATCCATTTTCGCATAATCATCACAAATAAAGGGACAATTATCTGGTGATCCGTCATCTACTAAAATAATTTCAATATCTTTATAAGTTTGATTTAATATTGAACTCACACACTTATGAATATACTTTTCAACATTATAAATAGCTACAACAATAGAAACTTTTGTCAACATAAAAACACCTCGTTTATATGAACAAAAAATTATTCGATCTAAAGCTCTAAAACCAAATGGTTGAATTTTAACTTTATATTCACAAAATTTACATTCACATATTTTTTTGGACCTGTCACTACGATATTAATAAACCTAATTAAAACGATTTTCTTCGTTTTATTATAAGCAGTAAAATAATCCATAAAAAAAACATATTAGCAAATGCTGCTATTTGTAAAACTAGAAATAAAGAGGCAATCAATACGGTCAATAGATATATTAATTCATGATTTTTGCCCTCCCCTAAGCGACAAATTATAGAAATCAATAACGGCCCGATTAACATTCCAAACCATCCAAAATTAGAAATTGCTTCTTCGATAATGCTTGTTGTCATTCCCCAACCTATATATTCAGGAGGGTAATCAAAAATAGCTGAAGTCACATAAACTGCATAAGGCCAAGGTTTATTAGTCCATAACTCTCTTGGTATATACATACTAAAATCAAATAGAAAACTTTGACCAGTATACTCTAAAATTGTCCCTTTTTCGGGGTTTAGTGTTCTATTAATTGCAAATTTAGTAACAGCGTCTCTACCAAAATCAATTCTAATATTTTCATATATGTCAGAGAAATTATTAATTCCTAAGCTTCCATATCGGAGATTAAATTGATAAATACTAGTGAATAATGCAAAAAAAGTAATTGCCAAAATAAGAGAAATATAAAATTTTTTCCCTCTAATATACCCCTTTTTCCACAGAATATATCCAATTATTACTAAAAGGACAGCAACAATTGCTCTTTTTCCATTAACCCACATACAAAGGAACATTATAGGACTTAAAAAAATAATATTTCTAAGAATTTTATTTTCTCTAAATATTAGCAAACAAATAATGGAAATTACGCTAACGTTAACCGATAAATTTACTATAAAATGATAACTTTCACTTTCATTCATAAACAACCCGTTGGCTGCAGCACCATACTTTAAATAAAGCGTAGGGTCTGGTGAAAAAAGTACAGCTATTATAGGAATAAATAGCAGAAAATAAAATATGGGATAAATCCTTTTAATGAAAATATTCACACTCGATGACTCAAGTTTATTTTGTTTCTTATTTAGTTTACTAGTCGTTAGCCATATAATGGGGATAACACTTATATATATTGAATATATATATTCAGTTATGGTATCTCTGGTGGCATCTCTAAAACCAGGATAAATATAATAATTCGGTTTTCCAATTATGAAATCCATAAGTAGAGGCATGGCAAAAAACATGTAATATACCATGTATACAAATAAGATTACATCTTTGTATCCTTTTGACAATCTATTAACAACGAACAATAAACATAAACTCAACCATACAAACGTTAAAAAGTTTACAAATTCAAGCATAATATTCCACCATTCTGCCAAGCTTCTGTATAAAATCTTACGAATTTATTAATCTGTGAACTATACAGACATTTTAGATTTCTTTATAATTTATTACGCAGTGAGAAATGATTTAGTTTATTGATAAAGAATTGATTCCTTCTAAAATCTTGTAACTTAATGGTATGACATATCCTTGATCTTTATTGAATTATTAATAATTTGAGTGTCTTGTGTGAAATTATCTATTTCCTCTTTTGAGACCGTTGCCTCTATAAATAGATTGATTGCCTAAACAAATTTCTAATAAAGATTTTTCAATACATTCATTCCTCTATGTAATGTTCATTACAAGAAATATTGTTATTTGAAAATACTTTCCTAATTTATATAGATGAATTCTTCATTTGTAACAATTAGCATTTCAAGTAAATTTCAGTTAAACGATTTACAACAATATCTATATCAAATCCTGCACTTACAATATTCTCGTTTTGGCTTCTCCTAACATAATTTTCTTTCAATGCTAGAATCTTATCAACCCAAGTAGATACCGGGGAAGTTAATTTAACATATTCAATATTATCTGTAATTTTAACTTGCTTTGTAATGTTGTCAGAAACAATGCAGGCAAGACCAGCTGTTTGTGCTTCCACTAAAGTAACTGGTAACCCTTCAAAGTGGGAAGGAAATATTAAAACATCCATAGCTTGAAGAAGATCTGCGATATCATCACGCATTCCAGTTAATATTACTTTATTTTCTAAATTTAAATTCCTTATCTTCTGCTCGATTTGTCCGCGTAATTCCCCTTCCCCAACCAAAATCAACAACGAATTGGGCTCCTTTTTAGAGAAAGCATTAAATATTTCAATAAGGAATTCATGATTTTTGGGATGAGTGAGTCGACCCACATGTCCTACTATAAACTTTTCATTAACTCCTAAGTTTCCCCTGACCATTTGTCTTTTTTCTATATTAAATGTAAATTTTTTTATTTGAATTCCATTATTGATTATTCTGTAGGAGTTAGATTTTCGGATTTCTTTTCCAAACATCCATTCTCCAGCAAGATCTGAACATGCAAAATGATGGGTAGCATTCAATTTAATAAATAACTGATTCCATTTGTGAACATATTTATGAAGCAGACTGCCCCCCTCTTGAGTGCTATGGCCATGAACGATGCGTACAGGTAAATTATGCCTTTTGGCAGCTATTAATGGTTCAACATAACTAAGTGAACTTGAATGCATATGTATTACTTTATACTCTTTATGTCTCGCAAAAAAATCATCTAAGGATTTTTGATTTTTTAAAATACTACTATGTCGAGATGGTATATCAAATATTTTTCCACCAAGAGCAATAATTTCGTCATCAAAATCACATTTTTTATCTGTATGTACTAAAAAATCAAATTGAATTTGTGCTCTATCAATACTACGATATACATTCATTATGAAGGTTTCTAACCCTCCACGATTCATTCCATGAACACAATGCAAAACCCTAATCATTAGTTTCCCCACATTTCAGTAACTCTTTATAAAATGTTATTCTTTTATTATCTAATAACTTTTTATCAAATTCTTTTGCTTTTTCAAAGCTACGTTTTGCCTCATCTAATAATGTTAACTTCTCAATTATTGTATTGAGTGTATTATAGATTTCCACTACAGACCCTTTTTGGAAAATAAACTTTTTATTTAGCAACTCTGGTATTCCACCAACATTAGATCCAATACTTGGACAACCTCTACTCATTGCTTCTACCAACGCACGAGGTAATCCTTCTGTCTTACTTGGTTGAACATAAATGTCAATATTATCTAGATATTCAAATACTTTTTGATGCGTTAAAGATCCTATAAATATCACTTTATCTGAAACTCCATATTTCTCAGCAATAGTTTTAAGGAACGAATTATCTCCAGCACCAGCTAAGTGATATTCAAAATTGTATCCATTATTATTTAAATTAGAAATTGCTTCAATTACAAATTCGTGCCCCTTATACCTCATGTTAACAACTGCTGTTGTACCAAGTATAATTGGCATCCCATTTCGCATATTTCGGATTTTATTCAAACGTTTTTCTAATACACTATTATCGAAAGGAGGTATAGCAACATCAGAACATCCTATTGTCTTCCCTTTAGAAGGATACCTCTTTTGTAAAAATTCATTTGTAACATAGAAAACAAAAGGAGCGCTTTTAACAACGTTTTTTGTTTTAAACCATATATATGGAGCAACTATTTTACCTTTTATACTATGGTTCCAATAGGCATCCCATGGACATCCAACTACTTCAATTAAATATGGTTTTTTATGTTTCAATGCATATTTAATAGCTGTATTTCCAGTAGTACTAGGCAACCTTACTATTAAGATATCAGTTTCTATTATAGCTCTTTCTATTATTTCATTTGTATTCTTCCTTAGTTTCAGGCTTAAAAGCGAAGAAAAATTAGTAGTTGGATCTGGAACTTCTATAAAATTTATTTTATTCCTATCAAAGAATTGAAATTTCTCTTTGGCGTAACTAGGGTCATAAATAATATTATCTTTCCTAAACATAACAGTCATTTCGTTAATTAGTGATAAGTATCTATCCCAAACCTCTTTATTGTAGCTACCACTTGTATAATATTCCCCATTCATATCTTCTTTTAACCTTTCAAACCCATGAACAAACAATAAGTTCATACCATGCTCCTAATAAAAATCTTAATATATTTAAATGAAATTTCATTTATTGCTTTTAGCGCTCTCATAACTGTCTGCCATAATATCCAATACATTTTCTATACTAAACTTTCTTATTAATTCAAGATTATTTCTGCTCATCTTCTCTCTCATTGTTCTGTTACTAATTAATTCATTTATGACTTTAGTAAAAGAATTAATATCGTCAGCTTTAATCAAATAACCGCCATTGCCATTATGAACAAGGTCCTTATTTCCACGTATATCAGAGCATATTATTGGTAGCCCTGTCGCCATTGCTTCCATTAGAGCAACTGATAATCCTTCTCTTTTTGAAGGAAAGACAAATAAATCAGCAATTTTGCAAATTTCAATAATATCGCTTCTAAAACCAAGTAATTTAATTTGATCTGCCACTTGCAGTTTCTTTGCCAAATCGTACAAATAATCTTCTAAATAGCCTTGACCACAAATTACATAATATATATTATTGTTTTTTAATTTTGCTAATGCTTTGATTACAATTTCATGATTTTTATTTTTATTCAACTCACCAACTGATAACATCACAAATGAATCTAGTGGAACTCCAATTTCATTACGTTTTTCTATTTTTAAAACTGAAACATTCTTAATTCTTTCAATATCAATTCCAACACCTGGAATATAATTTATTTTTTTTGCTTTAAAGTATTTTTTAGCTAGTATGTAATCTTCATTATTAATGGTTATTAGTATGTCTGTATACTTTGACAGCCATTTTTCTATAATGAAATAAAACACCCAACTTTTTAATGGAGATCCTTTAAAGAAATGAAAACCATGTGCTGTATATATTACTTTCGTTCCTTTCTTCCGTGCACTTAATGCTGCAAGTCTTGTAATTACACCTCCCATAGGGGTATGGCAATGAATTATATCATACTCCTCAAAATCAATTATTTCCTTTAATTCTTTATATACCTTCAAATTACTTAAGCCAGTTGGAGAACGATGAAATGGTAAATCAATAAACTTATCACAAAATGGTACTATTATATCTTCTTGTATCTCATAATCATTTTTTGCACAAACATGAACTTCATAACCGACTTTTTTAAGCCATTCTAAATAAGGAAGATGAAAAACCATAATGTGTTTTTTTAATACAGTGGCAACAAATAGTACTTTCCTCATTACTTATTCCTCTTTTTTTGATTGAATAATAGTATCATTAAAATTAAATCGACAATATTTTTCACGATAATCACTTAAATCCTTCTCGTAGACTAAATTACCAAACATTTTTTTTATTATATTTATCTTTAAAAGCTTTATTATGAAATTAAGTGCTCTAGTCATTTTAATATTTCTTCCATGCGACTCAGCAATTAATTTAACCATTTCCGAAGTATTTACGTATTCTTCATTCTGTGGAAAGAATAATCCCTCGCTACAATCATCTATAACTAACTTAACAAATTCACACAGATGATCAATATAAATCATACTTCGTTTATTCCCGATGTTAGGAAATAATGGAGATTTAATCGCGAATTTTACTAACCTTGAATAGTTCCCTTTGCAACCTTTCCCATATATCATTGGAGGTCGAATTGTTGTAATAATAAATTTATCACTACCCAGTTTAGAAATTAATTGCTCAGCTTCTAATTTCGACTTCCCGTAGTTGCTTGTTGGAGTTAGAGGCGAATATTTGCCAATAACTCCATTTTCAATTCCATATACGCTCATAGAACTCATAAAAATAAACTGTTTGACTTTATCCTTTTTTGCTTTAAAAGCAACTTCATAAGTCAAATCGCGATTGACTTTATAATAAATATTCGCATTCACTTGTGATTCTTTAATATGCGCGATACCTGCTACATGAAATATAACATCATATAATGAAAAATCCTTTTCCCGCCATTCATCGTTTCTTATACTAATAAAATCTATTAAGTAATCATTGGAATAATTACCCAACCAACTCTCTAGGCTTTTACCTATGTAACCACTTACTCCGGTAACAAGTATTTTTTTCATATGAATTTTCTCTCCGTATTTACTTCCTTCTTTCCGTGTCCAATACTCACACCCTCAATAATTCCCTCACTCTTTACTACACTGAAAATAGTCCAAATAAAACATTTTACATCCAGCAATAAATTCATTCTCTCCACATAATCACCATCTAACTTAGCCTTATGTTCAATTGAAAGCGCGTCCCTACCATTAATCTGCGCCCAACCAGTAAGCCCTGGCAAAATATTATTAGCACCAAACTTATCTCTTTCATTGATTAAATCATACTGATTCCATAAAGCTGGTCTAGGTCCAATAATACTCATATGCCCTAGGAGTATATTCCAAATCTGAGGAATCTCATCCAGCGAAGTCTTTCTTAGAAACTTCCCCATTCTAGTAATGTATTGTTCCGGCCGCTTTAGAAGATGTGTAGGAGTATCCTTAGGAGTATCTATTCTCATTGTTCGGAACTTCAAGATATAAAAGTAACTCTTATTTATTCCTACTCGCTTTTGCTTAAATAGTACGGGACCCCTGGAATCTAACTTTATTGCTATAATTAATAATAAGAAAACCGGCAATAGAATTAATATTCCAATTAGTGATAAAAGCACATCAATTAGTCTCTTAATTTTCAAATACATAAAAGAACTACTCCTCTATGAATAAATCTGTAGTATAGAACTTACTCCCAATATCCCTCTAACCCACATTACTAAAACTCGGCACCAAATGCTTCAAAGCCTCATGAACGGTCCCATGTTTATCAGCAATTACATTCTCTAGTAGTATGATCTTCAGAGCTAGTTCACTCTGACTTATCTTCAAAGGACTTCCCACAAAGATTCGATCATGCAAAGTGTTTCCAAGCCCTTCTTCGCTTAATAACAGTTCTTCATATAGCTTCTCCCCTGGGCGAATGCCAGAGAATTGGATCTCGATGTCGACTCCCGGTTCGAAGCCGGAGAGACGAATAAGGTCAGTGGCTAGATCTACGATTTTGACTGGTTCGCCCATATCTAGAACGAAGATCTCGCCGCCTTTCGCGAAAGCGCCTGCTTGGATAACAAGCTGCACAGCTTCTGGGATAGTCATGAAGTAACGCACCATCTCAGGATGCGTAACGGTCACAGGTCCGCCTAAGGCGATCTGTTCTTTAAAATGCGGGATCACGCTGCCACGACTACCGAGAACATTACCAAAGCGAACAGCTACGAATTTGGTTAGGCTTATGAGATCCATGCTTTGAATGATTTGTTCAGCAATACGCTTGGTTGCACCCATAATACTGGTCGGATTGACTGCTTTATCTGTTGAAATGAGGACGAATCGCTCAGCTTTAAATTGATGAGCACATTCTGCAACATTTCGGGTCCCGAATACGTTATTCTTAATAGCTTCTGCTGGATTGCGTTCCATGAGGGGAACATGCTTATGAGCAGCTGCATGGAAAATGACCTTTGGCTGAAAAGCTTGAAACACTTCTTTCATCCGTTCCAAATCCTGAACGTCTGCGATAACTGGCTCTATTTTTAATGTCGGAAAAAGCCTATGTATTTCTTTCTCGATTAAATAAATGCTGTTCTCACCGTGCCCCAACAGAATTAATTTATGGGGTTGAAAAGGTGCAATCTGCCTGCACAATTCGGAACCAATAGAGCCACCGGCACCGGTAATCAGAACAACTTTACCTTGTACATAATTAGCAATGCCATCCAGATCAATATTAATAGGGTCGCGTCCTAATAAATCTTCAACCTGAACATCACGAATCGCATTTATGGTGACTTTGCCTTCGATTAAATCATTAATCTTTGGAATGATCTTCATTTTGGCTTTGGTATGCTTACAAATCGTAATAATTTCAGATACTTCTAATTTCGAAACGGAAGGCATCGCAATAATTATTTCGTCTATTTCATTGGATTCCACGATTTGAATAATCGCATTACGGTCACCAAGTACAGGGACGCCCATGATCAAATGCTTAAACTTAGAAGGGTCATCATCAACGAAGGCAACAGGATACACAGGAGAATTCGAATTAAATTTCAATTCTTTGGCAATTAAGATCCCGCAGTCACCGGCCCCAATGATTAACGCTTTCCTTTGGTTAGATTTCTTCTTATAGTATTTATCTCTAACCACTCGCCAGACAAAACGACTTGCTCCTATAATAAGAATCATGTTCTCCATCACCCTGACGTAGACAGCGAATGGAACATTTGGTTCGTGTAGCAAAAGCATAACGAAATAAGACAGCGTACAGGTAGCTACGACTGCTTTGACGATCGAAATGACTTCGCCTATACTTGCATATTCCCATACGCGTCTATACATCTTGAAGTAGATCAAACAGGCGGATCCAATAACCATGGATATAGCCGAATATTCCATCCACTGTCTCATATACGTACTAGGAATATGCAATTCAAACCTCAACAAATAGGCAATCAAAACGCTTATCCAAATCAGAACCATATCGAGCAAAACGAGTATTATGTTTTTGCTGCCAAACTTCACGGGAATCCCTCACTCGTAGGTGATCTTATTGACTTTCACCATAATAATAGTAATAGTAGGCATCTTTATTTTTGCGATCCACATTATTTAAGACGACTCCGAGAATTCTCGCTCGTACGTTATCTAGATTTTGCTTCGCTTTGAGCACTGCATCTCTCTTCGTTCTATCTGAATTAACGACCAAGATAACACCATCTGTACGAGAAGCAATGATCTGTGAATCCGTTACGGCAATCGCAGGTGGAGCATCGATTAGAATAACATCAAAACGTTGTTTCAACTCATCGATCGTGCTTATCATCTTCTTAGAAGCAAGGATCTCCGATGGGTTAGGCGGGATAGGTCCCGACGTAATAATTTGCAAATTTGGAACAAAAGTGTCTTGAAGTACTTCACGAATGGTTAATTGATTCGTTAGCAAATTGGTGAGTCCCCATCTATTGGATACACGCAAAGTATGATGCATGGTGGGCTTTCTGAGATCCCCATCAATGATTAATACTTTCTTATCTGTTTGCGCATAAGCTACAGCTAGATTGATTAATGTTGTTGATTTACCCTCACCAGGTCCTGCCGAAGTCACCATGATAACTCGCAATTCTTCATCAATGGATGAGAATTGGATGTTCGTTCTAAGTGCTCTGTACGCTTCGGAAATGGGAGACTTGGGATTCTGATGCGTAATAATGGGCCTTTTATTGGTTGAGTTTGACATCCGATCGTCCTCCCACTACTTCTACTTGTTCGTTAGTTTGTTTGCTATGATGATTTTGGAAATCTTCTGGCTTCATCTTCGTAATCATGGCTAGTGTTGGCAATCCGAGGAACTGCTCTACTTCTTCCTCTGTTGTAAGCTGATCGTTCAAGTATTCCAACAGGAAGGCAATCCCTAAAGCAATCATTAACGACACTACAAAAGCGATAGCTACGTTTAGCTTTTTATTCGGCTTAACAGGCACTGGATGTTCCATGTCCTTGGCCTCATTCAGCAATGAAATATTATCGACTTTCATAATCTTAGGAATTTCATCTTGAAATACGATCGACACGGCATTGGCAATACTCGCTGCGCGTTCGTACGAAGGATCTTGTACAATCAGAGTCATAACTTGTGTATTGTTAACTGAGCTGACTTTGACCGTATTAACGAGCTGCTCAGCAGTCATATTCAAATGTGGGTAATCGGCAATAACCTTATCCATGATTCTTGGTGTGCGAATAATCTCTTTATACGTGTCGATGAGTCTAATATTTAAATTAACTGTATTGATATCAACTTGAGATACGCCTACTTGATCATTTGATTTGTTTACAATTAACTTAGTTGAAGCCTGGTACACTGGTTGCAAAAAGAAATAGCTGATAATCCCCGTTGCTACTGTTGCCAGCACAACAATTGAAAGTATCATCCACACCCTTTTCCTAATAATTTTCAAGTAATCCTTTAAATCCAATTCCATGCCATTCCCTCCGTCTACATGATGTCATGTCTCGCCTTGGTCGTTGGTCTCATCTTATTTTTATTACAAAAGATAAGGAATCCCCCTCTATCTGGTAGAGATGAGGATTCCTCCTGAAATATACGGTTACTATTTATTCAACAAACGATAGATGACAACCGCCGCTTGTGCACGAGTAGAGTTGGCATTTGGATTAAATGCATTGCCTTCCTCGCCAATGACAATTCCTTCACTTGCTGCAAGTGCAACGCCAGCTTTCAAAGAAGCGTTAATCGCATTCACATCCGTGAATCCTTTGAGTGCTTCGTCTTCCTTAGCTGGGCTCAAGGAAATCCCTTTAAGTGCAAGTGCTCTGGATGACATTACTGCCATTTCAGCGCGAGTAATGTTGCCATTCGGGTCAAATTTGCCTGCTTCTTTACCGTTGACAATGCCATTCTTAACTGCGGAAGCCACGTAGACTTTGAACCAGTCAGAATCATTCACATCCGTAAAGTTCTCAGTTGCTGTTACGCTTTCCAAGGAGAACGTTTTTACGATCATTTTCGCAAATTCCGCACGTGTTACTAGACCGTTCGGTACGAATGCTTGATCAGCACGACCTTCTACGATCCCTTTGGATGCTGCAACTTGAATTTGTCTGCCAGCCCATACTTTAACGGAAGCTGTATCTCCGAAATCAACTTTATTTTCGACTACTGTATAAGTGGAGAACCCTGTACGCAGGGCATTCAATACGCCATTTTCATAGCTACCACCGTAGAACTCTAATTTACCGTCTACAATTTTGGCTAGGGATAATAGCTCAGTATCGAATTTGCTGCCATTAGGAACTGGAATCGTCACTTCAACTGGTGTATTGAAGTTGCTGATTTGACTGCCACCTGATGTAAATTCAAACTCGTATACCCCTGAAGCTACTGGTAGTTGTGTTGCACTTGTTGCTACTTTGCTATCTTGATTAGTCACTTTAAGTGATGTATCAGCACCAAATTCGGATGGATTCATACCTAATGTAAGACCGTTCATGGAAATGGCTAGCGTATCTACGCCATTAGCAATTGCTGCATCCAATAAGGCTTTATCTAACGGAATTTCCGTTGTTTTAGCAGAGATTGACCCGAAATCAAGTTTAAGTTGAATCTTCTCCACTTTTGCATTTGGATTCAATTTTTTCAATTGATCGTTAAGTTCTTTGGCTTTCGCAGCAATTTCTTTCATCTTGTTTGCTAGCTCGGCAACATTTAGAGTTGGTTTAGCTGTATCGCCTTCAACTTTAATAAGTGATTGTAGATCAAGTGTAGCTAGTTCACGAATGGCATTGGCGACTGCTTCTTGTGCTTGTTTGAAGATTTCGTTTTTCTGTGCTTCAGTTGCACCCTCAAGTTTTTTAGCAAGATCACCAAAATCTACCTGTGTTGGGTCAGTAGGATTAACTGGAGGAAGTACAGTGTTACCGCCAGTGTTACCATTACCTCCGGTGTTTCCACCATCTCCATCGTCTGTGCTATTCAATGTTTGTTCAGGAGAAATATACAGCAGAAGACCAAATTTGGTATCGTGTGCTTGGAGAACACCTTTTCCTGTTTCAGCACCGTCAAGTATAAGTTTACCTGATTCAAATTTCACACCAGTTCCGCTTTGTTTGCTCCAAGTCAGAAAAGAATTTAATGGCAGGTCAAATACAGTAAGTTTTGGTTGGAAGACTGTTGAACTCGAATCCAAATCTTCAAGTTTGAACTCGTCTGCCAACACGTAACGGATACCAGCAGATTCAATGGCTGATCTTGCTGCAATGGCTTGCACGCCAATTTTATTCGCAATTCTATTCTGAACTGCATTAAGATCACCAAGTGTAATTCCATAATGATTTAGGAATGTACTGATCAATAAATTTTTCGACAAAACGTCTTTATCAACAATATCACTCAGTGCATCCTTGATATCTTGAGAGGAACCCCCGAAGAAAGCTTTCCCAACACTTTCAAGTAAGTCATTCTGGTTTTCTTCCGAAGCTAGCGCTTGAAGTGCAACTTCTTGGAAAGCAATGACATCAGCCTTAGTTAAGGTTCTTCCGCCAGCTTCTTTAAAAATAGCGTCAATTGCTATTTTAATATCCGGATCGTTAAGCAATGTATCAATTGTTTCACTAGACTTGTCATAGAATAAATCCAAGCTATTAATTAGAACAAATATCGGATCTACATTTACGCCTACACCTGGACTTACTTCAACCTCACTCAATTTAGTCCAGACATTCCCAAGTAAAACCTTCATTTCATCCTTCGTAATGTCATGGTCAGCAACAAGATCTCTTGTCGCCTTTACAGCTGCAAGCCCATCAGCATCCTTAGCTAGCTCATCACGCAAACCATCCAACTTATCTTGTAAGGAACTTTCAGCCGAAGCCACACCTGTTGTAATTCCCAGTTTATTAGCTAGACCTTGCTCGCTTAATGGAAGTCCAGCAATGGATGCAAACATGATGCTTGCTGCCAATGTTGTTACGGTTAATTTCTTTTTCATCGTCATGCTAAAATTCACCTCATTAAATTAGTTGTGTTGCTTTATTTAGATTTCCAAAACTGAAACCACTTCGGTCTCGCCCAAACAGGGGGTTGCGTCGCGATAGTAAGATTATGTATGATCCTGTTGGCATTGTTTTGAAAAGAACTCACAATAGGTTGTCCCAGCTCAGCACGCAAAGCTTCATACCCTTCGGCAAGTGCGAACCCGCGATTGGTCGTGTTGTGCGCATCAGAAGAAATAAAGTGAGCCAAGTGGTTCCTACATAAATCAAACGAGAAGGATTGAATAGATTTGCCAAAGTGACCCAGCAACGAATGAGCCGTTACTTGAGTCAAAGCTCCTAGTTGCACCAATTCAAGTAGTTTCGTAGGATCCTGGACAATCTCACGATTGCGTTCAGGATGTGCAATGATAGGCACAATGTCCAGCAACAGCAGCTCATGAATGATTTCATGAATCCCCGTGGAAATGTGGTCCGATGGGAATTCCAAAAGCATGTAATTAGACCCATCTAACGTGGTTGTGCGCCCAGCTTCAACATCGTCGATTAATCCCCGATATATGCGAATCTCTTGACCTGCATGAATACGAAGAGGAATTTTCCTGCTAGCCAGCTCTTCCTGGAACGATATCACGCGATCTGTAACCAAGTCTGCGTCATTTGTAAATCTACCATTCTCGTGATGCGGGGTAGCTATTACGGTATGTATGCCTTGTTCCACGGCTGCCTTTGCCATGTGAACGGCTTGCTCCAAATCAGATGCCCCATCATCTAAATCTGGGAGGATATGACTATGTATATCAATCATAGGAAACCCCAATCATTAAAACTATCTTCAAAAATTTCGACAAAATATTAGTATATTTACCATCGTTCTGTTTAAACTCTTAGTGAAAGTGTAACATATATACGATGTGTTGCCTACCTTAAGAACTAGGAAATTAGCACCACATCGGCATTCTTTATGTAATATTAATCAAATTTTTACCTTTGTAATAGTTCCGAATTTTATGTGCAATTTAGGCATAATTCGTTACGATATACCAGAACAGTCTAAAATGTCCCATATTTCCATATCATTCGACAAAATACTACAAATTGCACTTATTATTCGACATTAAACAACATGGGTCAGGTGCTTGAATTTTCTGTAAACTTAAGTTTACAATTTAACATAAACTAGCCTAAACACAGGAAGCCTCTTTGCATTTTTTTTTACGAAAGAGGCATTTAGCGTGGATTTCATCTCTATTATTTCTTTAATTTCATCAAATCGCACAGCCCTACGAAGAAAACAACAATGGTTGTGAGTACGATCATTCTGAAATCCCAAGCATTCGGAAATTCATTCATTTTGGTATCTGTCGCACGTAGAATGAGAATAAAAAACAGTAAAACTAAATCAAAAAACATACAATAGGCCATTCTTGCGGAGAGTTTATGAAGTGGGAGTTTGTCCATCATTTTGCCGAATCCAAATAAATCACTCCACTTCCCGGATTCAGACTTCGACTTCTGGGGGGTGTTGTCTTTATCCTCTTGTTTATCAGCGATCAGTTTTGGCTCGTTTGTCATCCTCCGCGCCAACTCCTTGCAATGATTCGACTGCATCCTGCCACATTAGAACAGCCCCTATGAAGCTTACACCTGCAATGAAAATCCCCCCCAAAGGTGTCAATAGCTTCAACTCCCATGTCAAGATGATAGCTAGAAAGCTTACTAAGATTAAAATATAAGCGCCTGTTATTTTCATTGAGTTCCCTGCCATGATCTTCTACACCTCCTCTATTATGAAGCTAAAGTAGTATATGAGAGATTCATAGATTACGTGTTAGGCAACAATCGGCATCCTGTGCACAGTAAAAAAGACCTAAGGGGTCGTCACCCGCTCAGGTCTTTGGCTTCAAGACGTTCGCCTATCTATTCAATAAGCTTCCTACATACCGCAGTAATTCATTGGCGCAAACCGGGCAATAGCCGTGCTCATCAATGAGCTGCTTTGTCACATCATTAATTTTCTTCAGCTGCTTCTCATCGGGTGTTTTCGTCGAGGTCGTAATCTTCACGATGTCCTTCAGATCAGCGAATAGCTTCTTCTCAATTGCCTCACGCAGCCGCTCGTGACTGCTATAATCGAATCTTCTGCCTTTGCGCGAGTAAGAAGAGATACGAATCAGTATTTCTTCGCGGAATGCTTTTTTCGCATTTTCCGAAATGCCAATCTGCTCTTCAATGGAACGCATGAGACGCTCATCTGGATCCATCTCCTCGCCGGTCAACGGATCCTTAATTTTACCCCAGTTGCAATACGCTTCAATATTATCCAAGTAGTTATCGAAAATCGTTCTAGCCGACTCTTCGAATGAGTAGACGAAAGCTTTCTGCACTTCCTTCTTGGCAATATCGTCATATTCCTTACGGGCAACGGAGATGAAGTTCAGGAAGCGCTCCCGCTCATCCTTGGTAATCGATGGATGCTGATCCAGACCGTCTTTCAAAGCACGCAGCACATCTAGCGCATTAATACATTGGAGATCCTGGCGGATCAAGGCACTTGAAATTCGGTTAATAACATACCGTGGATCAATTCCGCTCATGCCTTCTTCTTGGTATTCATTTTGCATTTCCTTCAGATCAGCTTCCTTGTAGCCTTCAACAACTTCTCCGTCGTACATGCGCATTTTCTTGATCAAATCCATGCCCTGCTTCTTCGTTTCCTTCAGACGCGTGAGGATCGAGAAGATCGCGGCTACACGCAGCGCATGCGGTGCAATATGAATGTGGGACATATCACTCTGTCCGATAAGCTTGTAGTAAATTTTCTCTTCATCAGATACACGCAAATTATAAGGGATCGGCATGACAATCATACGAGACTGCAAGGCCTCATTTTTCTTATTCGCGATAAAAGACTTATACTCCGTTTCATTCGTATGTGCGATAATTAACTCGTCAGCACTGATCAGGGCGAAGCGACCCGCTTTGAAATTACCCTCTTGGGTAAGTGAGAGCAAATTCCACAGGAACTTCTCATCACATTTCAGCATTTCCTGGAACTCCATGATCCCCCTGTTCGCCTTATTGAGCTCGCCATCGAACCGATACGCCCGTGGATCAGACTCAGAACCAAACTCTGTAATCGTCGAGAAGTCAATGCTTCCCGTTAAATCCGCGATATCCTGCGACTTGGGATCTGAAGGACTAAACGTACCAATCCCTACCCGGCCTTCTTCAGAGACAAAAACACGCTCTACATGCACATCTTCAATACAACCGTTGTACTCCGTTTTCAAACGCATTTGGCACGATGGGCATAAGCTGCCTTCGATTTTCACATTCAGCTCGCGCTCGATCTCTGGTCGCAACTCCATCGGAATCAGATGAAGCGGCTCTTCGTGCATCGGACACCCTTTGATCGCATAGACTGCCCCTAAATCCGTTTTGGCAAATTGCTCTAATCCGCGTTTCAGCATGGTCACAATTGTGGATTTCCCACCGCTTACAGGACCCATTAGCAACAAAATACGTTTACGAACATCCAATCGACGGGCTGCGGAATGGAAATATTCTTCCACCAGCTTCTCAACGGCACGATCTAGACCGAAAATCTCTTGGTTGAAAAACTTGTAGGATTTGTGGCCGACTTGGTCGTTGATGCCTTGCGAAGCAATCATGTCATAGACCCTTGAATGCGCAGTTCTCGCGAGTCCAGGATTACTGCGAAGCAATTCTATGTACTCCGCGAACGTACCGGTCCAGCTCAATGAATCCTTCTCCGTACGATGCTCTGAAATTCTTTTGAATATGTCCATGGGTACCTCCTTTCACTGCTGCCTTTACTGGCAATAGGTCAGCTCGTGATGGTGAATTGTGTACTACAATCCTATGCACCCAAGAAGGATAACTTGCCCGAAATTTTAAATTGTCACTGATTTCTCTCTTAGTGATTTTTGAAAATGGAAATGACTAGTATTCCAAGTCAATGTTCCCTATTTTCTGAAAATGTCATACGTGCAGCCCGCTTCAACTCGAAATTCGATAACCATTTGATCCCTGTTCACTAGGATGTCTTCTCCTCCACAGCGCACCAGAACGGCTTCACGAGTACGGACCCTGCACTGTCCAGACTTAGCTGCACGGATTACCGCTTCCGTTAATTTGCCATCGGACCACGTAAGATCAATCACATATCCATTGCGCCCTCTCAAGCCGCTCACAGCCCCCTGTGGCCACGCAGACGGCAGGGCAGGGAGCAAACTCAGCTCACCCGCATGTGACTGCAGCAGCATCTCAACGATACCAGCTGTGGCTCCGAAATTGCCGTCAATTTGAAAAGGTGGATGCGCATCAAACATGTTGGGATACGTTGATTTTCGCAGCATATGACTCAAATGCGCATGCGACTGTTCACCATCCTCTAGCCTCGCATACATATTAACGATCCACGCGCTGCTCCAGCCCGTATGCCCACCTCCGTTATCTAATCTGCGCTGAAGGGTTGCTGAAGCTGCTTTGGCCAATTCCGGCGTACGATGCGGGCTTATTTGCGTTCCCGGATGCAGGGCAAACAACTGTGAAATATGACGATGCCCTGGGTCCTCCTCTGCATAGTCCTCCAGCCATTCCATGATCTGACCATGTCTGCCTATCTGAGGCTTAGGCAGCCGTTCTAGCAGCGCGGAGAGCATATCTCGCAGCTCACGATCTACCTGCAGCTGATCGCTGCTCTGGATACATGCCGTGAACAACTCATGGATGATCTGCGAATCCATAGCGGGTCCCATGGTCAATGCTCCTCTAGTTCCATCCGCCAATACGTATACATTTTCGGGCGAGACAGAGGGTCCCGTCACAAGCTGACCATTCGGCGCTTCCACCAAATAATCAACGAAAAAGGCTGCAGCTTCCTTCAAGATTGGATAGGCTCTATGCTGCAAAAATTCCTTATCATGGGTAAACAAGAATTGCTCCCAAAGATGCAAGCTTAGCCATGCTGCTCCCATTGGCCAAATCACGCAAGTCGGAAACAAGCCCTCTGGCCGTGTTTCGCCCCATAGGTTTGTGTTGTGATGAGCGACAAAGCCGGAGCATCTATACAGCTCCCTTGCTGTTTGCCGACCGCTCACTTGCATGCGTTCAATATGATCGAACAAAGGTTCATGACATTCGGATAATCCGCATACCTCTGCTGGCCAATAATTCATTTGCGTATTGATATTAATCGTGTATTTGGACTCCCAAGGCGGTGTAAAGCTGTCATTCCAAATGCCCTGAAGATTCGCTGGCAAACATCCCGGGCGGGAGCTGGCGATAAGCAAATACCGGCCGTAGTGAAAGTAAAGCTCCGTCAATCCAATATCCACATTCGAATGTGATTCTTGCAGCAGCTTTAATCGCTCATCGGTAGCCAAATCATCTAACGGATCATGCTCCGCCAGTTGCAGACTCACCCGATTGTACAACGTTTGATAATCGTGGATATGCCGGCGCTCTAGTTCTTCCGCTTTAAACTGATCCGCAGCCGCGATATGCAGCTGGCATGCTGCTAATGGATCCGACTCTCGAAATGTGCTGGCTGCGGCAAGCATCAACGTCACAGAGCTAGCCCCTTCCACGGACAGGAAATCGCCAATGACAGAGACAGAACCGTCCTCGGCTTTCGCCTTCAACACACAGGCATATTCAACACCGTGCTTCCCACATTCGCCGCTCATCCAGATGCTGTCAGCCGATAACCTGCCTGATTCCCCCTCGTAGGGTCTGCGGTTGAGATTCGCCGAGAAGTTCAGCTGCCCAGGTTGATCACATTCCAGTCGGATAATGATCACTTGATCTGGATTGCTGGCATACATCGTACGACGATAAGTGACTCCGCCAACCTTATAGCTTGTCCGAGCTACGGCGTTCTTGATATCCAATTCTCGGCGATACCCTTCAACTTCACCTTTTTGACCATGAAAATAAAGCCTCAGGTCTCCCAAAGGCTGATACGGATTATAATATTTAGGCGTGGAGAAAAGGGACATTCGCGTTAATCGCGTGGCCTCTTCCACCTTACCTCCAAATAGCAAATCCCGAATTTCTCCCAAATAATGAGACCCATCAGGGTTCAGTCCATCCTTAGGACCTCCGTACCAGATGGAGTCTTCATTTAACTGAATTCGTTCTTCCTGAACGTGACCAAAGATCATCCCGCCCAACCGACCGTTGCCAATCGGAATCGCCTCCACCCACAACTTAGCAGGCTGCAGATACCACAATTTCTCACGATTGTTCAAGAATACGCCCCCTATTCAACGTTTGGCTTATCAAGCTGTTTAGGCGATGCAGGCATCACCATGATCATTTTCGTTCCCTGCTCAGCCACACTTTCAATCCTCAGTCCATAGCTCTCCCCATAGACCATTTGAATGCGGCGATGGACGTTGAGCACGCCTATGCCGCCCTTTTTGCCCGCTTCATCTGTTTCCGCATCTGCCAACCGGTTTGCGCTCAATTTCTCTTGGAGCTGTGTTAATTTGGCCTCCGTCATCCCTGAGCCATTATCCTCAACGCTGATCCAAAAAATCCCGTCGACGACGCCTCCGTCAATGCGAACGAAGTGATAATCTTCCAAGCCGTCCGGAAATGCATGCTGGAACACATTTTCCACTAAAGGCTGGAGGGTCAAACGAACCATAACATGAAGCAGATACTCCGGCTTTATCGCAACATCAATCTCAAATTCACGGCCAATTCTGTGCTTCAGAACAACAATATAATACAAAACATGCTTCAATTCGTTAGCAACGGTAATCTCCTCGAGATTGGTTTGAACCGAATATCGCAGCATGTAAGCCAAGGCCTTCACAATTTCCGATATCTCCTCTGATTCTTGGATCGTGGCATAGCAAACAATCGTCTCGAGTGTGTTGTACATAAAATGAGGATTGATCTGCAGCTGAAGGGATTGAAACTCCGCTCGCTGACGCTCCATGCGAATCTCTGAGTTGCTGATTTCAACCTGAACCACGCGGTCAACGGCTTCGGATAGCCGATTAACCATCAAATTGTAGCGGACCATGAGCTCAACAATCTCGTCCTTGTGAGGGGGTAATGGAATCGTGGCCCAATTCCCTTTCTCCGTCTCTCTCATCCCGGTTTTTAACACTTGAATCGGCTTCGTAATCGACTTACCGAATCGATACGCAAGTAAAATCGCCAGCACCAACGTAAATAAACCAACGATTAGCGTTGTAGAACGAATGTTCATCAAAGGTTTACGCAGTTCACGCAGCGGCATGGACACAACAAGCTGCCAATCCGAATAATCGGACTTCCGGCTTACATACATGCGCTCGTCACCCTCACTCGTGTCGACGAAGGCAGAAGTCCCTGCTTGCTCCAGCTTCTCTACAAACGCTTGCGGCACATCGGATCCGACTTTTTTCCCATCCGGGTGATAGACATATCGTCCTTTATTATCAATGATAAACAGATAGCCGTATTTCCCTAAATCAATCCCTTTCCATAGGGCCGATAGATCAGCCGATCGCATCTCGATGGCGAGGATGCCACTCAATTCAGGTGAGGTGAATCCTCGAAAACGGCGAACTAACGTAAGCATTTGATTATCTTGACCTTCAATGATCGTATGGTTCAAAATACTTAGTTTGCCATCAGCTGCTGTATTGGCAAGAAAATATTCGCGCTGCTTCCGCTTATCCTCCAAATTGAAAGATTGCTCGTTCACACCATTATAGTAATAAACCGCATTCAGCTTATCACTGAGCAAATAGACAGAAGCCAACTTCGGATTACGAATAAATAACGGATCGACACTTAGTTCGAGAATCGTTTTCCGAGCAATATAATAGTCATATTCCTCTCGATCGGCCTTCAAATCAATAAACTCCATGACCTGTCTGTTCGTCAAAAGCGATACAATGGAGCGTTCATAATCTTTCAAATACAGATCGGTATGATGAACCGCATTTCCGACGATCTGGTTCATTTGATTCTCAACCATTTCCGTTAATTCACCGGAAGAAGTCATGTAGGAGAAAATACCAACACTGCTAAGTGAAAGAATGATAACGATCAAAAAATAAACAAATATCTTCTTCGTTAACCCTCTAATTTTCATTTGATACCAAGTCCTGCACGATATTCAGAAGGCGATACGCCTACAATTTTTTTAAAGGTTTTCGTAAAATGCGGGTAATCGTCGTACCCGACATCTGCAGCTACATCCACGATTCGGACATAAGGAATAGCCAGCATTTCTTTTGCCTTCATCATTCTTTTGTTAATCCGATATTGAACAAAGGTTTCCTGTGTTACTTTTTTAAAAAGCGAGCTGAAGTACGTCGGTGTCAATCCGACCATGGCAGCAACTTGATCTAACGAAATGTCTTCCGATAATCTGCTGTCAATATAACTTTTGGCCTCTTCCATCGGATCTTTGAAGCTTCCGCTTCGAACAGCTTGCAGTCCCTTGGCCATTTGAATCAAACCTCTATTAAACATGTCTAAGGCTTCCTTCACACTATCTGCCTTCCTATAGGCTTGCGTGATAGACGGTGAGTAGTTGCGGGCTTGGAAGCGCTTGACTAACAGGGCATGGCAATCATCCAATAGTTCTTTAAGTCCAGCCAGCGATACATTCACTGAGAGACAATAGTCTCGCCAACGATCGATTAAGCTGCCAAGCTCCTCCATTTGCAAAGCCCATATTTGCTGCTCCATTTGATCGATCCACTCAATGTAACGGGAGGGCGGCATGTAGCCGCGTGAAGGCTCTTTAATTAACTGATTCAGCATGTCATGTACATCTGCTGTCGTGACGGGTTTCAACATATAATGACGAACACCATAATTCACACTTTTTTGTGCATATTCAAAATCACTGTATCCGGATATCACAACCGTTTTGATTTGCGGGAATTCCTCATGAATGATTCTGCAGAGCTCTAATCCGTCCATTTTCGGCATACGAACGTCTACCAGCACAAGATCAGGCTCGCAGGCACGAATGCGTTCCAACGCATCCACGCCATTCTCGGCTGTCTGAATTCGTGAGAAAGCAGGTTGGTACATTTCCGCCATCTTTACGATTCCTCTGCGAATGACAGGTTCATCGTCTACTATTAATACGTGCATGTCCAGACCTCCTTGCATGTCTCAGAATCAATATCCAATTATGATAACTCACCGTGATCGGTTCTTCAACGGAGGGTGCTACAAACGCTTTTGTGCAAAGCGCCACGTGACAGAACTGTATGCTTGCGGCTTCTCAGTCGGTCCAATAAGCTGTCCCTCGAAGGAGCCATCTGCATGTCGAGTGACTGTTGCTTTCCACATGCCGCATACACCTGACTCATAGTCAAACGTTTCCCCGTCATCGTCGTACAAATTCCCTTCACCAGCTGCATCACCGAAATGAATGATTTCAAGCGGGACTTTTGTACCCATCGGTGGGACATGCGACAGCGCAGGCATCAACGGAATGACAGCTCCGTTCTTAACAAACACTGGAATTCTTTCCAAACCACATTGTATCTGAATGATGCATCCACCTTCGTATCGTTCCCCAGTCTCTAATCCATACCAGATTCCCGGGGGGAGTAGGACTTCTCGCTCAGATTCGCCTTCGACAAGAGGGGCTACTAACAGGGCATCGCCGACCATGTATTGGTCATCCCATTCTCTCACTTTTTTCTTGCCGTAAGCGCCATCTGTCGTGTTCAAGGTTTGCTCAGCTGCTGCCGCTTCCATCGCCTCGGCTGCAGCAATTTCTACTGGGGACATCACAAATGGCATGGCACGGAAAGGAGGAATTCCCTTTTCTCGATATGCTGCAAATGCGGTATACAAATAGGGCAGCAGTCTCATCCGCAGCTTGATATAGTGGCGAACGGTATCCTCAACCTCTGGGAAGGACCACGGTTTCGTTCCGTCTCCCCAAGCATTGAGCATCGCGAGTGGCGAGAAGATGACCGTTTGCATCCGTCTAACCCAATCTTCGGCATTTCTAGCTCTTCGCACTTCCGGCGTCCACAACAGCCCGCTGAAAGAGGCGTTACATACACCGCGAATGAATTGCTTATGATCATAAAGATCCGAATACAAGACATAAGGCATAGAAGAAGCCGCGGCATTCGATGCCCTAACAAGTCCGTATGTTCGCCGATTTTTGCTGCGGAATAGCTCCGTCGTCATCATTTGGAACATTAACCCATACATTTGTCTCATCTGCTCGCCGTCCAGACCGGATGGAAACTGAGCATGTCCTGGAAACATCCAGGAGTTGTTGGTCAAATCACTGCCGTCACATTCATCCAGCTTGTAACCGGCTACCCCAATATTGACATGCTGCTCTTCATGCTGCTTCTTATAAAGCGCCACAGCTTCAGGCAGCGAATAATCAGGAGCAAGCCCTCCCCATACCGAGTGACTCCCCGAAAGTGGCTTCAATTCCTCATATATCTCACTCTCCGGTGATACAAAAGGATGCTCCCACAGGTTCACACGAAAGCCTTTACGGTCCAATTCTTTGACGAACTGTTCAGGTTCAGGGAATCGGCTGTTTTCCCATTCATAGCTGACCGGGTAGCTATGGCTGTGCCAACCAGGTTCGAGTCCGATCACATCACAAGGCATATCGTGCTGGCGGAACTGCTCAGCTTCTTCGAGCACTTGCTCGTCTGTATACAACGTCGGAACACGATGCCAGAAGCCAAGTCCCCACTTCGGAGGCAATGTACCTCCACCGCAAAATAAATTATATCTAGCCACCACGTCCGAAAGCGTTGGACCGCCAAACAGATAAACATCTGCACCTTCTTTAGGTATCTTGATCTCTACGCGCGTTGCGACTAAAGTGGCTTTCCATCCCTTATCAGTGTTTCGATCACGTATATCCTCGCTTAGCGTCTCCTCTTGTCTTACGGTTGAGCCGCAATACATGGTAACGATTCGTGAAGTATCCACCAACACGCCATACCCGAGATCGCTTATGTAGAAAGGCACTGGCGCATGCGTCTCCCCTGTATCTTGCTTAGGATCACTGTTTACCCGCAAATAACGGTTTCTTCCGCGTTGATTCATTCTTAATAATTGCAGGCCTGTCCCATACAGCTTTTCCGTACGATTAAGCGGTATAGATAGCATGCGATAGTCACCTAAGTCCTCGATTTCGAGGCTTTCTACTGCAAATGGAGGATTCACCTGCGGCAGCTGTTCCAGAGCCTCTGATTTCAGTGATACTCCCATCAAAGAGAGCGGTGTCATGCCCTGCGGATTTCCTATCGTAAGTCGCCATACGCCTGGTGCCGATTGTTGCCAATTCGTTGTCTGCATGTTTATTTCCCCATTTCTCTATAAATTTGGAACCTCAATGTACATGGTTCTGCCGGACTCATTAGCCAGCTTTGTGTAATGAACAAGTGCTTGGGTTTTCAAATAATCCCTGCCGCTAGTTTCCGCTTCGCGTCCCTCACGGAGAGCTGCCAGAAATTCAGCCAATGTATCTGTCTCATCGACACCACTTAGATCATCAACGACCACGACTTTACCGTCCCAAATGAGGCGGATTTCTTTATCGATGACTTCCATCGCGCCTTCGGTTCCTTCAATTCGCCAATTGCCGCTCCATGGCGTCTCCGTCCCTCTGGCAGAGATGGATGCGTTGTAGGCCGCTGTAATGCCACCTTCCATTTCAAAGAAAGCATACGCATTGATAAGCGCTCCTTGCTCTTTCCAGGCGCCAATTGGATTGTACAGCTTCGATTGAACCGATTTCCCTTCTTTCCCGGTGAAATAGCGAATCATATCTAAGTGATGGACCCCGATATCATCCAGAATACTCACGGTATATCTCCGCTGAACATGGTGGTATCTGTAGAACTGTATATCCATAGACGAAATATTACCAATAACACCTTCGTCCAAAAGCTGTTTCATTTTACGAATATAAGGCATCCTGCGGTAATTCTCTGCGATCATAAAGGGGATCTTTTCCCTAGCCGCTCGAGCTACGACATCAATGGATTCCTCATAATCAAAGGAAATCGGCTTCTCGCACAAAACAGCCAGATTATGGTCAAACGCCGCATGGTTCACCACGGTGTGCATCATAGGCGAAGTCACGTTTACTAGAAAATCAGCCTGTTCGTTCTGCAGAGCATCTTCTAATGACGTGTAGAAAGGAAAAGAATCATTCTGCATCTTCTCTTTCATTGCTATATCAACTTCAACAACAGCTGCTAATAATCCTTGATCTCTCAGACGTTTATACCAGCTGAACCCAGCTGAACCTAAACCAACCAATATCGCTTTCATATGTACGACCTCCCAAAGGCTTCAATGGATTTATTATAGGGGAATATTCATCCAAGCAGAACGGACTAAATTAAGACAACATGTGTTTTTTTACGATTTCGGCAGATGAAAGGCATCCCTCCGCAGAATCTTCTGCATGTGGGATGCCTCTTTGGAAAGACTGTTTATTTCTTTATGTCAATCATAATCGCGCCTTGCTTCTTGTTCCAACGATCAGTCGCTTCTTTAATAATTTCGTTGCCGCCTTTGGCTTTATACTCTTCGATCACCTTCGGCCAATCCGTGATTGGTTCTTTGCCATAAATCATTTTGATCATGTGATCAATGACGATTTTCGGGCCTACGTCAGGCTGCGGAGCTGCAAGATCTGGGAATTTAGCAAAGCTGCTCAAATCCGGATAAAATCCGATACCGGGCAAACCTTCTTTAGCGAGAACGTCATCGAATGCTTTCAGCGTTGCTTTTCCATCTTCGTTCAGCAGCAATCTAGGTTTATTATAGGTGGAGTCATGCACAGCCCACATCGTTCCGCTACGGAACCCTTCTTCATCTGTCTGTTCCTTTGTCGTCGGGAATTTGTATGTGATATTCCCGCTGCTATCCTTCGTATAGGAATCCCCTTCGATCCCAAAGGTGAAGAATGTCTCAGCTTCTGGCGAAACCATCCAATCAAACATTTTAATAATACCTGCAGCCGTATCTGGTTTCACATTTTTATTAACAAAGAAGGAACGAATGACGGGTGCATAATAGAAATATCCGCCTTTTCCTTCAGGTCCTTTAGGTGATGGAATGATATCAACTTTTGACCCTGCAGCAGCTTGTTGGATCTTCGTACGGTAACCAGGTAATCCCGAAGCATTTTGCGACCAGATGCCCGCTTTGCCTGATTCAATACTTTTCGTGAAATCGGTAGAACTGATGGTTGCGAATTCCTTAGGAATCAAACCTTCATCATACATCGTTTTATACGTGGCAAGTGCCTTTTGAACATTTTCTACATCGAAAAATTTCGGTACGACTTGACCATTTACTAACTCAAATTGATCCTTATACGGCAAAACATCGAAAGCTCCTAGAATAATGTCCGCATACTTGAAGTTTTCTCTCATTTGATATGGACTCTCTACACCCATCTTCTTAAAAGCTCGCAGCACATTCAGAAACTCGTCAACAGTTTTAGGTGCTTGCAGCCCTGCCTTTTCCAGCAAATCTGTACGAATATACGTCGAACGGCGGGATGGATTGCTCAAAAATTCGGGAACGCCATAAATCTTCCCTTCATACGAAACACTATCCCACGCCGATTTGGGTACCAATTTTAACAAATTAGGCCCATTTTGCTTCAGAAGATCATCCAACGGCATGAAAACACCGTTCTCTACAGAGCCGGACATTGACTTACTCCCAGGACCTCCGATACTTCCAACAACATCGGGAATATCATTACTTGCGAACATAACTCCGAATTTGGCATCCTCCACAACCTTGACGTCCAAATCCGTATTGGTCAGCTCCTCAAGTTTCAGTATCCACTTATCCTTGTTCAAATCTGGAACGACGGTATGGTACCCCGTGCTGACCGTCGTTGGATACAGCATCGAAAACTTGACTGGTGCTTTCTTCACATTCCCTGATGGCTGCGGAGAAGCATTTCCATCTACTTTTCCATCAGATGAACATGCCGTTAAAGCGGAAGCCGCCAGAACGACAGCCAGACTAAGACTAATTGTTTTTTTCATGAAACTCCCCTTCTTTCCCTACAGAGTGCAAGCGATTTCATAATTCTGTAAGTATCATAACGAATATTTGTTATTACCAGTATGTATAAATTTAAGCTGACTTGTCATTTTATACGATTAAGATTTGACGTTCTCGCACCTCAAATTTAGCATGAAATATCAAAAAATAAAAACCACCCACACACACGAAGACACTGAAGAACTTGTCGTTTTTCAGTACCTCCGCATCCGGGGCAGTTTTTTATTGATTACTATTTCTTACCTAGGAATAGAACTCCCTTTTTACTGTTGTAGCGGTCGGTCGCTTCCTTAATGATCTCGTTGCCGCCTTTGGTTTTATACTCTTCAATAACTTTTGGCCAATCCGAAATCGGTTCCTTGCCATAAATCATTTTAATCATATGATCCATAATAATTTTCGGAGCAGCATCCGAACCTGGTGAAGCAGCATCCGGATATTTGGCATTGGCCTCCAAATCAGGCGCAAAGCCGATTCCTGATAAACCTTCTTTAGCCAGAATATTGTCAAATGCATTCAGAATGTACGGTCCATTAGGATCCGTTTGCATTTTCAGACGGTTCACGGTACTTTCATGAGCAGAGTGCAGCGTACCACGGTGATCCTGCTCTTCTTGCTCCTCTTTGTTAGTCGGTTCCTTATACTTAATTTTACCGTCTACAACCGTATATGTATCTCCTTCAATACCGAAAGTGAAGAATTTATAGGCTTCTTCTGACGACATCCAATCAAAATACTTGACGATATCAGCAGCTGTTTCAGGTTTCACGTTTTTATTAATATAATGCGCGCTTGTTACTGGCAAATACATCAGGTAACCGCTCATGCCATCAGGGCCCTTCGGAGAAGAGATGACATCGATCTTTGCGTCCTTCACCGCGTTTGGAATGTTTGTCCGGAAGTCATTCAAGCTAACCAGGTTGGAGGACCAGATACCAACCTCACCAGAACGTATATTTTTCAACCAATCCGTTGATGATGTTGTCGCGAACTCCTTCGCCATCAAGCCTTCATCAAACATGGTTTTATATACGGTTAGGGCTTTGGTCATATTCTCCACATCGAAAAATTTCGGTACCACTTGACCGTTCACCAATTCGAATTGTTCTTTATAAGGGAGCACATCGAAGGCGCCAAGAATCGTATCGGCATATTTCAAGGTTTCACGGCCGCCGTAAGGATATTTGACACCCATATCTTTAAACTTTCTGAGTACGTTCAGAAATTCATCGACTGTTTTAGGCGCTTGCAGACCGGCTTTCTCCAGCAAATCCGTACGAATAAAAGTTGCACGTCTGGAAGGATTGTTTAGCCAGTTCGGAATCCCGTAAATCTTCCCATTATAGGATACCGAATCCCAGGCTTCCTTGGGGACATTCTTCATTAAATACGGTGCATTCTGCTTCAGCAGATCATCGAGTGGCATGAAAACGCCCGCTTCTATGGAGCCTGACATCGCTTTATCTGTCGCTGTACCCAAGCTTCCAACTACATCGGGAATATCGTTGCTCGCGAACATGACGCCCATCTTGCTTACTTCCGTTACTTTAAGCGTGAGGTCTGTGTTGGTCAACTCCTCTAGTTTCTTCACCCATTTGTCATTATTAATGTCAACTCGAGTATGGTATCCAGTATTCGTCGTGGTCGGATAAGAGATAGAGAACTTGGTCGCTGGCTTTTTTACTGCTGGTGTGGCTGTTGTGGACGTTGCTTGCTGTGGATCAGTTTCTGTTGAACAACCCGCTAGTGTACCGACAGACAATACAGCGATGAGTGCGACATTTGTAACTTTTTTCAAAAGAACCCCTTCTTTCCTAAATGTTATGAATGACTTACCATTCACAGCATACACAGGATACAAAAATTTGAAGATTGGTAAATTTATGATGTGCTGTCGTTTTTTGTGATTTTAAAAGAAAACCTGAACGAGGCCATTCCAAAATGAGCGACAGCGTTCAGATGTAGGTGTTTAAGATTTCACCGATCCAACCATCATACCTTGGATAAAGTGTTTTTGCAGAAACGGATATACACATAGGATTGGAATCGTAGCTACGACAATGACCGCCATCTTGATCCCTTCCGGTGATATGAATTGCATTAATTCCGATGATACGTCTGATTGCCCCAACTGATCGGTAAATACAATTTCCCTCAGCCGCACTTGCAGCGGAATCCATTGACGATGGTCGATATAAAAGACGGCCTCAGCATAACGGTTCCAGTGACCCACGGCATACATAATGCCCATCGTAGCCATCGCAGGTTTAGATAGAGGCAATACAATATTCCAAAGGATCCGGAATTCTCCGCAGCCGTCAATTCGCGCCGAATCAAGCAGCTCCGATGGCAGGTTAAGGAAAAACGAACGCATAACGAATAGATTAAAAGCGCTTATCGCCATTGGCAGCATTAAAGCCCAGAGGGTATTCAGCAACCCTAATTGCTTGATTAACAAATAGTTAGGAATTAATGGTGCGCTGAAAATTAACGTAAACAGCACCAATAGCAGAACCGATTTACGGTACAAATACTCGGGTCTGGACAAGGAATAAGCAAGTGTTGTTGTCATAAACAAATTAATGAACGTACCAAATACGGTAATGATGACACTATTCCGAAACCCAATCCATATCGTCGGATCCTGTAAAATAAGCTTATAGCTTCCCAATGTGAAGCCTACTGGCCAGAACGATACATCACCTGCATTAATCGCCGTGTTATTACTTAAGGACTGAGCAATAATGTGAATCAAGGGCAGCACCATACTCAATCCGAGTGCCCCTAACAATAGAATGTTGAATACATTAAAAATTTTATGACCTCTTGTCATAATCATAGCAATTCACCTCCGGTCTCCTTCCGAATCAGTACAAGCCTTCTCCAGTCATTTTTTTACTAAATGTATTACTGATCATGATAAGTATAAGACCCACTACCGACTTGAATAACCCAATCGCAGTCGTGTAGCTGTATTGTCGATCAACAAGCCCTGCCCGGTAGACAAACGTATCAATAATCTCCCCATTCTCATTATTAAGCGGGTTAAGAAATACGAAGACGCGTTCGAAACCGAAATCGAGAAAATTACCAATTTGAAGCAGAAACAAAATGACGATGGTTGGCAGGATACTAGGAATCGTGATGGAAAATACTTGTCGAATGCGACTGGCTCCATCAATTTGTGCAGCTTCGTACAGATCAGGATTAATGCCTGCAATCGCTGCCAAATAGATGATCGTCCCCCATCCGCTATCCTTCCAAATCCCTGAACTAATGAGAATGGTCCGAATATAGCTGCTTTCCCCTAAGAAATATATCGGCTCAACACCAAACAAGGAGAGTAAATGATTGACGATTCCCGTAGAAGGCGACAATACCCCAACAACAACGCCACCGACGATGACCCATGACAGGAAGTGCGGCATATAAACCACGGTTTGTACAATCCGTTTGTAAGCCATGATGCGAACTTCATTAATGAGAAGCGCCAACAGGATTGGTACTGGAAAAGCGAAACAGATATCGTAAATGCCGATGATGATCGTATTTTTTAAAATCTGCAGGAAATCGGTATAGGCAAACATGCGTTGGAAATGCTCTAAACCTACCCATTCACTTGCTTTAATTCCTTTGAAAATGTTGTAGTTTTGAAACGCGATGACCGAACCGAATAATGGGATATATTTAAAAAGTAAGAAATAAATAATTCCCGGTAATGAGATCACATAAATTGGCCAATGTTTTCGCATAAAAGCCCATTTCTGACTCTGCGATGTGAAATTATACATGGTTTGATCGGATGGCTGTATTTTGCTGGCCATGTTGTCCTCCCCCTCTTGCCTGCTGCATCGTTTTGACTTCTTCATCTTACTAGGGTTGTTCCAAAGTGGCGATGGTGAAACTTATAGCGCTTTGTGTTTTTTTACGATTGAGCAGCCCCGTACCGCTTCGCTGCACTTTGGTACAACCAATTCTCCGCAACATAGATGGCTGTATCGTAATCGATCCAACCTGCCTCGATTTGCCCCCACAGGAAATCACTCACAAGCTTTTTGACAAGCACGATCTTGCCGTAACTCCACTCCATACATCTGGCGTCAGAAACAATGAGTGAGCTTTTGATCGCCGGCAGCGCCTCTAACCGGTACTGCATACTATCGCGATATGTACTCGCACGGAAGTTAAACCACCAATGTCCACCAACATGAACGTTCGGGAAGTTCCATGCGGCTTGAACAATATCCAAATTGTTGAGTTCCGAGGCCACCACAAGCTCGAAGGTACAGGCATAGGCTTCAAACAAGGCTGATAGCTTTAGGATCCGAGCGGGGTCATTGACTGGAGTGGCTGTTCCACACCAGGAACGTTCCACGCCGAGAAACAGCTGTATGAGAAGACCCCTTTGCTCCGCTGCGGCTCCTAATTCGTGCAAAAGCATCATGAATATCTCATCCTTGGTGCTGCCTTGCCCGACCACAACCTTCCGGTTCGCGCTGGCTTCGTAACTTGGCAATGTGGTCATGATGCCCGCGTAACCCGCTTCCTTATAGGAATCCAATAGCTGAGACAATTGCTCTCGCACTTGTGAGAAAGCTCGGGCTGGATCATGCGACAACGCGACTTCTTTGACCCATCCGCCGATTTTCCCATCAATTCGCGGGATCAGGATGGCGTTCTCTCGCATGTTTTGGAACGCTGCATGTTCGGCAATATTCACGACGAATCTCTTTACGTTCAATCGGTCTGCTACTTCCTGCGCCCACGTAGCACGCTGCGCAGACTGTTTCACGGCGGCGTCAGCCTCCCTGATTGATGCAGCGTCACGGATGACAACGCCGTATAAATCTCGGAAAATATGCGTCATCGCCACATTCATCATCGTATTTCTCGACCCATGATAAGCTTCCAAGAAAGCAGCGATACGTTCGTCCTCCGGAAGTTCCATGGCATTCGCTGGGTAACCGGCAGCCTGCAGTTCACGAAACAACCAGAAATAGTGGGCTATCTCCCAGAAGTCGCCCGCGCAGAGCCGATCCCCCACTAGGTGGGTGTGCGTATCCACAACAGGCAACTGCATAATCTGCGCCTCAAAATCTTCCTTTCCCCGCTTCATCTGCTTATCCATTCCTCTTCCTCCTTTTACACGCTATATGTCCTGATGGTACATGGATTGCCTGATCTGTTACATGGGATAACTTCCACTGGGTTGTGATTTTTTATGATTTTTGAAAATAAAAAAAACCGAATGGACAACAATGTCCACCCGATGCTCTTAGCTCATTTACTTAATATGTGATCAATAAGATCCAATTCTTCCTGCGTGAAATCAGGCTGCTTCAAAGCGGCCACATTATCATCCAGCTGACTCACTTTACTTGCTCCAATTAAAGCAGAAGTCACAAGTCCCTTACGAAGAACCCAAACTAAAGCCATTTGGGCCAGACTTTGCCCTCGCTCCTGAGCTAGTACATTTAAAAGACGTGATTTTGCGATCTTTTCCTCCGTAATATCCTCAGGTCTTAGGAACACACTGACGCCTGCAGCACGGGAATCCGCCGGAATATTTTCCAAATAACGATCCGTCAGAAGTCCCCTAGCGAGAGGACTGTAGGCGATGGACCCCACACCTTCTCTTGCCAAAATATCTTGCAGCCCCTGCTCCAACCGTCTTTCGAACATCGAATAATGTACTTGATGGATGATAAACGGCGTGCCAAGACCTTTCAAAATAGCTGCGGCTTGCTCCGTTTGCTCCGCATTATAGTTGGACACGCCGACATACAGCGCTTTTCCCTGACGTACAGCCTGATCCAAAGCACTCATCGTTTCTTCCAAAGGTGTGTCCGCATCGAAACGGTGCGAATAATAAATATCCACATATTCCATGCCTAGTCGCTTCAAGCTTTGATCAAGGCTGGCCAGCATGCTTTTACGGGAGCCACGCTCCCCATATGGACCATCCCACATGCGGTAACCTGCTTTTGTAGCAATAATTAACTCATCACGATAGGGATGCAAATCTTTTTTCAAAATTTGCCCAAACACTTCTTCCGCTGAGCCTGTCGGTGGACCATAATTATTCGCAAGATCGAAATGCGTAATCCCCAGATCAAAAGCATGACGCGCAAGCGCTCTGCTATTCTCGAATAGATCGACACCACCAAAATTGTGCCACAATCCAAACGAAATCGGCGGCAGCTTTAAGCCACTCTTTCCGCTTCGATTGTATGGCATGTCTGCATATCTTCCTTCATTTGCTGCATAGTTCATCGTTGACCCCCCAATTTATGACTATCGTGTTTCTACTCTTTATCTGATAGAGATGGTTGCAAGACCTGACGCCGGAATCGCAAGCTTATGAATACCTGCCGTCAATTCGACATACAGCTCCTCCGTGATTTCACCGCAACAATTGCGAATGGTCACCCTTGCTATCCCTATTTCACCTGTAACCTCTACATAGAGTCCATCCTGCCTTCTACCGTTCACAACGATCCATTGAGACACGGGCATGGCTGCATCGATAGCATCGATAGGCACAATTTGCTCATGATAAGCAACGATAATCCCTCGATCCTCATGTACAGCCCGGACTAACGGATATAACAATTCCGGATTCATAGGTTCGATTCGGCCGTCCAGCAACAGCGTACGATTCTCTTTCCAGAACGCAAGCCAGTAGGTAAGCATTTTCAAATGATCAGAAGGCAGTTTATCCAAAAGGACAGAAACCTGCGGCACCGAGAACAAACAGTTAATCAACTGTAAGGCGGCGCTTTCCACGGGTTCTTCAGGATGCCACATGATCATATCGGCATGAGCCGCCGTGTTTCCACAAATCAGCCTGAGATCTAGCGTTCGCACGCGATTTTGAATGCTGTCGTTCGGACAGTCGGAAGCACGGAACATGTTGCCGTATTTGCGCATCGCCGGACCGATATACATTTGGCGGAACTCAATCATGATAGCAGGGTTTAATTCTCTCAATCTACCAATAGAGTCCGTCAGTAGGCGGTCAACAGCAGCAGGTATCGACTCATAATCCTTACCTTCCACTGTGGAAGGTAGCTGCAGTTCAGGCGAATAGAACGTATCAATAAAATCAAGCTTGAAGCCGTCCAAGCCCCACTCTTTGACCGCTTTTTCATAGGTATTGATTATATATTCCCGGACATCCGGATATCTCGGATCCAACACGGCTGCTCCGTGTCCTTCATTAAATCGAAGGATTTTATTATTGAACCGATTCCATGCCTGACTATATTTGCCGATAAAAGGAACGGAATACCAGAGGATAAATTTCATGCCTAACGCATGAACCGCGTCCACATGCCGCTTCATATCGGGGAATTTGCCCTCATAGGTCTCCCAATCCCCGCAATAGGCATACCCTCTGCGGTTATCTGCCGTCTGCCAGCCATCATCTACGATGACAGCTTCCATCCCCAACGTCTTAGCGATACGGCACTGTTCTTCGATATGGGCATCTGTTACATTCTGGTGCATGCTATACCAGGTTGAATACATCGGTTCCTTGGCAGCCTCAGGGACGAATGCTGGTTGATATTCCAGCATCTCACTCCACCACGCTTGAACGCCATCAAGGCTTTCATAGTAAGGAACATCTCTCGTATCTACGAGAAGCTTCGCTTCATACGATTGGAAAGGCGCCGTCGTCTCTGTAAACAATTGGACGCAGCAATGGAAATCAGCGGTTTCCTCACTGATGCCACCCGAGTAGTGTACCGTGTTAAGTGCATCTGAATAGGCAAATGTTAGCCTATTACGACCCACACTATTAAATAACGCATACACAGGAGCCGATGCAGCAGCATTGGAGCGCAAAGTGCGCATCCAATCGGCCTTAAAGCTCTTATTCCGGTCCTGGGCTGGATGCCAGCTGCCTTGAATGTCACAGGCGGGATGCGACCATCGAAGTGTGAATACGGGGGGCGCTAGCGCCTCCTCCGCTTCCAATCGCAGCGTGATGAGATCGATCCCCTTCTGGAGCTTTGTCGTATGCAACGTGACGGTAAACCCATGCTCCTCACTCGATAAAGCAAATGAATGGGTGTCCGTGGTTATGATTTTGTTCACACTACATCCTCCTGCTGTTGATTCTTATGGCGATTCGCACCTGCATGGCACCAAACAGTGACAATTGGGTCGTCCTCACTCGAAATAAGGTGATGATCCTCACCTGGTTCAACAATCACAATATCTCCGGTAGTTACCGGAATAAACTCCCCGTTCAATTCCATCGTTCCAGTTCCTTGCAATATAAGGAACGCTTCACAATCTCCGTGAACATGGTAGTCTCTCCCCTCAGGACCATCATTCGTATGGCTGCGGTCGCCCCGTTTCGCGAAAGACAGACCGCCTGAGGATAAATAAGCACCTGGTAATACATCCTGCAAAATGTGACCGTTCCTCTTATCCTGTAAATCGCTCAAACGCAGCTTTTTCATCTTGTCATTCCTCCATTTTCAATCGGTAAAGGCGGCTTCGATAATCGCCCTTCCAGATCGGTAAATTAAGACCTACGTGCATGAGTTCGTCTCCTCCAAATATTTCCACACGCTCATCCGGATCTCCCGCATCATATAGTAAATAATTACTCTCTGGTGCGAGGCCCTTCAATCGCAATTTCCTGAGAGGTGCGTTTGGCTCTGACAGCACTTGAAAAAAAGCGACCAAAGCTTCCTTCTTATCCTCCGAAATAAACATCCAAGCCGCGCTAGTGTGTTCAAATGGATTGATTAGTCGGTAAAATTCACCGAACTGGATCAGCGGCCGCAATTGTTTATACAGCACGACTTGCTGCTTAACGGCTTCCTTGTCTGCTTCCGTGAATGTGGTCAAATCAAGCTCGTAGCCGAAATTCCCCGACATCGCCACATGCCCACGCATATCAAGCGGCGTGGTCCGATGCACTTGATGGTTAGGAACTGCGGAAACATGAGCGCCCATCGTGCTGATTGGATACACGATACTCGTTCCATATTGAATTTTCAGCCGTTCAACGGCGTCCGTATTATCACTCGTCCATGTCTGCGGCATATAGTAGAGCATTCCTGGATCGAACCGCCCTCCGCCGCCAGAACAACTCTCGAACAATACATTTGGAAATGCCGAGGTTATCCGTTCCAACACTTCGTAAAGCCCGAGCATATAACGATGTGCCGTTTCCCGCTGCCGTTCTGGCGGGAGCTGGGCAGAACCAATTTCCGTCATATTGCGGTTCATATCCCATTTCACGTACGTGATGAGGCTGCTCGCAAGGATATCGGTGATGACTTTCACGATGTAGTCTCTGACATCTTGACGCGAATAGTCCAGAATTAACTGCTGCCGGGCTTCTGTCCTCCGCCGCCCTGGTACATGCAGGCACCAGTCGGGATGAGCCCTATACAGGTTACTATCCGGGGACACCATTTCAGGCTCGAACCATAGACCGAACTCTAGCTCTTGCTGCTTCACACGGCTTACCAAATCCGCCATGCCTTGTGGAAGCTTGTTTCGATCAACGAACCAATCTCCGAGTGAGCTTTTATCATTGTCACGTTTGCCGAACCAACCATCGTCCAGCACGAGAAGTTCTAAACCGATCTCCTTCCCCACTCGCGCAAGCTCTTCAATTTTATCCGCGTTGAAATTGAAATAAGTGGCTTCCCAGTTGTTGATCAGAATTGGCCTGTGACGATCACGGTATTGTCCACGGCATAATCGTGTGCGGTACAACTTGTGATAGGTGCGCGACATCCCGCCGATGCCTTCGGCAGAATAAACGAGAACTGCTTCGGGCGTTTGGAAGGCTTGCCCTGGCTCCAAAAGCCACGAAAAATCAAACGAATTGATACCCATCACGACACGAGTCGTTCCATAAGGGTCCACTTCGGCTTGAGCAACAAAGTTCCCGCTGTAAACAAGGCTGAATCCGTAGACCTCTCCGTGATCTTCATCCGCTTGTTTCGAAAGCAGCGCCATGAATGGGTTAAGCGAGTGGCTGCTAGCCCCCCGACGGCTCTCAATCACAGATCCGCCTGTGACAAGCGGGCGTCTTTCGATATGACGCTCGCGCGCCCATGTACCAGATAAATGAAGCATATCGAAATCGCTGCGAGAAATATCGATACCGAAGCTCAATGCTCGCAGCAGCTTGATGGACTGATTACTCTCATTCAAAAATCGAACAGACCGGGTAATCGCGTCTAAATCACGAAATACGGTATAGGTAAGAATGACCTTTAAACCGATCAACGGATCACTCAATACGATATCGATGCTTTCTGCTTCGCTCTCATCCTCCGTATAGGTCGACGGCAGTCCCTCTAACGGTGCTTTTCCCGCGTAAATCCGGTGGGACTCATAGACAAGTTCACTGACTGTCGTGCCGTCTTCCATTTGAACCTGATAGGCCGGAACTCGATAATCACTCCCTCCATATCCCGGAAATTCCTGCGGTAATGTATCCAAAGATAGTGTCAGATCATCCGGATCCGTGGATGGAGAGAAAGAGCAGCGTCGTCTCGTAGCGAGCAGCCCTCCCGGATTGCTTCCACGCACTTGACGCCCCCAATGAACGTGGGCCACATATTTGGATTTGATCAGTTGCATGATATAGCTCGATGACTTCCCTTGAAGATGGAAGGTTTGTGAATTCGAATCGTACACAATCCCCATTTTGTCGCGTCCCCTTTGTGCGTATTAAACCTTGAGATACTTCCAAGCCCCGCGTTTAAACCTCAAATAAATCAGATTAGATCTGAGAAACTGATCACTTGCAACCGCACTCCATAAGCCAATCATGCCCCAATGGAAGACATATACAAACAAGTAACTCAGTACAACCCTGATTCCCCACACGCCAATGAATGTTGAATATAAGGGATAACGGGTATCTCCTGCTCCTCGTAACGCGCCTCCAAGAACAAATTGCGATATTTGCGACACTTGGATACATCCTACGATTCGAAGGGCCCAAGCCCCTTCACGAATAATCGTTTCATCGTTCGTATACAGCCTAAGGATATGCGGAGCGAACAAAATGAATAGCGCTCCCATAAATCCGGCCACGATCATGCCGTATTTTCGAACCTGCCATACGTATCGTTCAGCAAGATCGGGTTTGCTTACACCGAGGGTTTGCCCAACTAGCGTAGAAGCTGCTATGGCAAAAGCAGCCCCCGGCATAAATGAAATGCCAATGATGCTCGTTACAATTTGTGATGCCGCGACGGCAACGGTCCCCAATCCGGCACAAATTTTTACAAACGTCATAATCCCTAATCGCATAATCAACTGTTCAAGACTGCTCGGTATGCCAATCCTTAACATTCGGCTGATCATTGCTTTATCCAAACGGCTTATCTCTGACCAGCCAATGCGGACCGTAAATCTTCCGCTGAACATAACAACGATAAAGCAAATCATCGCTCCGGACTGAACCACCAAAGTAGCGATTGCCGCACCCGTAATGCCCATTTGTGGTAAATCGAGATGACCGTAAATCAGCAGGAACCCGAGGGTTACATTCACGCAGCCTGCCAGCACATTGATTTTCATCGGTGTTCGGGTGTCTCCCGAGCCTCGCAGAATAGCTGATAAAGCAGACGAGATGGAGGAAAAGCCGATCGAGAAAAACATGATCTTTGCATAGGGCAACCCAACTTGAACGACCTCATCACTAGCTCCCATCAGTTGAAGCAGACTCTCCGCAAAGGTAACTCCAAGGGAAACAATAAGGACAGATAGAACAGTACCGAGCATAAGCGATTGCCCTGCAGCCAAATTTGCGTCCCCCATCTTCCCCGCTCCAGTGGAACGAGCAACGATAACGGTTGTACCCGAATTCAGCGCAGCAAATAGTACGCCCAATAATAAATACGGTTGGCTTGTTAAGCCAACAGCTGCCACAGCAACGGCCCCGAGGTGTCCGACTAGGATCATCATCACCATTTGGGTTGCATTCATGAGCAGCATTTCCGTCAAAGATGGACCTGCCAATTTGAAAATCATCCGGCGAACAGCTTTATCGTCCTGTGGATTGATGGAGGCGGATTCGCTGTATATCGCTGCATCTACACTCATGGCTGACCCGCCATCAGATGTTCCATCCAGGCAAATAAGCTTTCGTATTTTGCAGCATGTGATCGAACAATACTTCCGCATCATGGATATCGATCTTCACTAGCGGATCGTTGACAAACGCTTTGAATGCTAGGTTTTTGTCCTTTTGGAGAGCAGCTTTCAAAATTAACTCCTGATTCAGCGTATGCTGCAAGACCAGATTATTCACTTCCATCGGAAGCTCACCTGCGTAAACTGGACGCAAGCTATTCGCAGCGAACACAGCATTCGTTTCTACAACTGCTCCCAGCGGAATACCTTTCATTTGACCAACGTTCGGAACGTTAATATTGGTTACAAATTGCTCAAGTCCGATTAGGCCTTTTAATTGTCTAACTTCTTCTTCTCCGGATGTCTTGAGCGGTAGTTTCTCCTCACCACTTAACAGCTTCCCGTAAAATAGCTCGGTTGCAGCATGCTTTTCGACACGGCTTTGGACTGTTGTTAAACCGAACTTCCATGACCGAACCGTCTCTGGATCTTTCATATACCAAGGAGGCATAAATTCCGCCAGATGGCGGTCCCCTGCCGCAGCAATAACGCCATAACGCCGAAACAAATCAAACTTCACACGGTTAGCGGCTGTATACGTATTCGTCATCCAGGCATCTTTGTTATGTTCGAAGCCCGATTCATAGTACTTATCTACGAACTTCCGGTACATCGGAATTAGGTCCATATTTTGATATGTCGCTTGATCAATCCATGTGAAATGATTAATACCAAGCACATTCACTTTCACTTGATCGCGATGTACACCTTCTATGCCCTCCATATCACGCAGCATGCGAATCAACAGCCCTTGTGTACCGAATATCTCATGGCAGCAACCAAGTGCTTTAATTTTTGGAAACACTTCATAGAGCGTCCGTGTACAGAGCGTCATCGGATTCGTATAGTTGAACACCCAGGCATCCGGCGAAAAGCGCTCAATGGCTTGGGCAATTTCTACGTACATGGGAATGGTGCGCAACGCTCTGAGCACCCCCCCAGGTCCAGTTGTATCGCCAACCGCTTGATAAATACCGTATTTTTCCGGCGCATGGACATCGGATGCCATTTCCTCGAAAGTGCCTGGAAGAATCGAAATAAAGACAAAATCGCATCCATGCAGCGCCTCTTGGAGCGTCGGATACGCTTTGTATGTCCATTTGGACTTCGTCTCTGCATAATCAGAAACCGAATTACCCAGCTTTTCATTATTTTTGGCTTTCCCGTAGTCAAGATCATACAAGCGAATCGTGCCCGATAATTGACCATCCAGCGCCAAGTCGGCAATCAGATTTTTAGCCCAATACATCGAGCCGCCGCCAATATAAGCGATTTGAATATCGCTGACTTTCTCCTGAGCAAATTTCATGTTGCCCCTCCTTCATCATGTAGAACCAACTAGCATTAGCTACCAGTATAGAAAACAATTCCGCATAACGGGATGGCAAAAATTAAGTGGGGTTGTGATTTTTTACACTTTTACTATCGAAAAAACGGCACCCCTCATCTAGAGGACTGCCGTTTGGATCATGCCATTAATGCGGAACCACCACTTGAGTCGAGGCTTTTGCTACGTTGCCGGCCGTATCAGTTACCGTATACGTGATCGTATAGATGCGGTCGTTTCCTTTACCGGAACGCTCTGCGCGGAGGCTAAACGATTTATCGAATGTTCCGAACGCCGCGTCTTGGATGTCGTTAACCGTATTGCCGTCGCCTTGCCCGTTATCCTGCTCGTTCGAGACAATCGACGTCAACACGACGGATGCAATATCGGAGCCGGTCCCATCCGCATACACGCTCGCAGTGACCGTCACCATCTTGTGGTTCGGAGGGTTAAGCACTGGCTTGTCGACCGATAGCGTAAGCTTTGGAGCGATCTTGTCGATATTCGCAACCGCCGCCGTTGCCGTACCTTTATTGCCTGCTGCATCGACGAACTCAAACGTGAAGCTTCCGTTGTCGCTGAACGTATGGCTGAGCGAGCCGTCGTTATTCGTGACCGTAACTGACTCGCTCGGCGTAATCGTGGCAATCACGTTCCCATTGGTCAGCGAAGAGGTGCTATATGCAACGGCAGCTGTCGGAGCTGTCTGATCCGCCAAAGTTGTTACATGAAGCGTCAGTCCACCTAGTGTCGAGTATTCAGAACTATTCACAGCTTCACTGACAGCTTTAACCCTGAATGTATACTCCGTATTTGGCGCAAGACCGATAGCAGTATATGTAAAAACGTTAGCTGCCAAGGTTGCTAGCTTCGTATTTCCATTATAAATCTGATAGCTTGAAGCCGGGATTGACGTATTGGAACCGGACCAGCTAAGTGAAATACTGGTATCTGTTTTCGCAGCAACCGTTAAGGCAGAATTCGGGACAAAGGATATAGGTCCAAAAGCCTTAACTTCATTTACGTTAATGTCACCATCAACTTCATCAACCGTAAATTTAATAAATCTTGCATTTACAGGCGCAGCAAGTGTAATCCTCTCTGCAATTTTAGTAATGGCGGGATTGCCATATTTACCTTGTCCCACGCGGTCGTCGGTAAGTATCTTAATCCATTTATTACTGTTTGGATTCGTGAATGCTTCACCCTCCGTTGCATAATAGAAAGAAACTTTTTTCAACTTGTTCTGATAGCTATAGTATTCCAGCACACTAACAGGGGTTGTTTCTCCAATATCAGCCATCATCCATGCCGATGTGGAACCTTTGAGAGAAACCCATCGGGAACCATCCGCATCATTATCAAGTGCCTTATTAGCTCCATAGCTGCTTGTATCATCGTTCCAGACTCTCGGATACTGTACTTCCTTATTAAATAAAAGATTATCGGAACCGTTCTTTATACCGGAGGTTGTAACTTGGTCCTCTGCCGCTGCAGCAGACAATGTACCTCTTCTTATGGCGTAAACCTTTACTTGATACGACGTTCCAGGGGAAAGATCTTTTACCGTATAGGATGTACCCTGATAATCATCCAGCACTACTCTCTCAACAGCGTCAGTAACCAGTGCCACTCTATAACTCTGAGCATCAGTTACTGCATCCCAGACCATGTTTATGGATTTATCCGATGCGGCTGTCGCTGTCACTGATGATGGAGGATTGGGAACAATCGGATTGCCATCGGTCTGTAATAGTTTAACTTCACTTTCTGCTGAAAGCATCGGCTTGAAAGAATATGGATCTGTATATACGGTTTTCACAGAAAGATTGTAAATGGCCCCGGGGTCTAACTGTGTTAGGTTATAACTATTTGAACCAGCATGATCTACAAGTAACTTTCCGTTATCATAAATAACGAAATGATCAGCAGGAACACGATCCCAAGAAATAGTTGCTTCTGAACCGCCAGAGTAACTGATTGTCACATTTTTAGGTTTTTGAGGCGCATTGTAAATCTCAAGCTCCGTCATACGTGGCGGACCCGTCATTGTAAATGTGGAAGCATTCGTCGTGTTGGAGCCTGAACCGTTTTCAAAAAATAATTTCACATATCGGGAACTATACGTTCCTCCCAAATCTATGAGATATTCTTTATCTACGGTATCATCGCCGGTGTTAGGACCCGTATAGATAAATGATGGAATTGAACTAAATACGATGTTGTCAACATCTGTACGATCATTTTCTTCATTTGAGACATAAATGTTAACGGTTTTTAATCTTGAAGTTTCAGCAAAGAGCTTAATTTGACTAAAGTCCATTTTCTTTCCTAAATCGATAATAACATTACCCTTTTTGGAGCTTTCTGTACCTATCCAGTTCAAAACGCCAAGTGCGGAATAATTGTTCTGGGGTACTGTCGTCGAATAAGTAACAGGGTCTTTTTGTACACCATCGGTTAGTCTTTCTGCCTTAGCGTTAGCTATTTGGAACGCATTACCAGTTGTAGGGCCAACATTGTAAGCTTTTTTACCGTAAGCAAGGTTAACTGGAGAAACACCTACCGCAGACTTATAAAGCGTCATATCAGAAAGGTAAATTTTGGCATCCTTGACATTCGGATTCGACTTATCAGCCTTACGGTAAATCCCCCATTTAGGGCGGTTAATCATATCGTCAACTGCAGGATACGGCCCCTCAAACGTCGTTTCGTTATATTTCACCTCAGGGCGTCTCCAGATATCAAGAACTCTGTTAGGATCATTGTATTCCATCAAAATTTGCCCGGTTTCATTGTCTTTCATCGTCATTGTGACCCAACCAGACTCAGAGTTAAGAATTTTGACTGTAATATCAACCCATTTGTCCTTAATGGCATTCAGTGGGTAACTAGCAAGCGTCTCTTGCCCCGCATCCGTACCAATATCAGCATAACGGAACTCCAAATTTTGCGTAGCTGATGATGAAACCGTAAACGTAAGTATCGGATTTCCATCCTCAGCGCTAGAGAAGTTCGGATATTTAACTGCGTCATGAAGTGGTAATGTGCTTCCAACTAGACCATAAGAGTTGTACGCCTTGTATTGGAATATATGAAAGAAACCATCAGGCTTTGTAAGCTCTTTATCTATCTTTAGCTTCCAGTGATAGGCTGTAATATCATTTTCCAAGCCTATCCGATCTCTGCTTTCTTCAGGTGGTCTAATTTCAATTCTTTGTCTGTCGTCGTTACCACCGATAAAAGTGCCGGTAGCGCTGTCGTAAGTCGTATTATGCAAATAACAGGAATAGCAATCGCTTCCATTCACTTCTACCTTAAAAACGTCTTTACCTAAAGTTTGATCATAGAAATTTGCAACATGTCTTTCCGCTTCTTCCCCGAGGATGTCTCTTGCCGTTTTTGTAGCACCCTCGACAGGATTATCCGTACCAAAAGCTTCGCCAAAGACTGCGTATGGTGACTTGTTTGGATCGGCATTTATGGAAACAGAATTGCCGCCATGGCTATTCATAAAACCCGGATCAAGTACATCAATAGGGGATGAACTAGCTGCTGACAAAACTGAAACAGGCCATATTCCGATATCAGAGACAACTAATAATGCTAATAATAATGCTGAAATTTTCCTGAAACGCTTTAAAAAATTCATTGTAGTTGACCCCTTTCATTGAATAAAAAATGAGAAGGCAAGACTAACCTTACCACCTCATTTCTTGCTATGCCACTAAGTGATTTAATTTACTTTTGGGACACCACGTTGACAGAGATTATTCAGTAATTTGGAAGTTGGCGAACTGGATTTTGGCTTCCGGCATACCGGAGTAGATTTTGCGATAAATGCCCCATTTCGGACGGTTGATCGATGCTCCTTCTCTCCAGTTATCCTTAGTGCCGCTATAGGACATCAATACGGTGCCATCGAGTTTCTTGAGAGTCATATTAATGGAACCGCTATCTGTATGCTTCACCGTAATTGATGCTTCTACCCATTGACCGTCAATGTTAGAGAATGCAGTTTGGGCTAGCGTTTCCACTTCATCCATCGTAGCCCCAATCGGGCTATGTCTAAATTTTAGGTAACCGTCATCTAACGAGAAAGTTAGTATCGGAGCACCGTCATCCCCGTCCTGTGCTTTCAATTGAAAAATATGGTGAAAATTTCCTGTCGGCGACATCGGATATGGGCTTACCGCTCTAAACTGCCATTTGTAAGTAGTCGTTTGTCCGTTAGTTGCCGTTACATTGCTCGGTGAGCTCTTGTAGGCTTTTACTTCAAGCCGTTGGCGGTCGGTATTGCTGCCGTCCAATGCTGCGGTATCCGAAGAGGTGCCTACTTTGAATTGGAGTACGTTACCAACATGAGTAGAGGTGGATTCGTATAGATGGCTTGAATCGGTTGGCCCGTCGATCGGGTCTGAACCCAGATACTGCTGGAAGATTTCGAGTGCAGTCTTTCCAGTATTCGGACCATCGGAATTTATCGTTACGGTAGCTGCATATACGGTAGCTGCAATTGCAATCGTGGATACGAGCGTTAAGCTGGAAATAATCAATTTAAACTTTTTTTTCATTACATTTCCCCTCCATAACTGATTGATATTTCTGAGAAACGGTTAGCTAAACTGTGTTGATTTGATCGTTAAGATCGTTAACAGATAAAGTCACACGTTCGTTCCACTTTAAGAGCCGCCATCCTCCTCTCGATAGTACCTAGGCCGCTTCAAGGCTTTTATTATGTCTGCGCTTACATTCCCTTGAATGTTAATATCATAATCCCTATTAGAATTAAGCTGTATGAAGTAATTTACGATAGGAATGTATTTTTTTAACATTTTGGCCTCTTTGTCTAAAATAACCTGAGGTTCAGTATGAAAAAATCCTCCCGACAATATGGGAGGATTGGGACATGCATGCTATAGAAGATGCTTACAGCAGACGCTGTAAGCGTAAGATCGTGAACCGGTTGCGCACGAACAGCGCATCCTGCAATGACGCCTCCACCAGCGCTGGCTCTACGCCAAGCTGGTCCGGCGTTACCGGCCCCTGCACCGCCGCGAGCCACGCAGCAAGCTGCTCCGGCGCCGGAACCGCGCGGGCGATGCTCTGCACATCGCCCCAGTGCATCACGATGCGCGCCCCCAGCGCACGCGCATCAACCCCCATCGCCGACGCATTCTCGGCGATGATGGCCTCGGCCATGGCCCCGTAGGCCGCCCGGATGCGTTCCGCATCCGTCTGCGCACTCGGGGCCTGCCCTTGCGCTAGGCGCGCAGCGGCCTCGTCGGCCGTGAGCCCCAGCAGCGCCTGATAGCGCTGCGCCATGAGCACGGTCGCGACGCCGACCTTCGCGCCGTGCAGCAGCGCCCGACGGCGCTGCTGCAGAAGCACCATCTCCCAATAATGGGAGAGATGGTGCTCAGCCCCGGAGGCCGGCCGAGAGTGGCCGACCAAGAGCATGGAAAGGCCGGATAGGATCAGGCCTTCCATTAATCGACGCATGCCCAGCTCGGTGCGCTGCGCGATCTCTTCCAGATGTGCGGTGCACAGCTCCACCGATTCCAAAGTCATACGAGCGCTGAGCTCGCAGTAGTGCTCGTCCAGCAGCACGCGGCCGAGTGCCCAGTCCGCGAGCGAGGTATGCTTGCCGAGCATGTCGCCAACGCCTGCGGCAATCATCGCCTGTGGCGCCCCAGCGAGTATGCCCAAATCGGCGAAGATCGCCTCGGGCGCTGAGCACGGGATCGTCTGTTTGAAGCCTCGAACGATGAGCGGTGCGCCAACAGAGGCAAACCCGTCAACCGACGGTGCTGTCGGCACGGAGAGAAATGGCCTATTCGTGCGATGACTGACGAATCGCACAATATCATGAATCGTCCCCGAACCAACGGCGATCAAGACTTTCGACGTTAATGAGGTGTCCAACATCAATTGAACGATAGCTTCCTCATCGGCGGCCACTTCCCCCATCCCGTTCTCACGAATCACGCTAAGGCCAACGCTCACCTGGGCATCTTCCAACAGGGAGTGCAGCTTTTCACCAGCCACAGCATATGTATTCGCGTCCGCAACTAGCGTTACTTCCGCATAGCCTGCTTCCCTCACATAATCAACAATAGCAGCTAAAGCCTCTCGTTCTATGACAATCCGGCGAATCGGAATCTCATGCTTTTGTCCGCAGACGCACGCCAAGCTTTTACCCAACCATTCATTTAATAATTCACTCATATCCTCATCTCCTGACTCGTACGTACAAGTGATTCTCCCTCCTATTCTAGCGTAACCTATGCTATAATGAAAGCCATTCTATCAGACTTTTCGCACGAAAAGAGGAGACAATCCCTCATGCCGATCCAATCCGAAACAGAGCTGTATGCCCCGATCAAACACTTCTTCGAACAGCGTGGCTATACCGTCCGCGGGGAAGTTAAGCACTGTGACTTAGTGGCCATTCGAGGCGAAGAACCGCCTATTATTGTTGAATTAAAAAAAAGCTTTAATATCCCGCTTCTCGTTCAAGGTATTGAACGATTACGGCTTACACAAGACGTATATGTCGCCTTCGAGCTCCCTAACAAGGGGAAAGCCCCCCATCGTGTGCAATGGGAGGATATTCGCCGGCTTTGTCGCATGCTTGGGCTAGGTGTCTTAACGGTCCAATTCTACAAACGCAAACAGCCCACAGTCGATCTCGTCTGTGAGCCTACACCTTATACCTTGCGCCCCAACAAGAGGGCTTCTGGCAAGCTGATGACCGAATTCCATGAGCGCAGCGGTGACTATAATGTCGGAGGCAGCTCCCAGCAGAAGCTAATGACAGCTTACCGCGAGAAATCGCTGCATTGCGCCTATCTAATGCAGCAGCACGGTCCTTTGAGTCCGCGCAAGCTGCGTGAGTTTACGAGTAACATGAATGTAAGCTCACTACTCCAACAAAACTACTATCGTTGGTTCGTCAGACAAAGCCGAGGCATATATCATCTGACCCCTAGCGGCGAGAAGGCCCTAGTAGAGTATGCTCACGTAGTAGCAGCTTTCCCAACTGTATCTGCCCCGTAGTGTTTATCTAATGTTCAATTCACTATTGTCCGATCTTCTGTCCTTCATCTCTTAATCCTTCGTTTACCTAAGACCGAATAACAACTCGATGAACATTCGCCTCTTCGTTCATTCTGAGCAGCGCCTTGTTGATCCAAATGGCCGCCTGCGAGCCTTCACCCATCGCGATCGTCACTTGTTCCGCATGAACCCCAACATCGCCAGCCGCCCAGACGAAAGGAACACTCGTCATTTTACTGCGAGGATCGGTCATAATATGCCGATTCTCCATGCGTTCTGCCCCAAGCTGACGCGCCAGATCCGACTTCACTTCATTGCCACCGAAGGCAATAAAGCCTCTCTCCGCTTCAAGTCGTCTGCCATCTTTCAGCACAACTCCCTGGAAACGTCCTGGGGAATCAGCAATAATCTCGGCAAGATCTTCTGTCATATAGGTAATGCCTTTATTTTTCATTTCCACTAGATATTCACTTTTTACGGCTCGTTGTTGATGATTCACATACGTCATCTTATCTGTTCGATGGCGGAGCTTGATGGCCATAGCTGCTCCTGCATCACCTGATCCCATCACCAGCGTACTGCGATCTTTGATCTCATATCCATCACAATCCGGGCATACATACACGGTCAATCCCAAGCATTCCTTCAGGTTCGGTAACTCAGGCATTCGGTCTATTAAGCCCGTCGCCAGCAGAAGCGTCCTTGCTTCATAGCCGCGGCCACTTTTTCCCCATAGCTCGAAGCCATCCCCGATTCTTCCTTTTGCCACAGCCTGTACAACTTCATCTTGAACAAAAGCAACCCCTAATCGCTCAGCTTGCAGCCTGCCTAATCGCCGCAGTTCTTCCCCTGATACCCCATCTGGCCAACCTAGAATATTATGATAGCTCCTGCATAGGGTAGAACGGCCATAACCTGCGTCAACCACAAGTACCTTATGTTCATATCTGCCTAATTGAACCGCCGCTTGAAGTCCTGCAATGCCTCCTCCGACGATCAAAGTATCTACTTTCTCCATCTGCACAATGCCCCTCTTCTCCAATTCACTATCTTCTAGGATATCCGAATTAAGGGGCTCTCATCCTTATATGCCTATCGATTCTTGATCGACCATATCAAGCCAAATTGCGTCAAAGCGGCTATCAGCAGGATCCATGGAATCAGGCCGCCATCCAAATCGCTCCCGAAGGTAATGAGCACGAGAATGGAAATAACCCGCCCGACATTCAAGAAAAATTCCCGAACAACCACGCTTTCTACCTTTAATTCCCCTTTAAGAGGAAGTCGCGCAATCAAACTATAGTAGAACCCCGTCATGGTATTCCCTTGCAACGGTGCAAAGATGGAGTAAAGAATCATAAAGCCGACCACAGACCACACATTTAAACTTCCTATAATACAGCAGACCCCAACGAGGTAACCCACTGTCGAAATGGTCAAATACATCCGTGCCCTGCCTGCATTCGCATATTTCGAAATAAAGATGCCCATGACAATACTTAAACTCGAATAGAGAACACCGAGATATCCCACCAAGTCTTCACGCGGCAGCACTTTAAATAGAAGAATGTTCGGCAGAAACAACATCGTACCCTGCAATAAGCCCATACCGAAGAAACCAAGCAGTGCTTTCGACCACTCTTGCTTTTTCTTCATGATGAGTCCCGTATATTTCAAATAGTACACACGATGGTGCCCGCTTGATGCCTTAATCTTCAGGGAGATGAATGCCGCCAATACGAACATGATGAAAGCAATCGAGAAGACGATGGTGTATCCGCTTAATCCTTCTTTTAACCGAATAATGAAGCCAGCAAGTGCTGGTCCCGCCAGTGTAGCCGCAGTGAAAAACATCATATTATAGGCCAGATAACGAATTCGATTCTGCTCTGTCGACACATCATACATGAGAGTTAAGTAACCGACCCAGTAGAAACTTCCTGCAAGTCCATTAAATATGGCAAAAAGTATGTAATAATCGACAAGCCGCTCCCCAGCGATACTCACACTTAAATAGAAGATACCGATCAGTACTATACCTAGCCGGTACGAGACCATTCGATCCTTCTTCTTAATCATATAACCACCAACGGCGAACCCAATCGGTGTTAAAATATACACGATCATGCTATAAGTCCCATTCACGACAACACTATGCGTTAACCGCCATAAGTATAAATTAAGAAACACCCCTGACATGGAAGCTCCGAATTGAAAAATGGAATGAATTAATAAGGAAATAACCGCTTCTCGAGACAGCTTTTTCTCTAGTGGAAGCGTATTCCCTCTGCTTTGCAGCCAAGCTCTAATTTTAAGATTCATGATAATCCCCCAGTCCTCTTCATTGTAACAGCCATTGTCACATCTGTTAAACAGCAAAAAGCCTCAGCATTGGCGCTGAGGCTTTACGTACGTCTAGATTCGGGTTACTTCTTAAGGCTATCCCATGTTTTCTGGAATTCTTCCAACATTTGATCCTTCGTATACTTCTTCGCAACATATCCTTGCATAACATCGCCGAATTTCTTACTGGATGCTTCTCCACCTGGGAATTTGAACCAGTTCCAGCTCAGTGTTTTACCAGCTTTGCTGTAAGTGATGATGTCTGCTGCTAATGGGCCAAGTACTTTCTCGTCAGCAGGAATTGTTTTGAAAGCTGGGATAAACTTGAACTCATCTGTGATATATTTCTTACCGATATCGGAGCTAACCATCCAATTCAAGAATTTCTTAGCTTCGTCTTTAACTGCAGAGTTTTTGTTGATAACCCAGTTATTCGGAACGCCTACGAACAATTTGTCGTTCGCTGCTGCGTCATCGCTGATCGGCATTGGCAAGAAGCCAATTTTGATGTCTGGGTTTGTTTTGGAAATTTGAACTTGTGTCCAGTTACCTTGTTGCGTCATAGCCGCTTTACCCGTAGCAAAATCCGTTACTTGTGTGTTGTAGTCGGTTTGTAGAGGGTTCTTGTTGCCATATTGCAATTGAAGGTCGAACAATTTCACCCATTGATTGAACACTTCGTTGCCAGTAATCTTCGCCGTACCTTTGTTCAAACCATCGATGAATGCATTCGGATCCTTCTGATAAGCAAATGGAAGGTTCACGAAATGGTTTCCAAGTACCCACCACTCGGCATAGCCAGTTTCAAAAGGTGTGATACCCGCATCTTTCAGCTTTTTAGCCGCTGCTTCTAATTGAGAGAACGTTTTAGGAAGCTCTGTGATGCCAGCTTTAGCAAATAGGTCTTTATTGTATTGGAAGCCGTAACCTTCAAGGTTAAGTGGTTGACCGTATAGCTTTCCACCTTTAGTCATAGGCTCTTTCGCAACGTCTACAAGATCTTTCACCCAAGGTTGATCGGATAGATCTTCTAGGTTCTCGATCCATTTATCTAGATCTGTGAAACCGCCGTTGTTGAAAATATCCGGTTTGTCACCTGCATTAAACTTCGCAAGCAAGGCAGCACCGTAGTCAGCCCCACCGCCGACTGTGTCGACTTGAATTTTCACGTTCGGGTTCAGCTTCTGATATTCTTGCACCATTTTACCAAGTTGATCTGCGATCTCTACTTTGAATTGGAAAATTTTAATGGTGACTGGCTTGCCGCCAGCAGCAGGTGTTGTTGTCCCTGTTGATGCACCCGTAGTTGGAGCTGGACTTGCTGTCTCGTCTTTTTTCCCGCAACCAGCTGCTAGTACGGACAAGGATAATACTGCCGCCATTGAAACCATTGTTAATTTTTTCATCTAGGTATTGCCTCCCTTTATCTTGTTCCTTTGTTTAAACCCACTTGCTTATTCTTGCCTTGCTTCCTTACATGATTCATTGTAAACACTTACATCCTGGCTTAACACCGAGTATATTGAACATAAAGGTGGAAAATCTTGAACTTATTTGCAATTTTGTTATCCTTTTACTGAACCTGCCGTAATCCCTTCTACGATGTGTTTCTGTAAGAACAAGAAGAAAATAACGATCGGCAACACGCTTAATGTTAACCCAGCAAGCGCTAAATCCCACTGCTTCGTATATTGTCCAAAGAACGAGAAGGTTGCAAGCGGAATGGTCCGCAGCTCTGGATTGCCCAGTACTAGAGATGGAAGCAAATAGTCATTCCAAATCCATAAGCTGTTCAAGATGATAATGGTAATCGACATTGGCTTGAGCAGTGGAAATACGATTTTCCAAAACACACCGTAAGCTGAACTACCATCTACTTTGGCGGACTCCTCAATTTCCAGTGGAATGGACTTGATGAAGCCATGGTACAAGAACACATTTAATGAAACACCGAATCCGTAGTAACATGCAACCAAGCCTAACTTACTATCCATAAAGCCTACTTGACTTGCTACTCGAACCAGCGGAATCATAATCGACTGAAAAGGAATAACCATCGCAGCAACGAAAGCCAAGAAAACAAGGTTATTGAATTTACTTGCTCTCCTCACCATGCGATACGCCGCCATAGAAGAGATGATCACGAGGCCTACATTACTCAAAACAGTAATGAACAAAGAGTTGAAGAACGCCTTTGGAAACTTCATGATGCTCCATACTTTGGTGTAGTTATCTAGATAAAGAGAGCTTGGAAGCTTAGCTGTATTCGCTGCAAGCTCAGGGAACGTCTTCAAGGAATTAGCGATGACAAAATAAAACGGAATTAAGAACAATATGGCGACTAGAATGCCAAGAACTTCAAGAGCAAATAATCGACCCGTATATTTTTTGATGGAAGCCATTAGACCTCAACCTCCTTGCGCTTGGTGTACATCACTTGGATGGTTGAAATGATGGCAACCACGATGAAGAATACGAGAGCTTTGGCTGTACCTAAGCCATAACGATTATTACGGAAAGCTTCTTGATAAATATTGATCGAAACCGACTCCGTGGAATTGAACGGCCCGCCTTTCGTTAAGGAGAAGTTCAAATCAAAGATCTTGAACGACCACGAAATCGTTAGGAACAAGCAGACTGTGACTGCTGGCATGATGAGCGGAACGATAATGCTTCGCAGTACTTGCAAGCGGGATGCCCCATCGATATAAGCTGCTTCGAGCATATCCTTAGGAACGTTCGACAAAGCTGCTATGTAAATAATCATGAGATATCCAGCGCCCTGCCACACACTAACAATAACGATTGCCCAGAAAGCTGTCGGTGAGTCACCTAACCAAGGCAGTTCGAAAAAGCCGATATGCGTGAGATTGCCTAGGGTTGCAAACCCTTTTACAAAGATAAACTGCCAGATAAAACCAAGCAATAAACCACCAATCACGTTAGGCATAAAAAAGATTGTGCGCAGCACATTTCTTGTTTTCAGCGCTTGCGTGAGCAATAAGGCGAGCAAGAAGCCGACGAGGTTCGTCAAAATGACGTTGGTCACGGTCAAGCGTGATGTAAAGTTAAAGGCATTGCGATAATCCTTATCATGGAAGAGGATTTGCTTGAAATTCTCCAGTCCATTGAAGGTCACTTTCGTTGTTACGCCATTCCATTCGGTAAACGAATAATAGATGCTCATCAGAAATGGAATCAAGACCACGATGCTAAAAAATATTAACGCAGGTCCGATAAACACCCATTGCTGAAGCCATCCTGAAAGCATTCTTTTTGTTTTCACTGGGAAGTCCCCCTTACCATTCTGCTACTATACCCAAGTATAGAGTGCCTCAGTACCCCAAAACACAGACGATGATGACGCATTAGGTGGAATTTGTTGACCTCTCCTGCTACAATGTAGGGGAAAATCCCATTATAGAAACCGAGCTGATGAAGCCTGATACGACACAGTATTCGTAATAAATTGATCTTATTTCTGCTCATTGCCACTCTCGTTCCCTTCCTTACCTCCCTTGGCGTCTCCTATTTCTTCACCAAACAGAAGGTGACCGAAGATACGCTGACCAACAATTCCGCCTTACTCTCACAAGGTAAAACGAATCTCGTGAACTATCTGGATGGCGTGGTTCAAGCCTCCTCCACGATTTACACAGGCAGAAATATTGCTGAGCTTGGCCAATTTTATGAGATCATTCAAACGCAGCCCGAGATCAATTATCAGAGCGATAAAGTGATCAAAAGCGGTCTACAGGTCATGTCACATTCGGTTAAGGAAATCAAACAAATTTACCTGTATGCCTCCGTTAGCAACAGTTCATTTCTTACCCACAATGACATTCAAGTAAGCATGGCTGGTAAATATGAGGGACTGCAGCCGTTCCCTGCGGGCAAGCTTGTGTATTTCGAAATCAAGCATCAGAACAATTTGTATGGCATGTCACTCTCTGCATATTCTAACCCAACGCCAGTTATTTCTATGCACCGTAACATCATGTACTCACCTAGTAATCAATCGATTGGTGAGCTTGTTATTGATTTGAATTTGGATCTAGTATCTGATATTTCACAAGGCCTATTCACCCATGATCAAGAGGAACTCTACATATTAGATGAAACGGGACATATCGTATTCGGTCCAGATCCAAGCAAATGGGGACTTCAATTAGACGGCAATTGGGGTGATGAAGCTGTTCACAGTACCCTTGACAAAGGCAGCTATGAATGGTCGAACGGTGCTTTTGCGGGGATTAATATGTATGAGAAAATGCGCACAGACTATCTGAACTGGACGATTGTTAAGCGTCTTCCGTATGAGCAGCTCACCAAGAACGCTCGCCAATTGACCTTCATTAACGCTCTTATCCTTTCGTTCTCCATGCTGATTGTTATGGCTGGAACGGTCTATATTAGTATTCGTTTTACGGCTCCTATCAAGCAATTGATTCGTTACATTACACGGATTCAAACAGGACAAGTTGGGCTTGGAGATCCGCACAGCGACATTGAGTTGACCAGAACCGATGAGATGGGGATACTCGCGAACCGCTTCCATGGACTTATGCAGGACTTAAATCAAATGGTCATGCGCGAATATCGGTTGGAGCTAGCGAATAAATCGAATCAGCTGATGGCGCTGCAAGCACAAATTAATCCGCATTTCTTGAATAATGCCCTGCAATCGATCGGAACACTGGCTTTGCAGCATGAAGCCCCTAAAATTTACACGCTAATTAATTCCTTAGCCAAAATGATGCATTACAGCATGAACACGAACGAATCTATCGTTCCACTACGGAAAGAAATCGACCATATTAAGGCTTATTTAGAGCTGCAGAAGCAGCGTTTTGAACACCAGTTTGATATTGTTTATGCGATTGAAGAAGGAACCCAAACCATTACTGTACCTAAAATGATCCTACAACCGCTTGTCGAAAATTATTTCAAGCATGGTTTTAAACCAAGCCATTCGCAAGACGTCGGCCTGTTGCGTATCGAATCTGCGAAGCTGATTACTCCTGACGGGGACTACTTGAAGCTCACCGTGGCAGATAACGGTATTGGGATGACGGATCAGCGTATGAATGAGGTCCGCAGTCGATTGAAAGCTCCAACGGTCGCGGATGATTCCTATATCGGTTTACGAAATGTTCTTACGCGCGTCCAGCTCTATTTCAATGATGATGCCACATTGGAGATTGACCACGTACATCCCCAAGGCCTGCGGATTGTCATCCATATTCCGATGAAAAAGGGAGTAACCTGAAATGAAAGTTTTACTTGTAGATGATGAGAAGCATGTTCGTGATGCCATCCGATTGCTTGTGGATTGGAAGCATTACGGGATTGATACGATTTTGGAAGCACCTGACGGAGAAGCCGCCATTGCCTTAGTTGGCAGTGAGAATCCTGAGATTATTATGACCGATATGATGATGCCGATCATGAATGGCGTGAAGCTGCTCGAATGGCTGCATCGCTATGCACCTGATGCCAAGACCATCGTCATCAGCGGTCACGACGACTTCTCTTTACTTCGACATACGGTGAAGTTTGGCGGAACGGATTATATTTTGAAGCCGATTGATCCGGACCAGTTGAATGAAGCTTTAGATAAAGCCATTCAGACTTGGCTCAAGGAAGAAGAGCAACGGCATGCCAATCGCGAACTGAATATTGAAGTGAATCAATTCAAGCCCATTTACTGGGATAAGCTGCTTTCCGCGTTAATTGCAGAACCGAATACGTATGAGCCCGTCGCTGACCAACTGGAGCGCGAGCTTCATTTATCCAGAAGTGTTGCAACCTGTCGTGTTGCCATTCTCTCTCTAGATACGATGGAGGCTAGTATTAAAAATAAATTCAGTCAAAATATCGATCTCCTGCTCTTCTCTTTGATTAATATTTGCAATGAATTTCTCGTTCCACATCAGCGCGGCTACGCCTTCCGGCACCTGCATAATTCGAATGAAATTGTACTCTTCTTATGGTCAGATCCTTCTGCGGCTGAGGAGCTGCTCGCGACAATTAATGATGGAATTCGCACTGCTTTGCATGCTCGTGTGGACTTTGGGATTGGGCGTGCTCATAGCTTTCCAAGTCAATTGAAGCTATCCTACCAGGAAGCACGGGATGCACTCCGACAACGTAATCTGAAATCCAAAGAAACATGGATTCATACGAACTGGCTCCCGGCCAAGGTTACTCAACAAACGTTGACCTTTCACCAATTTGAAGAGCAAATTTATCTGGCACTGCGTAGTGGCAATGTCGAGCAAATCCAAGATATCGTTCAAATCTGGATTGACGCAATCAGAAGCTGTGACATTATTACACCTGAGCAGCTCGAGCATTGGTGGGGGGAATACCGGGTGATGATGCGTCGTTGGGTCCAGCAATTGGTACCGAACAGCCGCGAGGAGGACATCCATCCATTGCTCTTGGAGGATAGCGCAGCCACGATCATTACGCTTGACGAGAAAGGCATCCTGTCCTTATCGCTCTGGCAGCAAGAGCTAACCCGCAGCCTCGTTCAGGTATCCAAGCTACATCTGGAGAGTCAACATAAAGATAACAATGTTATTTTCGAAATTGCTAGCTTTCTAGAAAAGCATTATCATGAGGATATTTCGCTTGCGGATATTGCCAGCCGCTTTTATCTTAGCCGCGAGTACATCTCCCGCAAGTTTAAACAGGAGTTCGAAGTCAATCTGTCTGACTACTTGGGACAAATTCGCATGAGCAAAGCCAAGGTGCTGCTCTGCAATCCGAATCTTCGCATTTCACAAGTTGCTGAGATGGTTGGGTATCAGGATGAGAAGTATTTCAGCAAGGTTTTCAAAAAAATGTCTGGTATGACCCCCAATGAATATCGAAAAACAGCGAATTCTATCTAATATTCCGAGAAAATAATGGAATATGCTATACTAGTAGTAAGAGGTGATTTTCATGAGTATGCCCATTGAGAGCGCAACGGCGAATTCTTTTCCCCGCACGGCGAAGGCAACTAGGGTCAAGAAGAAAACGTATGTTTACCTATTCGTGGGTTGGGTCATGCTGGTCGCAGTCGGAGTAACAGCTACGATGATGTACACAGAACATCTGAGGCAACAAATATCGACCGATATCGCACAGCAAACCCAGCAGCAATTACAAGTTATTCAGCAAGATTATCAGAAGCAAGTCTCTCAATTGAAGGATAGTGTGACTTCCGACATGAAGGCTTTGCAAGCCAAAGTAGATTCATTGAATGAATTACTGGCTTTCACCAAAGATAGCGCTAACAGCAAGACCGATAATAGCAATCAACTGTATACGCAGCTCGCTGACGTCAAGAAGAAGCTAGATGAGCTGACCAAAAATCTGGATGTGTTAAAATAATGACAGCGAATTCGATTCAGCAACTCAATCGTGTTATGTTGCTTGCCTGCGCCCCTTTCCTCGGAATGCTGATTTGGCTGCTCTTCGTATCCCTGCATATTTCCATTCCAGTCAAGTCTCCTGTGGCGTCAACACCGATCAATCTGGGGCAAGAGACGAGTACCTTGAACAGTCTGTTGACCCAAGCGAATACGGATGCGGTCCAAACCAAAACCATTATTCAGCAGTATTTCCAGCTGTACGAGAAAAGCACGGCAGAAGTAGCCGCCATGCTCCAAAGCGCGGCTTCGCAAGTCGCCAAACCCGGACTTATCTATGATGCACGCATTACAGCCAAGCTCGGCAACCCCATCCGCCAAGCCACTTCTGGCAATATCGACATTCAGCTGTTCGCTTTGAATGAAAAACATTATTCAGGTTATGCTCTTAAAGTGAACCTCAAAAGCGATAAAGCGATCAAGCTCGTGTTAGGGAATGATAAGCTCGGCTCCAGTGAAACGACTTTGGCCGCAGCTTCACGCTATGGCGCTGTTGTCGGCATTAACGCTGGCGGCTTCGCGGACGATAACCGCGGAAGGCGCTATCCGCTTGACACCACTGTGATGAACGGGAAATATGTCAACGGCTTCTTCCCTACCAACAATGACACGGCTTTCATCGGCTTGAACAAAGATCGCAAACTGATCGGCGGCAAGTTCAGCTCTCAATCGGAACTCGACAAGCTGAACCCTCTGATGGGTACGACCTTCGTCCCCGTGCTGATGAAAAACGGCAGCAAGACTTCCATTCCGTATCAATGGCAGAGCTCACCGGCAAGAGCAGCACGAACGGTGATGGCTAATTACAAGCATGATCAGCTTTTATTCCTTGTCACGGATGGTTACGACGAGAGCGGCAATTCAGGTGCTACACTGGCCGAACTGCAGGACAAAATGCAGCAACTAGGCGTCGTAGATGCTTATAATTTGGACGGTGGAGGTTCTACCACACTAGTCTGGGGTGGCAGCGTAATCAATCGTCCTTCAGATGGCAGGCTCCGACCACTCGCTACGAACTTCTTGTTTTTCAAATGACCCAAATTATTCACACAATATTCGTTTCTTTTTTGGGGATGGTTGGGTATAATAAGCCTTAACTATGTGCAAAAATGTTCTTTAACCCTATAGGAGGTGCAGCAATGTTCGGTTTATCCACAACATTTTGGCTCGTTAATTCCGTTTTTCTATTATTCATCGTCGCTATGTTGACGGCTTCCTATAACGAGGACAAAACAAAAGGCCTATAAGCCAATAGAAAAAGCATCGCCTACTCCACTTGGAGGAAGCGATGCTTTTTTCATTTGTTCAACTACTAGACTTTCGCCTTAAGCAGGTTCATTTCAGTTATACAAACGCCGCAAATATAACGATCTTTGAATTCACTGACACTTTCCATGCTACCGCAGAATACACATTTCGGACGATATCTCTCAAGAATGATATGATCACCCTGCACTAGGATTTCTACAGGATCTCCCTCATTCATTTGGTATCGCTTACGTAACGATTTAGGTAATACGATTCGTCCCAATTGATCGACTTTACGTACGACTCCAGCTGGCTTCATCATAGGACTTCACCTCTCTTTTCCCAGACGTGTTCTACACTTCCGGCAATTTCACATCGACCAACATTTCCATATCGAGCTTACGGATACTATTCGCCGTGATTCATGAAATTCCTTCTGCTAAAGCCCTAAAAACTTTCTTTTCTTGTCAAAAATGTCGCTTGAGCACCAAAAAACATAGGTCGTAAGCCTCCCTACTCGAGACCTACGAACCCAGTTTGGCGTAATCCCTCATATAAAATAATAGCCGCAGAGTTGGAAAGATTTAAGGATCTTACCGCGTCGGACATTGGCAGCCGTATTAAGGTATCAGGGTGCTGACGCAGCAACTCCTCAGGCAGACCTTTGGTCTCTTTCCCAAACACGAAGAAATCGCCATCTTGGAAGGTAAAATCTGAGTAACGTTTGCTTGCCTTCGTCGATGCGAAGAAGAATCTATGACCCTCGTATGCTGCCAAGACTTCATCGAATGAATCGTGGTAGTCAATCTTCACCGAATGCCAATAATCAAGACCAGCGCGTTTCAGTGTCTTATCATCGGTATCAAAGCCAAGGGGTCTCACCAAATGAAGATGAGTACCTGTTGCCGCACATGTGCGAGAAATGTTGCCTGTGTTCGCAGGAATTTCAGGTTCTACTAATACAATATGAAAAGCCATCTTTGTTCATTCACCTCATTCTCTATCCTATTATAACCTGTTCTGGAATGCAATTTAACACAGCGTTAACTTTATCTTAATATCGCGATGATAGAGGTACGTCATACTAGAGATATCCTTCATTAAAAGGAGCCTACTGACAATGAAAAAGAAAATTCTAATTGTTGATGACGAACCTTCCATCTCCATGCTGATTGAATTCAACCTGAAGCTTGCTGGCTTCGAGGTACATTGCGTATTCGACGGAGAAGCTGTCTTTAGCGCGATTCAATCGTTTCGCCCTGATCTCATCGTCCTTGATCTCATGCTGCCCAAAATGGACGGCTTACAAGTATGCCGCAAGCTGAGAAGCCAGAATAACCTCGTTCCAATTATTATGTTGACGGCCATGCAGGATCTGACCGATAAAATTGCCGGTTTGGACAACGGCGCAGATGATTACATGACGAAGCCTTTCTCACCGCTTGAGCTCGTCTCCCGCATTCAAGCAATTCATCGCCGCATCCAGACCTTGCCTTCTACGACGGAAGAAGCACCGATTGCGATCGGCCAAATCTCTGTCAAAGCAGAGCAACGCGAAGTGACGATGAATGGCACGCCAATCGAGCTTACGCCTAAGGAGTTCGAATTGCTTCTATTCCTTTGCAAGCATCGTGGCAAAGTGCTTAGTCGGCAACAGCTGCTTCATGGCGTATGGGACTATCACTTTCTTGGGGATACGCGCATCGTTGATGTCCACATCTCTCATCTGCGTGACAAGATTGAACAAAATGCACGTCATCCTGAATACATCATGACCATTCGCAACGTCGGGTACAAGCTGACCGAGCCTGTTATCAAGGAGTCCTACGCTTGATTTGCGATATACAAAGAAACATCCCAGAACATGACTCATGTTTTGGGATGTTTTTTTGCATTACAGCTTTATTAAAAGCTTAGTGATTATGCTTTAGTTCTGCTGCGGCTTGCTCAGCTTGCTTATGCTCCAAAGATTCAGTTAAGCGTTCTTTACTCATAAGTACTGCCGCTACGACAGCCAAGGCTGTTGGTATCAATGCCCACATGAACGTATACGAAATCGAGGATGACAATCCTGCTGTAATTTTCTCCAGTACAGGCGTAGGGATTTGGGCACGCATTTCAGGTGCCAGCAGTACCCTAGGATCACTAAATGCTGGATTGTCCGCCATGTTCCCTTGCCCGCTTCCAGCGAAAATCTCCTCGAGCTTCGCTGTGAAATCATTCCGTTGAATGATTCCGAATAGCGTAATCCCTAATGTCATACCTAGGGAACGAATGAAAGAGACTGTTGCGTTCACAGAACCACGTTGCGACGGATCGAAGTGATGAATCGCCGAGTTTGAAAGAACGGAGAAGCTCGCACCGATCCCTACACCGACGACGATCATGCACATCGTCACATACAAGCGGCTTGTATCTGGGTCAAGCTGTGTCAGCATGACCATACCTGCTGCTAGAATCACAACAAAGACCATCATAATGTTACGATATGGAATCTTATTCATTAAGAAACCGCCGCCTACCGCAGAGAAAACGGAGCCAACCATCATCGGCAATAGGACGAGACCAGAATTGGTAGCAGTTCCGCCAAGTACACCTTGAATATAAATCGGGATATAGACAGAAGCCGTGATAAAGCCCATCCCGCTCAATAAACCAAGCGCATTACTCGTTGTAAACAAACGTATCTTAAACATCGGGAATGAAATAATAGGCTCGATGACTTTTCTTTCAATGATGATAAAACAAATTGTTAGCACGGTGAAAGCTGCAAACAGTCCGATAATCAAGCTGGAATCCCATGCATATTTATTTCCACCAAGCTCAAGGGCAAACATCATACTGACAACGGCACCAACAAGCGTCACAGCACCCCACCAGTCGATCTTTTGCTTCGTATGAATCGGTGATTCTTTGTAGAACATAGCGATGAAGATAAGCGCAAGTACGCCTAGTGGTATATTCACATAAAATACCCAGTGCCAGTTAATATAATCCGTAATGTATGCACCAAGCAACGGTCCAAAAATACTGGACAAACCGAATACCGCACCGAACAAACCGCCTAACTTCCCGCGCTGTTCGACGGGAACGGTATCAAACATGATCGTGAACGCGATTGGAATCAGCGCACCGCCACCGATACCTTGAAGCGCACGGTAAATACTCAACTGTACAATGCTTTCGGCTGTACCACATAACATGGAAGCACATAAAAATACAATCAATCCAAAAATGAAAAATCGTTTACGCCCGAACATATCGGACAACTTACCAAAAATCGGCATACCCGCCATTTCAGCAACCATATAAGCGGATGTCACCCATACGAACTTATCTAGTCCGCCTAGATCTCCTACGATGGTTCCCATCGCTGTGGCAACAATCGTGTTGTCCATTGACGCCATCAACATGGCCAAGAGCAGACCCGCTAAAACAAAGCCTACTTTATTATTTGAATTCGTCATTCGTACACATTCCTTTACAATTTCTTTGTGTCTTACCACCCGAATCTAACAGGTGTACTACAACTTGCGTGATTCTTTCACAATGGCACCCTTCTTTTTCTCCAGATGCACCTTGTATTCAACCAGATCGACTTCACAACCAGGACCTATGACGACTTGGTTACCGCGAACAACCTTCGCTTTCGTATGCTCCAAGTAAATATCATCCCCTTCAATAACCGAAACCATTACTCTGGCATGCGGTGAGGGTCTGAAGAAGAGGCTTAACGGATGAAGCATACTCGCTTTGCGAATTCTAATTTTCTCTCCGCCAATCTCTTTTACCGTTGAATCTTGAAATAGTCTGATGTCGATCTCCCCTGCGTTAAGCAGTCCTCCGATATCAAACATACCCTTCAGATGAAACACATCGACTTCGCAATCCCCTCCTGCAGTGACATGGCCCTTTAGTGCGATCTGGTTGCCTTGCATATGGCCTTTCACTTCAATCGTCCCTGAACCAGTAAGTGAGCCAATTTCAGCATCACCACTGATACTCACCGTCCCCGAATTTTTCATTGTATCGCTTTGAACATTACCCGTCAATGAAAATGTGCCCACAATGCCTGATTGGCCTGCCTGCAGATCACCTTCCATCTCAATGGTTCCAATACATTTCAGAAGACGGCACTTCATATCACCTTCAATGATGCCTTCTCCAACAATTTTCACACGATCATATAGGCCTCCTGCCGCGGTGGAGCTGCCTGTAATGTTCAAATTACCGATTGTCGAACGTTTGTTTGTATCTTTTTCCATTGTACCTCAAACCCTCCTCTCTTCGCTACAATTTTTCACTGTGCTTTACTTTCGAACTCTTATCCTGCTCAAGCTTGATCGTATATTCAATCAGTCCGATCTCACAGCCAGGTCCAATCGTAACATTCGCTCCTCTTACAACCTCTGCCGTCGTGTACTCCAGATAAATGTGATCGCCTTCAATCGTTTGGCTTGTCAAATGATTACCGATAGCCTTAGGTAGAATCTTCAACCAACGAACAAAACCAATGCCTGACTGCTTACGTATCTGGATTCGTTCTCCACCGATCTCAGCTATTTTACAATGACCATGCAAAGTAATAAGGATCGTATCCGCATTGAGCGTGCCTACTTGCAGCTTACCATTCGCATTAAACTTCTCTGCCTCACAGTTACCTGTTATCGTTGATGCGCCATTTATTTCAAGGCTCTCGCCAACATAATTGCCCTCGATCTTGACTCTGCCGTGAATCCGAGTACGCTTCGCCTTCAAATCCCCCTGAATCGTAAGGGTTCCATTCATCTCAGCAGTTTCAGATATGATGCTGCCGTTCACTTCTGCTCGACCATTTAGATTAAAATCGGAGCAAGCAATGTCCCCTTCCAGACGTCCAATGCCATCAATTTTCACTGTCCGAAAGCTTCCGCCGTTCGAAGAACCTATCCCTGAAATCATCAATTTACGCTTTGGTTCCGCTGTATGCATGGGTTCCACCTCCTTACACTGCTGTTATTTTCAACTTCAGCTCTTCAATTTTCTTCGCCACCTGCACGCGGAGCACAACCTTCACACCATGTTCGAAAAACAGTTCACTCCCCGTCGTAACGAGCAGAAATACAGTCATACCCATCTTTCGGATAAAAATCAAATCACATGGCTTTCCTTCAAACTTGGCATATTGCTCTTTCATCGTCAGAAGCAGGTGCTTCCCTTCATCGAGGCTCATTTCACCGGATTGTAAGCAATCCTCTAATAGGAACAGAAACAACGTTTCTTCAAAGCTGTACACCGCTGTCGTACCTAAAAATGGGGCAGCATATTCAATCGTCACCAAAGAAACAATGTTTCGTTTCACTAATTCCAATTTGTCTATTTTCAGATCGCTCGGAACGATAGAGAACACATCCGCTAATTCGTCCAGCGATAAATCATCCTTCATATTTAAAATTTTATCGATACGCGCCAGCATCTGCACCTTAGGGAAAAACGTCTCCTGCCCAGTAAACGCCGATTTACGTATAAACCATTCCTCAGGAACTAAGTTTTTGCGTTTCCATCGGTATAATTGACCATAAGATATCCCTGTTAGCTCGAGCAACTCTTTTTTCGATATCAAATCTTCCTCCAACGTACATCCCTCCTTTGCCATTTCAATGTAACATAACATTGTTACGCTGTAAATCAGCCTTGAGACTGACCCCTTCCCGTGCGGAACACGATTCTATGCAAGTTAGGATTAAGTCGATTTTTACGACTTAGAGGTCTCCATCGAGCCTGCTTGGCTGAGCGCACACAAAAAAAACCACCCAGTCACCCTGAGTGGTTTGTTCTTCCTCTATCCGCTTAAAATACAAAATCATCGTCCGTCAAAGCCTCGACATGAATCGTACGCACATAACCATTTCCTTTTTTGGAGAAAAAGTCATGTTGCTTCGTCTTCGTACTCAGTCCGTTCAATACAATCGGGTTGATCTCTTCTTCAGGGAACATCGGCTCAACACCCAGGTTCATAAACGCTTTGTTCGCGTTGTAGCGCAGGAATGCTTTCACTTCGTCTGCTAGACCTAGCGGTCCGTACAGACTATCCGTATAGCCTTCTTCATTCGCATGAAGCTCTTTCAACAGCGCACACAACGTCGCATAGGCTTCATCCTGCTCAACAGGGCTTAGCTCCGCATAGACCTCTTGTGCCAGCACACCGATGTACAACCCGTGGATGCTCTCATCGCGTAGAATCAAGTCAATGATTTCGCCGCTGCTCGTCATTTTACCTTGCCCAGCCAAATACAGCGGATAGTAGAAACCGCTATAGAACAAATAGCTTTCTAGCAGCACAGATGACGCCATCGCGAGATACAGCTCTTTGGTCGTTGTAATATTTTCATAGTAATGTGAAATCTTATTCGCCTTAAACTGTAAGTGTGGATTACGCTCCACCCACTGGAACAGCTCGTTAATCTCTTCTGTCGTAGACAATGTAGTGAAAATCGAACTGTAAGACTTTGCGTGGATCTGCTCCATCATCCCCATGAAGCTGAGTACAGCCTTGCGCTGCAGCCCATCAACATGCTCGAGAATCTTCGGCATTCCAACGCCGCCTTGCATCGTATCTAGCAAAGTCAGGCCGCCAAGCACCTTCATATATAGCTCACGTTCAACGTTGCTGAGTGTAATCCAGGACATTTTATCATCAGACAATGGAATTTCTTCATCTGTCCAAAATTGCATAATATTTTGATTCCAGAACGTAATCGTGAAATCATCATCTGGCCGGTTCCAATTCACCGCTTTTTTGACGATGGGCTTATTAATGGTTGGTGCACTTGTCATGAATGGTAATCCCCTTCCTAATTATACTGAGCAGCTTACACATTCCTCAACGGATAGCTGATTGGTTCGTGTGTAGTAGAGCGATTTAAGTCCTTTGTGTGCCGCATACAGGTATAATCTAGCAAGTTGTCTTGTTGAAACATCACTGTTTACGTGTAAAATGGTCGAGATCCCTTGATCCACATGTGTTTGAATCTCCGAAATGAGGTCAAGAATCTTGAATTGATCCATTTGATAAGCGGATTTATAGTAAAAGAAATTGTCACGTGCCATGAATGGCATCGGATAATACGTTGTTGAGTTCGCATACGTACGTGTCTCAATCGGTTCAACAATTGGCATCACGCTGGATGTTGAATTTTGGATATACGAAATACTTTGCGTCGGCGCTACAGCCAAACGGTAAGCATGATACAGACCGTGCTTCTGAACGTCCGCTTGCAACGCTCTCCAATCGCTTCGCGACGGAATCGGCATGCCCTCGAATAAAGCTTTTACTTTATCCGACAGCGGGCGGTAATCTGTTTCTGTATAACGTGTAAAATAGTTCCCATTCGCATATTCGGAAAGCTCAAAGCCTTCAAAGGTTTGACCGGAGTCTTTGGCAATCTCCATGCTTTTTTCGATGGAATAGAAATTCATCGCTGCGAAGAAGGTACGAACGAAATCCTTCGCTTCGGCACTCTCGTAAGCAATTTTGTTCTTGGACAAATAACCGTGCAGATTCATAACACCAAGACCGACAGAATGCAGCTCACGGTTCGCTTTGGCGACACCTGGCGCATTGCTAATCGTCGTCATATCACTCACCGAAGTTAAGGCAATCATGCCTTCGTGAACGGTTTCGCGCAGCTTTTTACGATCCATCACATTCGCAATGTTCATGGAAGCTAGGTTACAGCTAATATCGCGAAGTATGACATCCTCTTGACCATAATCATTGATTTCAGATGTTTCTTGTAGTTGGAAAATCTCCGTGCAGAGATTGGACATCTTGATCGTCCCAATCCCCTTCAGGGCATGATCCTTATTCGCATTCGTACGATTCATCATATATGGATAACCGGATTCCAGTTGAGTTGTCGCAATTTTGGTCAGCATATCACGTGCCTGCATGACGACTTTCTTTTTTACCTTCGGGTTCGCTAGGAGTTCATCGTACATCTCATCCATATCAAGATCATCCATATGCTTGCCATAGGCTTGGAGAACCGTATAAGGTGCGAAAATATGTAGAGGCTTATTCTCCTCCGCTAGCTTATAAAACTTATTCGGAACAATAAGTCCGATCGAAAGAGTTTTCAAACGGGATTTCTCATCCGCATTAATTTTCTTACTATCCAGGAACTCCATGACGTCCCAGCCAAAAATGTTGTAATACGCCGCGCCTGAACCTTTGCGTTGACCCATTTGATCCGCATAGGAAAACGCATCCTCCATAAGCTTAAGAACAGGTATAATGCCTTTGGCCGCGCCCTCAACACCTTTAATCGTTTCACCGCGCCCACGAAGCTTCGATAAATTCACGGCTACACCGCCGCCAATTTTGGAAAGCTGCATACAGGTTGCTAATACATAATTGATCGAATTTAAGGAATCGTCCATTTCTAATAAGAAACAAGATACTAATTCACCACGACGGCTCTTGCCTGCGTTCAGGAAAGTAGGTGTCGCTGGCTGCAAACGCTGCTCCATCATGGACACAGCAAGAACGCGTGCTGTTTCTGCGTTTCCGCGCCCCAAGTACAGAGCTACAATTGCTACGCGATCCGGGAAGTGCTCCAGGTATAACGTCTTATCATCACTGCGCAAAGCGTAATCTGTATAAAATTTCGATGCTGCCATATACGAAGCGAACTCGAATTGATTATCATGTGCGACTTGATACACGCTATTAACTTCAGCTTCGGTGTATTTGTCATAAACGTTCTCATAGAAGTTATTGTCGATCATATAACGAACCTTCGAAGAGGTATCGGGGAATGTGAGGCTTTTGCTGTGGACTTCCTTCATAAACACTTCGACAGCTTCTTTATCCTTCTCTAATTGGAAGAAACCATCCGTACCTCGTTGCATTAATTCATTATTAAGTTCAATGTGCCGCAATTGCTTGTACCCCCTGAACAAATCGTTCTACATCATTTTTGGTGCCGGACAATTCGAATTTCGATAATACAGGAACATCGTAAAGTGCTGAGATCGTATCTGCGCTTTTGGCGAAGCCGTCTCCCCAGTTGCGATTACCGCTAGCTGCAACGCCTTGAAGACGAGAGGAATTACTTTCTAGGAAAGAAGCCACCTTGGGAGGAATTTGACCAAAACCAGTTGTATACGTCACGAGAACGAATGGCTCGTCCATTGTCATCGCTTCCTCAATTTGAACCGCGGGCATTTGGAGTTTCGCAATAAAACGGCGAACATTTCCAGTCTTCGAATCGTAAGCAATTAACATAGCTTCCGTCTCCTATCATTCTCAATTCTCTCTATCTTGTGCTAACACTTGCGGGTAACCTATATGTAGTGAAGATACCAATTCTATCGTCTGTCATTCGTGGGTGAAGCTACCCTGTAATCGACAGAATCTGCGTTTTTCTAACGACTCCGTACGCGGTCAAAAAAGCTTAAAACCTGCGATTTCACTTGATTTCCGGCTCTATTTGAGCCTTCGGCTAGCAATCTCGTAATGCGCTTTTTATCACGACATCTAGTTGATAGATTCAAATTTATATCAATATATTGTGTTTGTCAACGAGCAAAACGACCTATTTACATTTCCAAAACACCTAATCCTAGACGGGGCGTGGCTCGATGGGTTTAGAAAAAATATTTTCATTTTTTACTTGATTTTTTCGGATATGTCGAAATGACTAGGACGTTAATCCCCCACTAGATCTAGTTTCAACTTCTGGCTCAATTACCGCCTTTAAACCTTCTCAGAGACCCTCTACAGGCTTCCAAACCCTACAATCGATAACTCCATGCCTCCAACAAAAAAAGCTATTCACGCGCACACGAGGGTGCCATGAATAGCTTATTTCAATTTCTTAACTGTTGCGTTGTTGGAAATCCGTCATGAAATCAGCAAGTGCTTTACAAGATGCGTAAGGGACTGCGTTATACGTAGAAGCACGTAAACCACCAACACTGCGGTGACCTTTCAATCCAACGAACCCTTGTTGTTCGGTTTCTTTAATGAATTTCTTCTCAAGCTCTTCATCTTGTAAGCGGAACGTAATATTCATCGCAGAACGGCTTCCTAGATCTACCGGTCCACGGTAGAAGCCATTGCTGCTATCAATAGCGCTATAAATGAGGCCTGATTTTTCTACATTATTCTTCTCAATAACCGTCAATCCGCCTTGCTCTTCAATCCATTTCAACACCAGATTCACCATATAAATGGAGTATGCTGGCGGCGTGTTGTACAAGGAATTGTTTTTGCTATGCGTTTCATAACGCATCATGGTTGGGATTGTTTTTGGCAAATCAGTTAGTAAATCGTCTTTGATAATAGCAACTGTCACACCAGACGGTCCAAGATTCTTCTGTGCTCCCGCATAAATCATGCTGAACTTCGAAACATCGACTGGACGGCTCAAGATATCACTGGACATGTCACCGATCAAAGGAATGTTGCCTGTATCCGGAAAGCTTTGGAATTGAGCACCTTCAATGGTCTCATTGGACGTGATATGCAGATAAGCTGAATTCGGATCTAGGTTAATGTCACTCAATGCAGGAATTTTCATAAATTTCTGCTCTTTCGAACTAGCCGCAAGAGAAACTTCTCCGAATAGTGCCGCTTCTTGCACAGCCTTCTCGGCCCAAGCGCCTGTCAGCACATAGCTGCCAACCTTGCCTGACTTCAAGAAATTCATAGGGATCATGGAGAACTGAGAGCTCGCTCCACCTGTCAAGAAGAGAATTTGGTACCCATCCGGAATACCGAAAATACGCTTCAATAACGCTTGTGTTTCATTATGTACTTGCTCATATTCCGCACTACGGTGAGAAATTTCCATGATGGACATGCCAATACCTTTAAAATCAACAAACTCCTCTTGCGCTCTCTGAAGTACTTCGAGCGGTAACGCCGCAGGCCCTGCGTTAAAGTTATAGGCCCTGTTTCCCATGAGTGACCACACCTTTGCTTTTGTATTATGGCTATGATAGCAATATTCTGATCAAGCATCAAGTAAAACCTCAAACAAGCTATTCAAGAGCAGGTCGAATACCACTGTAAATCGCAACCATTTCCTCCAGCTTCATCCGAACAAGTCCACTCGAAGACGGGCATACATAATCAACAACACCTTCTACCATCGGATTCGGTTGTATCCCCCATGCAATGCCTCTGCGGCCGCTATACTGCTCATAAACACCCTTTCCAACAAAGCAAACAACCTTAGGGCGGAAGCATTCAATTTTCTCTTTTAAAATACGTCGGCCCTCTCGATACTCTTCTGCCGTGATTTCCGCTGCTGCCAGAGAGGGACGTGACACGATATTCGTGAAGCCGTAACCGATTTGCAGCAGATCACCATCCTCTTGCGGCTTGTAGAGCCGAGGTGTTAAACCCGCCTGCAGCAGAATGCGATAAAAACGATTGCTCGGATTCGCATAATGATGCCCGGTTTCGCCTGATCGGATACTCGGGTTATAGCCAACGAAGAGAATTTGCAAACCCTCCGCAATATGATCTGAAATTGCCGCTAGCTCCAACCGTGCACCTCCTACTATTTAAATAAACTTCAAATTCTCATAAGATTTACCCAGCACGCTTGATGTATCCCCATTTAACCACGAGTCAATTAACGTGCTATATACGGAACGGAAATCCACTTCATATTTCAAATCACCATTGTCCAAATTACTCAGATTCGGGTAGGTCCCATACAGTCCACCATTTACCTTACCGCCAATGACGAACATCGGCGCCGCTGTACCGTGGTCTGTGCCACCGCTTCCGTTCTCTCTAACGCGACGACCGAACTCGGAAAATACCATGACAACAACACGATCCTGCAGTCCTTGTGCCTGCAAATCCTGATAGAAGGCAGTCAGCCCTTCATCGACCTGCGTGAGCATTTGGGCATGCTGCAGCTTCTCATCCGCATGATCATCAAATCCACCCACTTCTACATTGAAGAGTCGCGTTCCCGACTTTCCAGCCAACAGCTTCGTTACGAGCTGCAGGTCCCTCGCAAAATTCGTATTCGGATACTCAATTTTCTTCGTATAAGTGGCAGCAAGCGATTGAATCGCTTCAACGCTCTTATACGCTTCCGACCCTCGAGCTGATGCGACACGCAGTTGCTCCAATTGATTTGATGCCCCATACATATCCAGGAACGCTTTGGTTATTCTATTCTTGTCCATTAAGGCCGTCTTAGGATCAAATACATGATAGGACTCCAGGGATTGAATCACTGGAAAACTCGACTTATCCGAGGCGAAGGCTTTGCTGCCTGAACCGCCAATTTGAATCACCTTTAGCGGATTAGGATTACTTTGTAAGCTAGCTTCTGCATATCGAGCTAACCAGCCGCTGCGACTCATTCTCGCAGGCTCTGCAGTTTGCCAGATTTCCATGGAGCGAAAGTGAGAATGATTAGGCTCCGGATATCCAACTCCTTGTATAATAGCCATTTTGCCTAACTTATACAACGCCGCCAATCCAGTGAGACTAGGATGCAGGCCAACTTGATTATTTAGCGCCAGTACTTCCTTCTGCGCATACGCGAGTGTTGGACGTGAATCATAGTAAATGCCTTGTCCATATGGAATCAATGTATTAATGCCGTCATTACCGCCGCTTAATTGCACAACAACCAGCACCGGGTCATCCACGCCGGATTCAGAGCTTCCAGCCCATAGTGATTTGCCCGTATCTGTGAAAAGCGCACCACCAAGCCCAAGGGTTGCGAATAACGCCGTGCCTTTGATCAAAAAATCTCTTCTCGTTAATTTCACAAGGTTCCCCCCTATTTCATCTGAGCTTCAGGACTGATCAATACAAGCTGTAAGAGGCCGCGCAAGCCTGGAGTTTTCTGCTTCGTCTGGCTGGTATGTACAATGGTATCGTCTGCGTAAGCACTCAAGCTCTTTTGTGTTTGTTCTGATAGTTCTGTTATTCCCATGAGCTCAGCACAGAACTTCGCCCATGCCATTGGAGACTCCGCTTGATCGGGCTTGAAAGCAGAAGAAGCAAGCTGTTGTCCATTCATTTGCTTCGCAATCCCTTCAGCAAACTGATATCTTGCCAACAAACAGTTCGTTGTAAGCCAAGAGGCGCCGCCTCTCCAGCCTGCAACATCAGGTGGGACGAATAGTTCCTGCCCCATCTTCCTCATTGCTTGAGCATGCCCCTTGGCGACGGAGAGCTTGCAGCATTTCAGGATACCCGCTACATAATCAGCCGGCGTTTTAATGAGCGACATCCTATGATTCTCCGCGTAGAACTCATCGGATAGGAACAGCTCTTGCAGCACTTCTCCCACGGTTTGTTTCTGCGTGATGAGTCCTGCTAGGGTCTGAATCCAACTATCCGATGGCGTATCGGTTGCAAAATAATTCAACAGCTTTGCAGCTAGAAAAGTTGGCAATGCTTTTTGATGAAATAAGATATCAATCACATCATCTGCATCTAGCTTGCCGCTTTCTCCCAGCAAAGTTTTGGAGTCGTTATCGTGCTGCTTAGCATTGTAGTTCACCTTATGTTCATTCTTATTGTACGACCAGCCTGTGAACGCCCGCGCGGACTCCTTCACGTCCGTCTCGGTATAATGACCGATACCCAGCGTGAATAGCTCCATCACCTCACGGGCATAATTCTCATTCGGCTTGCCCTTCTTGTTCTGATTCACGTCCAGCCATATCATCATGGCAGGGTCCTTACCGATTTCAGTGAGCAGCTCTTTGAAATTCCCTAGGGCATATGTTCGGAAGAGTTCATTTTGCCCCACCATGAGCGACGCATCCTTCACCTTATAATTCGCCGTTGCGAAATGACCATGCCAAAATAACGTCATCTTCTCGACGAGGGGCGTAGGTGAGTTCACCATCCGATAGAGCCAGTACATCTGCTGATCCGCTAAGAGGAGTGGGTCCAAGGCCTTCTTCCCGTCTGCGTGGAATTGATCAAAGGAAGCGAGCTTCGGGGCATTATCGATCAAATTTTCACCGCTAACTAAGCGTCGAACCGTTTCCTCTCTTCCAAGGGCCAAGCAGGCTGTAATTTCCTCTTTCGTTGAACCAAACCCTGCGCGCAGTAAAAGATGAACAACTTCCTTGTTCGTCCACTGGACTCCCATGATCTCCCCACCGTTCATTTTTTACCATACTGTACCATATAAATGTGTCAAAAGTGTGTAAAAATACAAAAAACCAAGTCTGTTGACTTGGTCTTTACATGCTTCTGCTAAAGTGCAGAAGCTATTACACATTCGGTCGTCCCGAAAGCTGTTCGGCGAGCTGTAAAAAGGATCCTACAACACGTTTAACTCGCTTGTCCACATCCGGGTGAATGTCCTCGTAGCTTGCATCTCCGCGGAAGCTCTTGCGTTGATCGCCACCAATAGATATCCATTCTGGGCAGTTAATCCCGTGTAGATTACGAACTGTCGTCTGCATCTGTGTCAGCGAGCTGACAGCAACCGCCCCGCCAGAGGAGCTGACGGATAGCACAGCTTTATTCTTGAAATGGTCCTGTCCAACATGATCGAGCGCATTCTTCAATACCCCCGACATTCCACTGTGATACTCCGGCGTTGCTAATACAATCGCATCAGCGGATAGCATCGCATGTTTAAATGTCTCCAGTGCAAGATGATTGCCCCCCTCATCTTCAGGGGTATAGAACGGTAACGGCGTTCGGTACAAATCTATAAGTGTTACGTCATGTTGTTCTTCCGTTGCCAAATGCTGTATATATGCAGCAAGTCGTGTACTTGTGGCAGCTCCATGGTTGCTTCCTGCTACAATTGTAATTTTCATCGTCAATTCATCCTTCCTTTGCTCATCGTTTAACGATAATTATACCGAACAATTCAACTTTGTATATATTTAATTATAATAATTATAAAACAATAATTACTATCGTTTTGAATAAAAAGAAAACTGCTCCTCCATAGCGTCCTATGAAGGGGCAGTTCCTATGATTGTATCGTAAAAGTGCTAAAGATTAGCAATCGAAGTAAAGGTTGTACTCGTGTGGGTGAATACGAATTGCAACTTGTTTCGCTTCGCCACGTTTCAAGTCGATGTAGTTATCGATGAAATCTTGTGTGAATACGCCGCCTTCAAGCAAGAAGTCGGAATCAGCTGCAAGAGCATCCAAAGCTTCGTCTAATGTACCAGGAACGCTGCGGATTTCAGCTTTCTCAGCATCGGACATTTCATAGATGTTTGTATCGAAAGGACCGTATCCAAGAGCACGCGGATCGATTTTCTTTTTGATACCATCAAGACCAGCCATCAACATTGCTGCGAAAGCAAGGTATGGGTTAGCTGTGCTGTCAGGTGTACGGAACTCAATACGACAACCTTTAGGTGTCACAGCTGCGATTGGAATACGAACTGCTGCGGAACGGTTACCTTTAGAGAATACAAGGTTTACCGGAGCTTCGTAACCAGGAACTAGACGTTTGAAGGAGTTTGTACTTGGGTTCGTGATCGCGATCAACGCTGGAGCGTGATACAGGATACCACCGATGTAGTTGATAGCCATTTCGGAAAGGTTAGCATATGCGCCTTTTTCGTAGAACAATGGGCTACCTTCGTTGAAAATGGACATATGAACGTGCATTCCGCTACCGTTGTCACCAAATAGCGGTTTCGGCATGAAAGTTGCAACTTTACCATATTCTCTCGCTGTGTTAGCAACGATATACTTGTATTTAAGCAGGTTGTCTGCTGTTTTAGTCAATGTGTCAAAACGGAAGTTGATTTCAGCTTGACCAGCTGTTGCCACTTCATGGTGATGACGCTCAATGCGAAGACCTGCGTCAGCAAGCTTATTACACATTTCGGAACGGATATCTTGTTGGGAATCCATCGGAGCTACTGGAACGTAACCGCCTTTAACTGGAACTTTGTAACCAAGGTTACCGCCTTCTTCTTTACGACCAGTGTTCCAACCAGCTTCTTCGGAGTCAACTTCGAAGTAGGATTTGTTCATACCATTCTCGAAACGAACATCATCAAAGATGAAGAATTCGGATTCCGGAGCGAAGTATGCAGTTGTACCTACACCAGTTGTTTGCAAATATTCTTCAGCCTTTTGAGCAATGCTACGTGGATCACGGTCATAACGGTCGCCTTCAGGTGTATGGATGTTGCTCATAATTACTAGAGTTGGGTGTGCTGTGAAAGGATCCACATAAGCAGTTTCCGTATCTGGCATCATTACCATGTCAGATTGTTCAATACCACGGAATCCTGGGATGGATGAACCGTCAAAAGCTACGCCATTCACGAATGTTTCTTCATCTACTTCTGTAGCTGGCAAAGAGATATGCTGCGCTTTACCGGAAAGACCAACGAAACGAAAATCTACCCACTCAATATTTTTTTCCTTGATAAGGTTCAACACGTTTTGAACTGACATTTAAAAAACCCTCCCATTTCCGTACATTCAACGTACTTTGCATGATTAATGTTCTTCTTTTGCTTGTTTTCTTTCACATATTATATAGCGATTCCTCTAACACAGTCAATACTTATGTCAGGTATTTTTTATCGATGTGTTAGCTATTCTTACACTTACACACAATTTTCACATGTATCCAAAAACAGGAAAGAGGTTTCTCCACTTCTAGAGAAACCCGTTCCTGTGAAAACCGTATATTACGCCAAAATGGCTTCTTTTTTCGTATCAAACTTCTTACCAAGTAATGGAGCAAGCTTCTCAAGATCATTCAGCAAGTGAGCAAATTGATCTGGGAACAAGGACTGTACACCATCGCCTGTCATTGAATTGTCAGGATCTGTATGCATTTCGATAATCAATCCGTCCGCTCCAGCTGCAACTGATGCCTTCGTCATTGGAACGACTAGCTCTCTGCGCCCTGTTCCATGACTTGGATCTGAGATGACTGGCAAGTGACTCAACTGTTTAAGTACTGGAATGGCCGATAAGTCTAACGTATTGCGTGTGTAGGTTTCGAATGTTCGGATTCCGCGCTCACAAAGCATAACGTTCGGATTACCGCCAGCAAGAATGTATTCAGCTGCATTCAAGAATTCATCGTAAGTGGAACTAAATCCACGCTTAAGCAATACGGGTGTTTGAATCGTGCCTAATTTGCGAAGCAGATCAAAGTTTTGCATATTACGCGTACCTACTTGGAGAATGTCCGCGTATTGCGCGCAGACATCAACATACTCCGGCGTCATGACTTCTGTAATGGTAAGTAGACCATGCTTCTTACCCGCTTCAGCCATCATGATCAGCCCTTCAACGCCAACACCTTGGAAGCTGTAAGGACCTGTTCTTGGTTTAAAAGCACCGCCGCGAAGCACCTGTCCGCCCGCTGCTTTCACCAATCGAGCAATCTCATCGATTTGCTCTGGTGTTTCTACTGCGCAAGGACCACCCATTACGACAAGTTGCTCTCCACCGATTTCAACACCTTTAATAGAAATAACTGTATCCGCTGGATGGAAATCGCGGCTAGCTAATTTGTATGACTTCGAAATTTTCACAACTTGCTCAACGCCTGACATTTGACGAAGTTGTTCAGCTAATTTCGGATCCGCTTGACCAATGATGCCAATTACCGTACGATCCTCGCCTTTGGAAACATGCGCTTGAACCCCTTTGCTTTCAATAAATTGCACGATTTCCTGAATACGCTCATCCGAAGTTTTGTTTGATGTAATTGCGATCATGTGATCCACGCTCCTAATTAGTATGATATGGGATAATTTATTATTATTTCACTTACATGCTTCAACGCTTGTTCGCTTCTACGCTTCTATGCTTTTAACCACTAAAGCAAATATACAACGCTTGACGATAATTCGTCAAGCGCTAATTTATTTACTATTCACTTGTATCCGAAGGAGCCAACTGATCTTTACGTATTCTACGCTTTTCTTTACGGCGATTCGTGTGGTATTTAAGCAAAAGCACAACGGGGAAATAAGCAATGATACCTAGGAAAAGACCAACGACCATACCCCCAACAATTAAATCTAGCCCGCTCCTAATTATATTAGATAATAGATGAGGTAGATGATGGATGAGATAGATCTTAAAATGCTTCGGCACTAAAGCTTCCCCGACTTGCTTATTAAGAATGGAAAAAGGTATATAGATGACTTTACCGAACACAAAGCCAATTAATGCTGCAGGCAGGTTCGCTCTCAATAGGTAAACCAATGGAAAGATGAGAACAAATGCAAATCCTGCAGTCGGCAACGTGAACATCTCAACGAATAAACCAATCGAAAAGCCCCTTGCTACCTTAGAAGGACCGCCCTTGGCACGTAAAAGAAGTAAATATTTGTACCTAAACCAACGTTTAGTACTTTTCCAATCGTAGCGAGCTTTCATCATTTTCACCTTCTGAGTACTTTGCATGCTAGTTTCAATCCCGTCGAGTGGAATAAGCAGGAATTACACGGTACTTGCTGCTTTGGATTTAACAGTAGGAATTAGTTTCTTCATATTAATAGTACGTTTTATTTCCCAACTGGTTTCATCTTTCGCATCGTAGTTCTCCAAGTAGGTAATCACCTCTTTGGTTATCGGTGTTGGCGTGGAAGCCCCAGAGGTTACACCGACTTTACGAACATTTGCTAACCATTCTATGTTCAATTCAGAGACGTCTGAAATTCGGTACGCCATCACACCAGCGATCTCTTGAGAAACCTGTGCCAAGCGGTTGGAATTGTTGCTTTTCGGATCTCCAACGACAATGACAAGATCAACTTCCTTGGCTTGCTCCGCGACAGCTTCTTGACGAACCTGCGTTGCTAAGCAAATTTCGTTGTGAATTTCGGCTTTGGGGAAAAGATCCAATAACCGATTCATGATATGCTTAATATCCCATTGGCTCATGGTTGTTTGATTCGTAATAATAATTCGATTCGACTTGAGATTGAGCAACTCAGCTTCCTCAAGCTTCTCGATGAGATGCACATGTTCAGGAGCTACGCCGATTGCACCTTCCGGCTCTGGGTGGCCCTTTTTGCCAATATAAATAATGTCATAGCCATCCGCGACCTTCTCACGAATCAAATCGTGCGTCTTCGTCACGTCAGGACAAGTCGCGTCAACAACCGTTAACCCTTTGTCACGCGCCAAACGCCTTACTTCAGGAGAAACCCCGTGTGCAGTAAATATGACAGTTCCCGTTTCGACTTTCTCCAAAATCTCGAGACGATTCTCGCCATCCAGCGTAATGACGCCTTCTTCTTTGAAGAAATCCGTCACATGTGCGTTATGAACAATCATGCCTAAGATATATATAGGTCTGGGAAGATTTAAATTTTTAGCAGTTTGCATAGCGAGCGCCATTGCGTCAACAACCCCATAACAGTAGCCTCTGGGGGATATTCGAACAACTTCCATTTCTTCCACCTGCCTAAGCCATCGTATTTCCTCTAATTATATCTGATTATATAGCATGAGGGAAGTTTGCTGGAATCCATATTAAAAATGTACTTCCTTCGTCCTTCCGTGTGGTGACTTCAACAGACCCATCATGTTCATCAATGATCCATTTGGCAATGGAAAGCCCCAATCCCGTCCCTGTTGTTACACCTCTAGACAAGTCAGCGCGATAGAAGCGATCGAAAATATGTGGGATATCTTCTTTATCCATCCCTATGCCGGTATCTGATATCCGTATGCCAACGAAGGTGTTCCTACGTATTGCCTCAATCGTAACAGTCCCTGTGGGCGTATATTTGAACGCATTCTCAATAAAAATAAACAACAATTGCTGCAGGTAATCACGGTTTCCTTGCACAATCGCATCCTCTAGCGCATCTAGATTGCCAACTTGCCATTCGGCAGTATGCTCGAGCAGCTGTGCTCTACGTACCACCTCATGAACTAAAGGCTTGAATTCAATCGGTTGTTTCTCCATGAGAACACCAGCATCCGCCCTCGCAAGTGCGAGTAAATCGTTGACTAATCTACTCATCCGCTGCGCTTCCCCAGCAATATCGTGCATAGCCTCCAAGGACATCTGGACTTGATCGGGCGTTGCCAGCGCTTTGGTCCCCGAGGTTTGCTTCCACATTTTCTCCAGCAAATCTACATTGCCTCGAATTGTCGTCAAGGGCGTTCTAAGCTCATGAGAAGCGTCGGATACGAATCTTCGCTGTGCGCGGTAGGCCTCATCTAATTCCACATACGTAATTTGTATGCGCGCCAGCATGCCATTAATCGTATTCGTCAACCGGCCTATTTCATCTAGAGGTCCATCATAGTGTATGCGCTTCTCAAGATCATCTCCACTCTCGATTTGGTTCGCAGCATCAATGACACGCTCGATTGGCTTGAGTGCCTTACGAGCCAAGAACCACCCCAACGAAGCGGCAACAATAATGGTTAAAATAGCCCAAATGATGAGTGTATAACGAAGCGTAACTGCCGTTCTCTCATAGCTGCCAATAGGCACTGCCGATTGCAGAACCCCTATGAGCATCCCTTGATTATCGGAAGCTATCCCTAAGTAATAAATAAGAAAATCCTGATTGAGGATCTTTGTTTTCTCGAAAAAGCCAACCTCATCTTGCTGCTTACTTAGCTGCCGTTGCAATTTATCAATGGACGCCTGGTTAATGGGCAGGGTTTGATCATAATATTGTAAATTAGCCGATCGGTTATAGCTCTTTAATGCGATATTATATAATTGTAAAAAAGTATTTGTAGAGTAGAAATCTCTGCTTTCTAACTCCAGATCGACAACAAGACCTTTCTGGGAAAGCGCAATACTTTTCTGGATACGAGTAGAGCTGTTAACAGCTTCCCTTTTTACATCTTGACGAATTTGATCATAAAGGAAATAGTTCAAGAAGAAATAGAGAACAATTCCAAAAAGCAGCATCGTAATGGCCAATATGCCTGAATACCAGAGCGTTAGCCGCAGGCGAAGCGACATCTTAATTTTCCCCTCTCAATACATAGCCTGCTCCTCGGACCGTTTGAATCAAACGTTTATGGCCAAATTCTTCTGTCTTCTGACGCAATAGCGCTATGTAGACCTCTAGGACATTGGACTCGCCACTATAATCGTAGCCCCATATTTTCTCCATAATAATATCCCTCGACAGAACTCGCTTCGGATTCTGCATGAATAAATGCAATAAATCGAACTCTTTCGTCGTTAATTCGATCAGTTTCTCGCCGCGAAAAACCTCACGTGTATCTAAATCCAGCACAGCATCTTCAAAGCCGAGCCGATTGTTCATCTGTTCAGGTCGTTCTGCTCTTCTACGCAGCAATACACGTACTCTGGCTAGCAGCTCTTCCAAAGCAAAGGGCTTGACCAAATAATCGTCAGCACCCAAATCGAGCCCTTTCACGCGATCACTAATATCGTCTTTCGCAGTCAACATGAGGATCGGCACTTCACTTCCGCTTTCACGAATCCGACGAACAACTTCCCAACCATCGATATGCGGCATCATGACGTCCAAAATAATAAGCTGTGGCTCTGTCACCAACATCTGCTTTAGACCCTCTAAACCATTCGCTGCTGTCGTTACCAAGTAGCCTTCAAAGGCAAGTCCTCGTCTCAGCATGGATGTGATTTTCTCATCATCATCAATGACCATAATGTTTTCTCTCATTGCTCCGCCCCCCGTTCTAAATCCTATTGTAGCAAAATTACCGCTTAGCAAAAAGAAGCAGAGCCTGCAAGCTTGAGGCCGCGGACTCTACTCCTTTCATATAATTCTGTATACTTGCAGCTTACTGAGCTGGTGTCTCGGTAAGTGTATTCTTATCTCCAACTGTAACTGGGACTTCCGTGCGTTTACCATCACGAATAATGCCCAACGTTACTTTGTCGCCAACTTTCGTTGCTTGAACCTTCGTAATCAACTCTTGTGAGTTTTTGATCTTCGTTCCATTCAAATCTACGATCACATCATATTGACGAAGACCTGCTTGGAAAGCTGGACTCTTACGTTGAACACTGCCAACCAAAGCGCCGTCTGTGTTAGAAAGCTTCAACTCACTAACCCAGTCTTTACCGATATCTTGCAGACCAACCCCAAGGTAAGGAACTGGTTCTTTCGGAATCGTGACATTGTTTTTCAAATTATCTAAAACGGAAGAAATCGTGCTAGTCGGAATAGCGAAACCGATACCTTGCGCTTGAGAGCTTACTGCTGTATTGATCCCGATGACTTCACCGTTCAAATTAAGCAAAGGACCGCCTGAGTTACCAGGGTTAATGGAAGCATCGGTTTGCAATAGATGTTTGTACTCGCGAGTACCTTTCTCATCAGGAATACTAATTGGACGTTCCTTCGCGCTGAGCACACCAACGGTTACCGTATGGTCGAATCCGTAAGGATTCCCAATCGCAACAACCCAATCACCTACGTTAACGTCGTCTGCTTTGCCAAGAGGAAGGATAGGGAAATCCTTCGTTCCTTCAATTTTCAGCACCGCTAAATCCAAATCGTAGGAGCTGCCTTGTAGTTTCGCTGTGAAAGGCTTGTCGTAGCCTTCTACAGTCACTTGAATTTCATCCGCACCGTCAACCACATGCTCGTTCGTTAAGATATAACCTGTTTTCTCGAAAATAAAACCAGTTCCCATGCCCGCTGGTTGCAACTGTCCACTTCCTGCGTCATTTTGACCACTCTTAGGCGTGGTTTGACCACCGCCATTATCGCCAAAGAACTGGCGGAAGAAAGGATCATCAAAAAGTGAATTACCACCATTGCTGCGGCTCGAGGTCTTCGGCTTTACAAGGGCTTCGACCTTAACAATAGCAGGTCCAGCATTTTGAGCGATCGCCGCGATGTTACCAGGGCGAACGACATCTAAAGCTGCATTCTTCACTTCGCCGCCATTGCTATTCGAACTGCTAGCTACGGTTGCTGCTGAATTCGAACCGGAAGCAAGCGGCTGGTTACCTGAGAACATGTTCGTTTTATCCGCTGTAAACATCAACGCACTGACAACAAGCGCCCCTGCCATGAAGGCTGCAAATATGCTCTTGACCGAGGAACGCTTCTTAGCGTTCGGGTCCCAAGCTGCTGGACCTTGTGGTGTATTCTCTGATCCGAAGCTGAAAGGACGAAGCGTCTTCGGAGGTGTTACTTCGACATTCGAAGTGCCTTCCGAGCTGGAGGAAGAAGTCGTTAAGGATTGTCCTTCATTTTCTTCATTAAAAGCGGATTTGTAAGGCCCATATGAATAATAGTAGGAAGGTCTCTCTTTGTTCGGCTCTTGTCCTTCAGTTGCTTGAGAGTGCTCCTGCTTCGTATCCTCGTTATTATCATTATTCTGCGGCTTGAAAAAGTCGCTGTAGTCCTTTTTGTTATCTTCCATGGGTCTTACCTCCATTGATTAATGTTATAAGTGCATGCTCTCTTGAAGGATCATGTTGTTCTCTATGTGTCTATCATGCACTCACAACCTTAAACGAATATTAAAAAACAATAAAATGGAGGTAAAAATAGGACATAAATTAATGAATCCAGGCGTTTTCAACTTTTTGGAGTACACTCGCAGCTTCTTTCACCCATTTATCCTCGATACCGGCATCGGAATCCACTGGTGATTGGAACTGATCAATCAATGCGCCTGCTGTCTCGATGTCAGCCTCAGGATCAAGTCCTTCATTATAGACATGCTTTAGCACAAAAGGGGTACCTACCTCGACAACGGCATCCGTCGCTTCAACATCGCCTTCGATTCTGCCGGTAATCACTTGAACAGGAATTCGCAGCCATACTTTATTCGCTTCATCTAAAGAACGATCAAAGTAGCCATGGTCGTAATCCCAACCGCCGCCCAAATTAAAATCAAACTGTTCGAGCTGGGCACGCACCTTGTCAAATGTTTCTTGAACTTGTTCCAGAGAGGAAGATAGTGGTTTCATTGCAATTGGACACTCCTTAAGCGCTCATATTATTTTACTTACGCATAGAATGTGCCAAATTGACGTTTTTATGTGCAATAATTCCTCTATTTCTTTGTTCGGACTAAACCCATCCTTTCCGATGAGCGAATATGGCTAATTGGGTCCGGTCGTCAAGCTCACACTTCATCAACAAGTTGCTGACGTGTGTTTTCACTGTTTTAATACTGATAAACAGCTCTTCAGAAATATCCTTGTTGCTTTTCCCTTCAGCAATTAAGAGGAGCACTTCACGTTCCCTCGCTGTCAAACCCTCTTGCTCTGGCAATTCACTTCGCTGCCTAATGCCTCTAGTTAGGGCTTGCGACACTTCAGCATTCATAACAGGCATCCCGCGGTACGCGCTCTGAATAGCGTGAATCAGTTGATCGGAAGAAACAGTCTTCAACATATAACTAATAGCTCCGGATTCAACAGCTTCCAAGACCTTGGCTTCCTCCAGAAACGACGTCAGCATGATCACTTTAATCTGTGGAAACTTGTCACAAATCAGCTTCGTCGCACCAATACCGTCCAATACCGGCATCGTTAAATCCATCAGAATGACATCAGGCAGTGACGCAATGCTTACTTCATTCAATTGATCAAAGGCAGCTTGACCGTTCGATGCCTCACCAACTACTTCTAAGCCAGGCTCCAACGAAATATAAGTACGCAGCCCCACTCGTACCATGTCGTGATCATCAACAATCATGACTTTAATGTTTGGATTCATTCTTAGTTCCCCCTATTGCCCAGAAAATCGCGGAATGCGAACGCGCACACGAGTTCCAGAACCTAATTTGCTATCAATCTCCACTTCGCCGCCTAGCTTTTGTGCACGTTCTCTCATCGTTGATAAGCCATGGGAAGCAGAAGGAATATCTCTTCGTTCAAAGCCTTGACCATCATCCTGCAATTGCAATACATATTGATGCTCTCTCTCGTAGATCGCCAATCGAACCTGTTTGGCCGAGGCATGTTTAATGACATTCGCAAGTCCTTCTTGGATAATGAGAAAAAACTGATGTTCAATCGCTTCCGAAATGATTTCAGGCAGCGAAACATCAAGTTGACCCTGAAGTTCATGGGTCCGGCAATATTCCGGGAACCATTTCTCCAGGGCTTCTTGTAAGCTCATATCTTTTAATTCGATCGGTCTTAGCTGTGAAATGAGACCCCTCATCTGCTTCTGAGCATGATGGGACATCTCGATGAGCTGATTCATCAACGCTGGTGCGGCCGCTGGATTTCTTTCCAATATTTTTGGAAGAGAGGAAGCCGACATATGAATAGCAAACAGTTCCTGGCTGACAGTATCATGGAGATCACGCGCTAGTCGGCGCCTCTCCTCCATCACGGCATTTTCCGTTAGCTCTTGATCCCGAATCGCTTCGGCTTCCCCTAACTTTTGCATGAGCTGTACGCGCTCTTCAATAGAAGTCGCCATGCTGTTAAAAGCATCATACAAGTACAGGAAAGGCTCAACAGGCTCCATATCGATTCGAACCGAGAAATTCCCTTTTGACAATTCCAACATGGCGACATGAAGCTCATCTACCTTGCGCTGCCACCTTCTCGTTGCAATAAAACCTACGGTTAAGCTCACTACAAGAATCGCGAAAGCGAACCACAATCGGAACTCCCAAGAAGTCAGTTCCTTCTCGTAATATTCAAGTACGATATAAATACCTGAAACCGTTAGTACACTCGAGATTAGAAAGTAATTCAGCAGCTGCCACTTCATATTGAACATTCGCAATTTGTACATGCTCCATCCTTAACCTATCTTTTTAATAGTGATATCACCAATAAACATGCTTGTCGTTACAACGATTTTGTGTTCAGCTTCTTCGTAATGTGAGGTTTGCGTTCTGATGTTTCGCAGAAACCCACTTTCTCGACGATCAAGCACCTTCATATCGCCTATAAAGGAGCTTGCCATGACCCGAACCTCAACATCCATGTCATTTGGAATGAAAATCTTCACATCACCAATAAAAGCAGTGACATGAATCGTTGTTTCACCACGAGGAATTGATGCACGCGTTAGATCAATAACAGAGTCGCCAATAAAATGCGAGATCTGAACGGGCTTTAATTCCCAAGCCTCTTGACCAAGATGAACATCGCCAATAAATCCATGACGGTGTAGAACATTACCTGAATCGAAGTTGCGAACGAAACCATCGTATTTATGCTGGTGATCGTCTTCAAAGCTGCGCGTCTTGGGCTGACTATTCCGACCTGCACGTTCAACAGGTTCCCGCCCTGCCTTTTCCTTAGCGTCTAGTTCGTCCGAAACCTGCCAATCATCAAGCTTGTTTTCTTCCGGATATGCACCATGAATATCCTTAAGTACTTCTTTTTCTTCATCGGTTAGTCCATATTTCAAGTTACTTGTCGCTGAGTGATCCATACGATCTTTCGGATTGCCTGTTAAATCTTTGGAGGTGTTCCAAGAAGCCGACTCCCAATCTTTCTTATGTTGTGCATGGCGCATTCGATTCGCTTCTCTCCGCGCCTTTCTTTCTTCATCTCTTGCTTTCTTAATAGAAGGCCAATCAGGTGACTCTTTTTTGCTTGGTCTAAAAATCACATGTAATCCAAAAAATATTAAAGCAACCGGAGCTAGAAATTTAAACATTTCTCCAATGGATAGATCGGTTAGATTTAAATTTTTCAGTAGAAAAATGGTCCCAACCCCGCACATCATCAAGCTGCCGATGGATCCACCCCAATGGTATTTTCGCTGTGAGACAAATCCAACGAGCCCATAGAAAATAAGAATGGCTGGCCAATAAGTGGAAAACAAATAACCAATGTCCACTTGAACGATTCCCAATTGATTTAGTAAAAAGAGTGTTCCCGCGGATACGAGAACTAGACCCCAGATCACTCTTTGAAGCATATGCGGATTCATACGTTCTTCCTCCATTTGTGTAAAGCGTTGTTAAGATAACTCTAGTTTATAAGATACGAGGTGATATGAAAAGAGACGTTAGATTGAAGGCGGCCTCCGTCTTGAGACCGATATTCCAGAGGCCCTCACACTCAAACCTCACATCACTGTCGTATAAGACGAACAATTCGTTGTCCATGTTATGTATTCTTACGTAATCCGTTGACATGGTTATCATCAGAACCGTATAATTGGTGCTGAGAACGCTAGTATTATAAGGAGAGATTACAGGGATGGATCAAATCCAACAACTAACTTCTGGCTTAGACACAATTTGGGTTGTTTTGACTGCTGCTATGATTTTGCTAATGGAAGGCGGCTTCGCCTTACTAGAAGCAGGGTTTGTCAGACAAAAGAATGCTGTAAGTATCATCATGAAAGTGTTCGTAGATATCTCATTTGGTGCGCTTATATTTTACTTTTTCGGATTTGCACTTATGTATGGCAAGGATGTAGGAGGGATCATTGGCACAACAGGCTTCTTCATGGGAGGAGATTTAACACACATCGCGTTAACGATCTCACATGATACCTACTGGCTATTCCAATGCGCCTTTGTTATCGCTGTTATTTCGATTGTATCCGGAGCTGTAGCAGAACGCATCAATTTCCGTGCTTATATCCTTTATACCATTGCCATGACTGGAATCATCTATCCTGTAGCTGGCCACTGGGTATGGGGCATTAATGGTTGGCTTGGCAAGCTTGGCATGGTCGACTTCGCTGGATCAGCCGTAATCCACGGGCTTGGCGGATTCTCTGCTTTAGCTGCTGCGATGATTATTGGACCGCGGATCGGCAAATTCTCTGCTGATGGAACAGCTAACATCGTCCCTCCTTCTAATCTGCCACTTGCCTCAGTTGGCGCATTTATCTTGTGGTTCGGATGGTTTGGTTTTAATTCCGGTAGTACGTTAAGCGCTACCAATACGTCGATCGGACACATCGCGGTCACCACGATGCTATCCGCCGCAGCTGGCTGTGCGGCCTGTATTCTCTTCACCATGTTGCGCTATCGCAAGGCAGATCCGCCCATGGTTATCAATGGCGCGCTCGCCGGGCTCGTCGGAATTACCGCAGGCTGCGCCTTCGTCAGTGACGCCGCAGCGATCTGCATTGGCGCGATATGCGGAATCGCCATGGTCTACGCAACGGAAATGCTGGAAGCTAGACAGATTGATGATCCTGTTGGCGCCTTTCCCGTACATGGGATCAGCGGAAGCATCGGTACACTTGCTGTTGGCTTATGCGCGAAACCGGACGCTATTCGCGAAGGAACAGCTGGATTATTCTATGGCGGAGGTTTCCACCTCTTAGGTGTTCAAGCACTTGGACTTGTCACTGTCTGTGCATGGGGCTTCTTCATCACTTGGGTATTCTTAAAGCTCATTAAGCTCATTGTTCCTTTACGTGTAAGTCGCGACGAGGAGTTGGTCGGTCTAGATGTTGGTTCCCACGGGGTTCCTGCGTATAGCCAAGAAGAAGGATTCTTGGACCTGCAACACTTAAAGAATAACCAATAATACGACTAAAAAGAAAAGGACACTGCACCCGCAGTGTCCTCTTCTTTTTATGAAAATATATCTTCGAATTCGTCCGGGAAGGTGATATCGTCCCCTGGCTTAGAATCATTCATGATTTGTCTAGCTTGCTCAATTTCGGCACGAAGCTTTCTTACTTGCTCCATAGGTTTCTTTACATAATGGATATACTCAACAGCAAGATGATGATCAGGCTTCTTGCCAGAGAACATGCGCCGAAATGATGACATGGTTTGATAAGCCCGTTCTTCCTTCATTCTCTTGACTTCGTAACGCTCAACAACCTGCTCAATTTCCCGAGCCTGCTGTTCTTTCCGCGTAATAAAAGCTTCCAAGAAGGGAAGTACCTCCGCAGCTTTCCTTGGTGTTCTTAAGGGCTTTCCATCCGCTCGTAATGCTTGTAGCATGAACCGTCACCTATCTCTCCGTGTCAAGATTTATAACAGTAATCTTATTTTACACTAAAAAGAGTGGTTTGAGAACCATTAATTTAACACTAAATCAATACCAACGACACCAATTGGCGTTCCCATGTCATCTATGACGGCTTTTGACAACGTGATACATGGTTTTTTCGTAATAGCTGACACGTACTCGTCCGAAATGAAGAGCTCACCTGCCATCGCGCGCTTCCACCACTCTCTTCCTTTGGCATTCACCAAGCCTGCCTCTGGTTCAGAATAGATGAAGGTTCCATCCCCACGATTTGACCAAATCGCTTCAATCCCTGCTGTTTTCTTCAATATTCCGTGCAAATGAGAAGTATGCTTATCTTCCATCAACGATTTGATGTCAGGTACGCGAACAAGCGCGTTCAATACTTGCTTCATTTCTTCAATATTCACATGAACGGTTCCTCGCTTACTCTTCATACCAACCGCTTGGATCGCCTTAATGAGCTCTGCGGAAGAGCGATCTAAATTCTGATTAATATGCTGCAATCTTGAGACCTCATGGCGCTGCTTTTTCATTTGATCCAAGGTATGCTCCACACTCGACATCGTATCATCCATCAAATCCACGACTTCACCTAAGGATACCCTAGTCCCAGAAACCAGAGAAGATTGGTGCTTCGTTGAACTCGTGGTACTTGCCACTAAGCTATTCACGTGAAGGATCAATGAAAAGATCGTATCAATCTTCCCTTTCATCACCTTCATCTCATCAATACCATGAGTAACCGAAGCTTTCTCTTCTGCAACTGCAGCAACAACCTGCGATACGCCGCTCTCAATATCAGCCAGAAGCTCAGAAGACTTCTGAACCGCTTCATGGCTTTGCGCAGCCAGCTTCTTAATTTCCTGTGCTACTACCGAGAAGCCTCTTCCATGCTCACCGGCTCTAGCAGCTTCAATAGATGCATTTAAGGCAAGCAAGGATGTTTGAGCAACGACTTCGGTAATGAACGTATTAATTTCTTCAATCTTCGAGGTATGTGCAGTTAAATCTGAAATCTTCTTCTGCATCGTATCATTGTTCACGTGTAAATCATTCATTACTTCATCTGTCGCATTCAAGGAGCGGCACACATCAACTACCGTATCTTTGGTTTGTTCACTTTCACGATGCATATGCAACGACGAATCCAAGATCTGATCAGCCGCTGCAGCCACCTGTTGAATCGCCGCAAAGGCTTCTTGGAGTTGTCCTGCGGCGTGCTGGCTTCTACCCTTCAATTCCTCTTCCCCTTGAATAGAAGCGTCAGCAATTTGAAGCAGATGGCCGATGGAGCGATTGACCTCTTCAACTGCCGCTGCTAGTCGATCCGCAACTACTTGTGATTCTTGCATAAAGGTACGAAATTGTTCTTCGTGATCAAGCACTCCCTGTTCATGTGCTTTACCTGAAGCTCTAGAACTAAGTAATGCGCTTACACCCATCACGAGGAAAACAGCGACACTAACTACGGTTACCCATCCCGAAGCAGAAAATAAAGCGAATACATTTACACCCATACCAATAACCACAAAACCGTAGAACCAAGCTCTTTGCCTTGAATCCGTCCACATGTGCAACCGGAACTCCTCCCAAAAGGAACAAAATGTTAGTTTTTGTTACATTATATCGAATATAGAAGGGCTTGAAAAGAAATAAAAAACGGAGACCCTTTCGGATCTCCGTCTTTCCTATCAGCTATTTTTTTATTTATTTTGGTTTTGTGTGTTGTTTTGTTGCTGCTTGTTAGGTACCGCTACTTCAGTAGCAAATTCCGTGTCTTGCGCTGCTTTCTTGTTGTTCTTGTTCTTTGCCATGTCAATCACCTCCTGTATGAGTATCTTTTCCCAAACAGGATTTTTTATGAATTTCTTTTTCTAGAAAATTAAACAAATTGAACATTACAGTGCTTTGGCAGGCGTCAGGATTTCATCTTTTAGCTGCTTCCAAATAACCTCTGTAACCTTGCCATTTCCTTTTTTCACTACGAATACCTTGACAGTCTTTTTACCCCATTCTTTATAAACCTGATCCTTCGTGTCAAAATACAGATCGATTTTCTTCCCTTTAATCGCACTTCCTGTATCGGCTACAACCCCATAACCATAACCTGGGATAAATAGCACCGTCCCTAATGGAAACACCTTCGTGTCTGCAGCAATCGTGGATAAAGCTTTATCATCACGTTTGACTTTAATCCCTGAATATGTAATTCCATAGGCTTGATGGTCTGGATTCTTCCCCGTTGATTCTTTACCTGCAAAGTACCCTGTCGCAGTCACTTCGACTGCCGTGTATTTAGAAAGATCTGAATCAAGATTGGGTATAAAGCGGTAACTCACTTGTTGTTGATACTCTTGAGCAACAGGCCATGCCGCAGGAAGCACATTTCCTTGCTGTTTGCCCTGCTGATCTCGTATATGGGTATTGGTGATTACCACCCTGTCGTTACCTGAATGACTAGCCTCTTCTCCGAAAAACACGACCAAAACGGTAAGCACCATCCATGCTAAAATCCATTTGGATTGCACCTGCGCATCGGTTATTCTCATTGTTTTAAGCCTCCCCCTACTAAAGTAGGTTGTCCATTTCCTTTCATCACTAAACCTCCACATACAGACTCACTGTTTAAGATGTCTTCGTTTTAGTTATTTATGCATATAGAAATGACATTTTTGGGAACGCAAAAAAGCAGAGAAGTGACGCACACTTCTCTGCTTTGATTTAATCAACTGGGTATTACAGTTTGTTTTTAATTTCTTCTTGAATCATGTTGATAACCTCAGCAATCGGCTGAGTACCCAGATCCCCTTGTCCACGCTTACGGATGGATAAGCTTTCATTCTTCACTTCGTTCTCGCCAACGACGAGCATGAATGGAATTTTTTCCAGCTGAGCTTCACGAATTTTGTAACCAAGCTTCTCATTGCGATTATCCGCTTCAACGCGAATTCCTGCTTCTCTTAGCTTCTCTGTTACTTGATTGGAGAACTCTTCAAAGGCCGGTGATACTGGAATAACTTTCGCTTGTGTTGGCATCAACCAAGTAGGAAGAGCCCCCGCGAAATTCTCAAGCAAGAAAGCTGTCATACGCTCCATAGTAGAGATAATTCCTCTATGGATGACAACTGGACGATGTTTCTGACCATCTTCACCTGTGTACTCCAACTGGAAACGTTCAGGCAGCAAGAAATCAATTTGCGCAGTTGAAAGTGTCTCTTCTTTCTTCAGTGCAGTCTTGATTTGAACATCCAACTTAGGACCGTAGAACGCTGCTTCTCCTTCTGCTTCGTAGAACGGCAAGCCTAGCTCTTCTACTACCTCACGCAGCATGCGTTGGGAAGTTTCCCACATTTGATCATCTTGGAAGTACTTTTCAGTATCCTTCGGATCGCGATAGGATAGACGGAAGCGGTAGTCCGTAATGCCGAAATCAGCGTACACTTGACGAATCAAGTTCACAACGCGGGAGAATTCTTCTTTGATTTGATCTAAACGGCAGAAAATATGCGCATCATTCAAAGTCATTGCACGCACGCGGTGCAAACCAGTCAATGCGCCTGACATTTCATAACGGTGCATCGTGCCAAGCTCAGCGATACGAACCGGCAAATCACGGTAGCTGCGCATATCACTTTTATAGACCATCATATGGTGAGGACAGTTCATTGGGCGGAGGACAAGCTCTTCATTGTCCATAACCATTTTCGGGAACATGTCTTCTTGGTAGTGCTCCCAGTGACCCGATGTTTTGTATAGCTCTACATTGGCAAGCACTGGTGTATAAACGTGTTGGTAGCCTAGACGTTCTTCCAAATCAACAATGTAACGTTCCATTGTGCGTCTAAGCTTCGCGCCATTTGGCAACCAAAGCGGTAAGCCTTGTCCCACTTCACGTGAGAATGCGAACATTTTGAGCTCGCGGCCTAATTTACGGTGATCACGTTTCTTCGCTTCTTCCAATAGGTGCAAATGCTCATCCAATTGCGCTTTTTTAGGAAACGCTGTGCCATAAATACGTTGAAGCATTTTGTTTTTCGCATCGCCGCGCCAGTAAGCACCAGCAACACTCAACAATTTGAACGCTTTAATGCGTCCTGTTGACGGCAAATGAGGGCCGCGGCACAGGTCAAAGAATTCACCTTGATCATAAATCGTAAGAACAGTATCCTCAGGGAGATCACGGATCAATTCCAGCTTGAACGGATCTTCCATCTCTGTAAAAATACGAATGGCTTCCTCACGTGAAACAGTGCGGCGCGTAATTGCCAAATTCTCGTTCGAGATACGCTCCATTTCCTTCTCGATTTTGATCAAATCTTCAGGGTTAAGCGGAGTTTCCAAATCAATATCATAGTAGAAGCCGTCTTCAATGACAGGACCAATTCCTAATTTAACCGCTTTGTTGCCATAAATGCGCTTGATTGCTTGTGCCATCAAATGTGCTGTGCTATGACGGTACATTTCTAGGCCTGCTTCTGTATCGAGCGTTAAGATTTCAACATCAGCATCATTGTCCAAAGCGAAAGATAAATCAACGGATTTCCCGTTTACTTTACCACCCACTGCATTTTTCTTCAGACCGGATGAAATGGATTCAGCCACTTGCTCAATAGTCGTCCCCACTGCATATTCCCTTACTGCGCCGTCTGGTAATTTTACTTGTACAACCATCTTCCATGCCTCCTAAATTGTGTAAGTGAATTGAACGCAAAAAAGCACACTTCATCCCATAAAGGGACGAGTGCGCTCAGCTCGTGGTTCCACCCTAGTTCGATTCGCTCATACCCAAAGGGTAAGTCGAATCCTCATAAGCATTCGTTAACGGGAATGATTCCGGTACTGTATAGTATCGCACCTGCAAGTCAGGTCGAATTCCACAATACGGCTACAAAGGGGTAAACGATCCGATTTGCTGAAGGAGATTGCAGCCTGGTCTCCTCTCTCTGAGCAGTTCATACAGAAAGTTCATGTCTTTGATACTAACGCCTTCGATCACTATTATAAATGGCGAGAAGGGCAAGGTCAAGGGGATAGTTGATCCTGCTTTTTGGCATCCCCCAAATAGAGGTCGCAAGTACGGCAATAGCTGCACACGGATGTACGGTCCTCGAAGATCTGCCGTATCGTCTTAATAATCGTTAATTCAGGATCCCGTGTATGAATGTAAATGTTGGCGGGTGAGACCGTAATAAGTGTACTCACGATCATATCCTCGAAATTGATATCCTTCTCCAACATTTCCATTCGAAAGCTTGCATCAAATTCATTCGCATCAATAGGCTCCATTCGGTCATTCAGAATGACAAACTCATGTCCGCCTTTATGAATGAGATGTGCTGCGGGGATTTTGGCCTCTTGAATATAGACGAAATATTGCAGAAGCGAAATAAATTCCTGATATTGGCGATCCATCATAAACTCATCAATCGCATACTCGGCAATTTCCCGCAACTCTTCCTTGTATTCCTGAATCCGGAATTTCAGAAAGCCATCTAAGCTGAACTGCGGATTCTCCTCAAACAAAAGGATGATCTGATCCTTCAGCATTTGAATGCGGCGAAGCCGGCTCGGGCTACTGTTCACCAGCGGCAACCCTTCCAGTTCGCTCTCTTGTTTCAACGATTGCTTACAGTAGCCTTCAATGGCTTCGATGTCCGTCTGCTTTTCATATTTAAAATCCTTTGTGATCAGGTTACGTAAAATGCCGGATTCCTTGTCCGCTACAATGTGGCTCGCCAACACTTCAGCTGTGCAAGCTCTCACTTGAGCTTCATGGATATAGGGATCGTGGATCACACTCCCGGCTTCCGCTTCCACATAAATAAAAGCACGTGTTTCACACCAAGTATAGGTAGCTTTTAAACCATTTTGGGCGATATGTAAATGCTGCAGCGCTTGATTCACCTGTGCGCTCAGCGACCGTACATAGGATTCCTCGACATTGATTAGGGCAATTGCAAACAGTTCCATGTGCTCACTCCTTCCATCTATGCATCCTCCTCTTAAGAGTATATGGTCGATAGGAGGGAGATATACAACGAACAATTTGCCATTTGCGGAAGGGCTTATGCATGCAAAAAAGGAGCAGCACAAGGCTGCCCCTCTAGAAAGTAAGAATGTCTTGTTACAGTTGTTCTAACAGAATCTTCACTAGTAAGAAGGGGAGAGCACCAATGGAGACGAAAGCATAAAGGAACCCTTGGACAAAGCTTTTAAACAGCTTCACAAAAATCACTCCGATCTTTAATCTCAAATTGTGGTGTTACCTCATTGTACTCTTATTGACCGATGGTTACCTGAAAATAAGATTAAATTTTCGCTACAGGGACAAAAAAAAAGCAGCCGCGGCTGCTTCTTCTTACAATGATCTATGTATGATATCAAAAAAAGCTTTTATTGATTATAAAAAGTAAAATAGTAACTGTGTTCCATATTAAAGATAAAATGATCCCGGAAACAGCAGGTCGGTAATAATAATACTTTTTTTCTAACAATTGCAAAGAAGACAGATGTGCCTTCTCTAGATTCAATAAAATATCATGATCATCTAGGTTTTGTAAGATTTTATTGTAATTTTCTTTTTTCGTGTTATGTCCTGCTACAAACCACATTATATAATTTTCATTATTACGATGGGTGCTCAGATTCACTCTACTTTTCCTTTTATGCTCACTTTGAGGAAACAAACTTTGTAGAAAGTTCTTTATTAACCCTTTTTCTGGGCGAATTGTTTGGATCAAGTGTAAAATGACATTAAACATAATTAGCAAGCTAATACAGATAAAGATCATTGAAGAGTAACTTACTATGTTTTTGTATTTTAATAGTTGATCTACACCACCTACGATATCCTTTGCTACACTAACAAAAAGTAAATATAGCCCACCAGTTATTGCCATTAAAATACTTGCTTTTTGATCCATAGCGGTTATTCTTTTTTCAGCATAATCTAGTGCTGTCTTTAAAAATTCGATCTTATTGTTTGATAACTCACTCACTCCAACACTCATTAAAACTCTCCTCAATCAGTAAAGTTACCACTTTCCGAGCACACAAATTATACCATATTATACGATGAGGTTCTGAGAATATTTAATTCATTACAAGTCATCAGAAAACAAAAAACGCTTATTCATACAAATCCTACGAGCGGATTTATTATGAAATAAGCGTTTTGTTTATATATTAATCCTAGTTCTGCATCACAAAATCACGATCAATCTTCACATTCTCGTCGTCAAACACACGCAGAATCTGATACTTCGTATTCCGCTGAGCAGGGATCTTGCCTGCTTGACGGATAATGTCCAGCGTCGAGGATACGTTGACTTTGTGCGTGGTGCCCGCCGCGGATACTACGTTCTCTTCGATCATCGTGCTGCCGAAGTCATTACAGCCGTAGCTAAGCGTCTGCTTGCCAACCTCAGGTCCCATTGTGACCCATGAGGATTGGAAGTTCGGCACGTTATCCAGCATGATGCGGCTAATTGCCAGTGTTTTTAAGTATTCTTCAGGCGTAACTTTCTCCGCCTTCATATTCGTGTTGTCCGGTTGGAACGTCCACGGAATGAACGCCAAGAATCCTGGTGTGTTCAGCTTCTGCAGCAGCACATCGTCCTGCGCATCGCGGATTCGCAGCATATGAAGCGCACGCTCTTCCATGGATTCGCCGAAGCCGATAACCATTGTTCCAGTGGTATGCATGCCAAGCTTATGAGCCGTCTGCATGACATCCATCCAATCACGCCATGAGCCTTTCAGCTTGGAGATCTTGCGACGTGTACGGTCATCAAGAATTTCCGCTCCACCGCCTGGCAAGGAATCAAGTCCCGCTTCGTGCAATTGGCGAACGATTTCCTCTAGCGATAATCCACCGGAAACGTCTTTCATTTTCATAATTTCAGCGGGTGAAAAGGAGTGCATCGTTATATCGAAACGCTTCTTAATTTCACGTAAAATATTTGTATAATAGCTAAACGGCAGATTCGGGTTCGTACCACCCTGCATCAGAATTTCTGTACCATCAACATCTAATGTCTCTTGAATCTTCTGGAAAATCGTTTCATCCGGCAGCACATAACCTTCCGCCGACCCTGGTGCACGGTAGAACGCACAGAATCTGCAATATACATCACAAATATTCGTGTAGTTGATGTTACGCCCGATCACGAATGTCGTAATTGGATCCGGGTGCCACTTCTTCATAATCTGATTGGCGGTGTCACCAATTTTCTCTATTTGATCGGATTCGAACAGTGTAATACATTCTTCTACATCAATTCGTCCGCCTGCTTGTGCTTTACTTAAAATGCGATCGATCGGTTTCATAGCAACTCACTCCTTTACTTTCTGAAGGCTCGTATCCATTAATCGTACCATACTCATGCCAAAAAAGCAGCAAAGGGCTGCTTTTTCCAGTCGTTATTCCCAAGTAAATATGGATAATTTCTGAATACCGAGTGGACTAACCTCGCAAGGCTTGTTCCAAATCTTCAATAATATCTTCGATATCTTCAAGTCCTACGGAATATCTCACGAGACCGTCCGTAATGCCGCGCAATAAGCGAACTTCCTTCGGCATCGCCGCGTGCGACATCATCGCAGGGTACGATAGAATACTCTCGACAGCACCCAGGCTCACTGCTACGAGTGGAATCTTCACTTTACTTAGCAATTTCTTCGCTTTCTCCCCAGAACCTACGTCAAATGAGACGACAGCTCCGTAGCCTAGCGATTGTTTCTCATGTATTTCTCTGCCAGGGTGGTTAGGAAGACCTGGGTAGTAGACGACATCAATATCCGGTTGTTCCGACAACCATTGCGCTAATCTACGAGCACCCTTCTCGGACATTTCCATCCGTGCTTGCAATGTTTTCATGCCGCGAATGAGCAGCCATGAATCTTGAATGCCGAGCACATTCCCCATGCCGTTCTGAATTTGCTTCATCCGACGGCCGAGGCTATCGTTCGCTACGACTGCTAGACCCGCTAGCACATCACTGTGCCCGCCTAGGAACTTCGTTGCGCTGTGCAGCACGATATCGATGCCAAGCTCAATTGGACGTTGATGATAAGGCGTCATAAACGTGTTATCCAGCATCGTGAGCAAATCATGTTCCTTCGCAAACGCAGCAATCTCACTGATATCTGTAATGCGAAGCGTGGGGTTCGAAGGCGTCTCGATGAATACGGCTCTCGTATTCGAACGAAGAGCTGCTCTCACCTGAGCGATGTCTGTCATATCCACGAAAGTGGATTCCACACCCATGCGATTCATAATCGTTGTCAGTAAACGATAGGTACCGCCGTACACGTCCTCCGTACAGATGACGTGATCCCCCTGAGACAACAGCATCAACGCAGATGAGATTGCCGCCATCCCAGAGGCGAACGCAAAGCCGCGCGTCCCGCCTTCTAGCAAAGCAATGTAATCTTCCAACGCCTGACGCGTCGGGTTCCCAGATCGCGTGTAGTCGTACTCTTGGTTCGCTTCCAAATCAGCCTGATGAAAGGTTGACGCCTGGTACAAGGGCACGCTCGATGCCCCTGTCGCTTCATCAATTTCAGCACCGAAATGAATCAATCTTGTGGCAAATTTACCTTGTGCTTTGCGCTTTTCTTTGTCTGATGATGAATGGCTCATGATTGCGAAGCTCCTTCCAGTTCGGCTTGCGCGGACTCAAGGGCATTCGACAAATCTGCAATCAAATCATCGATATGCTCAATCCCTACTGAGAAGCGAAGCAGACGGTCATCGACACCAATTTGCTGTCTAATTTCAAGCGGAATATCCGCGTGTGTTTGTACCGCTGGGTAAGTCATCAAGGATTCAACTCCGCCTAAACTTTCAGCAAAAGCAATCAGCTTGATATGACGAAGAATCGGTTCTACCAATCTTGCATCTTTAACCTTGAAGGAAAAAATTCCTGTATTTCCACTAGATTGCTTATTTTGAATCGCATAACCTGGATGAGACTCTAGCGCAGGGTAGTAAACATCTGAAATCAGACGGTGCTCTAGCAAGAAGTTCGCGATTGCTGTTGCATTCTGCTCATGACGTTCCATGCGAAGCGCAAGGGTTTTCATCCCTCTCATGAGGAGCCAGCTGTCTTGTGGTCCAAGCACAGCGCCAATGGAGTTATGAAGAATAGCCATTTGCTCAGAAAGCTCTTTCCCTTTTGTAACAATCAGACCCGCTAGCACGTCATTATGTCCACCCAAATATTTCGTCGCACTATGGATAACGATATCAGCACCTAGCTCAATTGGGCGTTGTAGATACGGCGTAAGCAACGTGTTATCAACGATCGAAACGATGCCCTTTTTACGGGCCCATGTACATACAAGCTCAAGATCTGTAATCATCATCAATGGGTTCGTTGGCGTTTCAATAACGAGACCCTTCGTATTAGACTGATACGCACCTTCTAGTGCATCCAAATCATTCGTATCTACATAGGTAGCAGTCACACCAAAACGGGACATGATTCTTTCTAATAAACGATACGTACCCCCATATAAATCCAAGGAAACAATCAAATGATCCCCTTGGCTGAAATATGCGAAAATCGTTTGCAATGCCGCCATGCCTGAAGAGCAAGCAAATCCTGCATCTCCGGATTCAAGCCCGGCAATGGCATCCTCTAACACTTTACGGGTCGGGCTCTTCGTACGTGCATAATCAAATCCTGTGCTCTGTCCAAGCTTAGGATGGCGAAACGCAGTTGCTTGATACACTGGAAAACTAACAGCACCTGTAACAGGTTCTTCAATTGAGCCAATTTGAGCGAGACGACTTTCGATTTTCAACAAGGGAATTTCCTCCTCAGGGGTATGGGTTCGAGTTTACAATTGCGAGCTTGCCAAGCTTTCATTAATGTTTACCGTCAACTCAAAAGGTGTTTCTTGATATACATAATAGTTCAGCCAGTTCGAGAACAGCAAATTCGCATGTGCTCTCCAAGTGTTGTAAGGCTGTCTACTTGGATCGTTGTTCGGGTAATAATTGTTCGGAATTTCGATTGGCAGCCCTTTGGCTACATCACGGTCATACTCCCATTTCAAGGAGCACGCATCATATTCCGAATGTCCTGTTACGAAAATATGCTTACCGTCGCGCGTTGCAACGATATAAACCCCTGAATCTTCGGATTCAGATAAAACTTCCAAATCCGGACATCGTTCAATATCTTCTCGGATAATGTCCGTATGGCGTGATTGTGGAACATTGAACACTTCGTCGAAACCGCGCAGCAGCTTCGTGTTCGGAACACTCACCGTATGCGGGAATACACCGAAAGTCTTCTTATCCAGCGCATATTTTCGTACACCGAAATGATGGTATAAGCCTGCTTGAGCAGCCCAACAAATGTGCAGTGTTGAGGTGACGTTACGCTTGCTCCATTCGAGGATCTGCGTTAGCTCCTCCCAGTAATTCACATCTTCGAAGTCCATTTGTTCTACGGGCGCACCAGTAATAATCATACCATCAAGCTTATCGTCTTTGATATCATCGAAGGTTTTGTAAAACATATCTAAATGTTCGAGAGATGTATTTTTGGAAGTGTGAGTTTTAGGATGTAATAGCACGAACTCCACTTGCAGTGGCGTGTTTCCGATCAAGCGCAACAACTGCGTCTCCGTCGTTTCTTTGGTCGGCATTAAGTTGAGCAGGGCAATGCGAAGTGGACGTATATCCTGGTGATACGCGACAGATTCGTCCATGGTGAAGATGTTCTCTTGGTTTAAAATTTCTTTGGCAGGCAGGTTGTCAGGAATCTTGATCGGCATCCTGTTCACTCCTCTTCTTTAATTTAGGTTAGGTACAAATATCTATTAAAATGCAAAAATGACCTTCTCTGGAATCAGAGAAAGGCCATGAAAAATCAAAGTCAATGTCCTTCTCTTATCTCCCAGATTCACTGTAAACAGCGTTTCCGCAAGAATTAGCACCGTGCTCCCCTTTGCTTGCAAAGGTTTGTCGGTTGCCGGGTGTCATAGGGCTAGTCCCTCCACCTACTCTTGATAAGAAAACGTAACGTATGCGATTAGCATTATCATACTATAAATTTAACGAAAGTCAAGATGGTTGGGCTAGTACGTTTGCCAAGACTAGTTAGAAATTTTGTAAAAGTAGCCAATCAATCCTTTGTATGATACAATTTGTATCAATTAAGACTGTTTAAGTTTTGCTGCTTAAGGTTATTAATAAGGACTAGCTTTTCACAGCAGATGTTTCTAAACGAAAAAGATTTTATAAGAAATGAGGGCTATTATGTCAACCCAAACATCGGATAATTTCTCTGCATTCGCTTCCTTACATCGCTATTTTGCCTTAATCGAAACCGACAAACCTACATTAGAGCAAGCCGAAATTGCTGTCTCACAGCTTCACCTCGTCTACGGGGCTGAAAGCGAAGATGATCTACTACAGCGCGGCGGACCCGAGATCATTCAAATGTACACAGACACCAAAAATAAAATTTTAAATGCCGCCAAGTAAGTTTTGGCGGTTTATTTTTTTGGAACAGACCTAGCCTTGCAACCATACCTTATCTAAACGGCAATTCCCCATGTTTCATGTAACTTTTTGGCTTGAAACGCGGTATATGAACGGGTATACTAGACAAGTATTCGACACGGACGGAAAAGGAGGGCATACGCTTGGACGGAGAACCGAGGAGTAGTACCTGCAAGGTCATCAGTAAACAATTTCTAAATGTAGGAATGAAGTCGGTTATTCCATCATCCAGAGCATTGCTCTTCTAGATGAACTAACCGGCTGATTCCATTCAAAGGGGTGGGCAGATGAAAACACGGTTGGTTCAAAATGGTATTTTTACGTTAGTTGAAGATGTGACCGCTGCGCTTACACCTCCAAGTCAAGGCTTCTATTGGATTGATGCGGGGATCGAGGATCTGGAATTACTTCAGCCTCTGTTCCATTTGCACGATTTGGCTGTAGAAGACTGTCTAAGTGAGGAAGAACAGCGTCCTAAAATAGAATTTTATGATTCTCATTATTTCATTGTTATTAACAGCATTAGGTTCGATGATGAAGAAATTTTCCTCCGCGCACTTAATTTATTCCTAAGCAAGCACGTGATCATAACCGTAACACGACAAAAAATTAATGAACTGCGCGCACTCAAGCCCTTCCTTTGGGAGGAAGAAGTGAACAGCGCTGATCGTTTCTTATATCATTTGGTCGATCTTGTTGTCGATAACTATGTGGCAGTCGGTGACCGAATTGAAGCGAAGATTGAGAAGCTGGAAGAAGACATTCTCATGGCGACGAAGAAGTCGCATTTGAATGAGATTATTGGTCTTCGATCCGAGATTCTATGGCTGAAAAAGATGCTCGTGCCTCAACGTGACGTCATCGGGACACTAGGTAAAAAAGAATTAAGACTCATCGATCATCAGCTCCAAAAGTATTTCGGCGACATCTATGAGAATGCCGTCAAAATCGTCGATACGTTCGATACACTCCGCGATCTCATGGGGAACTTACGAGAAGCTTATCAATCCAGCTTGGCGAACCGCGCGAATGATATCATGCGTGTGTTTACCGCGTTGACGACGATCTTCATGCCCTTGACCTTCATTACCGGTGTGTTCGGGATGAATTTCGATAATATTCTTGGCTTACATCTAACCCCTCATGGGGATGAAATCGTGCTAGCCTTTATGGGTGTGCTCGGCATCGCCATGTATGTGCTTTTCCGTAAGAAAGAATGGCTATGAGCCGATCAGATAGATTTGTATAGAGGGTGACTCCAAGCAGAACGTTGCTGAGAAGTCACCTTTTTTGCATGCAGTTTATGTTAGCTTGATTTTGACAAATTTCCGTTTGCCGACTTGCAGAATATCGCCGTCCACTGGCGTGATTTGCGCATGAATATCAGTCAGCTTCTGTTCGTTAATTTTCACAGCTCCTTGTTCTACGCTCCTCCTGGCTTCCCCATTCGACGCTTGCAAAGCTAACTGGACTAACAGCTTAATGATCGAAATCCGTCCTTCCTCCAAATATTCGAGGCTCAGGCTTACTTCCTCAATCTCATCAGGTAAAGCGCGCTTCTGAAAAACAGTAATAAAATGCTGTTCTGCCTCCTCAGCAGCTTGTTCACCGTGGTACATCCCAACATACAGTTTCGCCAGCCTCAGCTTGGCATCTCTTGGATGTATCGCACCAGAAGCAAGTCCTTGCCTTAGCTCTTCGATTTCCGCATTCGAAAGTGCTGTCGATAACTCAAAATATTTGAGCATCAGTGTGTCTGGAATGGACATCGTTTTGCCGAATATCTCATTCGGTTGCTCATCGATTCCGATGTAGTTGCGCAGGCTTTTGCTCATTTTCTGAACGCCATCCAGCCCCTCAAGCAAAGGCATCAGGATCGCCACTTGACCTTCTTTGAGCTCATATGCACCTTGGAGTGTGCGCCCCATTAAGATGTTAAAAGTCTGATCGGTTCCACCTAGTTCAATGTCGCTCTCTAAGGAAACTGAATCATAGCCTTGCATAAGCGGGTAGAAAAACTCGTGCACATGTATGGGCTGATTGGACGCATACCGTTTAGCAAAATCATCTCTTTCGAGCATGCGAGCAACGGTTACTTTACCTGCAAGTCGCAGCACATCATCAAAGCGCAGTTCACCCAGCCAAGAAGAATTGTAGTAGAAGGATGTCTTGGTTAGATCCAACACTTTAGCTAGCTGTGTCTGATAGGTTTGCGCGTTATGCTTCACATCCTCTTCCGAAAGCTGTTTACGTGTCTCGGATTTCCCTGTCGGATCGCCGATGCGCCCAGTGAAATCACCAATAATGAGTTGAACCTCATGGCCCAAATCTTGAAATTGACGGAGCTTATGCAGGACGACGGTATGTCCGATATGAATATCGGGCGCAGATGGGTCTAAGCCCAGTTTAACTTTTAGCGGAATCCCTGTCACAACAGCCTTCATTATCTTCTGCTTCAGCGCTTCTTCCGGCACGATTTCTGCTGCACCTCGTTTGAGGATACACAATTGGTGATCCACTTGCTGCTGTTGCTCTACCGTGAGCTTATCCCATGAAAACATATGATCCCTCCGTTCAATTGGTTAAAAGAACACAAAAAAGACAACCTCAACGTCCACAAAGGGACGAGAAGGTTGTCTCGCGGTACCACCCTAATTAAAGAGATTGGTTGCTCGCCTAATGGCATGCTAGTTCTCTTTCACTTAGAAGATTAACGACAAATAAATTGCCGGGTGCAAGCTACTGATACTCGAATGAGTACGTTCCCTCCACCAACTCAGAACTGTAATTCGGAAAACATGCTTGCATCGGTTTGCACCTTCCACCGACTCTCTGCAGCAGCGGCATTTCTCCTACTTCGGGCATCGCCCATGTTCGTCATCGCATTGACGGTTATTAGATTATTGACCATTTAAACATATCTGTTTCACCTTTGTCAATACGCATTAACTAGCTGTTTGCATTGTATTTCTTTCCTTCTCTCTGCGAAAGCGCAACCGAAGCAGACGCAGCCATTCATAGGCACGGTCTAGTTCTTTACCTTTCAGTTCTTCGGTCCCGGTAAGGCTCTTGAGTACTGGCTTTAAGTAGCGGTCACCTTCCGATTCATAGGCATTCCATGCCTTAATCTGTTCTTCCTCTGGGACCGCTGCGAGCTCAGCTTCGACGAGAGGATCCATATCGTAGCCTTCACGATCCAAATCTTCTACCCATAGCAGCAATTCTCTTCGCGGCATCGTCAGATTCGTTTGAAGATCGGCTAAACTGCCGCCTCCAGCAACGATTTCGAGCAGCTTACGTTTACTGACCTCACGATCAAGCTCGATTCGCAGCTTCTGTTCCTTCTGAGCAAGGAGCCAACTTTCGAATTTCATCATATCCACATAGTTGGCAACCCAATCCAACGGAAAACTATTCGTACGTGTGCACTCACCGATCAGTCCAAGCAATTGCTCCGCGTACATCGCAGTTTTTTGCTCGCCAAAGCCAGGAATCTGCTGCAGCTCTTCCTTGGTCTGAGGTAAGAAGACAGAAATCATCCTCAGAACACGGTTCGTTGCGAGGATATAAGGAGCTTTCTTCTCACGAGCTGCCTGTTCGCGGCGCCATGAGCGTAATGTCTCGTACATTTCTTCATTCGGATTTTCCTCACAGTAATAGGTGAGCATTTGAGTCATTTTCGCTTTGCCCGTCAGCCCTTGTGTAAGATCTAACTCCGTGTGAACTAATGGTCGGAAGCCGATCCGAACCTTCTCGCGCAAGCCTTGGCGGAATGCATACAGCATCTCATCCCAGCTTATGCCCTGGTACCATTCGGCCTGCCCAAGCTTACCATCCGAGTCAGGCTCACTCCAATGAACGCTCCAAATCCCCTGTTCTTCCGCAATGGAAACTTGCGCAGAGAGCACTTGCTGGTCCCCCGAATTCTTCTCCAACGTGTTCAGAAATACAATGTTCATCTCTTACATTCCTCCAGACGTTTTCACGACATTAGTTTCAGAAAAACGAAAAAGCACCTCTTCCGCCCGTTAGGACAGAAAAGGTGCTTCCTTTTTCTAATATCCAAATCATACCATGTTTGTAAGTTAGGCGCAAGAACCGTTTTGCCCCCAAGCCTTTATCGGTTATAATAGACCCATACTAGAAAGAGAATGGAGGGCCCTCATGTCTGATTATGACTTTTTATATGATCATCAAGAAGAAACAACAACGCGGTTTGTCTGTTTCGTAGGCAATGCTTTACATCGTTTTGACCTCGCAATCATGACCACTACCCGTTATTATGGCAAAAAGCTGGTCATTGATTTACAATCGGGACGCAGCGCAGTTATTGGTCCAGATGATTTAGCCGAAGAAGGCTATCTCGAGCATGTGTTCAAAATCAATGAGGAACAAGCCCAAGAGCTGAATGAATTCTTATCTCAAATTATTGGATCTATTCATTTCACGGATATTTAAGGGAGTGACGGGGGACACTGGAAAAAGCATAACCTGAAAAGGAGGCTTATCCATGCGTAAGAAGTCACCACAGAATAACAATGTTGAGGGATTAGGCTTCCTCTCAGAGGACCGCCTCGCAGCGTACACGGACCTCAAGACTGTAGAGTCCCAACGGAACGACATGATCCCAGAGGAGTTTCCGGAAGGGGCCTACGGCACAAGCATGATGTCTGAGTCTCTTGGGAAAAGCACCCCTTGGCGAGAAGATCAACGTCCCACCAACCGGTTCGCTTATGAGAATCGCGAATTGCATGAAGGCATTACAAGGGACTATCCCGGAGCAGATGATGCGAACGGAGAATCTACTGAAGGTTTATCCTAGGTAAAAAAAGAAATGCCACGAACACCCGTCAATGGGATGTTCGTGGCATTTTTTTGATCAATTGATTATTTACCCAACAGCTCCAAGTGTCTGCCAATATGGTGACGAAGCCCTTCTGCAAATGTATCTTCTTGCTCAGCCATCGTTTGGAAGAATTCGTCCGCAAACGTGCCACTTCCGTCTTCATTTTTCGCTTGAAGAAGCAGACCATACGTGATGTGCAGCAATTGACGTGCATTATTTTCTTCCATGTAATCAGGCAGCTGTGCATCAGTAACATCGCTAAGTAGAGCAATCGCACTGATATCCGTCGTTACGTGGTAGTAAGCTGTTGCTTCAACAAAGTGATCAAGCGCATATTGGTGCATACGGCGGTATAACGTAGGATTCACTTTCGCTACAACACGCACTGCTTCAAGCCAGTTGGTACCAGCTGTTTTGATATGGAACAAGCCATTCGTATATTGCCCGATCAACGGGAACACACTGAATTTATCACTGCCGGAATGGATGCTAAGCTTGTATTCAAAATGAACAGCAATCGCTGCATGACTAGCTAGCTCACGTTCAAATTGCGCGATATCGCCAATGTAGTCGATCCCTTTTTGGAATTCGCCGCAGAAGCGCGGCGCCATGCTGAAAATCGCAACTCCGCGATCACGAAGCTCATTCGCAACTAAATAGTGTGCCTCAGGGGAAGTCGGTGTCGCTGTTTCATCAATGGAAATTTCGAAATCAACCGCACGATCAAGTGTAACGATATACTTGCGGTAGATGGCTTCCATGAAATTAATCGCAGCATCATAAATTAGGACATCTTTCTTCAAAGCTTCAGCTGTATATGCAAGCGTTGCTCCTGGAACATTAGGTACTGTTTGCAGGTAGCGTTCTTCATAGCGGCTGCGCAAGCTAGCAGGTAGTTGCTCGTATTTCGCAGCGATTTCTGCTTCGCTCATGGATTCAATCGTATTGTCGATATTCTCGGAGCAATCCAGCGTCAACATCGTAAAACCAAGACGCAACGCGTACTCGATGTCAGCTTCTTTCTTTAGGTGATCGCCGTCAGCGCCGTATCCGTCTGTGTAGCCCTCTTGCAGCACGGCATAAGCCGCTGCATCTAACACATCCTCATAGGTGCGGCCCGTCAAAGCAAGCTCACGAATACTTTGTTGCGCTAGAACAGGACGAATATCCTTACCGCGGATCGTTTGGATATGGCCAGGACTTGCAATACCAAGTCGATCGCCTAAGCCCATCGTTGCTACTTGTGTGCCGAAAGCTTGGGGAGCTGTATGTGGTAAAAACTGATTGATAACCAGTCGATTAGCATGTGTTAACGGAGCAACTTTCCCGCCTTCTACAACGTCACCTTGCAGTTGGTCGAACAATTCTCCTGAGCCCACGACGATTAGTCGCTTCCCTTCTGTTGTGCGTACCATAAGCAATGTTGTATCTCCTACTTGCGTTAGGGAAGATGCATAAACTTTAATAACCTCGGATGAAAACTCGTTTACTTTCCCTGCGCGTACTGCCTCTATAAGTGCGTTCATGTTAAATTTCCTCCTATTTTTGCAAGCGTTTGCTAATAAGTCTATAGCTTCATTTTATCGCAAGTAAGGAGCGTTTTCTCTTCATCAATTCCTATTTTCAGCAAAAACTATTCATATTTTTCACTAATTTCATGATATACTTCAGTTACCTCACTTCCAAATAAGGAGTATCCCTATATGTCACGTACCGTCACCTTCGGCAATGAAGATGAAGGCCCTTTTTACATTCAGCATATTCATCGTTCCGGCCCCTTCGAGAGGACTCAGCATATGCACGATATGTACGAGCTCTATTATTTATACGAAGGTGAACGTATGTATTTTATCCGTGATCGCTCGTACCTCATCCTTCCGGGAGATTTGGTCCTCATCAATCGCCGTGAGCTTCACGCCACTTCCGATTCAGATAAACTAGGACATGCACGAGTTGTTATTAACTTCAGCGATAGCATTTTAGAAAAGACGAAAGAAGAGGCTCCATTCCTCCTAGATGCCTTCACACATGCTACGCCTGTACTGCGATTGGATCTGCCTACTCGGAGACTAGTCGAAGACATTCTCGGCAAAATGATTCATGAAGCGAAGGAGCCCCATATTGGACAATCTTTCGCCATTACGCACTTTCTCGTTGAGCTGCTATTGTTTACGGCACGATTCGTACGTATACATCCCGTCACTTCGCCTGAACATGTCTCACCTTTGCACCGGAAAATATCTACCATCGTACGATTTATTAATATCCATTTTGCTGATGCGATGCGTTTGGAAGAGCTTGCTGAGCAGTTTGAAATCAGCCCCGCTTATTTAAGCCGCATGTTCAAGGAAATTACTGGATTTTCACTCGTTGAATATGTGAATCTCGTTCGCGTGCAAGAAGCTCAGAGACTGCTGGCAACGACGAGGCTGAAAGTCATCGTGATCGCCGAGCAAGTTGGATTCGGCTCTCTCGTGCAATTCGGACGTGTTTTCCGTCAAATGACGAAAATGACACCGCTGCGATATAGGCAGTCCGCTGTTGTACGTTAAGTTAGTACAGAGCCACTTTTTGATGAGTAAGTCGATTATTTCGACTTACTCACGGCTGCTAGCCTCGTTACTCGACAAAAAAAGCCCGCACAATGCGGGCTTCACTTTCAAGCTAATCCAATCTTTTTATGCGTATCATCGTACTCTTATAATCTCCGCGAAGCGTCAACGGTACACCAAGGTTCATGAGCGTAGAACCATGTCGAACGCAGGATACGCCATCTTCGCTTAACACCTCATAGCTGGCATGAGGCACAAGTCCTTGCAGAGGTAGATGCCGAACTTCCGCACCAAAATGCTGCGATTGCAAGAACGTAAAAACAACACTCTCACTACAACCCGAGCTGTTGTACTGATAAGCCGCTACATTGGAATCTCGCAGAGAAGACAGCCGGTACAAGTCGCCATTCAGTATTACCGACCTGATCTCCTTATACAACGCCACATACCGCATCGCCTCATCCAATTCCTCTGTCGACCATTTGCTGATGTTCGCCCCAATGCCCAAACCACCCATCATCGCGCTATGGAATCGATACGATAGAGGGAGGCTCCTGCCGTTAAAACCATGCGGTGATTCCGTCACCCAACACATCATGACAGACGGACTGTAGGCGTAGGAGAACCCCTCCTGAATCGCTAAACGGTCACGCGCATCGGTGTTATCACTAATCCATGCTTGATCGGCATAGCGCAAAATGCCCAGATCAATTCTCGCACCACCGCCCGCGCAAGTCTCAAATTCCACATGGGGGAAGCGTCCCCTGAGTTCAGCCCAAATGGCGTACAAGTGCTCGACATGTTTGATCCACATGGAGGTATCAGCATCCTGAGCTAAAGCAATCGTGCCTGGCTCTGTCACCGTTCGATTCATATCCCATTTGATAAATCGGATATCATACTTCGTAAGCAATTCGGTCATAAAATCAAGCACGAATTGTTTCACTTCAGGAAGCCCCAAATTCAACAACAGTTGATTGCGCAACTGTGTACCTTCGCGAGTCGGGAATTGATACACCCATTCGGGATGCGCTCGGTACAAGTCACTGTCTGGATTGACCGACTCTGGCTCTACCCATAGCCCGAATTCCATGCCCAGTCCCTTTACATGCTCAATGAGTTCCTCCAGGCCATTCGGAAACTTCTCTGCATTGACATACCAGTCGCCTAAGCCCGCTCGATCGCTATGGCGCTGACCGAACCAGCCATCGTCAACGACGAAACGTTCCACGCCCAGACGAGCTGCCTGCTTTGCCAGCTCCTTTTGCCCTTGCACGGTAACGGCGAATTCAGTCGCCTCCCACGAATTGTACAGCACTTTGCGCAGCTTGCTTGTCGGCAGTACGTAATCCTTTGCGTACTTGTGCAGGTTGCGGCTCATCTGACCGAAACCGCCCGCTGTGAATCCGCCCACGAATACAGGTGAAACATATACGTCGCCAGGTGCCAGCACGAAGGAACTGTCAAAATCGTTCACACCTCCTACGATTCTCACGTGCCCGAACGTCGTTTTCTCCGCAACGATTTTCCAGTTCCCGCTCCAGCCAAGAGCCCCAAACCACACGCCCCCTGTTGTTTCATCCGCCTTCCCATTATCGATCGCTAACCATGGGTTGGCATGAGGACCCGTGAAGCCTCTGCGTGATTCCAGCACCTTTTTCCCTTCGGACAAGACTGTCGATCTTAGTTGATACTCACCCGCCCAGCGACCTGTCACATGTGTCATTCGGTAATCAGGCAGCCCCTGTACCGTCCAGACAGCCGCCATGACCTGCTCTATGCGAACGGACTCGTTCAGTCCATTGTGCACCTGCACATATCGTTCAATAAGATCGTACTCCGGGATCGCTTTATAGTGAACTTCGATATTTAACGGGTAATAAGCATCCACCATCCGAACTACGATTTCATTTTCACCCACTAGTCGATATCCCTCATACCTCAGCTTCAAGTCCCGTACACCGTCTGTAAACGAAACTTTCAACGCCGGTTCAGCATAATTGCAGCCGCCCCAGCCTCCATACTCCTCCGTCTCCCGATCGATTTCCGCATCGAAGGAGCTATGCAGCCTGCTTGTCAGTAAATACCTGCACTCCAAAGCCTCAATGTGTGCTCCCCAATACAAGTGCTGAATGGTACCTTTATCATTAATCCCGAACACATACGACGATTTATCAGTGCGAATTTCGAAGATGTTCTCTTGTTCCAAAACCGTTACAGACACCTACAGCGCCCCCTCTAATCTCCATAAATCTAACCTTTGATCGCCCCAGCGGCAATCCCTTTAATGATGAATCTCTGCATGAACAAGAAAAAGATAATAATCGGAATCATGCCCATAACCGCGTAAGCAAAAGCAAGATTTAAGTCGCTGCTATATTGACCGAAGAAAAAGTACTGCTGCAGCGGGATCGTACGGTAGTTTTTGTCCTGCAGGTAGAGCAATGGAAGTAAGAAGTCGTTCCAAATGTACAATGCATTAAGTACGAGCACCGTAGCCGTAACCGGCTTGAGCAATGGCATCACAACTCGGATAAAAATACCCGGTGTCGAACAGCCGTCAATCCTAGCGGCTTCTTCAATTTCACGGGAAATACCTTTCACAAAACCGGTGTAGAACAACACGCCCATCTGCACACCGAAACCGCCATAGATCAGCGCGAGTCCCCAATGTGAGTTCACGAGATGAAATGATTTTCCGATCTGGTACAACGGCAGCATAATCACTTGAAAAGGGACCATCATACCCGAGAGGAACATGATGAAAACTAAGCTATAAAACGGCTTATTTCTGCGTGCTATTGCATACCCAGCCAGTGCTGAAGCAAAGATAATCAGCGCAACGGAGATGATAGTAACAAACAAGCTGTTTATAAGCGCTGCGGGATACTTGGACGTATTCCATGCATGCGTGTAATTAGCAAAATTCAAACTCGTTGGCAACGAATAGAAGGAATCAAAGGTTTGTTTCGCTGTTTTGAGTGACATCAGTAACGCAACATACATCGGAAATACAAAAAGAATAGCTAAAACTAAAACCGCAATGAACGTGCTGATTCGAGTTATTTTCATTACATTTCCACTTCCCGTCTTCTGAAAATGGATAATTGGATAATGGTCACGATGACCAGTATGACGAAGAATATCATCGATAAGGCCATGCCGTAGCCTGCTTTAAAGGAGCTAAAGGCCGTTTTATAGATAAACGTTGTAATAACCTCCGTAGCAAAGCCCGGTCCTCCCTGAGTGGTTACCCAAACGAGATCAAACACTTTGAGTGAACCCGTCAACACGAGCAGAAGATTAATGGTAATCGAGGGCGCAAGCAGTGGTAATGTCACATGCCAGAACGCTCGACCTGCTCCAGCTCCATCCATTTTGGCACTCTCCACAAGTTCACTCGGAATGCCTTGTAAACCAGCGATATAGATAATCATAGGTGCACCCACGCCCTGCCACAGAGCTACGAGAATCAATCCAAATAGAGCATGATCCGGATTGCCAAGTGGACTTGTCACATCTAATCCGAACATGTTCAGCAGCTTGGGAAAGCCTGTGCTGAAATTGTATTTCCAAATAAAACCGGATAATACGATGGAGAGGATGCTCGGCAAGAAGAAAATGGTCCGAAACAAGTTCTTAAACTTCAAATAAGAATCCAGAAGCAATGCCAGCAGAAGAGATAGCACATTAACTAGCACCATTAGAATAAATGCATATTTAAACGTATTTCCAAGCGCGGCCCATACGTCCGAGTCTTGAAAAGCATGCACGTAGTTTTCCCACCCAATATACGTCAGCTTGCGTGAAACACCGTCCCAACTGGTGAAGGAATATCGCGTTCCTATCACAAATGGAATGAGGACTGCTAACGTAAATAAAAGAATACCCGGAATAAGGAACAGAACATACCAGAACTCACCACGGATCATCCGTTTAATATTTCCCATAGGTTATCCCTTTCTCATGAATAACGGCATAGGCAGTAGCCTATGCCGTTATAACGCTTTCGTTATTTGTGGTTTTTGGCAACCCAGTCATCCAGATCCTTGATGATTTGCTCAGGCGTTGCTTTCTTGAAGAACACCTTTTGAACATATTGAGTAAATTGTGAGTTCCAATCGATTGTCGTGGTAATAAAGGATTGAGAGTCATACGTAAGCCCTTTATCGAAATACGGCTTAAGATCATTAACCGCTGGCGCGATGTCGGTTGAGGCCCCTTTGACAAAGCTCAATGAGTTAATATTTTTCACCCAAGCATCCCCGCCCTCTTTGCTAGCCATGAAAGCAAGGAATTTCAACGCTGCATCTTTATTCGCTGATTTGCTGTTCACTGCGAGAGAGGCATCAGGGTTAAATTCAAGCTTATTCAAGCTTTCATCATTGCTGAACGGATACGGGAAGTAGCCTATGCCTGTTTTATACAAATCCGGATTTTTCTTCTCAATATCCGCTAATGGCCAAGTACCCATATACATCATACCGACATCGCCTTTGGAGAAGAGGTCAACGACACCGTTGTAATCAACACCAAGCTGATCCTTGTTACCGAGATCAAACAAATCTTGTGCATGAGCGATAACCGTTTTGGAAGCAGGGTTGTCAGCAAATTTAGCCGTCCCCTTTTCCACTTTGGTGAAAAAGTCCGCTTGTTTCTCTACCAGCACCGTGTTACTTGGCAGATCTCGGCTCAACCACATGCCTAACGTCCAGTTGTCTTTCCATCCAAGGGCGAACGGTGTTTTGCCCGCTTCTTTTATTTTTTTAGCCGCAGCAATCATCGCATCGTACGTTCTAGGAACTTGAATTCCGAGATCGCTAAATATTTTCTTATTATAGAAAACAGCAATTGGCGTGGCGTTAACTGGCATGATGTAGTTTTTTCCGTCGGTTGCTTGCGCTTTCAGTACGCCTGGATCAAAGTTGGACATGAAAGCTTTACCCGTCAAATCTTCGAGATAACCGCCGTCATGCATCAGCTTTGTTTGACTGCCTGCATTTAACGTGAACACATCCACGATGTCGCCGCTAGCTATTTTCGTTTTCAATAAGGTGTAGTAATCATCATATTTAACAGGTTGTACATCGACCTTGATGTTGGGGTTCTGCTTCTCGAACTGCTCGACGATTTTGGCTACACCGTCCGTGACATCGCTCTTGAAATGCATGAAGGAAATCGTAACAGGCTTCTCTACTTTTGCTGTTGCGGTAGCAGCGGGCTTACTTTCGCTGCTGGCAGCTGGCGTTGCCGTGCTTGCTGTATCGCTGTTGTTGCCGCAAGCTGATAATAATAGCGCCACCATCGTTGCCGAAACACCTACACTTGCAAACTTGTTCATATCTTTTACCCCTCTTCCTCGTTTTCGGTTTAGAACAGTGATCTCTCGTTCTGAATCCTATCTTACGCGTAGAAAGAAGGAATCGTAATAAAATAAATTGTCGTTCGGATGTTCAAAATTTTGGTATTTATGATTTGGCGGTATGCCTCTCTCGGTATTCCGAGGGTGTTTGACCCGTGAACTTTTTGAACACTTGGCTAAAGTAACGTTGATTCTCATAGCCCACAAGCTCGGAGATCTCGCTGATTTTATATTCCGACATGTTAAGCAGCTCACATGATTTTTCCATCCGTTTACGTGTCACATACTCGATAAAATTTTCAGAGGTCACCGCTTTAAATTGCTTGCTCAAATAACTCGGGTCGAGATGAAAGCGAGTAGCAACATCAATCAGACTGATATCCTCAAAATAGTGCGCGTCTAAAAAAGAAGCAATCTCGTGTATGGAATGGACAGATGGCGTTATTCCCTTGCTCGCATGATATTCCTCAATGGCTTCGGTGAACTGTGCCATGAAGTGGCTGAACTGACTGCGATCCACGACGCCTGTAACTGAACGGGCATCGAAAAGCTGAGGATACGTAAGCATCATTTCTGACAACTCTGCGGCGGCCAGCTCTGTTAGTTTTTTAAGCGTACGCTGACCTTCACGGATGGTCAGTCCATTCATCCTATCTACTTTGTGCAGGAAATTCCCCAGCAACTCGCGACTCTCGGCACTATTCCCAGCGGCAAACGCTTGCTGCAAGGTCTTCAGCTCAAAAACCGTTAACAGTTCCGACGAAGAAGCTGCCGCTGCTGCGGGTTGTTCAGGGGAGCTCAGGGAGAAGCTCGACGCATGCAGCACGTTATTTCTCAGCTGCTCATTGGCCGTTTCAAATGCGTCTGGCAACCGTTCTAACTTATTGAACACACTGCTTAAACCAGCTACTACATCTAGCTGCAGCATCTGGTTTATCACGCTATGAAAAGAAGCGAGTACATGTCGGACCCGAGACTCGTCATAAGCCGACTCGGGCGCATACAAACAAAGGCTCATTCTATCGTCCGATTTGTAGATGAGCGGAGCCACGTCCGGCTCCGTCGATAAGAGCACTTCAGCCAAAATATTTTCGATGCTATACATCAACAAATCCGCATTTCCATGAAATTTCAACGTTGAAATATCATGGAAATTGCGGAACATGCACACGGCTAACCGAAAGCTGTCTCTAGCGCTGGAGACCGTAAGTTCTTCCGCTTGTGTCTGAATATCAGTCACATTCGTGATACGGCGGCTGGTTACATGTTGAAGAAACACTTCTCGGCGGAGCTGCCACATGTCTTGGGTGAATTTCTTTTGCTGCTGCAGCGTCAAATGGTTATGGCTTGCCTCCATGGCCTTCACTAACGCACTCTTTAAATCCAACAGGGATATTGGCTTCAACACGTACTCACAAGCCTGATAAGTCACCGCAGCTTTCATATATTCAAATTGCGAATAACCGCTAATAACGATCACCTTAATCTCGGCATAGTTGGTATACAAGGCTTCGAGAAACTGTTGTCCATTCATTACGGGCATGTTCATATCCGTCACAATAATGTGAGGCTTGCTAATGCGTATAAGCTCTAGCGCTTCTTCGCCATGTCGGGCTTCTGTAATAACTTCCACGTCCAGAGCGAGCTCACTAATCATTTTACAAATTGACTTCCTTCCCAAAGATTCGTCATCCACGACCATAACTTTATACAAAGCTGTCACCCCCATTGTGATTATTAGGAATTCGTATGCGAATCGTCGTTCCGATGCCCCTCTCACTCTCTATGTCTAAACCGTATGGAGATCCGTAAACCAGTCTTAATCGTTCATGAACGTTCTTGAGCCCAATCGATACGCCATAGAAGACATCGGATGACTTATTCTCAAACGATGTCTGCAGCGCAATGAGCTTTTCTGTTTCGATACCAGGTCCGTTATCTTGAACCGTCAGTACAACGGAATCAGATTCCCGCAGGACGCTTACGCCAATCCGTAGAGGTTGCTCCTCCTCCCGCTTGCTGAACGCGTGCACGATCACATTCTCAATAATCGGCTGCATGACGAAGCGAATGATTGCACAGTCCATCAAATCAGAGGAGACGTCAAATTCGATCTGCAGCGTTTCCTCGAAACGAAGCTGTTGGATGTACAAATAATTATTAACGTGTGCAAGCTCCTGACCAATCGTTGACGCTACATTCCCTTCATAGAAGCTGTACCGGAACATGTCGCCTAAAGCACGGCACATCTCATGAATTTCGTAATCCCCGATGAGCACGGCCTTCCCGCCGATTGTCTGCAGCGTATTGTACAGAAAATGGGGATTGATCTGCATTTGCAGTGCGAGAATTTGCGCTTCTTTATTGCGTAGCTGCATTTCATATTTGGATTCGATTAGCTCACGGATTTTATCCGTCATGAAATTAAAGTTTCCCGTCAATTCCGAAATATCGTCCCGATAATTGGCATTCTGATGTAGGCTGACATGAAAATTGCCATTGCGAACAGTCTTCATCGCTTTTCCGAGCAGTTTGATGGGTCGCGTAATATAATGCTGTGCGAGAATCGAGAGCAGTGAAATGCTAAGCATCACGAAAATAAACGCCACAATTGTCGTAAGCAAAATGTTTCTGCGATTCTGTTCCAGTTCCGGGTTCGGATACACGATTGAAAGCGAAATATTGCCATAATTGAGTCGGGAGGTAGCGACAAATAAATCCTTCTTTTTTATAAACTGTATGGCTTTGGGATCATTTTGCGAGTTGAACTCCGGCTTCTCGTATTTCGGTACGATATCTGCATATTGGCCATTCGTCTGATAAAAAGGTTCGCCGCTGGCATTCTGCAAGACGATGACGTTCGGCGAGTGATTATTCGCCTCAATCATTCTCGATAATTCCTTGCTCTGGATGTAGAAAACAAGTGTACCGAATCTCGTTCTATAGTACGGATCATAAATAGGAATCGAATACACGAAAAAATCCTGTTGTAAGTTGGCGTCTTTATACGTAAACATTAGCGCTTGTTGAAATGGCAAATCGAGCATCTCCTTATAATGAGGTATGCTCTGATCCATTTTGACCGACTCATAACTAGCCGCTCTTGACCACGAATCTTCCAGCTTATTTTCTTTGCCGAAAATCATGATCTTAATAATGTCTTTGTTTTTATTTTGAATCAGCAAATCATAATTTTTAATTGATTCTCTAAGCAGTATGATGTCGGCATCATTATAATTAGCCCCATGCTCCATGAGATTTAGAATGCGTTCAAAACCATATATTTGCAGGGCAGATGAAGAAATATTGCTAAAATATTGATCCAGATACCCCGATAAATATTCCGCATTCTGGTCCGAGCTTCGGAACATCGAGTTTTCCAAAGAACGGGTGCTCGACTTATAAAAAATCATGGAGAGTACAAGCATGGGGATCAAGGAAATCAGCACACTGCTCCAAACAATTTTGGTACGGATGCTCCTATTGATAAATAGCCACCTGATCATGCCATCCCAACTTCCCCTGATGTTCAAATTAAAATTGGATCGATTATACCACATTGTAACATCTATCCCGCTTCTGACAATTCAACTTTTTGTATACTTGATGTTCAAATTTTTGTTTCACGTATTACGCTAAACAGGTACCCACCGTCTAAACACTTGTTCAAAGTGTTCAACAATGGGTACCTGTTTTTAAAATTTCATGTTACTTTTTGTTTTTGTCCAAAATTGCTGTTGCATCCTTACGGAAAGAGACAGCCGCTTCTTGAACCGTTATTTTCTTGTACATTATTTTCTCAGCTGTATCTTTTAGCAGCTTCTCGACTTCGATGGAGCCAACTGGGTTTGGAGGATCCATTGGCGCACTGTTTTTCTCAGCCCAAGCGACATAGTCAAATACTTTTATTTCATTAGGGCTTAACAGCGGTTTCAAAGCTTCTTTCACTTTGGATGCTACAGGTACGCCGCGCTCGCCTTTAATGATTTTATTCGCTTCAATATCATTGATCCAGAAATCAATAAATTTTGCCGCTTCTTCTTGTACTTTGGAACTGCTTGATACGGACCAGTACATACTTGGTTTCAAGAATAACCCTTTGTTTGCATCAGGACCTGGCATTGGCTGCAGGACAAGCTCACGTTTCGATGCTGTAGCTAGACCAATGAATTGATTCGACCAACCATTGGAGGAAATGGAATTACCCAATGTCAACTCGTCATCTTCTGGCGTGCCTTTCTTTTGCGCAGCCTTATCAAGCGCCAACACACTTCCAGCGTCATAATATTTCTGAGAGCGAGTGAAATAATCAACAAACAGCTTATCGTCGGTATAACCAAGGGCTGTCCCTTCTGCGTTATACATTTTTTGACCAAGTGTACGCAGGTAATAAGGGAAGAAAACGTCATCTCGGAAGCCGCCTGTGATTTTGCCCGCAGCTTTCGCTTTTGCAGTAATCGCATCCATATCATTCCATGTCCAGTTCTTTTCAGGAGGCGTAATATTTGCTTTTTTCAACATCTCGAAGTCCATGATACTGGTCAAAGCATTAACGCCTAAGTTCATAGCTACGAGCTTCCCGCCTACTTGACCACCTGAAACAGCATTTGGACTAACGTCATCCACGTTAAGTATTTTACTCTTCGTGAAAGGCGTCAAATCCGCCAGTTGGTTTCTTCCACCGTATTGCGTCAAATAAGAGATGTCCATTTGTATAATATCTGGAAGTTGATTCGCAGCAGCTTGAGGAGCAAGCTTTTTCCAATAATCATCGAAGGCCGCATATTCAGCTTCAATTTTCACGTTCGGATGTGCTTTCTCATACATTTCAATGACTTTAAGCGTATAATCGTGCCGAGCTTGACCGCCCCACCAGGCCATACGAAGCTTTACTGGGTCCTTACTTGCACTTACTGTTGCACTAGGAGTCGTTGTTGTTGTTGGCGCTGTTGTAGCTCCTCCACTTTGGTTACTAGAAGTACCCGAAGAACAAGCGGTTGCTGTGAAAATCATGGATAATGACATTAATGTGACTACTGCCTTTTTCATGTTTTTTCTCCCCTTTGTACGTACATTTCAGAAACCGTAATCGCTTACATTTCTATTATCTGCTATAAATTAACATTCGGTAATCAAAAAAACCGTTATCTTTGTTCAATTTTCCGTTTCAGCTTATCGTGAAACAGAAAAAAGACAGTACCTCGTTACAGGTACTGTCCCCTATATGATGTCTTATCCGATCAATCTCATTAGACCTTTATATTCTAACTCCTCGAACTTGCTAATGACCTTCTCCCGCTCCATCGCCCACGCGCAATCTTCAAGTGCACAAGCAACTGGCGCATCCAAGCGAATTGTCGCCAAATCAAGCGATAGATGAAGCATTTCCAGCTCAGCCTCAATCTTAGCCCTTACACCTTTCGGAAGTGCGGCTAAGTTTTCTAAGATACCTGCAATGTTCTCGTACTCATTGAGCAGCTTGGTTGCCGTTTTCTCCCCAATCCCTTTGACCCCAGGATAATTATCCGCTGTATCTCCAGTTAACCCCTTCAAATCAATGATTTGTGCTGGTGTTAGGCTCTTCTCTTCCATGAGCGTTTCTAGTGTGTACACCATATAGTTAGATTGCCCTTTTTTCATAATAATGACTTCCGTGTTCTCATTTACAAGCTGAAGCATATCATGATCACCCGTTAGGATCTGCACTTTCGTCTCTGAGCTGTATGTACGAGCCAATGTGCCGATACAATCATCAGCTTCATAGCCTGCAACGCCTACATTCGGAATATTAAAGCTAGCTGTCACTTCTTTGACCAGATCAAATTGTGGGATTAACTCCTCGGGAGCAGGTCCGCGATTCGCTTTATAGGCTTCAAATTTCTCCGTACGGAAGGTCTTGCTTCCCATATCCCAACAGCACACAACGTGAGTCGGTTTGAAGGTTCCGATCGCATCGAGCAAATATTTCAGAAACCCGTATACACCGTTGATCGGCACGCCTTTTTCGGTTCTCATAATATAACCGCTAGATGAAGTAGCGTAAAAACCGCGAAACAATAACGCCATGCCGTCTACAAGCAGCACAGATTCAGATGAATTTTGTGACATTTTCATTTGCTCCCATTCCTATGAATATATGAATTCGATACGAGTAGTATAGCACGGGACAAGGGTTGCAGACACGTAAAACCCGCCATCAGTAAAAGTTACCAATGACGGGTTTGTAGGCGTTATGCGTTTAGCGGCTCGTATGCCATTTGATTTCCTGGATGAATTCCGTTAGGGATTCGTTCAATCGTGCGGAGATTTCATCATCGAGAATCGCTTGTCCTTGTTCGCTCCATGTCACTTGTTTATCAAGCACGTATACACCTTGCAAAATGTTCTGTGCGCCAAGGACAGACAGAACCGGTTTAAGCGCATAGTCGATCGCCAGCAAATGTGCGTAAGTTCCGCCAACCGCTAGTGGAAGTACAATTTTACGCTCAAGTCCTTTTTGCGGTAATAAATCCAGGAAAGCTTTCAATACGCCTGTATAGGAAGCTTTGTAGACAGGTGTGGCTACGAAAACAGCATCTGCCTCAGCCACTCGCTTGCTTGCATTCACAATTGCCTCGCTATCGAACTTGGCATATAACAAATCCTCAGCAGGCAGGTCGCGAACTTTGATCCAGTCTACTTCCAGACCAGCTTGTAGAAGCACGCTTTGGGCTGCTTCAATTACACCATGTAATCGTGAGGTTGGGGTTGGACTTCCTGAAATGATGACTACCTTCGCCATTTGATTCACTCTCCATTTGCAATGTGTGGTAAAAAAAGAGACTCCGCTACCATGTGTTCGATACATAGTGGGAGTCTCCTGCTGTTCGGTCGACTTTTTTAATTCATAGTAATTCACTTGGGATTATATTACCATGGCTTATGAGTGTCGTCAATCCGTTGGTTTAAAAGAAATTCCAGCCCGGCATCCACCGTAAAAAGAACGAGTATTTAGACGGTATAATCATCCCTGATAGAATCGGATAGAACAGCGCGAAAAGCACGAAGACCGCAGCTAAGTAGCCGTATACCCATCTTCTTTTGTGCAAAGGACCTTGTTCTAGATAGTCCTTGATGTAATAGGTCAAGATCAGTACTAGGAACGGTACCATAGCAAAATAGTGGTAAATAAACGTAAGTCGCGGCACCAACATCCATGGCAAGTACTGTGAGCAGTAGGCAATTAGCAGCATGCGCAGCAATTTATCCTTGCGTTTGAACGCGAGATAGAAGGACATCAGCACGGCAATAAAGCCTGGCCACCACACCAGTGGATTACCGAATGAAACGATGCTCGAAAGCATGCCCTGCGGCATCAGCTTCGCTTGGTAGTACCAGATCGGGCGTATCATCATCGGCCATTCCCACCATGGTGAGGAGAACGGATGCGTGGCGACGAGATCCTTGTGGTATTTGTACATATGTACCTGATAAGTCACAACATCTTTCAATTGATGTCCAGGACCTGGAACCATCATGAAAGGAATATAAGATAATGTATAAACACCTAACGGCACAATAACAAACATGAGTACGCACCAGAGCAAGGTAAGCAAGGTGTTTCGTACGAAAACCTTTTGTACACGTTGGAGCTTCGTAGATTCCTCTACGGAGAGAAGATCTTCATAAACCCCCTCAATCTCCTCCAATTCAGGTTCATCACGACTGTTCTCCCTCAGTACTCGCTTGGCAAATTGGTATTCTCTAGACCGCTCCCAGAGTGAGATGAACAATAAGACGGCTAAGCCGGCACCGCCATAAATGACGATCCATTTAGAAGCAGCACCGATGCCGAAGAATAAACCCGAAAGTCCCAGTGGAATCAGCGTCGTCCAAAGCTTTTCGCGGAAGAAGCTCAATGTCGTATACCGATACATGAAATAGAACATCAGCATGATGAAAAATACACCATACACATCAATCGTGGAAATTCTTGTTTGCGCAAAGTGCATGAAATCAAAGCTCAGTAAGAAGGCAGCAATAAGGGCATATTCGGAGCGGCCAAACATCCGCTTAGCGAACACATACATAATAGGAATCATACCAACACCGAATAAAGTACCGATAATACGCCATCCAAATGGATTTAAACCGAATACATAAATACCGATAGAAATAAATATTTTGCCTAGTGGCGGGTGCGTGCTTTCATATGGCTCGATCTTGTGGAGATGCTCGTAAGCCGTTCTTGCATGATAGATCTCATCGAAATACGTACCATTCATATAGGTAGGCGTATATGGGACGACACTTGCTTCATCAAATAAATGAGCCGTTTTCCCCTTATCAGAGGCGTCGACATCTATTTCCTTTACGCTAGCGATCGGTAAAGGCGTCGTTCCCCCTTCTCCGAAAATCCCGATTTCATGAAGATGCAGCTTAGCACTCTCTTGCGTGTCGATCACAATTTTCACATAACGAGCTTCTTTATTGGCTTCAACAGTATGCCAGGTGAACACCTTCGTATGGTCAGATTTAACCGCCATGGCGTCCTGCCACTGCTCACCATCATTCGAAAACCAATAGGAATAGGCGCCTTCCCCAACACCAGCAAAACTATTAATACGTGTAATCTGGTGCGAACCGCCGAGATCAGCAATGACCGTCTCTCCTCCACGTGTTGGTTGCCAGAAAGTCGTTGGATCCTTATGCCCGCCGAGATGGAACAGTGCAATGATCGCATAGACCACCACAAGAGCGCCTAAATATAAGAAATCTTTACGTGTGAAGAAGCGTCCGCGCTTACTTCTTTCTATATGATCCTCTGTAGGATGGAAAATCGCCTTCCACAGCGAGGTCTCTCTTACATTCGTTGCTTTCACTTGGGGGTCATCATCCACCTGAAACACGTCAACCTTGTCTTCAATCGGAGGTATTGTCTCCTCCACAGTGCCATCCTGATCTGATTTCACGAAAAGCCTCCATCCCAATATACATGCATAGACAAACATCATAACATTGATCCCCGAAACCGTCAGCATCAAAGGATTATATCGCGGAATGTGATAGTCCTGATGAAAGCTCCGCAAGAGCACATCGCCGATATTGATAAAATGCGTGATACTGAAGCCGATAAAAAGCCATAAAATCCGGCGATCCTTTATATAAATAAAGCTCGTTAAGGCTAGCAATAGACCATAGTGCAAATAACGCTCGTGCATTTTGGTCATACACATAAACATGGCTGTAATAAATAAGAAGGAAATATACAACACGGCACCGCGCCGCTCCTTACCCAGCCAGTAGAGTAGACAGACATAAAGAATGGACAACACCATCAATACAAGCCCGATCCATTTATAGGACAAATGCAAGAAACCGCTGTTGATGTCCACGAAATTCCCGCCAATCAGCGCGAACAGATTAAACGCGTTGAGCGACGCATACGGATAAGAAGCTAAAGTACCCGAATACAATTCGATCATCCAGCCATAGCCTCTGCCCACTGCGAAAGGAAGTGAAAGAACGGCCATTGTGGCTACGCCTGTCAACACGCTAAGCAGCCAAACCATCAAATTGCGTGCCCGTATCACATCGATTAATAGGAAGATGCCGAACAGCAGAGCTTGAGGTTTAAGTAGCAGAGCAAGTGCAATAAAGAAGGCCGCTTGAGGCAGTTTGCCTTTCATCTGCATCAATAATGTAGCAACAATAAACAGCATGAAAAAAGAATCTACCTGTCCCCATACCGCGGAATTCGCCCAAATGGCTGGGTTGAAGGCAAATAGAGCAGCAATCCAGAGCGCCTGCTTCCATGTTCGTGCACCCTCGTGCTTACTGATCGCTAGTCGAAATAACAGATAAATAGTTCCGAGATCCGCAAGGATTGCGGGTAGCTTGAGAATGAGTAAGGAGCTCCCACTCTCCCAAGGAATCGACAGCTTATGATGTAAAAAGCCCACAACGTATAGGACATACATGTAGCCAGGAGGATAATCCAAGAAATAATCTTTGGCATTCGTATATAGGTCCTTTAACCCTACCGTATAAGCGCGATCTGCCCACGCCATGAACGTTCGCACGTCCGTATCATATCCCACCCAAGTGGGGGCCAAAACAAGTCTAAGTATGAGGGCAATCACAAGCATGAATCCTAATAGAAAGAACGTATAGGGAGCTACTCCCCGTTGCTTGAACCAGCTGACCATGCGACATCTCCTTAGCTTTGAACTATCCTCATTATACCTGTCCACACTCTTGCAGAAAAGGAAAAAAGCACCGACGCTAAGGTCAGTGCTTGGGTTCAATCTTTTCGATGCGCTCACAAATGTCATGCAACCACTCATAATCCCCTGTTAGGGAAGCGCAGAGCGATAAATTTTCTAATTTTAACCGGTTCCATACATAAGTCGCGTTCGCTTCCATGCACAGCATTAATTCCTCTTGCTCGCCTCGAGTTAACTCTCGGGCTCTACGTAGTGTCCATAATTCCGCCATACGTTGATGAACGGCTAACATCGTTCTTAGCCCCCTGCTCCGTGAAGTCGCTTTCATTAGCTAGTATGGACAAAGTAAAGAGTCTCGAAACAGGAGGCTTTTACGGCAAAAGGAAAAAGTTCTAGACCGGAAAGGAAAAAGTTCTAGACCCGATGCGTTTATTTTCTTATAATAAAACTAATATAAAGGCAATGCTACCTAACAGGTACAACCTCGGATTCGAATCATTCGAATGCAGGTCAGTACCTGTTTTTTGCGTTTACTTTTACAATTACCCAGAGGGGGCTTATTTGATGTCGATGGTCATTGAAGCGGTCTATCACCGCCCGAAATTAAACTGGTCTTATGCCTATGACGAGAAAACCGTACATATAAGAATCCGAACGAAACGGGATGATGTGAAAAAGGTTTATGTGTATGCAGGCGATAAGTACGCTTGGGAGCGCACTTCCGATTATTTCGAAATGCGCATTTTAACAAGTGATGCGTTGTTTGACTATTGGGAAGCGGCGATTCAGCCGCCTTATCGGCGCTTGCGTTATGGTTTTCAGCTGCAAAATGGGAAAGAAAAACTCTGGTTAACAGAGCAAGGTTTTTTTCCAAAGGAACCAGAGGATTCCACCGGAATGTTTGAGTATCCTTTCCTTAATCCTGCAGACATTCTCAAGCCGCCAGCTTGGGTGAAGGATGCTGTGTTTTATCAGATTTTTCCTGAACGTTTTGCAAATGGCGATCCAAGCTTAGATCCTTCCAATGTTGAGCCTTGGGGCGGTAAGCCCACTCCTACGAATTTCTTTGGCGGGGATTTGTTAGGTGTGCAGCAGCACTTGGATCACTTATCTGAGTTAGGCATTACTGCGATATATTTCACGCCGGTTTTCGAAGCGACAACCAATCATAAGTATGATACTAGGGATTATAGGAAAGTAGATCCTCAATTCGGAACCAACGAGACTTTAAAAGCGTTAATCGAAGCTTGCCATCGTCGGGGGATCCGCGTGCTGCTAGATGCCGTATTCAATCATTGTGGACATACCTTCCCACCGTTCGTCGATGTTATGGAAAAAGGAGCTGACTCTGTCTATGCAGACTGGTTCCATGTCAGAGAATGGCCACTTCGTGTTGATGACGAAGGTATTCCGACTTATGAGACATTTGCCTTTGAGCCGATCATGCCCAAACTGAATACAGAGAACGAAGAGGTCAAAGCCTACTTGCTGGAGGTCGCTGAATTCTGGGTAAAAGAAATCGGCATCGATGGCTGGCGCCTCGATGTTGCCAATGAAGTCGATCACCACTTCTGGCGTCAATTCCACGATAGGGTGAAACACATCAATCCGGATGCTTATATCCTCGGTGAAATCTGGCACGATTCTATGATGTGGCTGCAAGGCGACCAGTTCGATGCAGTCATGAACTATCCGTTCACGACGGCGGTGCTCGACTTCGTAACCACGGGTAAGCTCGACGGCTACGGCTTCGCTAATGCGATTGGCGCCCAGCTGGCCAGTTATCCGCAGCAAGCGAATGAAGCTGCGTTCAATCTGCTGGACAGCCACGACACACCTCGCCTGCTCACGCAGTGTGGCGAGGATAAACGCCGGATGAAGCTAGCCGCGCTGCTTCAGTTCACTTTCCCGGGGACGCCGTGTATTTACTACGGCGACGAGGTCGGGCTTAGCGGCGGCGGCGACCCCGATTGTCGCCGCTGCATGGAATGGGACGCGTCCTTGCAGGACCGCGACCTGTTCGAGTTCTACCGCAGGCTCATCGCCCTGCGGCGCAGTTCCGAAGCGCTGCGCACCGGCGCATTGCGCTTCCTGCACGCCAAGCCGGGCGATGCGCGGCTTGTGCTAGAGCGCGTTAACGAAGATGGTGAGCATCTGCTCATCTTCGTTAACGCAGGCAGACGCTCTGCGCAGCTGAGCGTCAAGGTCTTCGGCGAGCGCCGCTGGCGCGATGCGCTCGAGGGCGGCGCCGCGGCCGAGCCGGTCGGCGGCAAGCTGCGGCTGCAGCTGCCGGCGTACGGCTACGCTGTGCTGCGCGCGGAGTAGCCGCTTGGCATAGCCGCGGGAAGTTTACTGACTTCCCGCGGCTCCCCAATCTGCAAACGTGTTTTTCATCACTACGGGGCTCATTTCTCGTGTTTCCCTCTCTGTAGTGATGAATTTCATCATTACAGCGCACTCTTCTCCCTCTTCCCTCTCTGTAGTGATGAATTTCATCATTTCAGCAGGAAATTCAGAGGTTTCATGCCCATCTTTCATCTGTAAGCGTGTTTTTCATCATTTCAGCGCACTTGTCTCGCGTCCCCTCATCAATAGTGATGATTTTCATCATTACATCAGGAAATTCAGAGGTTTCGTGCCCTTCCTTCATCTGTAAGCATGTTTTTCATCACTACAGCGCACTTTTCTCACGTTTTCCTCTCTGTAGTGATGAATTTCATCATTACAGCAGGAAATTCAGAGGTTTCATGCCCTTCCTTCATCTGTAAGCGTGTATTTCATCACTACTCCGCACTTTTCTCACGTTTCCTCATCTGTAGTGATGATTTTCATCATTACAGCAGGAAGTGAGGGGATCGTTCTCATAGACGATAGATAAGCTCGTTTTCCAAGCCTATCACTCTCGCTCGCTCTACTTAAGCCCCTTTTCCAAGCCTATCTCTCCCGCTCGCCCACCACACAAAAACCCCCATCTCCGCACACAAAGTGCCGACGATGGGGGTTCCAATTCCTTTACTTCTTCAAAATCATACTCGAATAAGCAGGCACAACCAGCTTATTCCCATCCATTTTCCAACCCTTAACCGTGAACCGTTTTACCTTCGTAAAACCGGTATTCACTTGTTCCTCACTCAGATCCAGCACTTGCTCCTGGCCCGAAAGGTTATGAACAACAAGGAGCGCTTCCTTAGCTTCGCCTCTCACAAAAGCCGCGATGTGCTCATTACTCGCCTTAAATTCAGTGATTTTCCCGCCCTGCAGAGCAGGCTCCTCATTTCGCCATTGAATCAGCTTTTTATACTGGTTCAGCAGGGAATTGCCGTCTTTCAGCTGATCTGCCACATTCGGTGCATCTTCCTTATTGTAACGCGGAGCTTCCCAAGTGGTCTGCCCAACACCGCCCGAAGCGGTCCAATGTATCGGCTCACGCAAATACTCGTCCGGCTTCATTCCCAGCATGCCGATTTCTTCGCCGTAGTAGAGAAACGGGTTGCCTGGCATGGTTAGCAGCAGCGCCGCGGCCATTTTTGCATGGTCCACATTGCCTTGTAACGCACTCATCACCCGCGTCTGATCATGGTTGGACAGGAATGGCGCATCAATGAATTTGCCGCCAGAGGTTTTGTCATATAAGCCGTATGCCCTTTCAAGGGTAAACGCGATGTTCCCTGCGGTCTCGGAATTCGCTGAGCTAATCAGTGTTTTCGCCAAATCGAAGTTAAACCCAGAATCGAGCGCATTGTCCAAGTAAGGCGCAATAGTGGCAATACTATCCCAAATTTCTCCGACCACATAGGCATGCTCTTTCACTTCCCGCAGACCCGCGCGAAATTCTTTCCACCAAGCTACATTTTTCAGCGAGGTTTGAGGATCCTTTTTGGAATCCGTGAAATCTTCATACACATGCTTAGCCGCGTCTAAACGGAAGCCATCGGCACCTTGCCCCAGCCAGAATTGGCCGACCTTAATCATTTCCTTGCGAACATCCGCATTGTCAAAATTCAAATCCGGCATACCTTCCCAGAAAATACCGAGGTAATGGCTGCCATTCTTAAGATGCCACGCCTTGTCTCCAGCGGCACTTTGCCCTGAAGCAGGTTTGCCTTGATCCTCCGCCCATGTATACCAATTGCGATAAGGACTGTTTTTATCTTTTGCAGCTTCAATGAACCAAGGATTCTCGGAACTAGTATGGTTCGCGACCAAATCCATAATAACCTGAATACCGCGTTTATGCGCCTCTTTGGTTAATGCCTGAAAATCAGCCATCGTACCAAACTCAGGATTAATTTGATAATAATTTGTCACATCATAGCCGTGATAGCTAGGTGAAGTCATGATCGGCGTTAGCCAAATGCCTTTGATCCCCAGATCCTTTAAATAGTCGAGTTTGGCCGTAACCCCATTCAGATCACCGACCCCATCGCCATTCGAATCTTGAAAAGAACGAACAAAAATCTCATAAAACACGCCATGGTTACTGCCGCTTGCCTCGTTCCCCATGTCTTTCGAGCATCCTGTCACTATCAGCACAAGAGCCATCCCGAGCATCAAGATTAGATTCAGCCTACGAAATCTACTCATCCTTTCGAGGCTCCTGCCGTTAAGCCATCAACGAGGAAGCGTTGTAAAAATACGAATAGTATCGTAATCGGTAAGGCAATTAAGACCGACCCTGTCGCAAATAACGCAAAGTTACTGCTTTGTTCCTTATCAACCAAGTCGAACAAGCCAACAGCGACGGACCAGTGATCTTTGGAACGCAACACGACTTTGGCCAAAATAAAATCGACCCACGCACCTGTAAAGGACATTAATGCGACATAGGTTAGCATTGGCCGGGACAAAGGCAGCATGATTCTTGTGAAAATTTGCAGGTTCGATGCGCCATCAATACGTGCCGACTCCTCCAAACTCCGTGGGATCGTATCAAAAAATCCTTTCACCACAAAAGCTTGCAGCAACCCAGCTGCCGAATAAATAGCTACAAGCGCATAAATGTTATCAAATAATTTCAATTGCAGTAGTAAGACATAGAAAGCAGTTAAGCTCATGAACGTTGGGAACATACTCAATATGAGTACACCCGTCATGATTGTTTTTCTGCTTTTGAAGCGGAACCTGGACAAGGAATAACCACTGATCGTCGTTAGAATCGTCGAGAAGATCATCGTCAATGTGGCGATTTTCAGCGTGTTCCAATACCAGGTTGTAAATTTAAAACGCGTCGAAGTTAATAGCTCGTGATAGTGGTCTAAGGTTAAGCTTTTCGGAATCAGAGTTGGACTATACAGCGCAGCACCTGGCCGGAAAGAGGCTAGGACGACCCAAAGCGCAGGATAAATGCAACAAATCGCTATAATAACCAGCACGATATAGCTTAGAAGCAGGCCGAAGGTGAATTTGGATTTTTTGCGAGTTGTACTCATTGGATCATATCCTCCTCTTTGAACGAGCGCGTCTTCCGATAGCTCCAGATGGAAAGCGAAGCAATCATAAAGAAGATGATAATCCCGACCGCTGCCGCGATATTGTACTTCTGTTGATCCAACGTCAGTTTATACAGCCAAGTCACTAGTAAATCTGTACTTCCGCCATATTGGAATTTACCGTTAACTGGATCACCTTTGGTCAATAAGAAAATAACGTTAAAGTTATTGATGTTACCTGCAAATTGAATGATCAGTAATGGCGCTGTTGTAAATAAAATGAACGGCATCGTGATGAGACGAAACTTCAGGAATGCCGATGCTCCATCTACCTCTGCAGCCTCATATAGATCTTTGGGAATCGCGGTTAATACGCCCATAATGAGAATCATGGAAACCGGAATACCAACCCACATGTTGACGATAATTACGGTAATCTTCGCCATCGTGGGATCTGTCAGCCAAGGGAGCTTGCCTAAGCCGAAGTAGCCCAAGTATTGATTAATCGGACCAAATTGTCCGTTAAACATATTTTTCATAACCAATAAGGAAACCAACTGCGGAATCGCATAAGGAATGATGAAAATCGTTCTCCACATGCCTTTTAGGCGAATGCCTTTTTGATTTACAAGTAAAGCTACCAGCACTCCACCCATGTAAGTAGTAAAAGTAGCCACTACCGCCCAAATAATGGTCCATCCTAAGATGTGGAAAAAGGAATAGCTCCAAGTTTTGAACATAATCAAATCATGAAACGTTCGGAAGCCAACCCATTTCAGTACCTTCGCTGGCGGTAGATTATCGGGGCCTGAATAATTAGTGAAGGCAATTAATATTGTGAAAATAATCGGCAAAATCGTTACGAACAACACACCGATGATAGGAATGGAGAGGAAAATCTCCGGAAAACGCTTATCTAACACATGTCGCACAGATTGCACAAAGTTCGCGGTCTGCTTACCCTCTTCCCGCTTCTTCCCTGTTAGGTAAGCGTCTTTAATACTCATCACATACACGACAGCGAAGAGGAAAAGCAGCAGCAATGTAATCAATCCACCCAACATCAGGAAGATGGAATGATCCCCTTTCACTGTCTTTGCAACACCATTTATCGTTTCAAAATGGGTTGGGGTTTTCCCCAGTGTAAACAGTCCCCAGATCGCGTGACTCAAGTTTTTGATAAAATAATTGAGTCCTACAACTTCGATCAGAAGCAGGAGGAGCCCTTTCATATACTGGCGATTATACAATTGTCCAAGGCCAAGACTAATTACAGATAAAGCAGCCGCCATGCGACGATGAGTTCCCATTTTCTTCAGCCAGCTCCTTCCCTATCCTAGAATGGAATCACCCGCCGATTCCTCGACGGGTGTCCGCAACCTATACAAGTCGTTATACAAATCTTATTTTGTTGCTGCGTTCGTATCTTTAATTTGTTTAACCGCGTTGTCTAGTGTTGCTTTCGGATCTTTGCCATCGTTCCAGATGTCGCCAAGTGCTGCTCCCATTGGTGTCCAGATGTTTCCCATTTCCGGAATGGAAGGCATCGCTTGGGACGTTTTCAATTGTTGCAGGAAGCCGTTAGCCAGCTCATCGTTTTTCACACTAGCATCTTCCGCTGCTGCTTTATTAGAAGGAAGCTGACCGGAAATTTTGAAGTTTTCCAATTGAGCCGCTTGGGAAGTGGCAAAGTGAGCGAATAGTTTAGCTGCATTCGGATATTTCGTATATGCGTTAACACCTAGAATTTTGATACCTGCAAAGGAGACAGCTGGCTTCCCATTAATTGTAGGGATAGGTACTACACCAATGTTGATTTTTGCATTTTTGTAATCAAGAATTGTCCATGGTCCGTTCAGATCCATTGCGAGTGTACCGCTTGTGAAGAGACCTTTTTTGATGTCGTATGTCACATCACCGGATTTAACAGGCAGAACATCCTTTTTCAAAGAAGCAAAGAACTTCGCTCCGGCAACGGCACCCTCATTGTTAAGACCGATATCCGTTTTGTCTGTCCCATTTTTACCAAATACGTATCCACCAGGACCCGCTAGGAACGCGTAGTCAAAATAGAAATTGCCAATATCAAACATGAAAGCGAATTTGTTTTTCCCAGGGTCATTGTACGTTTTAGCAAAAGCAACAACGTCATCAAATGATTTTGGAGGCGTTTTCACCAAATCTTTGTTATAGATCAAAGCGTAAGTTTCAACGGATTTCGGGTAGCCGAATAGTGTATTATTGAAGGTCGCTCCTTGTACAGCAGCTTCTGCGTTCTCTTTTTTAGTTTGGTCTGCAAACACATCATTCGGCAGATACAAGCCGGCAGATACCATTTTGCCTAAGTTATCATGTGGGATTACAGTTACGTCAGCCGCTACACCAGCTGGACCATCTGCTGTTAATTTAGCCGGTTGATCCGGTGGGTTAACTTCTTCGAATTTAACAGGCACTTTATATTTCGCTTCGAATTGTTTCGCAACGGATTCGATGAATGCTTTTTGATCTGGTGCATCCCATACGACTAATTTGGCACCAGCTTCTGGTTTAAGCCCCATGTCGTTATCAGTTGTTGTTGCTGTCGTTGCCGCTGCAGTAGCTTTAGGCGCTTCTGTTGCTGCAGCTGCTGAAGGCTTCGCCGTTTCCTCTGGTGCGGAAGAACAAGCCGTTACAGATAAGGCAACAACGGATACAGCAGCAATCATGGATAGTGATTTTTTCATTTTTTGTAAAACCCCTCTCATATTAGGTAAATAGTCAATCTTAGCGTAGTATTGCTGGAGTTCGAATAAATGTAAGCGACTTCATTAACTTGTGCAAACGTTTGCTCAATTCCGTCTAAAAATAGCTTTCGACTTCTATTTCATCGAATAATAGTGCTTGATCACTGTGTAACAATTCTTTGCAAGCGCTTTATTCATGAGTTATCATACAACACACCTTTTCATTTGTAAAAACGTTTGCACACATTAAAATAGGCCATTTTTCCGAATAAATACTATATTTTCTTTCATTTACTCTTATTTTCAAAGTATCTCAAAATAATTAAGAATGACAATGTCCAACAATTTGCACAACATTCAATGCAAAGTGCACTTGTTATACGAATCTAGCAATGCTAACCTTTTCTGAGACATCTACAAGTTACAACCTCTCCCGTACCCCCACAAACGATAATTGGATTTTGTTTCAAAGACTATGTTCACTTTGTCAGATAGAATTGCGGTTGCACATCGGCGAAGGACTTTGATAAAAGCTAATCTCATACAAATGATTTACTTTTGTAGTGGAAATAGCTAACATAGAAAATAACGCTTCACAATCCGTGAGCACAATCGTTTGCACTGGAGGTTCGGATCATGTCCGTTACGATTATTGATGTCGCCAAAAAAGCAGGGGTTTCCCCCTCCACCGTATCCCGTGTAATATCCGGACATTCGCGCATTAGTTCTGCAACAATTCGCAAAGTGAAAGAGATTATGGACGAATTAGGTTATCATCCGAATGTGATGGCTAAGAGTCTTGTATCCAAAACAACGCAAACGATCGGGATTCTCCTACCGCGTTCCGCAGAAGAACTCTTCTTAAATTTATTCTTCTCCGAAATTATCCGTGGCGTCGTGACACAATCTACACGCAGCGGCTATGACCTGATGATGACCACTGGTACTTCTGAGCGTGAAGAGGTCGAAGCGATTACGAGACTTGTCAAAGGACGCAGAGTCGACGGTATCATTCTGCTTTATTCTCGTAAATCCGACCCTGTGATCTCCTTCTTGCAAGAGATGAAATTCCCATTCGTCCTTGTGGGTAGAAGCGAGGATTTCCCTGAGGTATTATCGGTTGATAATAATAATGTCCTGGCTGCTTATGATGCGACGCGGCACCTCATCGCCCAAGGCCATAAGCGAATTGGCTTTGTGAGCGGTCCTCCAAATCTCATAGTTTCACGTGATCGGATGGATGGCTATGTACAAGCCATGCGTGAAGCCAAGCTGGAGATTCAATCCGAGTGGATTGTTGAAGGTGAATTTCTCCAAGAGAGCGGCTATCGCGCTATGTCCTTTTTCATGAATCTGCCTGAGCGCCCGACTGCGCTTGTTGTCATTGATGATATCGTTGCCTTCGGCGTCCTTCGCGGGGTGACCGAGCTTGGCTATAAAGTACCATCTGACCTAAGCCTAGTCGGTTTCAATAATATTCCTATGTCAGAGCTATCCTCTCCTCCGATCAGCTCTATCGATATCGGCATCTATCAGCTTGGTTATACGGCTTCACAAACCTTAATTAAAGCCGTAAAGGGAGAACCGATTCATCACAATCACATCATCATTCCACATCGATTGATGACAAGAGAATCGTCTCTTCATTCCATTCATCATTGATGTGATTACTAGACATATACGAACAACATGAAGAAAGCAAGAGAGCTCGTCCGCTCCCTTGCTTTCTTATTCTTTCATTTTGTTACGATCATTAAGGAATATGAACCACAGCAATTTTATCAATAGGGAAATAGAATACAGTACCAGCACCATTTGCAATAACAACATTACCATTTTGGATACCTAGAAATCTACCTTGATGATTTGGAGTAGTACCTGCGTGAATTGTGATGACTGTTCCAAGACCAACATGAGCCAAAGTAGCGTATACGGAGCAACTCATTGTGTTTTCCTCCCTTCAAACTTTATATGATATCGTATGCTAGTTTTATACTTTTGATATAGACGAATGAAGAGTTGGATGCGTATATTTTAAGAGTTTGACAGAAAGACACACAAAAAAACCTTTCTATCTCTCAACTTGCATTGAGATAGAAAGGTTTCCTATGTCTCTAACTACGCGGAGGATACTTCTTCTGAATCCGTTGCCGAATCCGTGCCTTCTAGGAAGAATTGCACGAGCTTCACATGTTTTTTCAACGATTTCTCGTGAATGAGATTGATTTTTCCGTTATCCAACGAGCCAAATACATAGATCAACTCTTCATTATCATGTGACCAATCGAAGCCATCTAACAGCTGTAAGGACTGTGTCCACTCATCGTTATATTCGCCATTTGGGAATAAGAAACGATTAGCATACAGGGCAATACTTTCCTGAATCACACGATTCGCGGAGGTATATTGTGCCAAGCCTGGCTGTTCTGGCATCATTGGCAAGATGGTGTTGAAAAATTGATGCAAGATTTCAACATACGTCGATGGATCATGTCGAATTTTACGTTGCAGTTCATAAGAAGGCTGCATTCTACCTGAGAACAGCATCGTCGCCGTCGCATATAACCAGCTGAAGCATGTAAAGTTACGGTTAAAAGAGGTCAAGTTACTGCGTCTCTCCACACCTGCTGCCTTCAGATACACATTGTGGTCCACGACCTGCTGGATAACCAGATTAAGCGGATCAATGGAATCAAAAGAGTGACCAAGTTCTTTACTAACCAACTGCACTTTGGAGTTGATGTCGCCAAATAACTGCTGCTCTTCTTCCTCCGTTAGGCCGATATATATTTGCACAGCAAGCTGTGTTTCCATCAGGTCTAAGCGTCTACCCTCAAGTTGATTAATCGTGCCTTCTGTTTCCTCAACCTCTTGCTTAACCTCCGCATCGTCACTAAACTTCCGTTGCTTAATCTTCAGCAGAGCCAGCTTCTTCTCGTAACGGCGTACTTCTTTTTGCATTTGATCATTCACATAACCAAGTGCTAGAATACGGTGCTGACCGTCCAAAATGGATAGCTTCGAGCCATGACGCAAGAGGAATTCCTTCGCTCCTTTGGAGAGTTGGTTCACTTCGCGAAGCGATAGCGTTACAGGGCCGAAGAAAACATGGTCAAGCTCGCGTTCTTGCAAATAAGTGGAGATCTTCCGGCGCTGCATATTACTCAGCTTCCGTTGAACCATCGGATCAATCATCGTATAGTTCAGCAAGTCCTGAACGCGCAAGGCAACAGTCGCCAGACCGAACCTTTCGCAGAAAGGATGGATAGTCATTTTCAGGCGTAATCCTTCCATTAGCTCACGTCCTCCTTATTTGCAAAACTAGCTTTATAGGCTTCAGCGTCACTGATTAGAAATGCATTTTGCTCTTGATAGAAGCTCTTAATATGGTTGTAAGCCTTCATGATACGTGTACGTCTTGGTAGACGGTCTTTTTCTTCCCCAGCATAAATGCTATTCCAATTGACATGCGGTAATATTTTCAATGCATGCTCAAGCGCATAACGATTAAAGCTTCCTGTTTTCGTCGCTTCTTCATGCATGAACAGGGCTAACGCAATTTGGATATTCTCGGACCAGACGATTTCCCCCTTTGTCGGTGACGGCAAATGTGTCAATAATCCGTTAAAATAACCACCTGCTAGTGAGATAAGCTCCTGCAAGTCTTTGTCCGCATATTGATAATTGTTATTGCGAGCGGCTGATTTCATTCTACCTTCAAACAAGCCCACTAGAATCTCAATTAGCAAGTGGTAGGAGAATAAATACTCTGGTGATTTCCCGCGCTCGGAGAACATATCGACAGTCAGCTTCTGCATAGCAGGCGCTTTCGCCGCAAGCTCAGTCGCAGCAACATGATAGAACCGGCGCTGATCACGAAGTACAGCCAAGTTCCCTCCAAGCTTACGAGGAAGCTTGTTAATGTCGGAGAACAATTGACGTTCCTGACGCGCATTGATATCCAGATATGTCATTGTCGAGATTGGGAACGCATATAAACGACGCAGCTTTTCCGTAATCTCTTCCATTTTATCGTATTCCCGACGATCCTTGGCACGCGCCATCTGACTTTGCAGCGTTTCCATAATTCGTTGGAAGGCAGCCAAGCGATGTTGGCCGTCAACTACGTACAATTTCTCAATCGGCTGTAATCGAAGGGCTTGATTATCCTCATCGTAATGCCCTGCGCCTCTTGCTGAGAAAATAATGCCAGGGAAATAGATAGGCTGGCGATCTTCTAAATATAGATTCACATAGTCAATTAACTTGGAGAGGTTCCGTGGAATGATCGCACGTTGTACTTCTAAATCCACCTCAAAAATAGAAAATAGTTTGCTAACAGGTAATGTAGCTGCTATTGTCGCTTGACCGAACGTCTGGCCTAAAATCCCGGGAATCTCTACGTACGATGACGGCTTCTGTTCAGCTAACAACTCCGATAGTGAAGAAATGGCATCCATATGCTTACCCCTTTCAACGTATAAATTTTCTCTTAACCTTACACCTAAATATGTCTCTCATTCTCCTATTTTTACCAAAATCTCTAACTTTCATTCTAAGGACTGAAGCCAATCTCCTATTCGCCTTGCTGCCTCAAGTAATCGAGCTTCATCTTGCACTAAAGCAATACGGACAAATCCTTCTCCTTCAGCGCCAAATGCATCACCAGGGATCACAACAACACCTGTCTGAAATAACATTTCCCGGGAAATTTGTCGAGACGTCCAACCCTTGGGAATTGGAGCCCAAATAAACATCGTTGCTTTCGGTGGTGGAATAATCCAACCCGCATCATTTAATGCCGAAATAAAACCATTTCGTCTCTTCTCATACATACTTGAGACAGTGTGATCGTTTTCCATATCTTCTTCTAAAGCTGCAATACCTGCTGCCTGAATGGCCCCGAATACGCCATAATCAATATTCGATTTAAGCGTCTTGAGCGCTTTGACCGCATCTGCATGCCCTGTTAGAAATGCGATGCGACAGCCTGCCATATTGAAGCTTTTAGATAAAGAATGGAATTCAATGGCAACCTCCTTAGCACCTTCAATTTCCAAAATACTCATAGGCTTATAGCCGTCAAAAGCCATTTCGGAATAGGCAAGATCATGTACAACAAGCAAATCCTGCTTCTTGGCATAGGATATCAAATGCTCAAAAAAAGCACGATCTGCAACAGCAGACAACGGATTGCTTGGATAGTTAAGCAGGATGAATTTCGCCTTAGCAGCCACGTCATCTGGAATGTCCTCTAATTGGGGTAAGAAATCATTTGCTGCACGCAGCGGTAGTAAGTAGGGTTCAACACCCGCAAGTACGAGACTTGCCGAATATATGGGGTAACCTGGATCAGGGACAATTGCGATATCCCCAGGATCACAGAGTGAAAGCGCTAAGTGAGCGAGCCCATCTTGCGAGCCCATCAGGGTTAAGATTTCAGTCTCAGCATCGAGCTCCACTCCGAAACGATAGTTATACCATTTCGCAACGGCTTCTCGAAAGGCTAAGCTCCCTTCCGATGATGGGTAACCATAATGAGCAGGGTTGCGCACGGCCTCAGCCATGGCTTCCAAAATGCGATCAGAGGGAGGCTGGTCAGGACTTCCTATACCTAAATCTATGACGTCCACCCCTTGGTTCATAACCTCTCTCTTCCATTCTGCCACTTCCGAAAAAATGGCCGAGCCTAGCTGTTGCAGCCGCTTAGATCCTTTAAATGTCATGGATAACTTCCTCATTATGTAAGTGTCATGAAATAATGCCGACCTGATGAACGAGCCTAATCATATAAAGCAAGAATAAAGCTAATCCCAAATATGAGATACCAAACTTCCAGCGTGTCTTGACTGGCACGTCATAATAGTGCTCTTGTAACCCTAGCGGTGAGTATTCCACTTGAACTTGGAGACCAAGGTGCAAGCCATCCTCTTTATTCATACGTTCCACTTTTACCAATTGGACTCGCTTAACGATCGCCTGTACAGGCAAATACGCATGTCCCTCAAAACCAATGCCTTGCCAGTACATATGCAAGGTTTGTCTGCCGGAACCTGGCCCTTGCAACTCTGAAAACGTGATATAGTCCAAATCACGTGTGTGATTCTCACCTGGAATCATATAGCCTTGTTGTAACAAATGATTCGCTGGAAATTCGAATCGCGTAGCAACGGTTACGCGCTCTTCCTTATGCCGATATCGCACATATTTCTTATACAAATCCCAAGCAAACATTGCCCAGATGATTAAGAAAATAATTTTACTCGAGAAATAACTATCGATGTAGACAATAAATACGAGCCCGCCAATCAAACCAAGCAACCATAGCCAGCGTGTTACCGCAGTCGAGATTCGTCCACCGTCCAAAGGGTGAATTGGCAATAAATTAATTAGATTCAGATAAAAAGCAGCATAGGCAACGGAAACGATCACAGCTGAATCGAAATACACGCCTACTCCAAAAGCGGCAACGCCTCCGAGGGTACCTAGAATAGGACCACCAATGCCGATAAAAGCTTCTGTAGCCGCATCGGTTGGATGCTTCTTCATCGTGATCAAAGCACCCAAAAATGGGATGAAGACCGGCGCCGAAACGGGCAACCCCTTCATCTTCGCTGCAAGCACGTGGCCTAGCTCGTGAATCAAGATCATCAGTACGAGTCCAATCGCGAACGGCAATGGAGCCAAATAGGCGTAAGCCCAGATCGTAACGAACATCGAGATGATAGCGCCGCCAACTTTGCCAAACTTTAAAGCAGCAAGCAGCAGCTTGCCTTGCGATAAGAGGACAGCGATAAATCCGCCGATGGCAAGCGGTGACTTTTTGCGTGCTGGTTTCTTGTCGTCAGCCATGTCCAGATCACCCTTTCGCCCAAACGTCCTCAAACACATCTTCTTTGAAGCCAACCGTCACTTTATGGCCATCCGTTACAATGGGTCGTTTGATTAAGCGACCATTAGACGCTAGCAAATCAAGCATTTGTTCTTGTGTCATACCTGGAAGCTTGTCTTTCAAATTCATCTCTTTGTAGACTTCACCTGATGTATTGAAAAACTTCTTAATTTCAAAACCGCTTAGCTTAAGTAATTCTGCAAGTTCCATCGCTGAAGGCGGCGTTTCAAATAAAGGGACCTGATCTGTAATTTCAATTTCGTGTGCTTTCAGCCACTTTACGGTACTCCGGCACGTCCCACATTTATCGTAACCATACACTTTAACTCCCACGTTGTAATAACTCCTTTATGCTGTATGATGATCAAATAGAACTACTTAAAATTTTGGGCTAATTGCCAAGGAAAGTCAAGTAATTGCAAAGAAAAACCATCCAGAAATTGGAATGGTTTTTGATTTTTCACCTTTTTTCTGCTAACCATTGCTCAAGTTCAGATAAATCGGCAGGCAAAGGTGCGTTAAACTCGGTCCATACCCTTGTTCCTGGGTGCACAAAGCCCAGTTTATACGCATGTAGCGCTTGACGATTTAAGCGTTCGCTAGCTTCAAGTTCAGCCGCAAACTCCCCGTACTCAGACAGTGTGTACATCTTATCCCCTAGCAGCGGATGACCTAAGTGCCGCATATGCACACGAATTTGATGCGTACGCCCCGTTTCCAGCCAAATCCGGACGAGAGTCGCCTTCTCAAATTGTTTCACAACCTCATAATGCGTCACCGCATGGTATCCGTCAGGCCTAACAATCCGCACATGCGGCTGATCAGGATCGCGATCAATGGGTTCATTAATCGTCCCTGTAGGTGAAGCAACCGTGCCCCAGACGAATGCGAGGTACTCTTTTTTCACCTGATGCTGAATCATTTGCTCGGAAATTTGCTGATGCACATAAGGTGTTTTTGCGATGGCTAGGACACCCGAGGTTTCTTGGTCAAGTCGATGAACAGGGCGAAAACGGCACGTAATTCCCGCTTGCTGCCAATGGTACACAACCCCATTCGCAATCGTATTCACATAATGACCATGCGTTGGATGGACAATGATCCCCGCATCCTTTGCGAGAATCAGCAAATGCTCATCCTCGTGCAGAATGTGCAGCGGAAGATCCTGAGGCAGAATATCCTCCGATTGCTCTTCCTCCATCCGAATTTCCACACGGTCGCCAGCTTTCACTTTGATATTGATGTATTGCCTTTCCCCGTTCACCGTAATCCCACGCTCAGTTAGCTTGATGCGGGATAACAATTTACGTGAGACCATCAATCTTTTTTGAAGCACTGTTTTGAGAATGAAGCCCTCTTCCTCTGGCGGGACAACATATACTAATGGTTCATAGTAACTCATGGTTTACGTTTAAACACCTCAGCGCTGCGTATATATTCCACATCAGCAATCCCCTCGCGGAAATTCGCTGTGCGGGCAATCGTAAAGAAAAAGTCAGACAGTCGGTTCAAATAACGACGTACCTCGGGATTAATCTCCTGCGTGCGCGCCAGTGTAACAACAAGACGTTCGGCTCTACGGCATACCGTACGACAAACATGCAATGTAGATGAGACAGTCCCGCCTCCTGGCAAAATAAAGCGCGTGATATCTGGCGTCTCGGCATCGTATTTATCTATCCAAGCTTCTAACGCATCAACCATGTCTGCCGTTACTTTATAGGGACGCAAATCCTGCTTCAGCAGCGCAAGATCTGCCCCGCAATCAAACAGCTCATGCTGAACCTGCAGCAAATCTGGCAATAAATCCGGGTATTTCTGTGGATCCATGAAGCTCATCGCTTGACCTAGAAAGCTATTCAGCTCGTCCGTCGTCCCGTAGGCTTCGACTCGGTCATCATCTTTGTCCACACGACCACCGATCACACTAGTTTGACCCGCATCTCCAGTACGCGTATATATTTTCAACTTAGAACCCCTCCCGTTTTGTAGGATGTGTTACTCCCATCATCTCATAGATTCGCGCCATATCCAAGTGAGCTCTTACGTGCTCAGCCAATCGATCAAACGCTGTTTCACGGCGCTCCTTATAACGAAGCCCTTGTGAGACTTGAGTTAATCCCTTATGTAAACGAATCTGATTCAACCAAGCCCTACGGAAATCATCATTATGCAAAATACCATGAATATAGGTTCCCCACACACGTCCACCTAGGGTGACTGCTCCATCAGGATGTAGGCCGGATTCGGGATAAATGGAGGCAATTGCGTTTATTTCAGAAATTTGGAATGGAGCAACGATATCTTGTACATATTGCGTCCGTCCCATGTGGATTTCATAGCCATCGATTTCTAAATGAGAGCTATCCGTGGCGAAAAGCGTGCTTACCCCTTGTACCCGAACCGTTCGTTTATCCGGCGTGAACACAGTCTTTGTCGGCAACAGCCCTAAGCCTTCAAGCTCAGCATGCTCCGATTCGTACCTGCCAGGATCCGAAAGTGTGACACCCAGCATTTGATATCCCGCACAAATACCTACGATCCAACCTTCTTCCTCTTGAGCAAAAGAAATGAGTCTCTCAGCTAAGCCTGATTCCTTCAGGTACTGCAAGTCTTCCATCGTATTCTTGCTTCCGGGAAGCAAAACGACGTCCGGCTCTCCCCATTCAGCGAGATGCACAATATAACGGAAATGCACATCCGATTCCTCTTGGAGTGGATCAAAATCCGTGAAGTTAGAAAGGCGAGGCAAGCGAATGACAGCGACGTCCAATTGGTCCGATTTTTTCCCATGACTGTTAGGAGTTCTTCTGGTTTGGGCACGTTTGGAATCGAGTGATGCCGAGTCTTCGTCCTCAATACCCAGCTGCTGTAGATAGGGGATTACGCCGAGAACTGGCTTCCCTGTGCGCTCTTCCAACCAATCCAAGCCAGGCTTCAGTAAGCTGACATCCCCGCGAAATTTATTAATAATAAAGCCTTGTACGCGGTCTCTTTCCTCTGGGGTCAAGATTTCAAGTGTGCCTACAATCGAAGCAAAAACCCCGCCACGATCAATATCGGCAACTAGCAGAACCGGTGAATCTGCCCATCCAGCCAGCCTCATATTGACGATGTCGCGATCCTTAAGATTAACCTCAGCGGGACTTCCTGCCCCTTCCAGTACCACAATATCATATTCGCTGCGCAGGCGTTCCAATGCATCTTTCACGATTGCTTCCGCATGTGGCAAATAGGATTCTCTATACGTCCTTGCATCCAAATCTGCATATGGCTTACCATGAACAACGACTTGTGCGACCATGTCCTGCTTAGGCTTCAGAAGAATCGGGTTCATGTCCGTCGTAGCAACAATGCGGCAAGCATCTGCTTGCACACCTTGCGCCCTGCCAATCTCTTTGCCATCGAACGTGATGTAGGAGTTGAGGGACATATTTTGTGATTTAAAAGGCGCTGTCGGCCAGCCGTCTTGAACAAAAATACGGCATAAGGCCGCCGTAAGAATACTTTTGCCAACATCGGAAGCTGTGCCTTGAATCATGAGAACCGCTGACTTCGAGTCAGGCATGGTCTGCACCTCCATTCCTAGATAAGTCGTTCAACATGTTTTGTAAAGCTTGGAGTAAACGCTCATTATCCTCACGAAGACGAATGGCAACACGACAATAGCGTTCGTTCAGCCCTTCGAATAAAGAAGCATCCCGAATAAGAATCCCTTGAAGCCCCATATGCTGTTGCGCTTGTTTAACGCTAATCCCACTCGACGCAGGAAAAGAAAACAACAAAAAATTCACGTCACTCGGGACAACTTCTAAACCTAAATTACGCAGTTTCTCCATAAGCCAAGGCTTCTCGACGCGCAACCATTCTCTGGTGGACCGCTCAAAGGCCTCATCTTCCAGAACCGCAACACCCATACGTTGTGCTAGGTAATTCACACTCCACTGCACCTGCTGCTGTCGCAATTGCCGGGTGAGATCAGGGTGTGCCACCATAAAACCTAAACGAATGCCTGGGATAGAATAAAATTTCGTCATCGAACGGATCACGATCAGGTCGTGGCTTGTCGATGCAAGCTTAAGCAACGAATGCTCGGACTCCTGAGGGACAAAATCCATAAAAGCCTCATCGAGAACAAGCTTACGCTGACTCTGGAGCAGATTGCTTAGTACGTTGTTAGGAAGTAGTCTACCTGTCGGATTGTTGGGATGCCCAAGGAAAAATAACTCAACAGCTGGCAATACGGCCTCAATGTCAGACCATTGCAGCTCAAATTGATTCTGCGGACGTAACGAAATGTTGGTTAATTCACCACCCGCTTTGTGAACTGCTTCCTCATATTCGCTGAAGGATGGTCTAGCAAGTCCTGTCATCCTTGGCTTCAACACACGTATGATCAAATCAATCAGCTCTGCAGCACCATTTCCAACTAAAATGCTCTCGGGATCAATCCCGTATTTCAGCGATAAGCTTCGGCGGAGATCACGAACAGCAGGATCTGGATATTTGACAATATCGCGCCAGCTCGCAGTCAGAATCTCCTTGACCACTTCAGGAGGCCCAAGTGGGTTCATATTAGAACTGTAATCCAGAAACTGCTCCTTCGGCCGATGAAACGTTTCCTCAGCCGTCCACAGATCGCCTCCGTGTCCGTAACGCTCTAACATAATGCTCATTCCTTTCACGATAAGATTACAGACCTAACCCTACATGCCTATGATGATGATTACTGCTAACAAAAGCACGCTCTCCAGCAGCTCATTTAAAGCGCCATAGGTATCTCCAGTAAGTCCGCCAAGCTTACTGCTGATGTAAGCGGCAAGCCCGCTTCCAACAAGCGTAGTGATGGCCATAAAGCTTAGAACGATGCTCCAGTTGGGTAAAAGAGTTATGTCACTGATGCAAATACATAGCGTAGTAGTTAATAGGGCTACTAAAAGGGATAGCATGACATGCTTGCTGTTAACGCCACGGAACAGACTGCCTAACCCCGAATTCGGCCGTGCGTAAGGCCACATTCTAATGGCTGCAACCATGAACCAGCGACTCCATATCGGTATGAAGACTAAGAAGATAAGCAGACTGCTTCGTCCTCCTAGTTGATGAGCATCCAGCATGGTAAATAGCAAGGAAAATTTTAGTAATAAGTGAAGAACACACACGATGACGCCCATCGCGCCAACGCGGCTGTCCTTCATGATCTCGAGCATTTGCTCACGGGGTCTGTGACTAAGAATGCCGTCTGCTGTATCCATCAGGCCATCCAGATGCAGTCCGCCTGTGAGGACAACCCAGATTGTGAGAAGCAGAAGAGCCGCAGGCATAGCTGGCAACACGTGGATGAGCCCTTCTCCTGTCAATAGAAGAAGCAGCCCGATCACGCAGCCAACAAGCGGATAAAAGACAGAGCTGCGCTGAAATACGCGCTCGTTATAGTCAATCTGCACCGGAATCGGCAGACGCGTTAGGAATTGAAAGGCGGCTAGACAAGCACGCAGCCAGTCTACCAAAGCACGAGTATGACGCACAGGAGTCCTCCCATCACTACAAAACTGACGCCGTAAAGCATGCTCACGGCGTGCACAATATCCCGCTGCGTTCGTGGACGCAGCGGCCAGCCTAGGCGGGCGCGCTCACTCGCCGCGCCGCCATAGACGTTCAGCCCGCCAAGCTCGATCCCGAGTGCTCCGGCTACCGCCGACTCCGGGATCCCGCTGTTCGGGCTGGGGTGTAGATGCGCGAAGCGGCGAATCGCCGCCGCTGCGCGTGCTGCTGAGAGGCCCGGCTTCGCCAGGGCCACGAGGATCAGCAGGATCCCGGTGAGCCGCGCCGGGATCCAGTTCATGGCGTCGTCCCAGCGGGCCGACGCGGTGCCGAAATGACGGTATCTGTCATTTCGGTAGCCTACCATCGAATCCAGCGTATTCGATGCACGGTATAGCATCGCCAGCGGCGCACCGCCGATGAGCGCATAGAACAAGGGCGCGATGACCGCGTCCACGATGTTCTCCGCGACCGTCTCCACGACGGCTCGCGTCAGCTCCTCCTCGTGGAGTGCATCCGTATCCCGGCCAACGATGTAGCCGGTGTACTTGCGAGCATCCGCGAGATTGCCTGCGCGCAGCGGATGGTAGACCAGATACGCGGCGTCCTTTAAGCCTTTGATCGCCACCGTCGTGGAGATGAGCCAGGTTGACACCGCATAACCTAACCAGGGATGAATATCGTTTGCGAAATGTACAAGCACAAGAACTACAAGAAAGCTCAGTGTGATGGTGGAAAGCGTGAGTAGGACACCTTTCATTCGCACCCATCTTGTGTGTTTACCTACTAGCATACTCGCTGTCATTTCTCTAGGATGCAGTCTGTCCTCTACCCAGCGTATCCAGCGGCCAATCATAATAACAGGATGAGTGGGCCATCTCGGATCACCAATCATCCAGTCCAATGCAATTGCAGCAGCCGTCATCCAGACGATTTCCTGCCATGTATATATCCACATATGGGCTTCACCATTCCGTACTTACTTCAAGTATCTATTAGTCGAAAATATAAGCACTGCTCTTTAGTTCCATTGGGATACCAACCGTAACCAGAAACACCTGCTGGCATACTTCAGCTACTCGCTGATTCATCCGTCCAGCCAAATCTCTAAATTGACGGCCAAGTGGGTACTCAGGCACAATACCGTTGCCAACTTCATTTGTAACTAGGATGAGTTGTCCACTGTAGGAGGACACGACGTCCACAAGCTCATCAATTTGCGTTGTAACGAGTTGCGCTGCATCGCTCATGCCTTCGTAGTGGAGCAGCCAGTTCGTCAGCCACAACGTTAGGCAGTCTACTAAAACCACAGCACCCTCGCTGCTCTCGTGCAGCTGCTCAAGACAAACCTGCAGCGCATACGGCTCCTCCCGGGTTTCCCAAGGGAATCCCGAGTGAAGCCTCTGCTGCTGGTGCAGACCAACCCGCTCCCTCATTTCTTCATCGTAGATGTGGGAGGTCGCGATATAAACCCCTCGCTGGCAGCGATGCATCGCCAGCTTCTCCGCGAAGGAGCTTTTGCCGCTGCGTGCGCCGCCTGTTACCAGAACCGCCATCGTGTCGCCTCCTTCTCTCTGCTTGTTACTCCCTCGAAACGCCTGCGCTTTCGAAAGTCGCCATTTCCTTCATGATCTTGCCTGCGGCATCGATCAGATTAAACACAAGCACTGCGCCCGTGCCTTCGCCTAGTCTCATATCCATCTGCAGCATCGCTGCGAGGCCAACCGACTCGAGCACCTTCGTATGTCCCTGCTCTTGTGATAAGTGCGAGGCGAGCATGTAGGACGCGCTTAGCGGGGCTAATCGGCTCGCCACGAGGGCCGCTGTCGACGAGATGAAGCCGTCGACGACAACTGGGCAGCGATGCTTCGCTGCGCCCAAGATCACCCCAACAAGTCCGGCTATCTCCAATCCGCCGACCTTGCTTAACACCTCAAGCGCAAAATCACCGCTTGAGCCTTCACTTGCACTTGCACTTGCACTTGCACTTGCATTTGCACTCGCACTCGCCCCCCGCCCAAACAGCCCATTCACGTCCAGCGCCGTATTCACAACCGACTGCTTATGCAGCCAAGTGGCATCGTCGATGCCCGTTCCACGGCCTACAGCAAGGCCAGCATCTAAACCAGTCAACGCACACAAAATTGCTGCGCTTGCCGTTGTATTACCAATCCCCATTTCGCCCGTAGCGAAAAGTCGATAACCTTTTGCCACCAAATCATCCACAATCTCACTGCCCGCTATAATCGCTTCTACTGTCTCCTCCAGGGAAAGCGCCGCTTCTTTCGCCATATTGCGCGTACCCTTTCTAACCTTGCGCGATACGAGATTCGGATGCTCCAAATCCGCATTGACCCCCATATCTACACAAACCACATCCGCTCCAGCATGTCTAGCTAATACATTTACAGCTGCCCCGCCATACAGGAAATTGAGCACCATTTGAGGTGTCACCGCCGCTGGAAAGGCACTGATGCCTTCCTCGCAAACACCATGATCACCCGCCATGACGATAACCGCTTTTTTCTCAAAAGTCGGCATCACTTCCCCTGTAATCCCTGCAACTTGGCGTGCGATATCCTCAAGTTTCCCTAAGCTTCCTTGGGGCTTCGTCAATTGGTTCAAATGATCATTGGCTTGATGTGCCACCTCATGATGGATAGGCTCAATCGCGTTAATCAAGTTATTCAGTCTGTTCATTTATCTTCATCCTCCGGAATCTTTTATTTGCCTGGTTGTAATAAGATCTGAGGTACCTCACTCACAGGGTGCTTAAGTACAATTGGCTCTGTTCCGTACACCTCTGCGATTTGCTCACTCGTAATAATCTCTGCTGGCGTTCCAATAGCGGTTACCCGCCCCTCGTGCACGATCATCAATCGCGTACAATATTGGGCTGCCAAATTCAAGTCATGCAGCACAGCTACAACCGTAAGCGCCGTTTCTTGCTGCCAGCTTCGAATGAAATCCATCATTTGTATTTGATAACCGATATCTAGAAAGGTGGTGGGCTCATCCAGCATGAGTAAGCTTGGTTGCTGTGCCATTACTTTAGCCAGTGCAACACGTTGACGTTCTCCACCACTCAGACGCTCAATTGTTCGATCAACGAACGTTTCCAGCTCAAGCTTTCTAATAATTGCATCAATGAGTCCATCCGCTTCTTTTGTATCTTCGCCAAGCCAATTCTGAAACGGATAACGCCCCATTTCTACGACTTCACGAACAGTGAACCCAACGGGAGGCAACGCATCCTGCTGAAGAACAGCGAGCCATTTGGCCAGCTCCTTTCGCGAATACGATGATACTGGGTTTCCTTTTACACACACTTTCCCATGCAGGACAGGATCCATGCCAGAGAGAAGTCGAAGCAGGGTTGATTTCCCGCTGCCATTGGGTCCAATGATCCCAAAAAACTCCCCCTGCCCAACCTCAAAGCTCATATTATCCAACACCTGTTGCTCTCGAAAGCTCTGAAAAAGCTGCTCCACTTTAATCATTGTGATCAACCTCTTAACGTTTTCTTATCTTTATGGAGCAGATAGGCAAAAAATGGCGCACCCAGAAACGCCGTGATCACTCCGAGAGGAATTTCTGTAGGACTAAGGAGAGTTCGAGCCAAGGTGTCCGCCCACAACACATAAATCCCACCGCCTATTGCAGATAAAGGAATGATTAGTCGATAATCTGGACCAACCAACAGTCGCACCAAGTGCGGCACGATCAGTCCAACAAAGCCGATTACCCCTGCCACAGACACAGCTGCAGCCGTGATCAACGTCGAAGCAATCAGTACAATTAATTTCGTTCGCTCCACATGAACACCGAGATGAGCCGCTTGACGCTCCCCCAGTGCAAGCAGATTTAATGATCTCGCATAGCTTAACAGAATTACGACACCTATTACGAGATAGGGTGAAATCATATACGTATATGTCCATCCGCGCATCGCTAGACTGCCCATGAGCCAAAAAATAATTTCATTAATCGTTTGGTTTGATATTGCAACTAAGAACGACACGAACGCGCCAAGAAATGCTTGCATCACAACGCCGGATAGAATCAGCGTCTCCATCTTCAGCTTCCCTTCAATCATCGCCAGTTTCAATACCAAGAGCAGGGAGATAAGCCCCGTTACGAAAGCCACAATCGGAATCGACCATTGTCCGAACCAGGCGAATTGCAGCCCAAAATATATGAGAAACGCTGCCCCTACAGAGGCTCCTGAAGATACGCCCAGCGAGTAAGGATCGGCGAGCGGATTGCGCAGAACCCCTTGGAAACCAGCGCCAGCTATGGAGAGTACTGCCCCAACAAGAATACCCAGAAGCACACGAGGGATTCGTACTTTATTTATGATTTGTTCCGAGGATTGCGGCCATTTCACTTCAATATGACTTCCTACCCAAGGAAGATGTTTCGCCAGAATCCCCACAATATGTGAAATTGGAAGCTGAGCTGAGCCGATGGATAAACTCACCACAATAGAAAGAAGAAGGAGTATAACTCCCACTCCTCCCCCTAGCATCAATTTTCTTTTCATTATTTCACCAATTCAGGATAGATCCCTTTCGCCATTTCCAGCAGCCCGTCTGTCAATCTCGGACCTGGACGACTTACGGAGTTCTGATCGAGACCAATCACTCGTTTATTTTTCACGGCATCAATGGCATCCCACCCACCGCGCGTACGAATAATTTCTTCTAACGGCTTCTTACTTTTGATGTCGATGATCCCATTTGCGAATAAAATGACGTTCGGGTTTTGCTGGATGATCTTCTCTTCACTGATCTCATACCAGCCTGCTTTATCGCCAGCTACGTTAATTCCACCTGCGATTTTGATTAACTCATCCATGAACTCTCCGCTTCCCACGGTCCAGCCTGGTGCAAATTCCATGTACACTTTTTTCTTATTCTCTTGTTTCACGTCTTTTACAGCATCGATAACCTTCTGACGATCCGCTTTCATTTTTGCGACAACTTTCTCTGCTTGCTCTTGATGATCGGTAATAAGTCCGAACGTTTGAATATTGTTCATCGCATCATCTAACGTTTTGGGCTCTACTTTAAAGACATTAATGTTCATCTTACGAAGTGCCTCAACCGAGTCTGCCTTCATGGAAACACCTGTGAAAATCAGATTTGCATTGGAAGCAATGACGGCCTCCATATTTGGTTTCGTGATGCTGCCCAGCTTCGGCTTCGTTTTAGCCGCTTCGGGATAATCATCGAAATCCGATACACCGACAATATTTGCTTCAAGTCCTATCGCAAACAGCGCTTCTGTCTCTGATGGCGACACGGATGCGATTCGTTCTGGCGCTTTGTCGAACGTAAACTCTTTGCCTGTCGCATCCTTCACCTTTAAAGGATAGGTCGTTTTCTTTGCAGCTGCAGGTGCTGCCGACGATGTTGTAGTTGGTGCCTTCGTCCCTTCACCGCCAAGTTTGGACGGATCCGTTAATTCTGCTTCCTTCTTAGCACAAGCTGTTAAAGAGATCGCTGTCGCAACTGCTAATGTAAGAATAAGACCTTTTTTGAACCTGTTTTGTGTCATCACATAGACCCTCTTTCCTTATTTTCGATCTTCAGCCAAATAAAAAAAGTCCCCTTGTTCACTAGGAACAAGGGGACGATAAATCGCGGTATTGGGCAACGAACTGACGTGCGCTGCTTCCTGATTTAACGCGATCCTTTTCCTCGAAGGATGTTGTATCGGCACCATAGGCAGGTATCCTGACTCTTCAGACTTTCGCAAGACTGAATTACAGTGGCGGGACCGTGCCGGATTTGAACCGGCTTCCCCTAAACTAATAACCTTCCAAGTGGAAGCTTACCAGTACCTATAGTTGCAAATTATACGATCAAGCTATTTGTCGATTATAGACGTTCTCTTATTTTTGCGCAATAATCTTAAGGACTTTCAAAGCCTCGTCCATTTTCGGAGCATTCTGAGGAATGAACGCAAATAATCCTTTACCTTCATACCCTTGATCCTTCATCCATTTGTTGCCTGTGAGCGGAATGCCATACAAGTGCTTCTCCGCTGCTTTACCTTCTTCTTTGATTTCGATAACCCCATCTGGGTAATCCGAAGGATTGATCGTGTTATCCAATGACACAAATCCCGCTTGATTGCTCAAGCCCTTGAACTGCTCTTCGCCCAAGATGAAGATGCCGTTACCGCCAGCAGCTAGCTCAACAATCATCTTTTCCAATGAAAAAATAGGAGATGTATTTAGCTTTACTGTCGGCAGTTCTCCCACTTTATCTTTCAAAGATACTTCCAGCTTTTCCGCCGCTTCACTTGGAAAACCATTAGGTCCCATAATAAATACCGATACATCTGCTTTCGGTCCACCACAAGCGGTCAGCAGTATCAGCATCATTCCTAACATAACAACGCATAACCATTTTGCCTTCATGTATGTAATTCCCTCCGTAAGTACTCTCTCTTATCGATAGTCGCCAGAAAAGTCGGTTTTCACCGACTTTTCTTTCCAGATGTCATATATTCATTTATTTTTTGATCCAACATTGTGCTTAATTCGACAACCTCATCAGATGTCATTTCTCGACCTTCCATGACCATCTGTTCCATTTTTCTTCTCAACGTGTTGATCTCTTCTTCGAGTTTATTCAGGGAATTTTGCTTCTTGGCATTTCTGGTCAGCCAACGCTGTCCGAACTCTTGCTCTCGAATTTGAAATTGCTTCTGAAAGTTAGTAAGCTGATATTCCATAAAAGCCACGCTCATCCCTCCTTACTCTTAGAATACCAGTTTTCGTCTCCTATGAACATATGAATTTATGAAGAATATTATAATTTCCTTAAGAAATTACCGATTCTCTCTAATGCTTCATTCAGTTGGGAAACACTATAGGCATAAGAGCACCGCAGGAATCCTTCTCCACCTAAACCAAATACATCACCAGGCACTGCAGCAACCTTCGACTCATACAAAAGTCGTTGTGCAAATTCCTCAGAAGTTAGCCCTGTTGCGACAATACTTGGGAACGCGTAGAATGCGCCCTGTGGTTCATGGCATTCGAGTCCTACTTCACGGAAGCCTTTGACAACTAATCGTCTCCGCTGATTATAGGATTCAATCATCCGGTCTTTCTCTTCCAATCCATTCGTTAACGCTTCATGTGCTGCTACTTGCCCCATGACAGGTGCACACATGACCGTATATTGGTGAATCTTGGTCATAGCCGAGATAAGCTCTCTGTGACCGCAAGCATACCCCATGCGCCAGCCTGTCATCGCGAAAGCCTTGGAGAATCCGCTAACGAGAATCGTCCGATCCTGCATTCCTGGAATGGCTGCGAAGCTCACATGCTTCTGACCATAAGTCAATTCCGCATAAATTTCATCGGAAATGACAATCAGATCATGCTCTTCGACAACTTTGGCAATCGGCAGCCAATCCTCATAGTTCATAATGCCGCCAGTCGGATTGCTTGGGTAGCATAGGATTAAAATTTTGGAACGTGGCGTAATCGCATCACGAAGCGCCTTTTCCGTCAGCTTGAACTGATCCTTCGCGAACGTTTCGATCCCCACTGGCACACCGCCACTAATGGCCGTGATTGGCGAGTACGAAATATAACAAGGCTCTGGAATCAGAATTTCGTCTCCCGGTGTAATCAATGAGCGCAGTGCTAGATCAATAGCTTCACTGCCGCCAACTGTTACGAGCACTTCATTCGATGGCTCATATTTCACTTTAAAGGATGTATACAAATAGTTCGCAATCGCTTCGCGGAGCTCAGGAATACCAGAGTTTGGCGTATATTTGGTTCTGCCTCTCTCTAAGGAATGAACAGCAGCTTCCCGAACGTGCCAAGGTGTAGAGAAATCCGGTTCGCCCACACCCAATGAGATGATATCCTCTTTACTGTTGCTTACGAGATCAAAAAACTTCCGAATGCCCGACGGCTTCATTTCACGTACCGCAGGAGCGAGGTAGTCCTGCATCGATTTTTTGCTTGATTGAATCGTAGTCTCATCCTTGATCATAGCGCTACCTCTCCCTTATGGCGATACAAGCATTCGATGATCATCTTCCTGATCTTCGAAAATAATGCCGTCTTGTTTGTATTTTTTCAAAATAAAATTCGTTTTTGTAGAAAGCACACGGTCAATTGGCGACAGTTTGTTGGAAACGAAAGAAGCTACTTGTTTGAGCGAGCTTCCCTCAATCTCTACGAGTAAATCATAAGCTCCAGACATGAGATAAACCGATTTGACTTCCGGATATAAATAGATCCGTTCCGCAATCGCATCAAACCCGCGCCCGCGCTCCGGCGTAATTTGCACTTCAATTAGGGCGGTAACCTTTTCGTCATCTACTTTGCTCCAGTTTACGACTGTCGCGTATTTGACAATGACCTTATCCGCTTCCATCTCGCTTATCGCTCGCGCAACTTCGTCCTCCGCCGTTCCTAACATGGTGGCGATCAGATCCGCGCTCCTGCGGGCGTCTTCCTTTAGTAAATCGAGAATTTTAAGCTTCAAAGTATCCATGGTTAAACCTACCTTTCTGAGATATGTTTCGTTCATCCATTCATCTTACAATGAATCGCTGTCCTAATTCAATTACTGATCGCGGAAGATAGGCAGAATATTTATATATATTTGAAAATTCCACTTCGATTGACAAAATAAAAAGCCACTGGATGACCCTCCATGTGGCTCTTAACTCCCTTATTCACCTCATACGAGGTTAAAAAAGATCCATACTTAAATACCGTTCACCTGTATCTGGCGCAATACAGAGCACGCGTTTGCCTGCCCCTAACTTCCTTGCCACTTGTATCCCTGTCCATACCGAGGCTCCAGCTGAAGGACCGACTAGGATGCCTTCCTTACTTGCCAAATCCCTCATCGTTTGGATGGCATCCTCATCCGTCACTTGCACAATTTCATCATAAACGCTGGTGTTCAAAATAGCCGGAACGAAGCCAGGGCTTGTACCCACGAGCTTATGAGGTCCTGGGCTTCCACCAGAAAGTACAGGTGACCCCTTAGGCTCTACGACATAAATCTGGATATTCGGCAGCTGTTCCCGGAGTACCTCGCCCGTTCCCGTAATCGTGCCGCCCGTTCCCGAAGTTGCGACAAATGCATCTAGCCGCCCCTCCATTTGCTGCAAAATTTCAGGCGCTGTCGTTATTCGATGAATACTTGGATTCGCCGGATTTTCAAACTGTTGAGGGATAAAGCTGCCAGGAATTTGATCCCTTAGCTCAATAGCCTTAGCAATTGCACCTGGCATCCGCAAAGCGGCTGGCGTTAGAACGACTTCGGCGCCGTAGGCTTTCAGGATATTTATGCGTTCCTTACTCATATTATCCGGCATAATCAAAATCGCTTTATAGCCCTTGGCCGCCGCGTTCATCGCAAGTCCGATCCCTGTATTTCCGCTTGTAGGCTCAATAATTGTCGCTCCTGGTCCAAGGAGACCCGATTTCTCAGCCTGCTCAATGAGATTCCATGCAGCACGATCCTTCACGCTTCCGCTCGGATTGAAATACTCCAATTTCACGTACAGCTCAGCAGCTTCCGGTTCCAATAAACGGTTTACGCGCACCGCGGGGGTATCTCCGATCAGCTCTGTGATGCTATTCACCATTTTTGGCGGCATTGGTGCCCCCTCCTCATCCCATAATCATGCTACTCACATTTTCATGTGAAAACCTAGTCCCTGTCAAGGCTTGGATGCCCGTAGCTGATTTCGTATGAATACCCAAGAGAAGAATGTCGAGCTTCCGATTGCCAGCAGCAGCACATTGATGACGAGCGGCTCCTTACTCCAAGAAATCACACATATAAATATAAGGACGCCACATACTCGCCCCACATTCAGTGACAACTCACGTAAGACAATGTATTCTTCCCTTTGCTTCGCACTCTGATCATCCGATCCAATCAAATCAAAGACAATAGAAACCATAGGAATAGAGTACATTGGGAAAAAGAGCGCTGACCCTATCCCAAACATCAGCAATGTACTGAATGTTATCTTCCAAAAAAACGGTAATATCACGAGAACAACCATAACCGAACCTATGAACATACTCATTTTGCGAAAAGAAGGTCGAATGAAACGACCTGCTGCCCAGAAGCTCACTAGCGCTACGGATGAAGTAATTAGAGCGAAACTACCTAAGCTTGCCTCACTTGAAGTCGATATGTACACGAGTAAACCGATCATAAAGCCAAATACGCCCTCACGAACTCCCTGAAAAAGTAAAGCCAGACTTACTCGCTTCCACGGTGTTTCCGCTTGTCTCAATATCCGCAGCGGCAACAACCATTCGTAGGTTCCACTCAATTTTCTTTTTTTCAGAAAAAAACTAATGACTACACCTAATACAAATATACCTAAGGAGATAGAAAAGATGAGCCGATACCCCGCTCCATCGCCTAAATTGACAATGAGTAACCCTGAAATCCACGGAGCAATAATGCCAGCTCCTGCGCCCAGTAGTCCGACCCAACCATTGAATCGATCCCGGTTATCAGGATCTGTCACTTCAAAGTAAACGACGTTGAAGGCAATCCAGAACAAGCCTACAGAGATCCCTTGGACCATGCCTAACCAAACGAAATAGTGGACACTGCTAGTCCCCATCCAAAGCACCAGCATGTAAAAACACGCTGATATGGATACACCAGCACGTAAGCAATTCATTTTATTATGTTCTTTCACCCATTTTCCAGCTAACCAAAAAGTAATAGCCATCGTTAAATGGGTCGTTAATGTAAACCAACCGATTAACGTAAAATCGTTTTTGGCTTTCCATAAATAAACGCCGACAAATGTACCTGATAAGGCATTGGCTCCGCCAAATAGCGCATGAACAACTAGCAAAAGGATCGCTTGAGCATCCAGCTTCCCTTTGCTTTTTACATTCGTTTGATTCGTTTGCATACGCCTCCTCCTCACTTAGATTGAATATTGGCTTTTGTTAAGCTTCCCCTTTAGAGTGAAAATATGAGGCGAATGCACGCAAAAAAACCGAATCCATAAGGACTCGGTTCAATTTAATTGCGATTATTCCGATTTGATTCGTTCAACCATTAGTAAACGGTCTGTATCTGATAGTACTTTTTCCACCCGGAAGCAAGAAGGACACACATATACATCCGTCGTGAACGGACCTGTTAGGAACGCACTTCCTAACGTCTTAGGGATACTTGGCGTGAAGGAAGCTCCGCTCGTCACTTCTGTTCCTGCAAGGAGCAAGAATTCATGACAATTCGAACACTCTGGTGCTTCTTCCTGTTCATCTGTTAATTGTTGGACCTTTTCACCGTACTTATCTAGCGGCTCATCGGAATCATCCCAAGCCAATGATAAATCCTCGTCGGATTCGGCATATTCTTGCTCATTGAAACGCAGCTTTTGACCTGTTTGCTTAACCTTCAGATCAATACTGCGGTAATCATTCAATTCATTAAAACAGTGTGGACACTCGTCTTCTGGTCCAATCTCAGGATCCCAAACGATCTCTGTCTGACACCACGGACATACGACTTCTTCATTGCTACTCATTGCGAAATCCTCCAGCTAATTGCATCTAGGCATATTTCCATACATAATAAACCCCTGCCGCTACAAACACAAGCGCGATAGCAAACAAGGTTCCCCACAGGTATTTCATTCTTCAAGCCTCCAAGACTATGTATGATACTAAGTTACACATGCTCCAACCACATAGGATAAGGACACGGATAACGTTAAGGACAAGAATCCAACCGCGCGATTATCCTTTTTAATTTCCTCATCAATTTTGAAATAAGGCGTTAGAAACTCAAAAATAAAGTAAGCAACCAACAAAAGCACGAAGCCATAGCCAGCCCATACAAGAGAGTGAATCATGGTGTCATTGTTTAAAATGGCAAAGCGGAACAAGTTACAAATCCCAAAAATTTTCCCACCAGTTGCCATAGCGACCGATAAATTACCTTTTTTAATTTCAGCCCAATCGTCATACTTCGTAACCATTTCAAAAATGGTAAGGAAAACCACAAGCGCGACCACTGCTACAGCAAAAAAAGCAAGCGTTGCTAAATACGGGTTACTTAACAAGACATCCACCTCTTCGTTCATATCATCTCCTGCCTTCCTTTACACAGTAGAGAGACTTTAACTTCGATTAAAGATCCCTTAATCCCTATATATGGTAGTAGAGACTGAGTATGACTCAGTCTCTCGCAGGTACACCTAGTATAACATTAGGATTGTTTTTTTTCAGCAAGCTTTGCTCGCATAGCTGCCAGTTCATCATCGATTCCACTGCTGCTTGCGCCTAAACTATCCAACTCATCATCTAAGCTGCGGTTTTTCGCACGAATCTCTCCGCTAGCTTGTGCTTCAGCTTCCATTTGAAGAACTTTCTCGCTCATGCGATCAAATCCTTTAGCCGCGTTGTCAGTACCAAAACCAGACATCGCTTGGTTGATTTGTTTTTGTGCTTTCGCTGTTTCAGCGCGAGCAATTAACAAATCCTTTTTGTTTTTCATTTTCGTGAACTCGTCTTTCATCTCCGTCAATTGTGCACGAAGCTGGTCCGCATTGGTTTTGGCAAGGTCATATTGACGTTTCAATTCATCATAACGAGCAGTGTGCTCTTTCTTATCTTCCAGTGCGCGGCGGGCTAGATCTTCATTCCCTGCTTCAAGGGCCTTCATAGCCTGCTCTGTACGTTTAGTAACCATTTCTTCGGACTCTTCAAACTGCAATTTGAATTTCTTTTCGATCGCAATTTGCTTCGCTACTGCAGCTTCTGCTTCCATGATATCTTCTTCCATATCGCGCAAAAACTGATTTAACATTTTGACAGGATCTTCTGCCTTATCCAATAAATCATTAACTGAAGCCATAGTCATATCACGAAGTCTTTTGAAAATTCCCATCTAAAATTCCTCCTAAGGTTTAATACTCTTCTATACCTATTTCATACGCAGTACCGAAGAATGAGTTTCAAAAAGGATGTAAATTTATAAAGTTATTTCAATTCGACTACTGTAACCCCGGCTCCACCTTCATTGTAATTACCCATCCGATAGCTTTTCACGTGCTTATGGCGACGCAAATAATCCTGCATCCCCGTCCGTAGCACACCTGTACCTTTGCCATGGATTAAATACACTTGCCCGAAATTACTCAAGAAGGACTCATCCAAGAAGCGATCTGCCTCGATCAAAGCTTCCTCCATGTTCATGCCGCGCATATCCAATTCCATTTTCAAATTATCATCACGAGTACGCTTCAGCGTAGTTGCCGTTTTTTGTGGTTGTTTTGACTGAGGCGCATTGCCTGTTTTCTCTAGATTAGATAGCTGCACCTTCATTTTCATAATACCCAGCTGGACATTAGCTTCGGTTGTTCCTACAAGCTCAACGACGTGACCCTTTTGTCCTAACGAAATGACTCTCACTTCATCCCCTGCTTCAATTCGCTCAGGTCGCTTCTTCAAGGCACGGACTTGCTTACTGCGCAGCTCAGGCGTCGCTTGATCTAATCGACGTTTGGCCTCAACTAGCTTGTGGTCCTTGACCCCTCCGGCTTCTTCCAGTGCCATGCGCCGTAGATCCGCAATCACTTCATCGGCTTCGCGGCGAGCTTTGATGACAGCCTCGCGTGCATCGCGTTCTGCTTTTTCTAGCAGCTTATCACGCTGCTCATCGAATTTGAGCTGCTGAGCCTCCAGTGATTTACGCATCGCTTCAGCTTCTCTACGCAACTCTTCTGCAGCATGACGCTCGGATTCAGCGATCAGGCGATTCTCCTCGAGCGAAGCAATCATCGACTCTACCCGCTGATCCTCCTCACCTACTTGAGTGCGAGCATGCTCAATAATACGACGAGACAATCCAAGTCGCTCAGCAATCGCGAACGCGTTACTCCGCCCTGGCACGCCAACTAACAAACGATAAGTCGGACTAAGTGTTTGGATATCAAACTCCATACTCGCGTTAATCGTTCCTTGCTTTTGGTAGGCGTATGCCTTCAACTCTGAATAATGCGTCGTTGCGATGATTCGGCAGCCTATTTGATGAATATAATCCAAAATCGAAATTGCCAAGGCAGAACCTTCAGCAGGATCCGTACCCGCACCTAGCTCATCCAGCAATACTAAGCTTTTCGGCGTCATATCACGCAAAATGCTTATAATATTCGTCATATGGCTTGAGAATGTACTTAAGTTTTGCTCAATACTTTGCTCATCACCAATATCCGCATATATCGCATCGAAGACACACAGTTGCGTGCCTTCCTCGGCTGGAACAAACAGTCCTGACATCGCCATCAGACTCAAAAGTCCTACCGTTTTAAGAGAAACCGTCTTACCTCCTGTGTTAGGGCCCGTGACAATAATTTGCGAGAAGTCATTACCCAACTCCAAGTCCAGAGGCACTACAGCGTCGGCTGCAATGAGCGGATGTCTTCCTTTTTTAATTTTAATAAAGCCGCGGTCATTCAATCTTGGCATGGTAGCCTTTAATTCTCTGGCTAAGCCTGCTTTGGCAAACGTAAAATCAAGCTCCGCCAGTTGATCAACATCCAATACAAGAACTTCCACTTGTTCGGCTACCAGCTCAGTCAACGCTCGCAAAATTTTCTCGATCTCAGCTTCTTCTTTGAATTTGAGTTCGCGAATTTTATTATTTAACTGCACGATGGCATCTGGTTCAATATAAAGCGTCGCCCCCGAGGCAGACTGATCATGAATCATACCACCAAAGCTGGAACGATACTCCGATTTCACTGGAATAACAAAACGGTCATTTCGAATCGTAATGAGCACATCCTGCAACATCTTCTGAACAGAAGAATTACGTATCATCTGCTCCAATCGTTCACGAACTCTTCCTTCACCCGTTCGAAGCTCACTTCGAACACGCCCGAGTTCAGGGCTTGCTCCATCAACAACAACTGCGTTCTCATCGATACAGCTATTGATTTTATCTTCTAATTGTTTGTTTTCGGTCAACAATTCCACTTGCGACTTTAGCATCGGAATCGCATATTCCTCATGTGCAGAAAGCACAAATCGCTTCAATCTACGTGATCCAAACATTGTAGTTGAAATTTCTAGTAGCTCTGTTGGATTAAGCATCCCGCCAATTCTAGCTCTATGCAGAGGTGCCCGAATGTCTCGGATTCCGCCAAAAGGTGCATTTCCTTTTAAGCGCTCTACATTAACTGCCTCGTCCGTTGCTTGTAAACGAAGCTTAACAAGCTCAAAATCCCCTTTAGGCTCGAGCTTCTCCGCGGCATCCTTACCCAGCGAAGTGGACGCATGATGAGCTACTTTATGTAAAATTTTCTGATATTCTAATGTTTTTATTATTTTCGGATTCAATGTTCCAACCTCTTTTCTCTAACCTATATTATAAACCAAATGGAACCTGATTAGCTACGGAGACAATGATTATATGGAAGATACTGCCCACCATAAATATCGCAAATTTGGATACACTAAGTTGTGCATCTAATCCTCTGCCAAAGGAATTGCAAATCGTCACAATCAAAGCATTCTGCTCAAAAAATCGCTTCTTGTCAATGGTCTTAGGCCATGACAGAAAGAAGGAGGTTCACGACATGCATCTTCTTGGACATCTGGTAAGGTTTATTGTTTCAGCTTTGGTTTTAATGTTTGTAAGCTGGTTAGTCCCAGGATTTAAAGTCGGTGGTTTTTGGAGTGCTTTTTTCTTAGCACTTGTCATCGCTATCGCGGCTTGGATCATCGAGGGAGTCTTTGGTAAACAAATCACCCCATTTGGCAGAGGTATCGTAGGTTTTATAGTGAGCGCATTAGTCATTTGGGCCGCTCAATTTGTTGTGACCAATGTGTCTACGAGCATGATAGGTGCCATTTTAGCTGCTTTAGTCATTGGGATCATCGACCTATTCATTCCAGTGAAAACCCCTTTCGAACAAGGGATCACAGGTAGAGAAGATCGTCGATAAACTTGTCAGTTTCCATAACTGATAGCTAAGGTAAAGCCCAAAAAAAGATCGGCCTGCAGCGTTCTCACTCGCCGGGCCGATCTTTTATTTGTGGTTTCACCAGTTTGTCACTGTAATTTGGAAATAGGTCGTGTACAATAATGAGGAAATCATTATGTATACGGAGGGGTACGCATGAAAAAACTTACAATTCTTTTGATGGGAATAGCAGTAATCATCGCCATCACAGCATGTGGAAACAAAGACTCCAAAACAACAGAAGCAACAACCACACCAGCTGCATCTGCACAAACTACCACAAAGCCAGCAGCAACCACACAATCTACTACAACACCAGCTGCTTCTGCCACAGCTTCAACCAGTGGACAACAAGTCGTATTAAAAGCTACAAATTTCCAGTTTGACAAGACTGAATATCGCGTCAAAAAAGGGGAATCTGTAACAATAACGCTCGATAATTCCCAAGGTATTCACGGGGCAGCCATTAAAGAGTTTAACATTAATCTCAACAATGGTAATAAAACCGTTACCTTTACACCAGATAAAGCAGGTTCATTTCCGATTAACTGCTCTATCATGTGCGGATCTGGCCATGCGTCTATGAAAACAACACTTATCGTTGAATAATCTATAGCTCTTGTTGGACAAGCCTTATCACGACTATCGTGATGAGGCTTTTTGTATATTCAGTTTGCTATTGCTTTCAAACTACTTGAAAATATCGCAAAAAGGTGTTTCCATGTAAAGGAAAATTTGTTTATTTAGGTGAAGAGTACTTCGGAGTTTTGTATTTTCTGAGATATCTACATTTATTAGCTCAATTCACATTACCAATTACAGCAAATACTAAATTAACTTTTACTTACCACTCAAGTGAAAAATCTCACACCATGGAAATTGACATCTGTGGTTTTGGACTAAAAAATCTAGCTGAAAGAGATGTGTCGGCAGAATTTGTAGATACTTCAGAAAATAGTTTTTGCGATATATAGCCCCTCCGCCATTCATCCATCCACCCTTCCTCCCCCGCTGTATTAAGCTATTTCCAGCCAAAATAAATAGAAACTACCGCTTTTTTTCAAAAGGCAGTAGTTTCTATAGGGATATTCCTTGTTTCCACAGGTCATGAAGTTTTCCAGCTACCTGCGGCAGCTCGTTAATCAAATAAGGTGCGATGGATGAGCTTGCTAAAAGCTTTTGGGGGCCATCAGAAGGAATGATGGTCATGACATTCACTGCAATCACGATGATAAGCAGAGCTTCTGCTAGCCCCAGTAATGCGCCGCTCCAACGGTTGATTGCGTTGAGTCCCGGCGTTTTAGCAAGAATATTCAACGCTCTACCAATGATCACAAGCGCGAGTTTAACACTGAAAAATAGTAACGCAAAGGCAATAGCATTTAAGATATATACATCTAAATTAAGGCCTTTAACGATAAATTCATATTTTTCATAATTTTGATAAGTTGGCAATGAAATTGCGCTTTTGAGTAATGGTGCTAGATCTTTATAAAAGTAAAAGGCAACAAGGTAGGCAAGGATCATACCCGAAATGGAAACGATTTGAGCGATAAATCCTCTAAAGTAGCCAATTAGCAGTCCCAAGGCAACAACCGACATTAAGACGTAATCTAGTGTGTTCAGTGTCACTTAGTGCTACCCGACCGGGCTATCCGCTTCAACAAGCTCTATCCATTCGTTGTATTCGATTTGCAGCTTAGCATATTCCTCACGCAATTTCCTATACTCTTCTTTAATAGCTAGCAGTTCTTCTTGCTGTGCTTCGTCATTCATACTCATCTGGAGAAGATCTTCTTTCTCCTGTTGAACTTGAGCCAGAATACGCTCTTTCTCTTCTTCAAATTGCTGTGTGCGTGTATTTCGCTCAGCCTGCATCTGTGCAAGCAATTCTTCTATTTTCCCTTGATAATGCTGAATAATTGTTGCTTTTTGCTCTTCGAGCTGTTGTTTAAAGGCTGTTTGTTGTTCTTGCAAGTGACCTTCTAGATCCCCTTTTTCCGCTTCATAACGTCGAAGCTTCTCCTCTTCTTCTTCCTGATAAAGCAACGCCAGTGAATCTATATCCTCTTGATGCGTGCTAGCTGCAACCTCGAGATCGGCTTGATGCTTCTGCTTAACGGCATGAATCTCAGCGTTGTGTCCACGTACGATAGCCGCAATTTCATCATGATGTTTCTTTGTGTTAGTGACTAATTCATTTCGGTGAAGCTCAGAGAGCGATTCCAATTCTGTTTGATGTTTCTCTGAAAAAGAGTTCAACTCGTTTTGGTGCTTTTCTGAAATGGTATTCAGTTCGAGTTGGTGGTTCTTTTTGATTGAATCTATTTCACTGTGATGACTTTCAGTCAATGAGGCAATCTCGAAATGGTGCTCATCTGTTTGATTTGCTAATTCATTTTGAAGTTTATCTGCGATTGCAGTCATCTCTGTTTGGTATTCCTCTGAAATCGTTTCAATTTCACTTAAATGACTATCTGAGATAGCTACTAATTCAGCTTGATGTTCTTCTGTTAAAAGAGCGATTGCAACTTGTTGTTCTTCTGTCAAGATCTCAATTGCTACTTGTTGTTCCTCCGCCAAAAGGGCTATCGCAAGCTGTTGTTCCTCCGCCATAAGGGCAATAGCTGCTTGATGCTCGTCTGTTAGGTTCACAATAGCTGCTTGATGCTCTTGTTTCAGGGAGGTTAGCTGCGATTGATGCTCACGAGCCATGGACGCTTGTGCTTCTTGGTGCTGTTTGGTTATGGATTCGATTTGCGCTTGGTACTGCTGGTGGATACCGTCTATATCTGAACCGCTTTGCATGGACAGTAAGGCCAGCGCTTCTTGATGCTGTAGCTCTACACTTTCTTTGTCCTGTAGATGCAATTGGATAAGTGATTGTTTCTCTTCTTGCAACTGGTGTTGCAGACTTTCATTTTCTTGGCGATGCGTGTCCGCAATAGCAGACAATTCTACCTTGTGCTGTTCAGCCAACTTCAAAAGCTGTTGTGATTTCTGTTGCTGAACTTGCGCAAGCTGCTGTTTGCTTTGTTGATGCTGTTGTCTCTCTTGCTCAAGCTGTTTTTTGCTTTGTTCATGCTGTTGTTTTTCCTGGTCCAGCTGTTGTTTGCTTTGTTGGTGCTGTTGCTTTTCCTGGTCTAGCTGCTGTTTACTTTGTTGCAGTTGTTGTTGTATATCTTGCTCTAACTGCTCTTTAACCTGTAGGCTTTGGCTTTTCTCTTGTTCAAGCTGCTGTTTTACTTGTAGGCTTTGGCTTTTCTCTTGCTCGAGCTGCTGTTTCACTTGTAAGCTTTGGCTTTTCTCTTGTTCAAGCTGCTGTTTCACTTGTAAGCTTTGGCTTTTCTCTTGTTCAAGCTGCTGTTTTACCTGTAGGATTTGGCTTTTCTCTTGTTCAAGCTGCTGTTTTACTTGTAGGCTTTGGCTTTTCTCTTGTTCAAGCTGCTGTTTTACTTGTAGGCTTTGGCTTTTCTCTTGTTCCAGTTGCTGTTTTACTTGTAGGCTTTGGCGCTTCTCTTGGTCGAGCTGTTGCTTGAATTGATCTATTTGTTTATTAACTTGATCTTGTTGTTGTTTAGCTTGATCGATCTGTTGTTTGGCTTGAACCTGCTGTTGTTTAACTTGTTCGAGTTGCTGCTTGGCTTGCTCTAACTCTTGCTTCCCTAGCTCATGCTTTTGTTTCATTTGCAGCATTTGCTGATTCGATTGTTCTTGTTCCTGTTTTACTTTTAGTATTTCTTGCTTCTGTTGTTTTTCTTGTTCTGTAATTTGTTGCAACTTCCCGTTCTGTTCAGCGAGAAGTGCTTGATTCTTATCATCTTCTTTTTTAAGTTCATCAAACCGCGATGTAAGCCTCTCATAGGCGATTTTCGTCGCTTCTTGCTCTCTCTGCACTTTGCTAAGCTCTTCCAGGATTTCATTCATTCTGAAGCATTCGTCCGCCATGTTTACTGCGGCCAAAACAGCGATTCGCTGCGAATCCAAACGAGGATAACCTTTGGCAATCCGAAACATTTGGTCATTAACATATTCAGCCACACGCTTCATATGATTCGTGCTTGTATCTGCTTTGAGCTTATATTGGTGTCCATATATATCAACAGTAATTCTTGTTTTATCTTCAATAGTCAATTTAAAATCCTCCCTTAAGATGAAAGGCTGGCCCTATCGAGAATAATTTCGATAAGACCAGCCTATATTCCTGCAACCTATAAGGAAAGTTACACTATTTTCTTAACTCTGCCTCAAATTGTTGTTCAAGCTTTGCCACAACTTTGGCGTGGAGTTCAGTCACTTCTTCATCCAGCAATGTTCTGTCCGCATGACGGTACACAAGTGCGATTGCTACGCTTTTGCGATTAGCTCCAAGACGCTCTCCAGTATAGATATCAAATACCTGAATGGATTCCAACAATTCCCCTGCAACTTCGGAAATCGCTTGCTCTATAAGCCCAACTGGGACGCTTGTATTCACCACAACTGCAATATCGCGCCCGATAGACGGATAGCGCGGTAACAGCTTATAGACAATCTCGTCGCCAGCAGCTTCCAAGATCGGAGACAGTTCTACTTCTAGCACATACGTATCGTCTAGATCACGCTGTTGTTGCGCAGTCGGATGCAGTTGGCCTACGCGACCAATTACCTTCGGACCTTCAGCGGAAGCAAGTAAGATTTCAGCTGTACGACCTGGATGGAAGCCCTCTGGTGCAGCTGATGTATAGGTAAGACCCTTGATTCCTAGGTATTGCACTAAACGATCGAAAATCCCTTTGATATCATAGAAATCAACAGCTTCTGATTTCTGAGCCCAATGTGCTTGACGGCGTTTACCTGTCAGTACGATGGACAGAAGCATTTTTTCTTGCGGCAAAGTTGTAAGCGACGCTTCGTCTGTAATGAATGCTTTGCCAATTTCGAAAATGGCAACGTCATCCATTGTACGATTGCGATTATAGCTAACGACATCGAGCAAATGCGGCAGCAAGCTAGTGCGCAGCTGACTGCGGTCTTCGCTCATTGGCATCGCAAGTGAGATCGGCTTCGCTGTCGGGTAAAGACCAGGAATTGCATCAACTTGGGATTGGTGATTCACTTCTGTACCTGCGTTACCGTGGGTACGCGGGTTTGTGAAGGAATACGTAATCACTTCATTCAATCCGCTTTGCGTTAAGATATTCCGTGTAATGCGGCGGATGGATTGCTCCTTGGACAATGACCCTGGTGTTGTAACGCCGGTCATCAAGGTTGTCGGGATGTTATCGTATCCGAAGAGACGTGCCACTTCTTCGATCAAATCGACATCACGTGTAATGTCCCCGCGGCGGCTCGGCACATGCACGAGCAGTTTGCCTTCGCCAGCTTGCTCGAAAGTGAAATGCAAGCGCGAAAGGATTTGCCCCATCTCGGTCAAGGAAAGCGCTGTGCCGAGATAGTTGTTCACGCGGTCAGCTGCAAGCTCGATGCTGACCGACTTGTGCGTTCCGCTAGCGGCTTCTACGATGCCGTCAGCGACTTTACCGCCTGCGTATTGCGCAATCAGCGCAGCAGCACGGTTCAGTGCCGGAATCACCGATTCCGGGTTCACTTCTTTCTCGAAGCGAAGGCTCGCTTCTGAGCGTAAACCCAGCTGGCGCGACGTGCGGCGCACGGAGCTGCCAGCGAACTTCGCGGATTCAAGCAGGATCCGCGAAGTTCCATTAGTCACTTCGGAGTTGGCGCCGCCCATAACTCCAGCGATCGCAACAGGCTTGGTGCCGTCCGTGACAAGCAGCATGTGCGGTTCAAGGGTACGTTCCACATCGTCAAGTGTTACGAGCTTCTCGCCAGCTTTTGCGAGTCGTACGTCGATGTGTCCGTTGTTCAGCTGCTCCACGTCGAAAGCATGAAGCGGCTGGCCATACTCCAACATCACGAAGTTCGTGATGTCGACAATGTTGTTGATGGGGCGGATCCCGGCAGCCATCAAGCGGTTCTGAATCCACAGCGGAGAAGTGCCCACGCGCACGCCTTCAATCAAGCGAGCCGCGTAGTGCGTGCACTGCTCAGTCGCTGTGATTTTCACGCTAATGCGATCCGCAGCCTTCACACCAGCAGCTCCTGCTGCTTGCAGCGCAGCTTCCGCATCAGGCAGCTTCACTTCGCGGCCAAGGATCGCCGCGATTTCGTAAGCCGCTCCGAGCATGCTCAAGCAATCGGAGCGGTTCGGTGTCAAGTCAAGCTCCATAACTTTGTCGCTGATTGCCAATACATCAAGAATTGAGCTTCCGATTTGCGTATCCTCAGGCAAGACCAAGATGCCTTCTTGAATTTCTTTTGGAAGCAGCTTGTCGTTAAGCCCTAGCTCTTTCGCGGAACAGATCATGCCTTGTGATTCCACGCCGCGAAGCTTCGCGCGTTTGATTTCTAGTCCGCCTGGTAGGACGGCACCGATCATAGCGACAGGAACCTTTTGTCCAGCATCTATGTTTTTAGCGCCACACACGATTTGCAAATCTTCGCCTTGCCCTGCATCAATTACACAAACGCTTAGTTTATCCGCATCTGGATGCTTCTCGCGTGATTTAACGAATCCGACAACAACATTCGATACACCTTTATTACGATCCTCAACAATATCCACTTCGATCCCGCTGCGGGTTAATTTTTCAGCTAATTCCTCGGCCGTGAAGCCTGTTACGTCAACATATTCTGATAACCATTGATAAGAAACGTTCATGCTTATACCCTCCTTTTCCTATTGCTTACACATGTAAAAATTGCTTTAAGAAACGTAAATCATTCGTATAGAAATGGCGAATATCTTCGATGCCATATTTCAACATAGCGATACGTTCAACACCCATACCAAATGCGAAGCCCGTATATTCTTTCGGATCATAGCCGCCCATCTCAAGAACGCGTGGATGTACCATACCTGCTCCGAGGATTTCCAACCAACCTGTTTGCTTACATGTACGGCAGCCCTCGCCGCCACACATCGCACAGCTCACATCGACCTCAACGCTCGGCTCTGTGAACGGGAAAAAGCTTGGACGCATGCGTATTTTCGTCGTAGGGCCATACATTTCTTGTACGAATTGCAGCAATGTCCCTTTGAGATCACTCATCCGCACGTTGCGGTCAATGACCAGACCTTCAATTTGTTGAAACATGTGGGAGTGAGTCGCATCATCGTCATCGCGGCGGTATACTTTGCCTGGGCAAATGATTTTGATCGGAACCTCACCTTTACGCTTCTCCATTGTTCTTACTTGAACAGGGGATGTTTGCGTGCGCATCAAAATTTCTTCTGTAACATAGAACGAATCCTGCATATCACGAGCAGGGTGATCCTTAGGCAGGTTCAATGCTTCGAAGTTGTAATAGTCTTGCTCAACCTCTGGACCCTCCGCAACGGTGTAGCCCATCCCGATGAAAATATCTTCAATCTCTTGAATGACTTTGCTCAACGGATGAACAGCACCTTGGTGTGAAGGACGTCCTGGCAACGTAACGTCGATCATTTCCGCACGAAGTCTGTTTTCAGTTTCTTGTTTCGTATAGGCTGCTTGTTTTTCTTCGATAACAGCTTCAATCGCTGCACGAACATCATTCGCCACTTGGCCGATGACTGGTCTTTCCTCAGCGCTTAACGCGCCCATGCCGCGAAGAACCTCCGTTAACGGCCCTTTTTTGCCTAAATATTTAACTCTTAAATCGTTCAGCTCTTGCTGACTTCCAACACCGCTAAGCTCCTGCAGCGCTTCCTGCTTCAAAGCTTCTAACCGCTCTTTCATTGAAATCCCTCCTGAATTAGGCCTCTGAATCACCTTTTATGAAAACACAAAAAAGACTTTCCGCTCCCTCGCAAGGGACGAAAAGCCGTGGTACCACCCTAATTAGATTCGTCCATGTCCAGTTGACAAATAAACGAGTCTCACTTCATTCCAGATAACGGACGATGTGTCCGGTTCCCTCTATTGAGAAGCTGCTTAAAGCCTCTGTTCAAAGGACTGCTCGGGAGCGAACTTCCACAGCCTGATTCTCGGGGCCAGCTCTCAATCATTGGCTTTCCCTCCCTGTCAAGAAGCACTGCGTACTCTTCTCCGTCAAAGCATTTCCACGTATATGTATCAGTTATTATATGCAAGATACAAAGGATATGCAAGTACATACATCCTTTGTTTCTGAAAATTTTCAGAAATATCCTATTGACTTCATACATCGACAGGTCTATATTTTACTTAAATAGTTTAAAGGTTATTTGATTTAATTATTATATTGTTTAATTATTAGACAATTCTAACAATTTGCAAGGAGGATATGACATGGAAGATGAATTGATTAACTATACCAATCGCTTCCGCTCAACATTTGAACTGGCTCATCGCAAAATATCTCAAAGGGTCCTCTCAGAGTTGAATTCGGAGTTAACGGCTCCCCAATTATTCATGTTAGCGATGATCTCTAAGGAACAGACACCGAAACAATCTCATCTTGCAGATAAATTAGGCGTTAAACCAAGTGCGATCACGGTGATGATTGATCGACTTGTTCAAAGCGGGCATGTGATACGTAAACATCATGAGACGGATCGTCGAATCGTTCTAGTCGAGAACACTGCTGAAGGGACTGCTGTCCTCGCTCAGGCTAATGAAGTCCAGAAGAAAGTGATTGCAAGTGGATTGTCACAGCTTCCTTCGGATGAACTGCATATTTTCGTAAGTGCATTCGAAAAATTTACTTCATCTTATTAATCTTATTACAACAAAGGAGTGAAATACACATGGAAAATATTCAAAAAGCAGCACCCAAGGACGTCTTGGAAGCTGCAGCACCTGAGCTCAAAAATCGTGGGCTCTTGCTCACTGGTTTGATCATCGCCATGCTTTTCGGAGCCTTGGACGGTACGATCGTTGGTACTGCAATGCCACGTATCGTTGGGGAATTCGGTGGACTCGGTTTGATGACCTGGTTAACGACAGCTTACATGCTGACATCAACCGTTATCGTACCTATCGCGGGTAAATTGGCCGACTTAATAGGCCGCCGCGTCATCTATGTAACAGGACTCATTATCTTTATCGTTGCTTCAGCGCTTTGTGGTATGTCTCAGAATATGACGGAACTTATCTTGTTCCGTGGTCTGCAAGGTCTTGGCGGTGGTATCATGATGCCAATGGCTATGATTATTATCGGGGATTTATTTACAGGTAAACAGCGTGCCAAATGGCAAGGGGTTTTCGGAGCAATCTTCGGTTTATCCTCTGTTATCGGCCCGCAAGTTGGTGGCTGGATCGTAGATGCGTGGGACTGGCGTTGGGTGTTCTACATCAACCTACCCGTTGGTATTCTCGCTGTTATTTTGATCGCGATTGCTTTACCGAAGCATACATCTGTTGGAAAAGTTAAATTCGATATTCCCGGCATTATTACCATGATCGTCGGTGTTGTGAGCTTACTTCTAGCCCTTACATTCGGGGGAAAAGATTATCCATGGGGCTCTTGGCAAATCATTGGTCTATTCGTATTAGCTGTTGTTTCTTTAGTTTCCTTCGTATTCATTGAAAGCAAAGCACAAGAACCTATCCTTCCGGTGCGATTGTTTAAAAATAGAACGTTCTCCACGATTAACGGCGTAGGCTTCTTGATGGCAGTGGGTATGTTCGGAGCCATTATGTTCGTGCCCCTCTTCATGCAAGGCATCGTTGGTATTAGTGCATCGGCTTCTGGTACTGTCATGACTCCGCTCATGATTACGATGATTATTGCCAGCGTGATCTCGGGGCAATTCATTGCCAAAATTGGTGTTCGTAAGCAAATGCTGATCGGTATGATCGTGATGGCCGTCGGCTTCTTATTCCTAAGTTCAATGGGCATCTCAACAACCAAGTTGATCGCTTCCAGCTACATGATTCTTCTAGGCTTAGGAATGGGTCTTGTCATGCCAATTCTTACACTTGCTCTGCAAGAAAGCTTCCCGAAATCAGAGCTTGGCGTTGTAACGTCTTCCAGCCAATTCTTCCGTCAAATTGGTGGTACTTTCGGGATGACGATTCTCGGAGCTATCATGAATCACAAATCAACCGTCCTGTTAGAGCAAGATCTTGAGCCTGTCGTGAAACAGCTTCCCGCGGAAGCAAGTGAACTAGCGAATTCAATGACCGATATGATTCATACGAATCCGCAGGCCCTGTACTCTTCTCTACTTGTTCCTGAATCTTTGGCCAAAATGCCTAAAGAATTCGTAGAGCACATGTTGCCAGTGCTGAAAAATGCACTAGTAACGTCACTTCACCAAGTATTTATTTACGGCTTGGTCTTCGTGCTTCTGGGCGCGATTCTTACGCTATTCGTAGGGAACATTAAGCTTTCCGACCGTAAGAAGAAAAATGAAGGCGACGGTGAAGATGAGAAACAAGTTACACCTCATCTTGCTTAAATCATGAGAAAAAGCTCCCTTCCTCAAAATGAGGTTGGGAGCTTCTTTCATTTACATTGTTCAATCAATTGTCCCTATTTGACTCAGTGGGAAAATTCGAAATACGGCTTTACCGATAATATCTTTTTCAGCTACAAAAGGTGTGGATGGCCACAAATGGGAATCATAGCTGTCGTTACGGTTATCCCCAAGGAAGAAATACTTCCCTTCAGGCACAGTAACCTGATGATACGTGTATGTCATTGGTTCTTGGATATAAGGCTCGTCTACTTTGGTTCCATTTCGGTACAACGCGCCGTCTTTGATTTCTATTGTATCGCCAGGCAATCCAATCAGACGCTTCACATAGCGGTCCTCATTTCCCTCAATAGGCGGCCAAAACACAACGATATCACCGAACTCAAAGTCGGTTAATGGCTTCATTTTCTCAACAATAAGCTCGTCTTGTAATTGAATTGTCGGCAACATGGAGCCTGTTGGAACTGTCATCGCCTGCGCAACATACGTATTAACAACAAGTGCGATGATGATAGCAAACGCTATAGTAGGCACCCATTCTTTCAATAGGCTTAGCACATACTTTTTGACCAAAAGTACCAACATCCTCTCGTTATTATTCATTCCCTCTTTACACCATAGCCCATTTATGGAAAGCTTACATTAAGATTAAATAAAATGTTGTTGTATAATGAATTTGGATACCTTACTAAGGAGAGTGCACGACATGAAATATCGTAGACTTGGCAAAACAGACTTGAAAGTTTCCATCGTTGGTGTTGGTACTTGGCAATTTGGCGGTGAGTGGGGATTAACCTATACACAAGCAGAAGCAGACGCGATTCTAGATCAAGCCGCTGAGCTTGGCATCAACCTGATCGATACGGCAGAGTGCTATGGCGATCACCTGTCTGAGTCGTTTATCGGTAATTATTTATCCCGCCGCGATCGCGATAAGTGGGTTGTCGCAACGAAATTCGGCCATCATTTCCATGATTTATTTACTCGGACCGATGAGTTTAGTGCCGAATCTGTCGTCAAGCAGCTTGATGCGTCACTACAGGCTTTACATACGGATTATATTGACTTATACCAATTCCATTCCGGTCCTGATGCCTTGTTCGATAATGATGATCTCTGGACAACGCTCGATAAACAAGTGCAGGCTGGCAAAATTCGTCACTTAGGCACGTCAATCGGCAGCAATGCCAATATTCATCAGACTGCTAATTCAGGCAAAGCGAATTCGAAAGCGATTCAAGTCGTTTATAACCGCTTGGATCGTGCGCCGGAAGATCAGGTATTCCAATCTTGTATCGATCAAGACCTTGGTGTACTCGCGCGTGTACCGCTGGCTAGCGGCTATTTAAGCGGAAAGTATAAACCAGGCGCCGTATTCAGTAACACGGACGTTCGCCATCGCCACGATGCCGACAGCGTAAGACAAAAGCTAGAAGAAGTTCAGCGCATACAGCAAAATGAAGTGCCTGAGGGCATGGACATGGCTAAATGGGCATTGGCTTGGTGTTTGAAGCATAATGCTGTCACTTCCGTTATTCCAGGCTGTAAGAACCCTGAGCAAGTGATTGCGAATGCAGCGGCAACGGAGCTTATCAGCGATAATCACCCGCAAGCTTGGAAAGCCTAGAGAAGAGGAAGGACTGACTTCGCCATGTCTCACCAACAACACGATGAAACCTGGATGAAGCTTCATGCTCATATCGACGAATGGGTTGCTGTTAGCAAAACACATACTTCGGAAGGTCATGTTGCTTCCTATATCCCTGAACTAGCGAATGCTTCCGGGGATATTCTCGGTATTTGCATAATGGATAGTGACGGGCAGACCATCACATCAGGGGATTCTGACTTTCGCTTCACCCTGCAGAGTATTTCCAAAGTTTTTTCACTGATTCTAGCCCTCATGGACAATGGCGAAGACGTTGTCTTCTCAAAGGTAGGAATGGAGCCAACTGGTGATGACTTCAACTCCATGCTGAAGCTCGAGCTAATCGAGCCAGGCATTCCATTCAACCCGCTAATCAATGCAGGAGCTATTGCGATCTCCTCTTTAATTGCGGGGAATAGCACGGATGAGCAGGTCGATCGTATCGTTCATTTCTTTAGGGAAATTGCCGATAATCCTACGCTTACCATCAATCAAAACGTGTTCAAGTCCGAATCCGATACGGCCCATCGGAATCGTTCCTTAGCCTATTTCCTGAAGGATAATGGTGTCTTAGATGAAGAAGTAGACGATGTGCTTCGTGTCTATTTCAGTCACTGCTCCGTCGAAGTGAACTGCACGGATCTAGCCAGAATGGCCCTCGTTCTCGCCCATAACGGCGTGGATCCGATCCGCAAGCAACGTCTCATCCCGCGGCGCTTCGTGCAAATCGCCAAGACCTTTATGTTTACCTGTGGGATGTACAATGCCTCTGGCGAATTTGCGATGAATGTCGGTCTGCCTGCGAAGAGCGGCGTGTCCGGCAGCATCCTGACGATGGTGCCGGGACAATACGGCATTGGCCTCGTCGGACCAGCTTTAAACCGCAAGGGGAACAGCACAGCTGGTGTGCACCTTCTCGGCATTCTCTCTCAGGAGTTCGACTGGAGCTTATTCTAGATCAACACGGCCTAGCTATTGAAAAAAAAAAACCTTCCCTTTGACTTCTTTCCGTCAGGGGAAGGTTCTTTCCATATATCCGGTACCTTTATTGCATCGATTGCTTGACTCGTTGGAGCGCTTCAATCAACTCATCCACTTCATGCTCATTCAGCCGAATCGTCACATAGTTGGGTGAAATACCGCCATCATTGATTTCAATTAGCGCGGAATCATCTTTATTATCGAGTTTGACTGACAGATAGTCCTTATCTAACATTTGAACCCAAGCCATCGTCGTGTTCCTCCCCGTTATATGAATCTGACTTCTTTAGCCTCAATACACAATGAAGTCTTTGCTATACACAGTCTCATTATCTTCTGTATCCATGACGCGCATCTCTAGCTCCCAATTGCCTCTAAATGGCAGATACGGCCCTTCCGATTTGTAGCTAAATTTAGCAAAACCGTACGACTCCTCTTCCTTCGTATCCTTATAGAGCGTTAACGGAATAGAAATCGGTGCGATCTCCTTGTCATCCTTATTATGCAAAATCAAGAGCACCTGCTTCGGTTGGCCTGATTTCTCTGGCAGCCATACTTTTGCGACGAAAGCGTTATTACCAGGGACTTTAGGCGTGATGTCCACCGAAACATGGACCTTCTCCCCCATCTGATGCCACTGAAGCGGCTCATTAGCTGGGATCGGCGCCATATACGTAAGTAGTCCGACAAGGACAACAATGACGACCATGAGTGACAGATCTAGCTTAACCCAAACGATGGATTGATTCACTTGCTTTCTGCGAAGGAAAAGGCGAATCACGAATCCAATTAGTGCAACAAGCACCACCACGCCTATTTTCACAAGCAATAGAATTCCCCAAGTCGTATACGTCAAGTATCGTAAACTCGGTAAAAATAACAGGACAGATAAGACCCCTGAAACAGTTAACACAAGGATCGAGATCAGTGCGAATTTTGAAAATTTCTGCATATAACTGCCGAGATCCATCTTGTTATGACGCCATTTCGCATACAGCAGAATTAATCCGCCTACCCAACAAGCTGCAGCGATGAGATGAATAAAGTCGAGCCCAATCGTCGCCCACAGTGGAGAGAAGGAGGCAGCGTGGCCGCTAAAGCTTTTGACAGCTAATAGAGCTACAGCCCAACCCACATCAACCCAAGCCAACCTCCCTAGCAAAACAAAGCCTAAGAAGGATAACACGAGAAGCAGTACCCACGAAATCCCGATATTCGTTGCGCTTAGCAGCTGCCATATTTCATCGACACCACCGCCACCCAACAAATCCTCGATATGCGTGAAAATCAGCAGCAATAGTGCAACTATATGTGCGCGTTGGAGATTGAGCGTCCAGGCGGAAACGAATTTCTGTGCTTCATCGCCCTGCGGTCGCATCAATCGCAACCAGAATGCCCATCCGGTCAAGGCTAACAGCATCAAGAACCATAAGCCCCGTGAGGCGTATTGCAGTAATCCTTTTGTCGTTAGTGGCCCAGAGCTGTGTTCGTGCCCCGTATGGGCGGTTGGCACATCGAGTACGTCCTCTTGAGGCGGATTCCCGACCGTGATCGGATAGCTTCCACCTACCGGATGACCGTCTGCTGAGATCACGTGATAACTAATTAAGTACACGCCTTCCCCCAGCTTCGGCACATCCAGCTTAATGCCCATCTGATCCTTATTCATCACCGCTTTGCGATTGGTTATCTCTGTTCCACTATGATCATAAACCTTGATATAAAAGAGTCCGCTATCTAATTGTTCATTGAACGTAACGGAAATTTGCGTCGGTGAGCTTTCCAGCTTCGCTCCCGCCTCTGGCGTCGCTTCGACTAGTGAGGCATGCGCAGAGACTGATTGCGGCGCTATGACAGTACTCAGCAGCATCATCGCCATTACAGCAAACAAGACGACTGGCAGTCGCAGGAACCACATCTTGGTTCGTTGATTGAATAATCCCGTCATCAGTATCCCTCTAATCCGCTATTGGTCTACGGCCAGCAAAACCATCTTGCTCCCCGTGATAATAACGAATCTGATCCTCTCCTTGCTTCCAACACAGCAACACTTCTTGTCCATTCATCACCGCTGGAAAATCGACAAGTCCTGTATCGATATCCTTCAGCTCAATGCCTGTCTTCTGAAAGCTTTGAATAAGTCCACGCGCTTCAATTTGCAGAAACTCCAGAGCGGCTTCCATGACAAAAAACGGATCCTTTTCCGTGCTTGGCTTCTCCGCGTATTCATTCTTCTTATGGCGTAGTTCCATATATTTGTCCTCAAACTCACTCTTCAAGGCTTGCATTTTCTTTAGTTCCTGATCAACAAAGGGTAATAAACCGTTGGCCTCTTCCAAAGAGAACCATTTCTTCTCAGACATAACGCACCTCCATGTCCTTTATTTTAGCAAAAATACGGAAGAACTACGAATTCTACTCATGCGTATGAGGCTTTTCCTGAACGTGATGATGATGCCCGTGGCTATGACCATGGCTCTGACTATGCTCGTCTACATGTGTAACAGACAGTTCCGCGTAGCCAACCCCTTTTAACACCTGAATCCGCTGCTGCAGTTCTCTTAGCTTCTGCACTTCACCGCGTACGACGAGTATTTCCAAGCATTGCTGATGGTTTAAATGGATATGCATCGTTGAGATGATGGCATGGTGATAATCGTGCTGAAGCTCCATTAACGTAATTGGCAGATCTCTAATCTCGTGGTCATACACCATGACAATCGTTCCCGCAACCATTTCCTCTGGCTGCATACTACTCGAGGTTAAAAGCGCCTTGCGCGCAAGATCTCGAATGGCCTCCGAGCGATTATCATACCCTTGTAAGGCAATCAACCGGTCGAATTGCTCGATTAAAGATTGCGGCATCGAAATTCCAAAACGTACCAGATTGTCTTTCTCCGACATTCATCTTGCTCCTTCGTATGTAACTTTATCTTTCATTCTACTGTATCAGAAAGTGCTGAAGTCGCAAACCTCCATCACAATGATTGAATCACTTACAACCTTATTATTGTCAAAATAGCAAAAAGGAGAGGCCGTCTGCCCCTCCTACTTAGTTAAGTTTCATCAGTTGTTTGACGCGGTTTTCCAGCTCTACGAGCGAGAACGGCTTCGTCATATAATCGTCAGCACCCATTTGAAGTCCCTTCGCTACATCCGATTCTTTCTTTTTCCCCGAAAGCATCAAGACCTTCATATCCTTGGAGTGTGCGTTAGCATCTGTCTTGATCTTCTCCAGCAGCGTAAATCCATCAAGACCAGGCAAGACGCCATCCAAAATACAAGCATCAAAGGCTTGATAAACTAGTAGTTGCCAAGCTTGTTCACCATCTGAAACTTGCGTAATCACAATCGGCAAGTGCTCCAATTGGGAAGTCAGAATCGCTCTTAGAATCGGATCATCATCCACAATTAAGAGCTTCTTCTTCTGCAGCTGTGCATGCGCATGTGCGACAAGCTTCGTAAATTGCGCTCCCTCATCCTCTAAGTCAGCGAGTACTATGCGATTTTTACCCTGCTGCTTCGCTTGATACATCGCGTCGTCGGCCTTAGCAACCCACTCGGCAATTGTCATCCCCACCTGCCATTCGGCTACGCCAGCTGAAAACGTGATAGAGAACGATTGACCGTCGTTTTTTGCTACAGCTTTCACACGGACTTTATCTAGAATATCCTGCATAATGGATCGGGCCTGATCCACGGTCGTATTCGGCAGCGCAATAACGAATTCTTCTCCGCCAAAACGTGCCAACAAGTCCGTTGATCGCAAATTCACCTGCATTAAGTGCGCCAAGCCTTGGAGTACCAAATCCCCTACGTGATGCCCGTACGTATCGTTGACGCTTTTAAAACTATCAATATCAATGAATACAAGCGATATTGGCGCTGGATAGCGTTCAATACGCTGCAGCTCTAACCCAATCTGCAGATCGAAATATCGACGATTAAACACTCCTGTCAAAGGGTCGCGGAACGCCAACTGTTCGAAATTCCGAGTCCGCTTGAGTAGACCATAGATGCGTGCCGCCAATTCCTCATATTGGAAGGGCTTGGTCACATAATCGTCCGCCCCCAAATGGAAACAACGAACTTTATCGGATACATCGTCACGTCCTGATAGAACAATAAGCGGCAACCATTTGAGTGTTGGATCTTCCTTTAGAAACTCAAATAGCTCATAACCCGACTGCGGATGCATCATAAGATCTAACGTAACGAGGTCATACGTATGCTCTCGTAGCAGCTTTTTAGCCGACTCTACATCAGCAGCTTCATCAACAACACAATCATCGAGTTGCAATCGTCTTGTCAAATAGGAGCGAAGCACATCGTCATCATCAACTAATAAAATACGACTTTTTAGCGTTCGAAGCATAGAGCCTGCAACAGGATCTTGCTCCTCATCCATCTGAATTTCCGTTAAGCCGATGTCCAGTTCCATTTTCAATTGAAGCAATAATCCGACCGATCGTTCTATGCTTTCATAAACAGGGCTCGTCGATAAAAGTAACTCATCGTCCTGCTTCTCTATGGCTAGTGTCCATTCCCAGTTCCGCACTAATTCTTCTGCCAGTTTGCCTATTCTCACATAACCAAATACAGGCGCACTACCTTTGAGTGTGTGTGCAATCCGATAGCACTGCTGCAAATCCTCTAGGATTGGCTCAAGCTGAACCGCTGTCAGCAAGGACTGAAGCTGCTGAAGCTGCTTATCATATTCACGAATAAAAAGTTTTCTTCCTTGCTTGAGGATTCTTGCCTCTCGATCCGATTCTGCCCCAGAATCTTTGGATCTCTCTATGTTTCTATGGCTCATAACAGACAATCACCCTTTATAAGCTTAATTAATCTGACCCCAGCGCTTGCTTGTTCAACCTACCGTTGTAACAGCTGCCCTATCGTGTCTAATAATTGAAGTGGACTGAAAGGCTTTACAATGTACGTAGTGACACCGGCTGCCTTCGCTTTCTCTTTATCTTTCTCCAAGGCTTTGGCTGTCAAAAGAATAACCGGCAAGTCCTTATTCACATTATCACTTTGTCTCAACCATGAGCAGACCTCTACGCCCGTACGTTCCGGCATCATGTAATCCAGAATAATTAAATCGTAAGCTTCCTTGCCCAGCTGATCGATCGCTTGTTGGCCATCCTCAACCTCTGTGATGACGTATCCCTCATCAGATAACGTTTCCGTCAGCAGAAAGCGAAGCGCCAATTCATCGTCGGCTAGCAATATTTTGTAAGCTGACATATTCTCTCTCCTCGAGTCTATAAATTAGTACTAATTATAGCATCATATCTGAGGGCAAGATAGGAAAATGTCGGAAAAACTCGAAAGAAATCACACTTTCTTGTGGTGTAGATGGGCTTTCCAAGAGGAGCCAGGAATGGCTGGAAGTCCACGCGGACTTATATAGACATACACCCAACCTTCCCGCTCCCCGTTAACATCTTTTACCCAAATTCGCTCGTATTCATTATCTGGATGATCTGGACTATAGTACGTTTCCAAAATGTCCATGGCGGCTAGTCCCTCTTCTGTAACTTCAATCCATTCCCCTACAACCACATGGTTATCAGCTGTGTGAACTAACGCCGGATAAGAACCTACATCATATAAACGTCCGTTGATCGCCCCAGGTTGCACATCTAGTAAATACGGAGAGACAACAAAATGATTACTTTCACCCACCAGTAACGTTCCATACACGAATACAGCTATCATCTCTATTCCTCCTAATCGTCTACATGCTCTATAAAAATGATTTCGTCGTGGAAACCGCGGATTCCTACGGGAATAGGTATAAAAGAAAAAAGCAGCATCACGATGGATGCTGCTTCTATGCCTGATTGGCTGTTAATTCGCGTGTTTTAACAATAATTTTGCGGATGCTGTCTTCGGACAAATGAAACACCTTGATCAGCTCCAAAACCGTCGAACCCGTTTGGTACAAACGGAAAATCTCACGATTTCTCCGCTCAATAATGATGCGAGTTCCGTTATTTTCTCCCCAACCTGCACGTTTCTGCTCTTTCTTAGGGATATACACGATTTCGCCTTGGATATATTCTTGTAATTGTTTTAATAGGTTAGGGGGAAGAACATCTTTCCCGTTCTTATAACTCATGGATGAAAACCTCCTCAAATTGTGCAAAGCTTAACTTTGACTGATTTGCAGAGAGTATCTTCATCGCCCCTTAACCTCCTACCATTCTCAAAAATGGAATAAAAAAAACACGATCATAATCGTGCCTGTCGGTTGTATATGCAATTATACAATTCAGGTGAACGGTTATTCCACGAATGATATTCAGTTAGGAGACGAGTACCTCTGCGGCGGCCGCAACATTCATCGCTACTGTCATTGTCATTGTGTTCATTAATAAGCACTCCCTTCACCGTAGTTTATTGTTGTGTTCACTTTGTGTTCACATTTCTCATTATATGTAAAAAGCTTCTCGCTGTCTACTCGTTCGTTAAAGTTATGCGAGGGCCTAGGGCCCCCGCTTGGAACAGTGACCTCTGCTTACGCAGAGATCACCTCTGTTTGCGTTGTAATCACCTTGATCACTCCTTTCCGAAGGAATTAGCCGGCCGGCTACATACCTATTAACTCATATTGCCGAGCGGCTCTCAAGTGAAAGAATGGTTATAGGGATTCTTTCCTTGTTGGGGGTGTGGAAGGAGTGGAGGATGTGGGTGCCGTACTGGCAGGCAATATACTCTTCGAGTAATTGGGTTAGTAACAAATTTCAAATAATGTCAGTTGTTTTTTGAAGCTCGTTAGTGACTGATCTTGAAGTTCCATTCATCGCTCACCTGCTCACGTTTCCTGCGAGTAACTGAAAAAATTATAAATGGCGCAATACCAGCTAGATGAGGGAATCGCAGAACGTAACTGCAAATGGGAGGATGTGTGAGGAGTAGATGATGTTGAGGGCTGGATGAGTTGTAAGTGGGTTGTGGTGAGTGGTTGTTGGGGGGATTGGGGGCTACTTGGTGGGGGGAGTTTGGGTTGGGGAATAATGCTGGCTGGTAGACGGAGTTTGGGTTGTTACAAATGAAAAAAAGGACCTAGCATCTGCACTAGGTCCCGAGCGGCAAGACCGCGATGCCGCCTTGCTCCAACAGCGCGCGGATATCGCGCGCGAATTCCACGGCGTGAACGCCATCGCCGTGGATACAGATCGTGTCCGCGTGCATGCTAAGGTCCTCTCCCTCAAGGGAGAGAACCTTCCCTTCGCGGACAAGCCGCTCCACCTGCGCCGCAGCCTCAGCGGCGCTCTCAAGCAACGCCCCCGCCTGGTCGCGGGGCGTCAAAGAGCCGTCCCGCTGGTAGCTGCGGTCCGCGAAAGCCTCGCTCGCGGTCCGCAGCCCCGCGGCGGCGCCCGCCCGCAGCAGCTCGCTGCCGGGCGGACCATACAGCGTCAGCTCCGTGCTGACGCTGGCCGTTGCAGCCGCAATCGCGGCGGCTAACTCATGGCGCTTCGCCGTCATGTGGTAGAGCGCGCCATGCGGCTTGACGTGCTGCAGGCGTCCGCCTTCGGCGTGGACGAACGCCTGCAACGCCCCGAGCTGATACAACGTCAGCTCGTAAGCCTCTGCCGGCGTGATCGCGATTTCGCGCCGGCCAAAGCCCTGCAGATCGGGCAGGCCCGGATGGGCCCCGATCGCAACGCCCTTGCGCAGGCACAGCTGTACCGTGCTGCGCATCGTTGCAGGGTCACCTGCGTGGAACCCGCAGGCGATGTTGGCTGAACTGACGTAGTCGAGCAGCTCCGAATCGCGGCCGAGGCGATAAGCGCCGAAGCCTTCACCCATATCACAATTCAAGTCAATGCGCAGCATGACTTCTTCACTCTCCCACCTAATTCTGCTAAGCCTTGGCCTAGTAGAATTAGCATCTCATTTGATTTAATTTAATTTTATTTGCATTTCATTTGATTAGTTTGTCACCAGACGCATATCTCATTTCAGCCCTAACAACCAAGCCCTCATCCCCGCCTCCAACAGCTGAAGATCCATCGCTTGCAGCAACAGCTGTTCCTGAGCTTCGACATGCGTAACCTCCTGAAATCGCAACATGCCTCCAGGCTTCACCTGAGCGACCAAAGGAAGATCTGCGGTGATCACATGACCGATTCGAGGATATCCGCCTGTTGTTTGACAGTCAGCAAGCAATAGAATAGGTTGGCCGCTTGAGGGAACCTGGATTGTGCCACAAGCCACAGTTTCTGAAATCATCTCATAGGGAATACCAGCTTCGAGCTCAAGCCTAGGTTCACTCGACAACCGATATCCCATGCGATCCGATTGCGAGGTAACTAGAAAACTTTGAGATAATAATCGCGACCAGCTATCTGGTGTAAATAAAGAGGCTTCCTTACCTCTAACAATCCTTATTTCTGGATTATCGTGATAATTTGGACGAAGCCTTGGACTCACAGACCTGGATCGATGCTCAACACCGTTCATGAGCTGTTCATGCCGTTCATCCTTACCAACTTTCAATACATCTCCAGCATGAAGAGCCCTTCCCTCGTATCCACCTATACCAGCTCTCTGATAGGTGCTACTACTTCCCAGTATGTTATCAGCCATGAATCCTCCACGCACGGCCAAGTAAGATCTACAACCCTCTACTGCGTAGCCAAAATGCAGCTCGCTTCCAGTACGAATAACGAAGGGTTGCCACATGGGTGCTGAACTTCCATCCACTTTCGCTTCCATATCTGCACCGCAAATGGCAACTAGCATATCTCTCCGGGCAACCAATGTAGGCCCGCTAAGCGTCATTTCTAAAGCTGCCGATTCGCGCCCATTGCCAACCAACAAGTTGGCGGTCCGGTGAGCAAACCGATCCATCGGTCCCGCCACAATTACACCGTGTTTTCGATAACCATAGCGCCCCTCATCCTGAAAGGTTGATAAAAGACCCGGTTTAATGACCTCAAAGCTCATTGCTCGCATTCCCTTCTTCTATCGCATTGAACTCCTCAGATGTGATCGCCACAAATTTCACTTGATCGCCAACCTTAAGCAAGGATGGGGGAACCATGTCCGGACGAAACAAACGGAGTGGCGTTCGACCGATAAGCTGCCAACCGCCTGGTGTTTCAAAAGGATAGATGCCTGTTTGCGCGCCGCCAATACCCACAGAACCGGCTGGAATTTGTGTGCGAGGCACTGATTTGCGCGGTGTTGTAAGCCTTTCATCCATACCGCCTAAATATGGAAAACCAGGTGCGAAACCTATCATGTACACCGGATACACACGAGAAGTATGCCAAGTTACGATTTCCTCTGTACTCACCTTATGAAATTTCGCTACTTCCAATAGATCGGGTCCATATGCCGCCTCATAGCAAACAGGAATATTAATGATAGCTCCTAACTGCCCAGCTAATCCTTCGTTCTCCTCATAGACATCTAGCAACTGTTCGATGTGTTGCAAGACATAATCATAAGGATGCCAAGCCGCCGCCCATTGGGATCGTCCACTTTTTAACACAGCTTCGGAAGAATAGTTATATATGCGGAAAGCATCATAATAAATTGTAATGGTTGTATAGGCGGGGACTAGCTCAATGAAGCCCTCCTGCCAGTTATTTTCTAAGTAATTCGCTACCTGCCTGATCTTTTGTAGATTCGTTAACGAAATGTCCGAGCCGAGTCGAATCACAATCGCCGAGTCTCCAAGCGGATGGCATTCGTAGACAAGATTGGTCATGCAAAACGCTGCTTTTTCAACCAATTTGCGCAAACCACAGGCCAGACATACGCTTCTGGATGATCAGCTGCGATTCCAATGCCGTGACGTCCTGATTCAAAGACATGTAGGTCGAAAGGAATTTTATTACGGCTAAGCGCACTAGCAAAAAGTAAGCTATTTTCAACGGAAACCGCTGCATCATCCGCTGTATGCCATAGGAAAGTTGGCGGAGTATCCGTCGTTACTTGAAGTTCATTGCTCAAATCTTTGACTAACTCTTCACTAGCATCTACGCCGATCAGATTCGTTCTTGAGCCTTGATGCGCATTAATGCCGAATGAAATGACTGGATAACACAGCACCATAAGATCAGGACGAGAGCTATGATGTTCAATCGGATCTGAGGAGGTTTGATCTCCCGCATCGTAGTGCGTACCCGCGGTTGCGGCCAAATGCCCACCTGCAGAAAACCCAAGAATACCAATGCGGTTCGCATCGACTCCCCATGCCTCAGCATGATGTCTCACGGTTCGAATAGCCCGCTGCGCGTCAAGCAAAGGAATTGGATGTTTATACGGAGCTACGCGATAGTTCAACACATAGGCGGATATGCCTAAGGCATTCAGCCACTTTGCGATGGGCTCTCCTTCATGAGGGGCACGTGTACCGTACCCTCCACCAGGACATACAATAACTGCTGCTCGCAAGCCATCCCCTTCTGCTGGATATAAGGTTAGGCTCGGGCAGCCTTGATTGTTCTCACCTTGACTATCTTGTGTAGCTCCTGGCCATAGTTCAATCGTTGTCACTGCGTTCAAATTTGAAACCCCCTCATGCGATTAACGTACTAAGTTAATAATAGCCAATCCTTATCCAGTAGAAAAGCATCTATTTCAACTCAAAAGGAGCGATTCGACATGATTGTAGTTACAACTGAAAACATTGCCGGTTATGAGGTTACGGAAGTTTTGGGTAGCACCTTTGGCGTCGTCGTGCGGGCTAGAGGCATTGGTGGGGATATTATGGCCTCTCTGAAAGGGTTAATTGGCGGAGAAGTCACGCAATATACGCAAATGGTAGAAGACGGCCGCAGGCAAGCCATGGATCGACTGGTCAAGAATGCAGCTGCCATGGGTGCGGACGCCATCGTCATGATGCGGTTTGATAGCGGGGATATTGGTCAAAATATGAGCGAAATCGTCGCGTATGGCACTGCCGTTCGGACGCGAAGGCTATGAGCGGGAACTTCTCAATTTTGCTCATATACGGCTTATGGATTGTTGGCTTCCTAATTTTACTTCTTCTAGGTTATCTAGTTTACGACAAACGATACAAAACAGAGGGTGCCGCGACACCCCAGTCGCCTCCAAACGGCTTTCTATATACATCTGAGGTCTTCATTGATCCCAAAGACGGATTCACCTATCGAGTCTACTACAACCCTCGAACGGGTGATCGAGCCTATATTCGCGAGAAATAATCTTCACACAACCAAAAAAGCCTTACAAAAGCTGAGAACACGACGATTCTCTTGCTATTGTAAGGCTCTTTTCATGGAAGCACGATCTACGTCCAAATCACTTTCCAATTCTGGTTTACACTTGCCTCGATGGTACCTCGCTCCATAATATAACCTGCTAGAAGCTCTGCTACATCCGTTGGGATATCCTTAACAACCGGCTTATTCTGGAACATTGCGTAATTGCCTCCGCCAGCAGCCCGATAATTGTTCATGACCACTTCGAAAGAGGCCTCAAAATCTATTGGTTCCCCTTTAAAATCCAGCTGTACAACCCGACTCCCAACAGGACGGGAAATGTTTAACGTGTAGGAGATTCCTTCCCACATATCATAGTTGTAATGAGCAGGCTTTGGTTCCATGAACGCTTTGCTTACTTGAAGATCGCCATTTTCGGCCAATTCAAAATACTCTGCAGACTGCTCCAAGGCATCCTTAATATCTTGACCTGAGATTCGAATGACCTTCAGCGTGTTCGGGTAAATATAGTTGGACACAATATCCCGCATGGTAATATCCGAAGGAAACCCTGGAGAAATGTTATCGAACAATGCCGTGTTTGATATCTGAGCACCAGACAACTCCATCTGGACTTTGTTAATAAACTCAATCAGTGCATTGTCTTCCGTACGAATCTGCATAGGATCTTTCACGAGCATGTCCCCGGTAAGCTTCCCGATTGGTTGATCCAGCCATAGCTGTGTCTTCGCCTCGTAAGAGCTGATCTGCTCCAACAAAACCGTGTCTTGCTCCACATTCGCTACTGATAGAAGCTCTGATTGCTTGGAAACAATACGCCACTTTCCTTCTACCTGCTCTAGCACGATGTCTACCTTCCCAAGCGTAACACCTGCCGAGCCTGGTTGTACGATGGTTACACCGTTAATTTGGGAGCCAGCAATACTTCGATGCTGATGACCTGTAAGTAGAACGTCGATCCCCTCTACTTCCATACATAGCTGATACCCTTGATTCTCGCCTGTTAACGGCTCTGTAGGCTCTCCAGTTGCTATATCTCTTTCGAATCCACCATGGTAGGAAACAACAACGACATCTACATGTTCCTGCTCCTTGAGGAATTGTATCCATGTACGAGCTGCTGCAATAGGATCTTCAAAACGTAAGCCTACTATATGTTTCGGGTCCTCCCAATTCGGAATATAGGGGGTTGTTAATCCAAGAATCCCTACACGCACGCCATCCGGGTAATGCTTAATTAGATAGGGCTTGCCAAAGAAAGGCTCTCCCGTCTCATCATTCACAATATTGGCACATAACCAAGGGAACTTAGATTCCCGAACTGCTTTCTGAAGTACGTTCATACCATAATTGAACTCATGATTCCCTAGTACTGCCCCATCATATTTCAAATAGTTCAGACCCAGCACCATGGGATTCATAGGTTCATTATCCAAACGCGCATGGTGATAGGCTAGTGGCGTACCTTGAATCAGGTCTCCATTATCCAACACAATCACATGCGCTTCCTTAGCACGTTCCTGTGCAATTAAGGTAGCGATTTTCGATAATCCCACATCATTGGGATGATTATTTGCGTAATGAATGGGAAGCATATTCCCATGGAGGTCGCTCGTTTCTAAAATCGTAATATGTCTTCTTAAGCCTTGCCCTGTCTGCGTCAAGCGATTCACTCCATTGCATTTTATTGTAAAGTTTTACATATCAATTGTCAGTTTAACAAATACTTCACACTATCTTCCATATCTCTTATGATAATGTTATAGTACAACATAGATAAAAAGTAAATATTTAAACGGAGGTCAAAAAAAACATGAAAAAATTAACAGTACTTAGCTTGTCCATGGTTGTAGCTGCAGGTGCACTTGTAGGCTGCGCGAAAAAAGAAGAAACAAAACCATCTGCTTCAGCTACTGCAGCAGCAACAGCGGCGGCAACGGCTACTCCAGCAGCAGCTGCAGGTTTCATTCCTAAAGAGCTTAAAGTACAATTCGTACCTTCCCAAAATGCAGAGACACTTGAAGCAAAAGCTAAGCCGCTTGAAAAATTGCTTGGAGATAAACTAGGAATCCCAGTTAAGGTTTCCGTTTCCACAGATTACAACGTCGTTATCGAAGCAATGTCTTCCAAACAAGTTGATGTTGGATTCTTGCCACCAAGTAACTATGTTGTTGCCCACGATAACCGCAAAGCTGCTGATCTACTTGTACAAGCACAACGTTTTGGCGTTGATGATGCAACGGGTCAACCAACGAAAGAGCTTGTTGATTTCTATAAATCCGAAATTCTTGTTAAAGCCGATTCACCAATTAAATCCGTTGCTGATTTGAAGGGTAAGAAAATGGGCTGGCAAGGTGTTACTTCCGCAGCTGGTTACGTTTACCCAGGTCTTGTATTAAAGCAAGCTGGTGTTGATCCAGTGAAAGATGTAACTGGCGTTCAATTCCAAGGACATGACAAAGCTGTTATCGCACTTCTTAACGGCCAAGTTGATGCAGTAGGCGTGTTCCAAGATATCCGTACTAACATGCTTAAAGATTACCCAGAAATCTTCAAACAAACCAAAGTTCTTTCTTACTCCGATAAAATCCCTAACGATACAATCGCAGTTCGTTCCGATATGGATGCAGCTTGGAAGAAGAAAATTCAAGATGCTTTCATCGCAATTGGTAACGATCCAGAAGGTAAGAAAGTAATTATCGATGTATACACACACCAAGGTTATGTTGCTACAACTGATGATAAATTCAACATCGTTCGTGAAGCTAACAAAGCAATGGGCTTGAAATAATTTGAATTAAGATTATACGCCACACAAAACAAACCACCGCAGCATGAGCCTTGCTTCCATGACGCGGTGGTTTTTTCCTTCTAATTTTACATTCTATACCAGACTTTCCTTGCATATTATGAATGTGGCACGCCCGTCCAAGATTATTTTTTACTTTTTCTATGGAACGTTTACTAAGCTGGTCGTGTCATAATTCATAGTGGGGTGAATAACAGGATGTACGAAATGCTGATCATGCGTAAGACAGAAGTCATTATTCGGTGCGGCACCGATGAAGTACACGGCATCATTTCGCAGTATTACCCAGAATTTCAGCTTTTAAAAATAAACAACATTATGATCCCAATCACGTTAATTGACCAAATTGAAATCTTAGGGCCCGACGAACCGATCTCTCAAGCTTCTCATCGTTTTCGTGAGCCTCGTGTTCTTCACTTGGTAGCTCATGGTGGGAATAGCAAGTCAGTTTGACTCTTGCATGAATAAAAGGCAGTTCTTGAAGGTTATAACCTTCAGGAGCTGCCTTTTATTTGTAACTACTAGCTCGTATTTAAACGATTCGTTTCCGTAGTGTTCCCGAGATATAGTCAATGATCGATACGGTGACGATAATACCAATCAAGATAATCCCTACACGCGGCCACTGCCGGGCATTCAATGCGAAGATCAACGGTGTCCCGATCCCTCCAGCACCAATGACTCCAAGCAAGGTCGCCGAACGGACATTGATTTCAAAACGGTACAGCGTGTATGAAATGAAATCCGGTATGACCTGTGGAATTACCGCGAAGGACATCCGCTGCCAGAAGTTCGCTCCAACAGCCGTCATAGCCTCTGTAGGCCCCATATCCATGTTCTCAATGGCCTCGGCATACAGTTTGCCCAACATCCCTACAGAATGCAATCCAAGCGCCATTACGCCCGCGTAGGCGTTCGGTCCAACTGCTTTAATAAAGATGAGCGCCATAATGATCTCAGGGATCGTCCGAACGACACTAAGGAACAATTTCCCTGTGCCAGAAACAGCACGATATCGACTCATATTCGCCGCGGCCCAGAAAGCAAAAGGCAGACAGACAATCGCTGATACGAAGTTTCCTAAATAAGAAATCGACAAGGTTTCAAGCAGGGAACGAAGTAAATCTTCCCCTTCAGGAATATAGACATATGCCCAGTCTGGGTGGAATAAACCACTGATCATCGCTTTTGTAAGAATCCAAGTGGTTGGTTGGAAACCTGTTAATTCCAAGCCAGTTAACGCCCATACAAGGAGACCGATAACAGCCACTACGCCAATAATTTTATACGTATTGGCTTGTGTTTCAGACATCGGCTTAGCACTGCCTTTTAGCAAATACGTACGGAATCGTGTGCTCACCAAATCAATGATGACGACGATCAGCAACGTATAAATAACAATGGCACAAGACTGATCATAGCGGAACAGATCGAGTGTATTTTTGAGCAATAAGCCGATACCACCCGCGCCAACTAATCCAAGGATTGCGGAAGCACGAATACTCACTTCAAACGTGTACAGAAAATGCGCCAAGTAAGTAGGAGCAACTTGTGGAAGAACACCGAAACGGATCAGTTTCAATTTATTAGCTCCAACTGCCGTCATCGCTTCTAGCGGACCAGGATCGATGGCTTCCGTTGACTCATATGAAAGCTTTGAAATAATACCAAAGGTAAAGAAAATTAGCGCTAACGTACCTGCTGTTGGACCAAAGCCTACTAATACGGCAAATAAGGCTGCATAGAGCAAATCAGGAATGGTACGAACAAAATTCATAATAAAACGAGCTGGATAGGACAACCATGGTGACGATGTTACGTTACGAGCAGCCAACAGCGCCATTGGGAACGCGAATAGTGCTCCAATAATCGTACCCAGGATGGACATTTGTATGGTTTGAGCCATCGGCTTCCAAATGTCTGCGAAGAATAGCCAGTCTGGCGGAAACATTTCTGCGATGAATTTCAAAATCTCCGGCGTACCCGTAGCTAATCTAGTCAGCGTCGCATCTGTCTGATAAATGCTGCCGATCAAGAATAGCACCATGATCGCAATAATCATGTAAAACTTCGTGCGTGGAGGCTTTTTGACGGTTGCTACACTCATCCCTCCTGCACCCCCAGCAGCTCATCTTTCTTGATGGCGCGGCCGTAGATCTCGGAGAACACATCGTCCGTCGCATCCGCAACAGGTCCATCATACACGACCTTACCTGCACGAAGTCCGATAATACGTGTTGCGTACTCGCGAGCCAAGTCAATGAAGTGAAGGTTGACGACGGTTGTAATGCCAAGGTCTTTGTTAATCCGCTTCAGGTCATCCATAACCTGACGGGTTGTGAGCGGATCCAGTGAGGCAACCGGCTCATCCGCGAGGATGATTTTGGCTTCCTGTGCAAGCGCTCTTGCGATGGAAACACGCTGCTGTTGACCGCCGGACAATTCGTCTGCGCGCGAATATGCTTTTTCACGAATGTTAACCCGCTCCAGTGCTTTGAGCGATAGCTCAAGGTCCGCTTTAGGGAACAAACCAAACATCGTGCGAAGTGTGGAATGGTAGCCAACGCGACCGGAAAGAACGTTACGAATAACTGTGGATCTTTTGACTAGATTAAAGGTTTGGAAAATCATCCCGATATCTCTACGCATCCGACGCAGTTGAGCGCCGTTCGCTTTGGTAATGGATTTCCCATCGATTAGAATTTCACCGCTTGTAGTCTCATGCAGACGATTGATCGAACGAAGCAGCGTAGACTTCCCAGCCCCTGATAAACCTACAATAACTACAAACTCCCCTGGGTGTATGGTAAGGTTAATGTCATTTAAACCAACAGTACCATTTGGATAAACTTTAGAAAGATGCTTAAACTCAATCATATTCGTCCTACTTTCTTTTACACAATTTCGAAGTGCTCGACAGACTACTTTCAACGAATAGTGGGAAAATCCTTTTTTCTATCATTACCTTTAGAAAAAATTCATATTCCATTGTTCACCATGCACAAAAAATGACCCCATGCGCATGCGCAGAGGCCCCATGTCTTCTATGGATTGTACTTAGCGCCCCAACGCTCCTCGATCTTCATGCCTCTCCAGACGGCAATCGAAACGATCCACGCGATGACGAACATCCCAACCAGAATAAAGCCTAACGTACCAAAATCAATCTCTTGCAGCCACGTCCAGAACGTTCCTTCCATACTGAATTCTTCGGAAAGCACCTGTCCGAGCTCGATCACACCAATAATTAATGCCGCAACCACCGCGAGTGCCGTTACCGTCAAATTGTAGTAAAGCTTGCGCACCGGCGTATGAAATGCCCATTTGTACGCTTTCGTCATGAACATGCCATCTGCCGTATCGAATAGGCTCATCCCAGCCGCGAACAAAAGCGGAAGTGAGATGACACCGATAAACGGGATCGCATCTTTCGCCGCGTGAGCAGATATGGCCAATAAGGCGATTTCACTTGCGGTGTCAAAACCTAAACCGAAGAGAAAGCCTAACGGATAGACATGCCAGCTTTTGGTGATGAACGAAAACAGCGGCTTAATCAATCGTGTAATAAACCCGCGTGACTCTAATAGCTCTTCAAACTCGTTGTTGTCGTACTTGCCGCCGCGAAACTTCAGAAACATTTTGTACAAGCTAATTAGAATCAATAAATTAATGACACCAATAATGACGAGGAAAAGTCCTGAAACAGAAGCCCCGATCACACCGCCGAAACGCTGCATCCAAGGAAGCTCGCGGGCAGCCCATTGTACCGAGAATGCGGTCACAATCGCCATGACGAACACGACAGACGAGTGGCCCAATGAAAAGTAAAAGCCAACACCAAGCGGATTTTTCTTTTGTTGAACAAGCTTCCGTACCGTATTATCGATAGCCGCAATATGATCAACGTCGAACGCATGACGCATCCCTAATGTGTAAGCCAATAGCCCAATTCCCCAGAATGCAGGAGATGATTTGGCAACGGTGTATAAACCGATCAACCCCAGTACGTGAAGGAGGATAATAAAGCCAACGTATCCGGCCCAATTTTTTCTCTCCTGAAGCAATGATTTCCACATAGTAATTCAACCACACCCTTCTCATCCGTGTTACGATTTACTAATAATGTAGCACACGTGTGCATGAATTGAGAAGTACCCATCCGATTATTTGTGAAGAATTCTAAATCAGATCTGATATAATAGAAACCGTTCCAATCCTACTTTATTTCGAAAAGGAGCTGATTCCCTGCATGTCTATGCGTAAATATAAGCTTTTTACGGTGCTGGTGCCCGTGTTTATTATCGGTGGTTTTGAATATATCCGCCATGAATATTTACTTCGCTATTTAACGATGGAGGCCGGCAATTTTACGATTACGGTGATTACGTTATTCTTGTCGTACCTCTTCGCTTCCTGGATGTTTGGCAGCATTGAACGCAGTAATGAGAAAATTCTGCACAGTGAAGCCCGTAGGGCGGTTTTTGAAGAGCGCGAGCGGTTGGCTCGAGAATTACATGATGATTTGGCACAAACGCTTTTCTTCCTTAATGTAAAACTACGGCAAGGGGACATCGAAGAAGCGAAAGCCGCTGTTTCCGAGATCGACAATTCGCTGCGGCAGGCTATTTTTAATCTGAGAACCCCGCCAGAAGAAGGCACTTCCTTTGGGCAACGCATTCATACCTACTTAGAGAACTGGCGGTTGGTAACAGGCATTTATCTTAAGGAAACCGTGGAAATCGAAGAACACAGCTTCTCTCCAAGTGAAGAAGTTCAATTATTCGGTATCATGCAGGAGGCTTTTACGAACATTCGTAAACATTCCATGGCGACAGATGCTACTTTTCATTTGGAAGCTGCACCTGATCACTGGAGACTACATATCACGGACAATGGATGTGGGATGCAGCTCGGATCGGAGAAAGTTGAAAATAAGGAAAAAAGCACGACCTACGGCATCGACCTCATGCAAAAACGCGCTTCCGAGCTTGGGGCTACTCTGGAGCTTCTGAGTGAGAAAGGCTGCGGCACGGAATTGATCGTACAAGTCGAAAGGAAGGTGAATAGCTGATGACTGAACAGATGCCATTTCGCGTTCTGATTGTTGATGATCATCCCCTAGCACGCAAAGCGATACAAAGCATGCTGGCGCCATGCCCAGATTTCTTCATCGTCGGAGAAGCCAGCAGCGGCGAAGAGGCGATTCGCCTTTGTGGGGAGTTAGCTCCAGATGTCGTTTTAATGGATATCCATATGTCGCCGATGGACGGACTCCAAGCAACTCGGCACATTAAACAAGCCTATGGCGGGATACGCATCGTTATGCTCACGGTTTCGGATGATGTTGCCGATCTCTTCACGGCATTGCAATTCGGTGCCCAAGGGTATTTGCTCAAAAATATGGATCCCGATGAATGGCTGAACTATCTGCGTGCTCTGCTTGACGATAATTCAGAGGTGGCTCGAGGGATGGCGGACAAGCTATTCGGACGCTTTCGTTCTCCAGTAGGCGCACACACGGAAGGCCCAAGTCCTCATATGCTCACTTCACGTGAACAAGAAATTACCGCCTATGTCGCACAAGGGGATAATAATCGCGTGATTGCCGAAAAGCTGCTTATCTCCGAGCATACCGTGAAAAATCACATGAAAAATATTCTCGTGAAGCTCTCCTTAGAGAATCGCGTGCAGCTCACCGCTTTTGCTATCAAGCATGGGCTGACACGAAAAGGACAAAACTAGTCGAAAAAATAGCCCAGTCGAGTCATACTCTTATGCTTGTCGATCAGGTAACATGGACAACATGGTAAGAGTTGATATCGAAAGGGGAATAGTATTCCATGTTTAAAAAGTTCATGTTAACCGTAAGCTCGATGATGATCGCATCCATGCTTCTTGTTGGAATAGCCAGTGCTCACGTCGTTGTATATCCGAAAGAAGCTACGCAAGGCAGCTATGAAGTTTTCACCGTACGTGTACCTTCCGAGAAGGAAAGTGCTACTGTTAAAGTCGAGGTCAAATTCCCCCTTGATTCTGTAGCTGTTTCGCGTTTTGAACCTAAAGCGGGTTGGAAGTACGACATTGCCAAGGACGCTGCCGGGAAAATTACTGGCGTTACTTGGACAGCAACAGGTGATGGACTAGGAGCAACTGAATTCGGTGATTTCAGCATGCAGGGTAAAGTGGCTGATACAGCTACTCAAATCATCTGGAAAGCCTACCAAACTTACAAGGATGGCACTGTCGTGGAATGGGTAGGGGCGAATGGCTCCGACAAGCCTGCTTCGGTCACAACTATTAAAGCTAAAGCAGCTGCTGGTGCAACGACAGATAGCCATGGGAATGTAACAGCTGGGACCGCATCAGCTGGGGGTAGCTCGGAATCGAACACGGCGCTATATCTCTCCATTGCTGGCGTAGTGCTTGGCGCGTTAGCGTTGATCGTATCCTTGGTTAGAAAACGCAGATAATGTAAGTGAAGCTTCTTCATAAATGAAAGCCCCCAGTGGTTAGTCTGTTTCGGACAGAGTAACTACTGGGGGCTTTTACAGTTTAATCTACTCTTTTTCCACTAACTCCAACCCAATTGCCATTGACGCACTCGAGTTAGTCGGTTTCATCGACTATTGGATTTATCCAGTGGAACCGTATTTGTTGCTAAACAATCAAAAAGCCCTGAGCTCCCATCTGTGAGAAACAGTGGGAGTGCTCAGGGCTTTTTTTGGCAGATGAACTAGTTCCGCTCGTAAATCCGGAAATAGTACTCATACGGATTTTTCTCGTTGCGCTCGCCTTGCTCACTCGACACCAAGGTCCAATCGGACAAATCGAGGTCAGACATAAATGTGTCGGCTTCGAACTCTTCTTCGATGTAAGTGATGTACATGCGAGACACGCTGGCGGCAAAAAGATTAAAGATTTCTGCACCGCCGATCACGAATAGCTCTTGGTCACGAAACGCTTCGATCGCTTCGGCTACCGAATGAAAGATTTCGCAGCCTTCTGCCTGGTACGCAGTATTTTGCGTGAGAATGATGTTGCGTCTTCCGGGAAGCGGCTTGCCGATGGATTCGTACGTTTTGCGCCCCATTAGGATGGGATGCCCCATCGTTACTGATTTGAAAAACTTCAGATCTCCTGGCAAGTGCCAAGGCAGCTTATTATTGACGCCAATTGCCCGGTTACGATCCATGGCGAATATAAATGAGATACTCATGCAGCGAACACTCCTTTCGTTACAACAGCTTCCTTAAATTGCAATCGGCGCCTTGATGCCTGGTAGTGGTGTGTAGTTAAGAAATTCAAAATCATCGAATTGGTATTCAAAGATGGAAGCTGGCTTCCTTTTGATATGAAGCGTTGGCAGCTCTTGTGGCTCTCTCACTAACTGTTTATTCACTTGTTCAACATGATTCTGATAAATGTGCACATCGCCGCCGTTCCAGATCAGATCCCCGACCTCCAGATCGCACTGTTGAGCAATCATATGGGTTAATAGGGCATAGGAGGCCAGATTAAACGGCAAACCTAGGAACGTATCGACAGATCTCATTTGGAACATACACGATAACCGGCCATTTGCTACATAAAATTGAAACGCATAATGACAAGGCGGCAACGCCATATGATCTACTTCTGCAGGGTTCCATGCGCTGACCAAGTGTCTGCGTGAATCGGGATTCGTCTTGATTTGGTGAATCAGCTTCTCAATTTGATCGATAACCTGCCCGTTCGGTGCAAGCCATGTACGCCACTGAGCGCCATACACGCGGCCAAGATTTCCATTTTCGTCAGCCCACTCATCCCAGATCGTAACACCGTTGTCGCGTAAATATTGGACATTCGTGCTGCCGCTCAAGAACCACAATAGTTCATGAACAATAGATTTGATGTGCAGCTTCTTCGTTGTTAAAAGAGGGAAGCCTTCTTGCAGGTTGATTCGCATCTGACGACCAAATACTGAAATCGTACCTGTCCCCGTGCGATCCCCCTTCTCTACACCTTGATCTAATACATCTTTAAGCAGTTCCAAATATGCTTTCATAGTTCAACTATTCCCCACGCTTTCGACATTATTTTTCTATTATAGCATTATGCTTGATCCACTTCGACAATGCTTTTCAATTTCACCCCGTTTACAAGAAAACCAGGTTTGTTCATAATTAAAGTTGAATTACCATCTATTTCCAAGGAGTGATCTCGTGTCCAAAAGGATCTTATTTCTAACTGGTGATGCTGTAGAAGTGTTGGAAGTGTACTATCCGTATTTCCGTGTGCTAGAGGCGGGCTATGAGGCTGTTCTTGCTTCACCTACTAAGAAAGTGCTTCGCACGGTCGTTCATGACTTCGTGGAAGACTGGGAGACATATACCGAAAAGCCTGGACATCTTCTCCCCTCACACGTTGCTTTCGCTGATGTAGATCCTAGTCAGTTTGATGGACTCATCATTCCTGGCGGCAGAGCCCCGGAGTATATTCGTTCGAATGAGGATGTTCCTCGCATCCTTCGTCATTTCCTTGAAGCAGATAAGCCTATCGGCTCCATCTGCCATGGCGCGCAAGTATTCGCCGCACTGAAAGACAGCTCCCTCTTTGAAGGCCGCACGATGACGGCGTATAACGCGTGCCGCTTGGATGTTGAAGCGCTTGGTGCGACATATACAACAGATACGCTTCATGTCGATGGGAAGCTCGTCAGCGGTCATGCGTGGCCGGATTTGCCAGGCTTTATGCGTGAGTTTTTGAAATTATTGGCTTAATCTAATTACATAGAAGATCGTAAGGGGCTGTTTCCGAAGTAGTTTCATCTACTTATGGAACAACCCCTTTTTCATATCAAAAGTCCACTGAACTGTAATAATTGCCACTCGTCTGAAAGATGCTTTTTCCTCTGAAGTATGATACATTTTTTTAGAAATAGGTAGTCACCTCTATGAGCGGACCTACGGACCTATCTGCTTATAGAAGAGGTTCGCAAACTCCCTCTCTAAAAAACTATGAAATGAGGATTTACCCATGGCAGGCAGAAGCAATGAAGATTTAAAAGAAATTACCCTTTTAGGTAATCAAGGCACGAAGTATGTGTTCAATTATGACCCTACACTCTTAGAAGCATTTGATAATAAACACCCGGACCGGGCTTATTTCGTCAAATTTAACTTCCCTGAGTTCACTAGCCTTTGTCCTGTAACAGGACAGCCGGATTTCGCCACACTCTACATTTCGTACATTCCAACGGTCAAAATGGTCGAGAGCAAATCCTTGAAGCTCTATCTATTCAGCTTCCGCAATCACGGTGATTTCCACGAGGATTGTGTCAATATTATTATGAATGATCTCATCGCTTTGATGGATCCGCGTTATATCGAGGTATGGGGCAAGTTCACACCTCGCGGCGGCATCTCCATTGACCCGTACTGCAACTGGGGCCAACCGGGTACGAAGTACGAGGCTATGGCTGAGCATCGCTTGATGAATCATGATCTATATCCAGAGAAGATCGATAACCGTTAATAAAGAGAAAGGCTTCGTCATTCCCAGCAATTTGCTGAGAGTGAACGAAGCCTTTTTCAATCTTATTAATCCTTGTCTTAGTCCTTACCCCGGACTACCTGCAAGTGATAAGTCTTCACTGACGAATCTTCTGCGGTAACGACAATAGCAATCTCATTTGCACCTGGATGCAATTTGATTGTTTTAGAAGGAGAGCCGCTTACAACTGTTTCTCCGTCTACGGTCACAGTAGCCGTGCTATCTGATGTGGAAGGTGTTACTAGGATTTTAGAATTTCCAGTTGATACATTAGCAGTTTGAGTTGTTAGCATAGGATCAAATACAAACGTTCCCGAGCTTATGACTAGGCTACTTAGATTCGCATTATCAGAGAGTAAACGTGTTACCACTAGACGATAGGTCTTCGTCGACATATCTTCTGCAGTAACTACAATTATAATGACATTTTCACCCACGTTTAAATGAATGGCATTGGAAGGTGATCCGCTAACCAGGGGAGCACCGTTTACAGTCAAAGTCGCCTCGCCGCTCCCTGTTGTTGGTGTAAGGATAAGCTCAGATGTTGTTTTCGGTACGGAAGACACATATTCCGTCACTCCTGAATCAAATGTAGGGCTTAAAGTACCTGCGCTAATGCTCAAACCATTTAACGTGCTGTCCGTCGAAGGCCATACCTCCGTTGCCGTAACGGCAGCAGCCCTATCGTAATTTGTACCAATATTGTTTAAGTGATTCTTACTTACCAGAATGTTGTCGCCAGCTTGTAATTGAATCCCATTTGTATTACCAGTAATCACATTTCCTTCAATTTGTACATTCTTAGGGTCACCTGCTCCGATAAAGTTAGCATTCTGGTCTCCTCTATCATGTTCGAGTAAGATACCCCAGTAATTGGTCGCCGTATTATTTCGAACGATGTTATTTACAATACGGGTGCCTGGTCCATTCAAAATATTGATACCTACCGCATTCTCAACGGAAGTCGTATTTTCAATGATGTTGTTCTCAATTAACGTATCCGGTGTACCCATTGTGACAACAATGCCTTCTCGCGAATTACTGATCACATTGTCATGAATATGGTTTTTAGGGCCGGATTTACTATGGTTAGAGGGAGCTGTCCCTCCTGTATTGCCTAGTCCTATACCACCACCAGTCAAAATATTCTCGATGGTATTACCATATACTTCATTCAAGTATTCCAACTCACCGTGGAGGTCGATGGAGTCTAATTTGGTATTGATATAGTGATTGTTTCGCAGAACGTTATTGTGTGCCACATTCTGAATAAGGGAACCATGGCGTAAATAAGGGCCTTCAAATATGGAGTCTTCCACAACATTCCAATACGTATCATTATCGAAACCAAGTCTGTCTACCTTCGGCATCCCTTGAATAGAGGTCCCGTAACCTGCTCCACCTCCTCCAAGATCTGTTGCATTACGGAAGGTACTATGGCGTACGATCACATCGTGACTGTTCTCAATACGGATTGCCATCCGTCTAAAACGTTCCACGGTTACATGATCAATCGTCACGTTATAGGACGGGATCTCGCCATAGTTAGCTACAGCAATACTGCTGTCAGGACCACCTGCATCGGGATTGTTCGTCGCATGTTCTAACGAAAAGTTGCGATTCCAAGTAGATGTGATCGTCAAGTTAGAAACCTTAATATCGTGTTGACTCGATGATTTTACAACAGAACTATTTTTAATATCATCGATGCTCGACTTTAATATGGTGCCAGCTTCACTTTCACCGCGTACATTCACGCCGGACTTCAGCTTCAAATTAACAAAGCCATCAGGCGAAGTGATGAGGTTATACACGCCATTCGGCAAATAGACTTCATCCCCTGGTGAAGCAGCATTAATGGCATTCTGAATCGCAACACGGTCATCATTCGCATTATCAGCAAGATCCGCACCATAACTGGTTACATCTATCGTTGCACCTGTGACAGGATTCGGCGTATGAAGCGCATGCGCAGTGCCATCTGGATTCGTTAATCCTGCTTTCGTGAATGGAACTGTACCCGCAGGAGGTGTTGGTGTAATATTCGGAACAATAGCAACTGGCGTATCGCCCGTTACATAAGGTGCGTAGATCATAACATCGGTTAAGCTCGTAAACGTGCTGCCATCTGAATTTCCATGCCCAACAATCCGCACGAAACGGGCATCTGTATCGGGGATATCAAAAGCTTGCATATTCGCTGTGGTCGCGCGACTGCTTCCACTAAATACATTTGTCCATGCTATAGCATCAATTGAGGTTTCAATATCTATCCGAGTAGAGCGGAGATCTCCTTTATAAAAAGCAATTCCTACATAGCCAATTCGCTTCGTTTCACCTAGATCAAACATCACATACTGACCGTCACCAGAGGCTGACCAACGACTAAATAAGTTATTATCTAAGGTGTTGCTTTCTACATTTCCGTCGCTGCTGCTCGCGTTAACTTCAACGACTGGAATCGGCGAAACCGGTGCTGACAGCGTCGTTGTCTGGTAAGTCAACGGCACATTGGACACATTTCCAGCAATGTCTACCGCATAGACCGCATATGTTACATTGGCATTCGGAGACAAGCCTTGAGCTGTATAAGTCGTACTACCCAAAACGGATGCTGCAAGTCCATCATTTTGATAGATCTGATAACTAGCTACCGAGCTATCATCGGTTGCCGCTGGCCAAGCAAGTTGAACAAAATCAGTTCCAAGATTAATTGACTTTAGTGCAGCATCTGCAGGCCATTGAGGCGGGGTGCTGTCGCTTTGTACGATACGTTTAACAAGAAGCTGCGTTTCTGGATTAGAAACGGACGTATTGTCTTTCGAATAGAAGTTAACGGATTTCCCTGTTAACAACGAATCCGCGACTACAAATGTCACCACTCCATCCGCTAAATGACGTCTCACATAATCGGAGACATCGATATCGTGATAAATCGGTTTGGCACCATTTAACGTTGTGATCGTGAATTGACCTACTCGCTCCATTTGCGATAGATCTTTTTGAAGGACAGTCGCATTGTTCCAAGTAAACGTGCTTTCTTGCCAGGAATTATCGGTTAGGCCGAAAACCTGCAAATCTGCTGTGGTAAGATTGCTACCTAATTTAGCTGATACTTGCAATGTATATGTATAGCTCGGATCTGAAGCCGTTGCCACATCAAACTTCATATACATTTGTTTCTTTTGCGTACTCGTTGAGGAGATACTAAATAGCCCATCCGTGGATCCATTCTTTTTATCATAGTTGGTATCTGCCAGCGTTGGTGTAGCGGTATCTCCGCTCTTCCACTGGATTGCTGCATCAGCAGACGGAGGAAGCGTATTGACAACAACCTCAACATCCGCCGCCATCCCAGCTACCGGAAGGAGCAAAGACAATATTATTGAAAAAATCAACATAATGCTTATCTTACTTTTAAATAAATGAAATTTCATTATAGCAAAACTCCTATCATCCTAAATTGTAAGCGTATACAAAGATGATGATACATGCTTTCCGCTCAATTGAATTGTCATTTATTTAGGTTAGGGAGTGACTAAATTAGGATTTAACACAAAAAACCGACCCTAAAGGGCCGGCTTCATAGGTAAACTTCATATTAGTACAAAGGCTGCGTTGTATACACAGGCGGATACGGCTGCGGGCATTGCGGGTACGGTAAAATATCTCTCACTTGATTGAACGTATAATGTTTGGTAGCAAATTGCGTATGGTATAAATACTCAATGACATAGATCGATCCACCTTGTACACTGCACAGAATACCAGAAACGCCGGTACCATCCATCAGGGATATGCCTACTGGCCTCCCGATTAAGGCGTAAGCTTTTTGCTGAATGGGCATAAGTCATCATCTCCTGATGTACCCTATGCCATCTTCCGCCCAAGGGTTCAAGATCATTTCAATTTTTCCACGCCTACCCGTCCTGAGAAAAAGGTAGCCCCGCCGCCCATATCGGCCACGCGATCTGGCGTCAATACGTTTACGCGCGTCTTGCTTCCTGGGCTATCTGCCCAAAGCCCTTGACTGACAACTACCCCGGACTGCACATCGCGACTAGCCATCACGACCAGCTCACACTCGCCGCGCTCGTTCCACACCCGTGCGAGTTCGCCGCTGGCCAAGCCTAACGCCGATGCATCGTCTTCATGCATATGCAGCTTCGGCATTTTCTCCATGCGGACATGCTTCTCGTTATGCGCGAAGGTTGAATTCAAGAAGTTATGATTCGGCGCTGGAATGAACATAAAAGGCAAATCACTGTCCTCAGCAAGCGGTACATACGTAGGAAGTGCAGGATAACCCTTACTCGCCATTTCAGCCGAATACAGTTCGATTTTGCCGCTAGGTGTCCGTAACTTCCCAGGAAATAAGGGGACAATCTCCGCCTTCATAAATCCCGTGTTCAACAAGGCATCGAAGTTAATTTCTGCTAAAGCTGGATTTCCAGGATGATTCAAAGCCTGACGAACCATGTCCTCATCGCTGTCCCGCAGCGCTTCATCCTCGTAGCCCATCTTCTCCGCAAGCAGTCGGAACACGTCTACATTCGCTTTACTCTCGCCGTAAGGCTCAATCACTGGGAGCTGAAGATGCACATAGTGATGCCAATAAGAGCGATAGAAGTCTGTATTTTCAAAAGAGGACGTCGCTGGCAGCACAATATCCGCATACTTGGCTGTCTCTGTTAGGAACAGATCATGCACGACGGTGAATAAATCCTCTCGCTCCAGCCCTTCTTTCACTTTATTCGCATGGGGCGCGACCAACGCAGGGTTGGAATTATACACGTATAGCGCATGAATTGGCGGCTCTAGCTCCAGCAAGGCACTGCCCAGCAGGTTCATATTGATTTGACGCGCTTCTTTTGAACGCAAATCCGGCCGCTGCAATGCCGGGATATTATGCTCCAAGTGGCCGCCATTTCCTTTGATCGCGCCGCCGCCTTGATGCAGCCATTGTCCTGTCAACGCTGGTAAGCAAGCGATTGTTCGCACGCACATGCCGCCGTTATCGTGGTGCTGAATCCCGTTCCCTATGCGAATAAAGGACGGTGAAGTCTCACCATATAAACGAGCAAGGCGATAAATGTCCTCTACAGGTACGCCGGTAATCTCAGATACGCTGGCAGGATCATATTGCTGCACATGCAATCTAAGCTCCTCATACCCTAGCGTGTATTGCTGTAGAAAAGCTTCATCCGTCAAATTCTCAGCGAATAGAATGTGCATCATGCCAAGTGCTAGAGCCGCGTCCGTTCCAGGCAAAATAGGAATGAACCAGTCCGCCCAGCGGCCTGTTTGGTTCTTATGCGCATCAATGACGATGATTTTTGCGCCCTGTTTGCGGGCTTTCTCAGCCAGCATCACTTGATGCATATTCGTGCTGACCGCGTTGATGCCCCACATGATGATCAGCTTCGCGTTCACCGTATCCTCGGGATCGGTCCCATAGCTGCCGCCCATCGTGTATTTATAGCCCTCGGTACCGGCTGATTCGCAAATCGAGTACAGCAGCCGGCTTGCTCCCATCCGATGGAAGAAGCGACGATCCATGCCTTCCGTCCCAATCCGTCCCATATTGCCATAGAAACTATAAGGCAATATAGCTTCTGGACCTTCCGAGGCGATCAGTTCCTTCCAGCGACTCGTTATAGTGTCTAATGCTTCATCCCAGGAAATTCGTTGGAAAGAGGCCTCTTCCCCTTTGGGGCCGACACGTTTCATGGGATACTGCAGCCTTTTATCATCATAAATACGTGCCGTCATGTTGCGAACTTTGTTACAAATAGCTCCCTGTGTCACGGGGTGATCAGGGTCTCCTTCTATTTTAACAATCTTCCCGTCTTCTTTATGAAGCAGCAAACCGCACTGATCTGGACAGTCCAGGGGACAGACAGCTGGAAAGATACCTTGTTGTTTATCGGTCATTGTCGTAGTCATAGTTGTGCGCATGATTTTCTTCCTTTCCACTTCAATATGTCTACTATATACCGAAATGAAGGGAAGTTAAAACAAAAAAGCCTGCGGATTTTCCCACAGACCTCACGGCTACCTTTTTTTCCCTAAATTCAATTCCTTCATAATCTTCCGCCCTGTCGGTGTCTGAGCTAAGCCGCCTTTGGCAGTTTCCCGATGCTTCTCTGGCATAGCCGTGCCCACCTCGTACATGACTTGGACGACCTCATCGGAAGGGATCACCGATCTGACGCCTGCTAATGCCATATCCGCTGCAGCCATGGCGTTAACTGCACCAAAGCCGTTGCGAACGATGCACGGGATTTCCACCAGTCCTCCGACAGGATCACAGATAAGTCCTAATGTGTTCTTCAGCGCTAGCCCTACCGCATGCATCGCTTGCTCCGGTGTGCCGCCGCGCAGCTCGACAAGCGCTCCAGCCGCCATCCCGATGGCTGAGCCGACCTCAGCTTGGCATCCACCCTCTGCACCAGAAACGAAGGAATTATTGGCGATCACATAACCAATCGCACCCGCACATAGCAGCCCTTTGACCAAATGATCATCATCCCATCCAAAACGCTGCTGAGAGCTGATGAATACACCTGGAATAATCCCGCAAGAGCCTGCTGTTGGTGTAGCAATGATTCGCCCCATCGATGCGTTGACTTCCGAGACCGCAAGCGCATAGGCCATAGCTTTGCAAGCCTCTTCTCCGAGAGACGCCTCTGTTGTTGTCAAATAACTGGCCACACGCTGAGCATCCTTCCCCGTTAACCCACTCCTAGACGTTGTGTCTTCGGTGAGGCCTTTGGCCACAGCCTCTTTCATGATTTGATAATAAGCACGCATCTTATCAAACACATACTCCGGTGGTTTACCTGACTCATGACTTTGATCAGCCAGCATCACTTCCGCAATCGTCAAGCCTTCCGCCGCACACACTTCAGCCAGTTGCTTTAATGTCCGGAATCTCATTCGTCGCCTCTTTCTGCAAGATCAACTTTTCTAACGTCAGTGATCATGTTTAGACGTAGAATTTGTTCTACTAAAGTATCCGGGATGGACGCATCGGTCTCAATAACCGTCATCGCTTCTCGATTGCGCCCTTTACGGTCCAAATCCATAAATCCAATATTAATAAGGTTGCTGCCTAGAAGCGTGGTGATATCCGCGATCATTCCCGGCCGATCATGATGCGAGATGACCAATGTAGGATAATTCGCAGTGAATTTCACGTCAAATTGATCCACATTGATAATTTCTACGTTGCCTCCACCGATCGAGGCCCCCTTCATGCTCACTTTCCTCGATTCTGAGGTAAGTACAATTCCCACCGTGTTCGGATGATCCGCTTTATCTTTACTGATATGAAAAGCTATAGTTACGCCTTGCGCTTCCGCTTCTTCAGCCGCTTGAGGAATACGTGGATCATCCGTTTCAAAATCCAATATCCCGCCGATCAGTGCGAGATCCGTGCCATGCCCTCGATACGTATCCGCGAAGGACCCATATAGCGTAATCTCCGCTTTCAGCGGAAGTTCGCCAAGGAGCTGCCTTGCAACGCGGCCTAATCGAATCGCCCCCGCGGTATGAGAAGAGGAGGGACCTATCATCGAGGGGCCGATGATGGAAAACACATCTTTAAAACGCATCACTCAGCGCTCCAATCCTAAGGTGTTACTTACTATCTTATCCTATTGTATGAAAGTGGACATATAAAAGACAAGTCTTTAATTTGTCGATATAAGGAGAAATGATTGCTGGGGAGTTGGCTTGTTCGAGTAGCTAGTTTGCTCAGGAGTTGGCTTGTTGGCATATTTGGGCGAGGCCCGGCTAGGGATACCAATTAACTGGAAAATATACAGTTATTCTATTGATTTTCGCTTGAAAACTCAATTTAGATGGAAAAAATGTAGTTAATTCTCCCATATCTCCACAAATCGGCGTATTAGCTTATTTTTACTGTATGAAATCCATCTAATCGATGAATACGAGAAAATTCCGAAGAATTAACGACAGAAATGCACTTAGAATTAATAGTGGACGTCTCTTAGTGTAGAAGTAATAATAACCTTAACTATTAACTAAGAGGTGTCTGTCCATGAGCGAATCAAGACAACGATATAATGA